>DINW01000049.1:2266-20424 GCA_002423705.1 Clostridium sp. UBA5530
AGACCTATGATGAAAAAGATTATGTCATTGATGAAATAGTTGGACCATCTTTATCTGATGGATCCTTTTACAAGCAGACTGTAGAAAAGATAAAGGGAGAAGAAACACCATTTTTACTTCATGCTGCTACCTTGACTAGTCACGGTCCCTTTGAGGTTCCAGAGGAAAAGAAGGGGCTAAAGTTAGATAAGGAATTTGATAAAAATATATTAGGAAGCTATTTCCAAAGTATAAATTATGTAGATAAAGAAATAGCTAACTTAGTTAAATATCTTGAAGATAATAAGGTTATGAAGGACACAGTATTAGTTATATATGGAGATCATGCAGGGCCACATAAATTTTATCAAGACAAGGTAGATGCAATTGAAGGAATAAAACCACAGTGGAAGGTGCAGGATAAAAAAGTTCCATTTATAATATACAATCCCTATATTAAAGGAGAAACAATAGAGACCATAGGTGGTCAGGTAGATATACTACCTACAGTTTTATATACCTTAGGTATAGATAAAGAAAAATATATACATTCCGTTATGGGTAGAAATTTATTAAATACTAAGAGGAATTTCACTGTATTAAATTATGGGGAAATAGTTGGTACTCCACCTTCTAAAGAGGAAGAGGAACATATGAAAAAGGCTATATATATAGGAAATAAGATAATTGAAGGAGATTATTTCAAATATAAATAGAAATTTTCATTTAAAGTATCAAGTAAAACTTAATTTAGACTTTATCCAAACTGTTAGTCAGATAAATATGAGGGATGACTTTGCACTTATTAGCTAAAGTCATCCTTCATATTTATTAATATCATTGAAATAAAAAAAGAGGAAATTCAGGGTAAACTGTGGTAAAATTATCTTGGTATTTAGTAAATACCATAAAGAATAAAATTAGTGCAGTATAAAAGGAGAATGAAAAATGAATTGTATTATAGCTCAATCAGGGGGGCCTACTTCTGTTATTAATGGAAGCTTAATGGGAGTTTTAGCTGAGGCATTAGCTAGCAAAAAGTACCATAAAGTTTTAGCTGGAGTCAATGGAATACAAGGAATATTAGAAGAAAATATAGTAGATATTTCACATATATCTGTAGAAGAGAGGAAAAAAATTAAAAATACTCCTGCAGCTATTGTAGGGTCTTGCAGATATAAATTAAAAAGTTGTACTGATGATAAGGAGCAATATGATAAATTATTTAATATATTTAATAAGTACGAAATAGGAGCTTTTTTCTATATAGGTGGAAATGACTCCATGGATACAGTAAAAACCTTAAGTCAGTATGCAAAGGAAAACAATATTGATTTTAGGGCAGTAGGTATACCAAAAACTATAGATAATGATTTGGAAGTAATGGATCATACTCCAGGATTTGCTAGTGCGGCTAAGTACATTAATACATGTATAATGGAAAGTTATTTAGATGATAATGTTTATGATAATAAAAGTGTTATAATTATGGAAACCATGGGAAGAGAGACAGGGTGGTTAGCGGCTTCAGCTGTGGCAGCAAAGATAGATGGAAAGCAGGTAGTAGATCATATATATGTTCCAGAAAACCATTTTGATGATATGAAGTTCCTTCACAGAATATATGAGGGACTAGAGAAAAAAGACAAGCTTTATATAGTAGTTTCTGAAGGAATAAGATATGAAAATGGTGAGTTTGTAGCTATGTCATCATCTAATGCTAGCCATGATAAATTTGGTCATTCCCAGTTAGGTGGAGTGGGACAAAAACTTAGAAATATGATACTAACAGCAGGAATAACTAAAAGAGTAAAGTCCATAGAGTTAGGAATTCTTCAAAGGTGTGCTATGCATTCGGTTTCTTCAGTGGATTTGGAGGAGGCCTACCAATTGGGACAATATGCAGTGAAATTCGCTAATGAAGGACTAAGTGGAGTATTGCCAGGAATCATAAGAACTAGTAATAAGCCTTATGATTATGAGATAAAACCAATTCCAATAGAGAAGGTGGCAAACAATACAAAGCTTCTGCCTAAGGAATGGATAGATTATGAAAATGATTTTATAAAGGATGAAATGCTAGAATATGTAGAGCCACTTATGGGGCAGCAGGCATTTATTTCTTACATGGATTTAATAAGAAAATGAAGATTATATTAGTTACACTTATATAGGGTCATAGTTGGTATTAACTCCAGACTGAGTATGATGAAGTACTAAACCAGTTAGACATCAGACAAAAATCACTTAGATTTTCTAGGAAAATTTAAGTGATTTTTTTGTAATTTATTATAAAAAATATGGGCAATATAGAAAGGAGGAAAAAGTATTAAGCAAAGGAGGAATTTTTTATGTCTAAAGAGCCATTGGAAGGGAAGAAGATGTCCCTTTCAGCTTTAATTTTAATGATTTTCACTTCAGTCTTTGGATTTGCAAATATACCAAGGGGGTTTTATCTTATGGGATATGCAGCAGTGCCTTGGTATATTTTGTCTGCAATTTTATTTTTCATTCCTTATGCATTTATGATGGCAGAATATGGAGCTGCATTTAAAAATGAAAAGGGAGGGATATATTCCTGGATGGAAAAATCCGTAGGGCCTAAATACGCCTTTATAGGAACTTTTATGTGGTATGCTTCCTATATAATATGGATGGTTAATATATGTTCCGCCATATGGATACCTTTTTCTAATGCTATATATGGTACAGATACAACTGCTACTTGGGGATTGTTTGGATTGAACTCTACTAGAACCTTAGGAGTATTAGGAATAATATGGATTATAGTAGTTACCTTTGTGGCTAGCAAAGGTTTAGAGCAGATAACTAAGATAACCTCTATAGGAGGAACAGCTGTAGCTCTTTTAAACATATTGCTTTTAGTAGGGGCTATAGTAGTTTTAATAGGAAATGGAGGAAAGGTTGCAGAGCCATTAATATATGAAAGCTTTGTAAAATCACCTAATCCAGCATATATAACCCCTATAGCTACATTATCCTTTTTAGTTTTTGCTATTTTTGCCTATGGAGGAATAGAAGCGGTAGGTGGACTAGTGGATCAAACAGAAAACCCAGAAGTTGTATTCCCTAAAGGACTAGCTATAGCAGCTATTGTAATATCTATAGGGTATTCCTTAGGCGTAATATTGATAGGGATATTTACTAATTGGGGAGCATCCTTATCTACTAAAGATGTGCATCTAGGAAATGTAGCTTATGTTGTGATGAAGAATTTAGGATACACCTTAGGAAAAAGCGTAGGACTTACCGAAGCCGTATCTTTAAACATGGGTAAAGGTGTAGCTATGTTTGTTGGAATATCTATGTTTTTATCTTTAACAGGAGCCTTTTTTACCTTATCCTATTCTCCATTAAAGCAATTAATAGGAGGCCCTCCTCCAAAACTTTGGCCAGGAAATTTAGCTGAAATAAAGAATGGCATGCCCAAAAATGCTATGTGGGTTCAATGTATAATAGTAGCTTTATTCATACTTTTAGTATCCTTTGGAGGGGAAGGAGCAGCAGAATTTTTTGAGAAACTAGTGCTGATGACTAATGTTGCTATGACACTGCCTTATATGTTTTTATCTGGAGCATTTGCTAAGTTCAAGAGAAATTCTAACATTGCTAAACCCTTTGAGGTATATAAAGGAAGGGCAATATCAGTAACTGCAACTGTAATAGTGACTTTAACAGTACTTTTTGCCAATGTATTTACCATCATAGAGCCTGCTACAAGAGGAGATATATCTTCAACCCTTCTAATGATAGCAGGACCAGGGTTTTTCACAGTTGTGGCATTGATTATGTATGGAAGGTACGAGAAAAAATACTTAAATAAGTAGGGATTTTAAAGACGCTAAATTTTATCTGGTGTCTACCTGCTGAAACACTCCATACTTTTTAGGTTGGAAATAACAGTAGCTACGCACCTAGATAAGTTTAGCTAACATTCAGGTGAATCCAAATTCCACCTGAAATTAAGTTTCACTTGATAATAAGATTTGAGGAAGTCTTAAGGGCTTTCTCTTTTTTGTACGTGTCTAGCAGAGACATAGCTAGGTAGTGAAGGTTTTATGTGGGATTGATAGTGGAAACTTTAGAAGAATTGAGTAAAGGAAGAACTAAAATATATAGGTAGATACATTAATCATTATTGACACAATAATTACCCAATTGCGAGGTAAAGTAATTATCTATTTTTGTTTGGTTATTTAGAGTGAAGGGATTAATAAAAATGACAAATAATATAACGTGAACAAAAGATTATAAGAGAATAAATAAAATTACACAATATATTGTAAAAAAATAGATTGACTAGAAATAAAAGTATATAGTATAATTTATAAAAAAAGTAAATAAATTGTTAAAATTATATTGGGCATGAGAATTAATTTTTAAGGGGGATATGGAAGTGAAAAAGGTTAGAAGTACAGCTTTGCTCACATTGTTGGTTTTTATTTTTAATATAATATCACCAATAGTGCCAACGATAGCATTAGCCGAAAGTATAAATACTGGGGATAAATTAGTCTTAAACGATGAGGAAGCAAAAAATGATTTAAAGCCTGAAATTATAAAATTAAAAAAGGAAGGTAAGGAACTTAATATTCAATGGTTACCTATAGGAAATAAAGGTAGTTATGAAGTAAAGATTGGTAATAATATATACAAAACAAACAGCAATAAATTTGTATATCCAGCATATTCTAATTTGGATGGTACAACAGTAGCAATAAGAGAAGAAGTTGAGGGTGGATTTAGTAAGTGGAGCAATGAGGAATGTATAAAAATTGAAGGTACACAAAAAATACAAAAAAAAGAATTAAACTTTATTCAAAGGGCATTCACTACTGCCAATTTAGAGAATCAAGAAGATATCCAATATAAACCATCTGTATTTGCCACATTTAATGGAGTGAAAAAATGGGAGGATGAATCATATGGTCCAAAAGATTCACCTATAGAAAAGTTTAAGATATCAAAAATTAAATCTCCTTCAGGTGTTACTCTAAAATACCAAGCTTATGTTTTTGATAAAGATTCTAATTCAGGAGCATGGCAGGACACAAAGAAGGAAGGAGAGGAAGCTGGAGAAGCAGGAAAAACAATAACTTCAATAAAAATTTGGCTAGAAGGTACAAATTATGATATTAGATATAATGTTATTTCTGACAATAGGGAGAGCAATCCTCTAATTTCTAATTATGTTCAAAGTGGAGCTGAGGCAGTAAATCCAGCTATTAATAAGAAACCAATAACATCGATGAACTTTGAAATAATAGAGGGATTGCCTAAAATTGATATACAGACCTATGGGAACTATAATGGACAGATGAAATGGAGCAACTTAGATCAGGATAAAGATGGTTTTTTTGGAGCAGACAGGACAGGTGTAAGTAAGATAAAGATGACAACAAGTAGAAAGCCTCAAGGGCTATCAATAAAATATCAAGTGTATATAAAAGAAAATAATGATTGGCAAGAATGGAAGGAAGAGGGGCAAGAGGCTGGAGAAGAAGGAAAAACAATAACTAACTTCAGAACTAAGATTGATGGGGTTAATGGTTATCTAATTAGATATAATTTCAAGGCAATTATGGGGGATGATAAAGAGTATATATCAAAGTACGGAAGTAATGGTGATAAAATTCCTAATTGTGAACCTAACATTAAAGCATTAATGGGTATATATGCAGAGATATGCAAGGGCGAACCAGAAATCAAAATACAAACCTTTGGGGAATTTAATGGTGGAGTAAAGAGATGGTCTGATTATCATATGGATGAATATTATGGACCATTAGATAAACCTATAAATAAATTTGTTATAAATTTAGCTAACAAACCTAAAGGGTTATTAATAAAATATCAAGTATACTTAAAGGAAAAAAACTGTTGGCAAGATTGGAAAAAGGAGGGTGAATGCGCTGGCTTAGACAATGATGTTATAACATCTATTAGGGTATGTTTTGATGGAGATAGTTTAGGAAACAATGTTAAATATAAAATATATTCATCTACTAAAGATCAGGATATGTATAGGTCTGAATATGGATATAATGGAGTGGAACCTCCAGGATCCCAGGTGAATAGGAAACCTATAGCAGGTATATATATAGAGCAATACTCTTTGACTCCAATTAGTGAGTTAAATATAAATAATAATGAGATAGTTATTGATCAAAATTATGAGATACCGCAGGGAACTGAGATTAAAATACCTAGTGGTAAAAAGATAAAATTTGATTATTCAAAGACCAAAAATCCAGGATTTTTAATTAATGGAAGGCTAAGTTTAGATGGAACTAGCACCAATCCTATTAGTATATCTGATGATAGAGGGTACGGAACATTTGACATACAGGAAACTGGTAAATTGAATATCTCTTATAGTAATTCTATATCTAAACCCAACTATGATTCTTTAGCTTTTATAAAGAATAAGGGAGAAGTAACTTTAAAAAATTCTAACTTTACAAGTACATCTAGAAATAATGATTTTATTTATACAAATAGTGCAAAATCACTTGTAATCGACAATTGCATTATAAAAAATTGGACTAGTGCTACCAATGTAGATGGTACAGGAAATGTTAGAATATCTAACAGTAGAATAGAAGAAAATAGGATAGGAATAATGATATGTGATGGAGCAGGATACAACCCATCAAACAAAATAGAAATAATAAATAATTTGTATATAGGTGGAAATGAAGTAGGAATATTAGTAAATAGATCAGGACAGGAACCTTTGCATAAACAATTAGTTATCTCATCTAATACTTTAGATGGAAATACAAATTCAGGTGTAATGTTAAGCTGCGATAAATTATCAAATATTATTATTTCAAAAAATACCGTGAAAAACACAAATAAAAATCGACAAGACACATTTCTTACTGACGGATCTTTTACTAAAGGTGGTCCAATAGTTATAAAGTTAAATTCCATAAATGATGATAGTGAAGGTACAAGAAGACTAATATCTGATATTAATTCTAAAGACAATAATGTATCTAATACAATTGATGAAGGAAATAATGTTGATGGTATAGTATTACAAGGAGTAATAAATAAAAGTATAAAGATATGCGATGGAAAGTACAAGTATATTTTTGATGGAATTACTGTAGTTGAAAAAGGGACATCATTGTTTATAGATCAAGGAAGCAAGGTGGTTTTATTTGGAATTCTTGATATTAGAGGAGAACTTGTTACTAATGGAATTGACAATAATCCTGTTATTATAAGTTCAATAGCAGACGGTAATTATCCAACATCTCACATTACTTTACCTAATGATTGTGAAACGGGATTTTCTATTTATATACGCAAGGATGCAAGCTACAAAGCCACAAATACTAGATACTACCGTGGAGGCAGGACATTAAATATAAATAACGAGAAATTAGAACTTTCTACCATTGAGTCCTATGGAGAATTAAATTTAAGTAACTGTTATGTAGATAATGGAGAGAATAAAAAATATAGTGGTATAAAATCTATAACAGGAAATTTATCATTAACGGGAAGTACCATAAAAAATGCGCAAAATGGTATAGAGATGAAAAATGGTGGTAGTTTAATAAAATCAACTATTACAAATAACCATGTGGGAATTTATAACTCTGGTGCAACAGTTACTATAAGCAAATGTAATATAACTAATAATACCATAGGAATAGATTCTTACGATTCTACCAATATATATGATTCCAATATAGAGGATAATAGTTCTATAAATATTGATGCTTATGGAGAAGATAGAAGTATTGCATTTAATATATTAAATTGTAATATTAAATCAAGTGGGTGTGGAATTGGAATTACAGGTCAACCTTCAGTTACTATAAATTATAATAATATAGTGGGAAATCAATTTGGAGTAGAATGTTCCAAAGGAAATGCTATAGATGCAAAGTATAATTACTGGGGTCACATATATGGGCCATCTACTTATGGAATATATATGGATGAATATGGATATACACATGAAGACACATGGAGTAAGTATGGAGATAAAATTTCTAAAGAAGTTGCTTTTGAACCTTTTAGTAGTGAAGAAATTAAGGGGTTAAGTCTAGGTATTGATGAGGATAAAATAACACAAGAATCATACAATCTTTTAAAGGATTATGCTTATAATTTAAAAAAGGCTTTATATAAAGAAGGTGTAAATCCTGGATCAGGCAATTATTCTAAAAAGTATACTGATTTGATTGTTAAATGTCCAGGAGAGGATATAGAACTGTCTAGAACGTATAGTTCTAAAAATGATAAGAGTGGAATCTTAGGGTATGGATGGAACTTTTACTATGAAGCTTATATAAATGATATAAAAAATGACCATCCTAATGTAAATACAGATGGAAAAATAGTAGCACTACCTGGAGGAGAAATATGCTCCTTTCAAAAGGATGGAAATGAAAAATTTATAGCTTTAGATAGCAGAAACACATTAGAACAAGTATATAATAATTATATTGTTAAAAAGAATGATGGAAGGGCGTATACCTTTAATTTGTCAGGAATGCTACTAGAGATAAGTAGTAAAGAAGGAAATAAAATATATTTTGAATATGAGTCAAATAAAATATCAAGAATATATGATGATTGTGGTAGAGAATATATTTTTAATTACTCTAATAATTTACTTGATAAGATACAAGAAAAAATAAGTGATAAAAATGAAAGAATTATCAAATTTAATTATGCTAATTCTCAATTAAATTCTGTTACGGATGTAGAAGGAAATGCTCAAGATATATTTGGATATGATAGTTCTAGAAGGCTAAGTGTTATAAGTCGTGATAAGGATATAATAGAAAAAATAACCTATATAAATGATGGCGATAATAAAGGTAAGATAGCTTCATTATTAGATGAAAATGAAAATACTTATGTTTATACTTATGATAATGTAAATAGAAAACTTACAATAAGGGATAGCTTAAATAACTTCACAGAGATGATATATGATAATAATTTGTTTTTAACTAATACAGTAGACAGGGATGGATTAACAACACTTACGGATTATTCGGTTGATAAAGACAACAATAATATACTAGGAGAAGAAAAAAGTATTAAAGATAAATTTGGGTATGTAACTACCTATATAAGGGATAATAGAGGAAATATAATAACAGAGATACTACCAGATTTATCAAGAAAGCAATATGTATACGATAAATTTAATAATGTAGTGAAAGAAATTGATGAAGTAGGAAATAAAACTTTTTATGTGTACAATGAGTCTGGAATATTGCTGTTTAAAAAGATTAGGCCTCTAAATGGTACAGATGAATATGAAGAGAATAGTGATAAAGAGAAATTTGCAATAACAACTTATGAGTATTATGAACCAACTACTTTAATGAAAACTAAAGGATTAGTAAAAAAAATTGTTAATGCTGGAGGTGGACAAGTAGAATATACTTATGATGTGTATGGAAATGTAATAACAGAAAAAGATGAGTTAGGAAATACATCTATAAAAACCTATGACCAATACCAAAATAAAATAAATGAAAAAGACCACAAAGGCAATACCACTAGTTATACTTATGATAAAAAGGGAAATAATTTAACGACTAAGAGCCCTAATGGAGAAACTACTACTAAAGTTTATGATAAATACAATAGAATTACAGGTGAAATTTCACCTAATTTATATGGAAAGCAAATATTATCTAAACAATATGCATTTTATAAGTCTGGTAAATTGCAGAGTGAAGTAGATTCATTAGGTAATAGATTAGAATATACTTATGATAAATATGGAAATAAGTTAACGGAGAAGAATTCATTAGGAGCAATTCATGTATATACCTATGACAGCTTAAATCGACCTATAAGAATAGAATATAAGGAAGAAGCTAACGGAACTAATAGCATACTAGAGGAAAGCACTTATAGGATAGAGAATTCACCTGGAGAGAATATAAAAGTGGTGCAAGATAAAAAAGTATATAGTTCGAAAAGTAGTTTCTCTCAAGTTACGAATAAATACGACCATAAAGCCAATATAGTAGAGCATATAAATGGTGATGGAAGCAAAATAAAAAATGTTTATAATGGTAAGGGACAGTTAATTTGTAAGACTAATGAAAATAAATCTTCATCTTATTACTATTATGACATAAACGGAAACATTATAAAAAGCTATGAGCCTTCTACGAAGGTGGGAGATAGTATAAAATATAAGCTTACGAAAAATTCTTACAATAAAGATGGATATAAAACTCAAGAGATGATAGGATTGAGTTTAGTAGATGATAATGCTGATGATACTAAGTACTATACTAAAAACTACGAGGTAGATTTAAAGGGAAATATATTGAGTGAAAAGGATAGCGAAGGAAGAAGAAAGGATTATTTTTATGATGCTGATTATAATAAAATTAGAGAATATGAATACAAAAATGAAACTCAATATATAGCCAAGGATTATACTTACAATAATAATAACAAACTAATAAAAGAAAGCCAATCTGCGATAAAAGGAGATATTAGTGGGAATAATGCTACAGACTTATCTACAATAAAATTAGATAAAAGTTATGAGTATGATAAAAATGGAAATTTATCAAAGATTTTATTTCCAGATGGGACAATTGTAAGTAAAAGCTACGACGATTTAAATAGGGTAATAGAAAATATAAAGACTATAAAAAATTCTCAAGATGTAAATAATGTATTTAGTGAAAAATATACGTATATAGGAAATCAAAACAAAGTAAAAACTCATAAGGATGCTAATGGAAATATAGTAGAGAATATATATAGTAAAGATGAAAAACTAGTAGAAGAAAGGTATAGTGATGGAAGTATCTTTAAATATGAGTACGACTTAGCAAGTAGAGAGACTAGTAAAAGTGTACTCGATAAACATTCTCAATCCTATAAGAAAGTTATTAAAGAATATGATTCTAATGATAAGGTAACTCTTGAAACTATTAAGGATAATAACGGAACAATATTACAAATAAAAGGCTATAAATATGATTCCTCTGGTAATTTAATAAAGGACATTCAAGGTGAGGAATTTAATAAAGCTTCAGGCAATACTATTATAGAAAAAATAAATAACGCTAAAGGAATAGAGTACATTTATAATTTAAATAATACGTTAGCAACGGTTTTGAATCCTGATAGTAAAGAAAAAAATAAAAAATTCACATATTCTTTTGAGTACGATGTATTTGGTAGGAAAATAAAAGAATCAGATTCAAATAATAATTATTTCTTGTATACGTTGGACAGTATGGGAAACATGCTAAAAAAAGAATATGTGAAAAAAGTTGAAGATAAAGTATCTAATCCGGTAATTTTACAAACAAATTTATACGATGGTTTAGGGAACCTAATAAGCTCCATAGATGGAAATGGGAATAAGAAAGAGTATACTATAAATTCCTTGGGGAAAGTTCAGAGTGAAATATTTCCTAATGATTCTTCTATTTTGAAAGAGACATATTTTTACCAGTATGATTTGTTAGGAAATATAGCACTTAAGTCTCAATCCAATGGTAGCATAGAAAAAATGAAATGGAATGTAGAAAATAAATTGTTATATAAATGTAGGCAAGGGAACAATGAAAGTATAGAAGAATTTATTGACTATGATGGAAATGGACAAGAAGTTAGCTATAAAGATGGAAATGGAAATCTATATTTATATAAGTATGACGTGAAAGGAAACCCCATTGAAACAAGCTTGAATGGAAAAATAAAATCTACAAAAGAGTTCAATGCCTTAAATAGTATTCTATATGATAAAGACAGATTTTGTAATGCTATAACAAACGTTTATGATGAGGCAGGAAGGTTAATAGAAAAAAAAGATGCATTTAATAAAACCATAGAAAAAATGAATTATAATTTGAATGGATTAAAGGTTAAGTCTACTGATGCATTGGGAAATGAGACTTTATTTAAATATGATTTAAATAATAGAATAACTGAAGTAACTGATTCTATGGGCAACACAACCACAACTATTTATGATGAGATGGATAGAGTTGTAGAGAAGATAGATGTTAAGAGAAACAGTACTAAATATTTTTATGACGAATTAGGTAGATTAACAACTGTGCAGAATGCATTGGGTGAAAGAACTGAATTTGCTTATGACTTAAATAACAATAAGATAAGCTTTAAGGATGGAAATGGAAATGTTACAAGTTATAAATATAACTGTAGTAATAAAATATATAAGATAATATCACCTAATAAGGGTAATTTAACTGGAAAAGTTCAGGAGTTTACTTATAATGCAGATGGAAGTATAAAAAATGTAAAAGATAGAAATGGTAATGTAATAAGTTATGAATATGATATGTTTGGAAGAAAAGTAAAAGAAAGCAGTGGAACTAACATATCATATTATTCTTACGATAAACTTGGTAGCTTAATAAAGGCAACGGATCCTTGTGAAACTACACAATATAAATACGATGAAGAAGGAAGAACCACAGAAAAAATTGTTGATGATAAGATAAAGGTAAATTATTCTTATGATATTACAGAAGGTATTACAAGTGGATATTATAAAGAAAAGCTAGTAGATAATAAGGGTGGCACCATAACTAAAACCTTTGATAAGATGAATAAGTTAATTGCAGTGAATGATGGGGTAAAAGATACTAAATACAACTACTATGATAACGGTGCTAAGAAAGAAACTATATTTTATGACAACTCAAAAGAAACCTATGAATATAATAGAAATCTAACATTAAAAGAGTTAAATCATATAGATTCTTCAGGAAAAACTATTAATTATTTTAAGTACTTGTACGATTCAAATAAAAATTTAATACAAAAAGAAGATAGTAAAGACAAGGAGAATGGTAATATTAATCGTCCCGGTACTGGAGATGGCAATACAAACTATTTTAGTAAAGTAAAAAGCACTAAAGTGGAAGGAGAAAGTCCATATAATGGTGCTAGAGGAATAGTATTTCCACCTGGAGGTGGCATAATAACACCATCAAGTGAAGGAATAAGTGAATATTCTTATGATAACTTGAATAGGCTTTCACTAGTAAAAAATTCATATAATAAAACCATTAGTTATAGCTATGATAAAGCAGGAAATAGAACCTTAGAATGTATTAAAGACAACAATGGTACAAATCCTCCTACTGAAGAGTTTAGTATAAAAAAACCTATTAGTCTATCAGAAGAAAAATATCAGACATTTGCCAATGCCAATGGTGGCTATGGTACAGAAATGACTAAAAATTATCAGTATGATGAAAATAACAGGCTGACAAAAATATCATATTCAGGATATAGTAGAACAGATGCTAGCTTCAATTATGATAACAATGGAAATCTAACTAAAATAATTGAGGGTAGTGACGTAAATAGGGATTTAAAGTATGATGGATATAACAGACTAATAGAAGTAAAAGATAAGGGAAATGTTGTCGAAAAAAATAATTATAATTTTCAGGGATTACGGGTAAAAAAGGAAGCAAATTCAAAGATAACTAAATATTTTTATGATGGAGATAATATATTACTTGAAACAGATAATAACAATAATAAAATAGCAAGGAATATTTATGGAACTAAACTAATAACTAGAGAAGTTGAGGACAAAAAAGGATACTATAGATATAATGGGCATGGAGATGTCACAGATATATATGGGGAAAATGGGAATGCTATAGCTAGTTATAAGTATGGCACTTTTGGAGAAGTAATAAGGACCACAGGTTCAATGAATAACCCGTTTAAATATTCAGGGTATATGCAAGATGATGAAACAGGATATTATTATTTGCAATCTAGAATGTATGACCCTACAGATGGAAGATTTATTCAAGAGGATACCTATTTAGGAGATGAAAAGGATCCTTTAAGCTTAAACTTATATACTTATTGCCATAACAATCCTATGATGTATGACGAT
Organism: Clostridium sp. UBA5530; assembly: GCA_002423705.1. Classification (GTDB taxonomy): domain Bacteria; phylum Bacillota; class Clostridia; order Clostridiales; family Clostridiaceae; genus Clostridium_X. The sequence continues at coordinate 16,176 of DINW01000049.1, forward strand.
CAAAATGGACATTGGGTGCATATAGCAGTAGGTGCATTGATAGGGGCAGCAGTAAATACCGTAAGTCATGCTATAGATGATTATCTTGATGATGGAAAAATAAACTCAGGTTGGAAAAGTTACGTTAAAGAAGCCGCTATAGGAGCAGCAACTGGAGCATTAGCAGCAGCAACAGGAGGAGCAAGTAAGTGGGCAAGATTTGGAATAGATTTAGGAACAGACTTGTATGATACTTATAGATCAAATAAGAGAATAACCTTTGGAGATGTGGCAACAACTACAGTAGGAAATGCACTATTCGGTAAAGTCTATAGTCCTAAGATTAAGAATACCACTAATATAGTACGAAAGGGAATATCATCTAATCAAATTTTAAGCAAAGGGAAACTTGCATTAAGTAAAATAGACATAGGCTCATTGGGTAAGATACAAATGAAAACTAATATTACAGCAGTGGCTAAAATAAGAACTACAATATCAGATTCAGTAAGCAGTTTAAGCAAGGGGAAATTAGGACATGAACTAAAAACTGAGGTAAAGGATTTAAGTATTGATAAATTAGAAAATGTTAGTTCATTATCAAAAATTAAGGGGGTAGGTAACCCTAAACCAATAACAGACCCTGCAAGATTACTAGAAGCACCAAAAGAAGTAGCAGACCATCATTTAATACCAGCATTTAGAGGAAAGAGTAAACCATATGCAGATTTTATAAAGCAGAGGGGAATAAATGTGGATGACTTTACTATAACAGTTTCATCAGGAAAAGGTGGTCAGCATATGAATTTCATCCATGGAAAAGGTAAGTGGAATCAAAAGTGGATGGGATTTATAGATAATAACCCTAATGCTACGGCAAAAGATATATATCAATTTACAGGTAAGATGATGGATGATTATGGGTTAAGCGGATATCCAATACATTCATATAAAAAATAATTTTTAAATAAGGAGATAATATAAGGAATGAGTTTATTAAAAGTTATTGAAGATACTATTAATAAGATAAAAGGTATAGGGGAAATTGAAATAAATACAATGTATATTGAAGAGGCTAACAATATATCTAATGAGTACAATTTAATTTCCAGCTTAAANNGAATATCATGGGAAAGCAAAGAAAATAGTGGATATATTGAATTACTAAGTAAAAAAGAAATTCTTTCTAAACAAGAAGAGTTAATTGAGTTATCCAAAGAGTTTATAGATGATGATACTATTGACGATATAGATATAATTGCAGAAGATTTAAAAAATTGGTTACCTATATTTAGATTTCCTAATGACGATATGTTCTGTATCGATAGGAGAAATAATAAGGTAGTATTCTTTGAACATGATGTATTTGATACTGGTATAAATCTACATGGATTAATAATAGCTAAAAGTATAGAAGATTTAATATTAAAATGGAGTAGAGTTTTATTTATTGATATATATGATTGGTATGATGGTGTAGACGAGGAAGAGGGTATTGATTTAACAAAATCGGTATATAAAGCTACTCTTAATTTAGCTAATAATTATTAGTTAGATGCATAAAAAGTAATTAAGTAACTGCATAAAAAATAATAATAGTAGAACTCAGATAAATCAATAAATGTGAGGAAATTTAATACCGCATAATCTAAATAAAGTAGTGAGTAATGGGACAAAGGGGGAAGAGTGGCAGATAAAATTATAAAGTAAATTATAGTTGATTAAACTAAAAATGTTTTATAAAATCTTTACCACCTTATCCCTCTTTCAACCTAAAAGTTAAAGAAAATATCGTTGTAACTGAAATGTCGATACTTCAATTACAACGGTATTTTTTTGTTTATGTAAATTAGATAATCTAGGAATGAAAGAGGTAGCATGATAAAATAAGGTTAACAGATTAAGAAAAAAATAACTACATAACAGAAAAAATCAAAAGTAGAGAACCCAAATCTATGATTTGGTGTGAATCACTTTCACAGAGTGCAAGTAGTTGGAAGTAGTCTTAAAACTGTGGTAAGGGTTGAAAACACTTAATCCTACCACTAAAAATAAAAAGACAGACTCTGCCCTAAGGGGGTAAGTAATCCTGTTGAATCAAATTATGTATTATTTAATAAGACTCATAAAGGCTCTGCACCAGTACCTAAGGGAACAGGTCCAAATGGAGGAAGATTACAATCACATCATGGATTACAACAACAATGGGCTAAAGAGAATCTTTCTAAATATGGATATGACGCAGATTTAGCACCAACTGTAACAATAGAAACTGGTAAGGGAATGCCACATACAAGTTTAAGTAATGCACAGAATGCAAGAAGAAATGCCAGAGTTGCGAGTGGAAACGGTAAGTGGAGTTCAAGTCTACAAGATGAATTGCAATATATTGTAGATGATTTTACAAATGCAGGATTTTCTAAGGACACAATAAATGGGGTTTTAGAACAACAATACAAAATGTTAGATAAACTAAAAGTTCCATATGAAAGGATTGGGATTAAATGAGTATAGTAAAAGATTTAGGTAGTAGCTACAGAATAGATGCAAGTAAATTAGGTTCAAGTGATGAAGAAGTAAAAAAGTTGATTGAATTCTCAGAAGTACAAGTCCCAAAAGATTTTTTAGAAATAATAAAAGAACTAACTGAGATAGAAATTAACATTGATGGAAAGAAGTATATCAGAATATGGGGAGCAGATGGTTGCATAGAAATGAATGAGGCATATAACATACAAGAAAGCATACCAAATTCATTAGCAATAGCTGATGATGAAGGTGGTAATGCATTAATTTATACAACAGGTCAAAATGGATTTGGGTTGTATGTAATAGCGTTTAATGATTTAGATGTTGATGAATTGCAATATGTAGCAGGTTCTTTAAGTGATTTACTGATAAATAACACTGGTATAGATACCATAAAAAATTGTTAGAATTATATTAACTGCATAAATGTAAGAATATAACTGAATAAAAATAAGACTCAAGTATAATATATAAAAATAAACGATAGTAGGATAAAAAACACTGCATAATCTAAATAATGTAGTGAAAGAACTTAAAAAGGTTAATGTTTCAGTAATGGAGCATTAACCTTTTTTTTATTTACTGAAGTATTTATAAAATCCAAGATAACTAGGAATAAAAACTACAGTAAGCTGGAAGGCAAAGAAATCCTAGGGTCAATAAATCCGCTTGAAATCGAGGAAAATTCAGAACACATAATATGTAGTGGAAAAAGATATAAAAGGAAACACACTACTCATATGCATTCGTAGGTGTAAGTTCCACTAGCTAAATGTAAAATTTAGAGTCTCACTTTAAAATAAAAAGAATTGAAAAGATGAAACAAATAAATAATGGAACTTGGAAAGAGGAACTCCGCCCTAGGAAAGAGGAACGGGGGATAGAGTGGGGAATGAAGCTAAATATCAAGTTGGTGCTTATCAAGACATAAAATGATATGAATAAAAAATTATATTGAGAAATGAGGAAGTAACGTGAATGAAATTTTTATTAAAAGTATTTACAAAAGTATAGTAGAAGAAAATAGAAGTCTATATAAGAATTTATTCGATAATACAGATGTAGATAAAGAAAGTGATGAGTATTGGAAGAAATCATTAAAGTTATATAATAGTTTATCAGAAGAAAATAAAGAGATTCTGATTATAATTATTCAACAAACAATGATAGATACAATCTCAAATATGCTAGGTATAATTGATGGAAGTAGTACACTTAGTGGGTGTGATACTGAACCTAAATTGTATTTAAATGATGCTGACACTGATGGTGAGTTACAAGATTTGTTTTTAGAATATGTAGAGGAAATTGAAGAATAGATACTATAAGTTAGCTGCAGAAAAAGTAATTGAGTAACTTTATAAAAAATAATAAGAGTAGAACTCAGATAAATTAATAAAAATAAGAAGATTTAACACTGCATAAATCTAATAATGCAGTAATCTGCAACTAAAAGAAAAAGTAAATATATATTATAACAATGATAAGAGTCAATGTTTCTAAGGAAAGAAGCATTGGCTCTTTTTCTATGTAAAGAATTCAAGGAGGGAAAGTATATGTGCAAAGCAATTGAGGATGGTAAGAGTGCTAAAACAATTGAAAGCTATGTTGGAGATATTAGAGCATTCATAGAATTTCTAGGAGATAAATGAGTTGAATTCAGTGGTACGTTACAACGATTCTATATATTGGACACAAAAGTTGAACTTTTTGAGACATTGAAAAAAAGTCTGTAAATTAC
>DINW01000084.1 GCA_002423705.1 Clostridium sp. UBA5530
TTCCTCGCTCCTGCTCTTCCTTGTACTAATCGCTTCTAATCATTTTAATCCATTATACTGATTTGTAATCAGCGTTGAATTGTTCAATCTTAGCTTTTACTCTCTAGAATTGCTGGTTTAAGTTTATCTAAACTTTTTTTACTCTGTTCAATTTTCAAAGACCTTGTCGCTTCTTGCGACTTCTTAATATTATCATTTAAGTTGTTTTTTGTCAACCTATTTTTTTATTTTTTAGCTGACTGATTTTGTTCCACAGAACCACGGAACGTTTTATATAATATCATCTTTTAGGATTGCCATTATATATTGTATTCACTTTACCCTATTATTATACTAATAATTCTTTATTTTGCTCATAAATTCTTTTATATACTTATGTAGATACACTAGGCTCCGTATTTTACTTTTTTATTGTCTCTCCCGGAAGCTTATGCTATAATATTGATTATTATCCAAATAAAGGAGGAATTCATTTGAAAAGAAAACTATTCTGCTTTTTTACGGCATTACTTATGATACTTTCTTTCGTATCATGTTCAAAAGAAAAATCTACAGATGACTTTCTAAAGTCAACCTTAGATAAAATGTCTTCATTAGATCCAGTAGAACAAAGTATAAAAATGTCCATCTCTGATACTTCCAACAATGCTCAATTAACTCAAATGATTATGAATATGAAGAGTAATGTAAATTCTAAAAAGTTTTATTGTGATGTTTCATATTCTATGCCAATTCCGCAAAGTGCTTCTACAAAACTTTCTATGTCAATAGTTGGAGATAATGATAAGGTTTTTTTAAAGATTCCAAGCATCTTCCCTAAATACATAGATATCTCTGATTCTAAAGAAGGTTCAGAAATGAAGAACTCTATTTCCCAAAATAGCCTTAAGGAAAAAGATTCTCAGTATAATCAAGTGTTAGAAAAGATTTTTACCGATGCTATAGAAAAGAAATCTTCTTTAACTACAACAAAAAAGACAATTAGAGGCACAGAACAAACACTGCGGGAACTCTCTGCATCCTTCGATGAAACAGCAGTCAATGATTTATTAAAGGAATATGTAAAAGATATGTTGCAAAGCAACCCTGGTAGTTCTAATTCCCAAGGTGGTGCCAATGATATTAAATCAGCTACAGATTCTATGTCAATAACTAACTTTAAGTTTACTACTGATATAACAGAAGATTTTGTTCCTGTATATACTACAATGAGTTATACCATGAAGATTGGTAATTCTTCCTTTGATGTTTCTATGGATTTAACCATAGTTAACTTTGGAGATGACGTAAAGGTTCCATCTATTAATTCTGATGAAATAGCATCCCCTTCAGAAACAAAGAACTTGCCATTTTCTTTTCAATAATTTTAATCAGTGCTGTAAAATTGCTTTTAACTAGTTTTACAGCACTTCCTTTTCAATTCATTTTTACCTAGTGTTATGGCTAATACCTTTAAGCTTAAATTAACAGTAGATATATCTCCATATAATTTCAACTAGCCCCATAATAAAGTTCAAGTTCCTCTTGAACCTAAATATCACTTCATATACTCCCTTAACTTTAATTTTATATGAAAGATTTTCTACTCTTAAACGATTATAATATTATTGACTATTTAAACTAAGGAGGTATTAACATTGCGTTTTAAAAATAAATCAATTGCCCCACTTCTAATTATTTCACTGATAGTTTCCTTTACTTTAAGCGGTTGTGGTAAAGATGATTCTGCTACATCCCCTAGTACCACTGATAGCAGTTCTTCTTCCAACAAGGTCAGTGCTACATCCTCTAGTAATAATGGTACTACCTTGAATATTTCCGTGCCAAATAAAGATGTATCTATTACAAATCCAGAAATGTCTATTCCAGGGTCCCAGGGTAGTGAAGATGGTGAAAACCTCTTTTTTATAAACTATAGTGACAATAACAAAATATATAAAACTCCATTAAAAGATATTAAAACTTCTATAGACATATTAAAATCAGAAAAAGTTTCCGATGATATTGCTTATGATCTAGTTACTAATAATGGATACATATATTATAGTAACAAAAGCGATGGTGGAAAAATATATAAGCTAAAAATAGATGGTTCCGAAAGAACTAAAATAGGAGAAGATAATGCCTCAAACCTAACTTTAAGAGGTAATGATTTATATTACATAAACAATTCCGATGGAAATAAAATTTTCAAACTTCCTTTGGATACTCTAGAAAAATTTATGGTTACTTCAGATTATTGTTCTAATATGCTAGTTACAGATGATCGGGTCTTTTATTCTAACGGAAATGATGGTTTTAAACTTTATGTGGTAAAAAATGATGGTAGTAGTAAAAATAAACTATGCAACGATACTTCAGTATCTTTTGCTCTATCAAAAGAAGGCCTATTTTATGTTAATAAATCAGATAATAATAAGCTTTATAACTATAAAATTGCTGACAATAAATCTACTAAAATACTAGATGACAGATGTGATAATTTATTCATTGACGGAGAATGGATTTATTATATAAACAAAAGCGACATGAGTAAATTATATAAAGTAAACGCAGACGGTACGGGGAAGGCTTTAGCTATTGATGAAATGATTCGAAGTTATTCTATATTTAAAGACAATATTCTTTATCAAAGACAGGTAGATTATAAATCTGTAATAAAAGTATCCTTAAAATAGTTATAACCCTAAAGCTTAAAACTAAGAAGCTTTAGGGTTATTTTGACTTAATGTGAGTTTTACTTCATATTTTCTACTAACTCCCTAAATTTATTTCCTCTCACCTCAAAATTAGGAAATGCATCAAAGCTAGCACATGCTGGAGATAAAACTACATAGTCTCCTGACTTAGCTATATCTTTAGCCTTTTCCACAGCTTTATCCAGTGAAGTTACCATGTGCATAGGGATATTTATCTTTTCTTCTTCTCTTAAGTCATCAAATACTTTCTTTATCTTATCTCTTGTTGCACCCATAAGTATTAATTCCTTTATATTGTTATGGCCTTTTTGAGCTAATGGCTCAAAGGGTATCTTCTTATCATATCCTCCCACTATAAGTATAACGGGTTTCTCAAAGCTACTTATTGTTGCTAAAGTTCTTGTTGGGCTAGATCCAATAGAATCATTATAGTATTTAACCCCATGAACTTCCTTTATAAATTGATTTCTGTGTTCTACACCATTAAAGGTACAAACTACATGATGCATATTTTCTATAGAAACTTCATCCTTAGTGGCTAGAAATGCTGTCAAATAGTTCTCTACATTATGAAGTCCTTTTATCAATATCTCTTCAGCCTTACATACCGGTTTTTGTCCTAAATATAAAACATTATCCTTTAAATATGCTCCTTCACTAATAATCCTTTTGCTGGAAAAAAATCTCACCTTTCCTTTAGCCTCATCCTTAAAGGAATAAGTTATATCATTTTCTCTGTTTAGAATCAATAAATTCTCAGGATTTTGATACTTAAATATACTTTTCTTAGCATCTATATACTCTTCCATATCTTTATGCATATCCAAATGGTTAGGACTTAAGTTAGTTACTACAGCTACTTCTGGTGAGGTATTCATGGTCATAAGCTGGAAAGAAGATAATTCCAATACCACCTTATGGTCTTCCTTTATATCTTCTATTTGTGCAAATAGAGGCTTACCTATGTTCCCTCCAACCCAAGTTTTAAATCCCTGTTGTTGCAATAGCTTACTTATGATAGTAGTAGTGGTAGTTTTTCCATCACTACCTGTTATACCGTAAATTTTAGCTGGGCAATATCTAAGAAATTCTTCCATTTCTGAAGTTATATAGGTTCCTTCTTCCTTGGCTTTGGTTAAGTAAGGATTATCTATCCTCATACCCGGTGTTTTAAATATCACCTGAAATCCTGTTAGGTTCTGCAAATAATTTTCTCCAAGAGATAATTTTACTCCTTGAGATTTTAACCTATATGCATTATCCCCTAAGGCCTCTTCGTCCTTTTTATCAAAAGCTGTAACTTGGGCTCCTAACTTTATAAGAAAGTTGATAAGAGGTATATTGCTAACCCCTATGCCTACTACAGCAACCTTTTTATTTTTTATAAAATCCTTGAATATTTGAAAGTCCTTTTTCATGTAAACCTCCTCCTATATATTCCCCTAATTTAGAAAATATTACTTTAGAATTCAAGCTTTTCCTCTATATAATTCTTCAATTCATCTATAGATATTCTAATCTGCTCCATAGTATCTCTATCTCTCACTGTAACAGTATTATTCTCTAAAGTATCAAAGTCAACAGTTATACAATATGGAGTTCCAATTTCATCTTCTCTTCTATATCTCTTTCCTATGGATCCTGCCTCATCATAATCCACTGAAAAATATTTACTAAGGTTAGAATAAACTTCTCCTGCCTTATCTGAAAGTTTCTTAGAAAGAGGAAGTATGGCTGCTTTAAATGGGGCAAGGGATGGATGTAGGTGAAGCACTGTTCTTGTATCCTTTCCTCCATCAAGCTCTTCTTCGTCATAAGCTTCTATTAAAAATGCTAATGCAACTCTATCTGCCCCTAAAGAAGGCTCTATGCAGTAAGGTACATATCTTTCATTTGTATTTGGATCAAGGTAACTTAAATCCTGCCCTGAATGTTCCATATGCTTCTTAAGATCATAATCTGTTCTATCAGCTATACCCCAAAGCTCTCCCCATCCAAATGGGAATAGATATTCTATGTCAGAAGTTGCATTGCTATAGAAAGATAGTTCTTCTTGTTCATGGTTTCTCATCCTTAAATTATCCTTATTCATACCTAAAGATAATAAGAAGTTCCAGCAATAATCTCTCCAATATTCAAACCATTCTAGGTCTTCTCCTGGCTTGCAGAAAAATTCAAGTTCCATCTGCTCAAACTCTCTAAGTCTGAAGGTAAAGTTTCCTGGAGTTATCTCATTTCTAAAGGATTTACCTATTTGAGCTATTCCAAAAGGAACCTTCTTTCTAGAAGATCTTTGGACATTTCTAAAGTTTACGAATATACCTTGAGCAGTTTCTGGTCTTAGGTATATTTCTGACTTAGAATCTTCAGTAACCCCTTGGAATGTTTTAAACATAAGATTAAATTTTCTTATATCAGTAAAGTTTTTCTTTCCACATTTAGGACAGCATATATTATTCTCATCAATATAATTTTTTAGTTCTTCGTTGGACCACCCATCTGCAGAAGCCACTTCTACTCCATTTTCGCTCATATGATCCTCTACGATTTTGTCAGCTCTATATCTAGTTTTACATTCCTTACAATCCATAAGTGGGTCAGAGAATCCCCCAACGTGCCCAGATGCTACCCATACTTCACTATTCATAAGGATTGCACAATCAACTCCAACATTATATGGGCTTTCTTGAACAAATTTTCTCCACCATGCTTTTTTTACATTGTTTTTGAATTCTACTCCTAAAGGACCATAGTCCCATGAGTTAGCTAATCCTCCATATATATCTGAGCCTGGAAATATAAATCCCCTATTTTTACACAGTGCCACCATTTTATCCATTGTCTTTTCTACTGCCATTTCCTTATACCTCCTAATTAATTCTTTAAAGATGAATAAACATCAAATTACTGCATCTTAAGTTTAGCCATTTTGTTTGAATTTATTACCATATTAACATATTTAATATATTAAATTTAATTACAAAAAAGCTTATACCAATAAAGGGACGGAAAAATCCGCGGTTCCACCCTCTTTGGCATAAGCCCTACTTTCATAAAATATAGCTCAAAAGTTCCATTCGCTTAAACTCCTTAATGATTTTCACCAGCCACCATCTCTCTAAAAAAGCCTCTAAGCTACTACTCTTTGTCATAGCTTTAATATATAATTATAAGTTATATTCTAGCAAATACTATAAAATTGTCAAGAGAATAATTTTTTTACCCTTTTAAAAAACTTATATAATACTTCTCATCTATTTAAACCATCAGCCTTCTTCGATGGTAAATTTAGATTGTATTTTATAGATACCATTCTTATTATAAAAGTTACAGCAAAACAAATATAAATTCCTACTTCTACTGGCACGTAATTGTATATTACATAGAATATTGAAGCCCCTGCTATACATGCCACTGCATATATTTCTTTTCTGAATACAAATGGGATGTCTTTCACAAATATATCTCTCAATATTCCTCCACCTACCCCTGTCATAAGTCCCATGGCTATAACCAAGAATGGTTCATTACCATATAAGTTTATAGCTGCATTAGACCCCATAGCTGTAAACACACCTAATCCTATTGCATCTGATAAGGATATTAGTGGTTGAAGCTTGTCTACATATTTGTTAAATATGTAGGTTATTATAGCTACAACTATTGCCACAATTGTATACTTAGGATATACAAAGGCCACTGGTGGGGTTTGTCCTAATATAAGGTCCCTAAAAATTCCTCCCCCCAAGGCGGTTGTAATAGCTAGCCAAGCTACTCCAAATATATCTAACCTTTTTTCTATTCCTCTTAATGCACCTGATATAGCAAATGCTATGGTCCCTATAATTTCTAAGATATTTATAACTATCATGTTTTATAACCTCACCTAATAAATTACCTACAAAAATATAATAAGAATAGATTGTGGAAAGGTCAATGATTTTTTATAATTTCTCTAGAATACTTTCTAACTATTTTTAATTCCAACGAAAAATAAAGGGGCTGTATCAAAA
>DINW01000083.1 GCA_002423705.1 Clostridium sp. UBA5530
GTTATAATAACCAATGCTATTATGGTAGGAATGTTTGATACTCAAGAAGATTGGCATTATGCTATGCAAATGGGAGTAGCTAACTATGGACAAATGACTGCTGGAGGATGGATGTATATAGGACCTCAAGGAATCGTTCACGGTACTTTTAATACCATATTAAATGCTGGAAGGCAAAAACTTGGAATAGGAAATGATGAGGATTTGAGAGGTCATATTTTTGTATCCTCAGGTTTAGGCGGAATGAGTGGAGCTCAACCAAAAGCTATTGAAATAGCTGGGGGGGTAGGAATAGTAGCAGAGGTGGACTACTCTAGAATAGAAACGCGTCATAAACAAGGGTGGGTATCCTTAATATCCTCAGATTGTAAAAAGGTGTTTGATACAGCAAGGGAGTATTTAGACAAGAAGGAACCTATATCAATAGCTTATCACGGTAATATAGTAGATCTTTTGCAATATGCAGTAGACAACAATGTTAAAATTGAATTGTTATCTGATCAAACTTCTTGCCATGCACCTTATGACGGAGGATATTGTCCTCAAGGGATAACCTTTGAAGAAAGAACTAGTTTATTGAAAAATGATAGAGAGAAATTTAGAGAACTAGTAGATAAAACCTTAAGAAAGCATTATGAGCTTATTAAGATATTAGTATCAAGGGGCACATATTTCTTTGATTATGGAAACTCATTTATGAAGGCTGTATATGATGCAGGAGTTAAAGAAATAGCTAAAAATGGAGTGGATGAAAAGGATGGATTTATATTCCCATCTTACGTTGAGGATATAATGGGACCTGAGTTATTTGATTATGGCTATGGACCATTTAGATGGGTATGCTTAAGCGGTAAACATGAAGATTTAATAAGAACAGACCATGCCGCTATGGAATGCATAGATCCAACAAGAAGACCTCAAGATAGAGATAATTATGTATGGATTAAAGATGCAGAAAAGAATAATTTAGTTGTTGGAACACAAGCTAGAATATTATATCAAGATGCTATGGGAAGAACTAAGATAGCATTAAAGTTTAATGAGATGGTTAGAAATGGAGAAATAGGACCTGTAATGCTAGGTCGTGACCATCATGATGTAAGTGGAACAGATTCTCCATTTAGAGAAACAGCTAATATTAAGGATGGAAGTAATATAATGGCTGATATGGCTATTCAATGCTTTGCTGGAAATGCAGCTAGAGGAATGAGCTTAATAGCTTTGCACAATGGTGGAGGAGTAGGAATAGGAAAATCAATAAATGGCGGATTTGGAATGGTATTAGATGGCAGTGATAGAGTTGATGAAATATTAAAATCTTCCATGCCTTGGGACGTTATGGGTGGAGTAGCAAGAAGAGCATGGGCAAGAAACAAAAATTCAATAACTACTAGTATGGAATATAATGAAATGCGTAAAGGAACTGATCATATAACTCTTCCATTTATACCTTGTGACGATTTAATAAGCAAATCTGTTGATGAAGCATTTCAAAAATATAATAAGTAAGGTGGGAAAAATTATGGCAAACGAGAAGAAAATAATAGAATGTGTACCTAATTTTAGCGAGGGCAGAGATTTAGAGAAACTTGAAAAAATCTTAGATTCCTTTAGAGGAAAAGAAGGAGTTAAGCTTTTAGATTACAGCACAGATAAAGATCACAATAGAGCTGTTGTTACTGTTGTAGGTGAACCAAAGGCTGTTAAGGACGCGGTATTATGTGCTATAGGAAAAGCTGTAGAGCGTATAGATTTAAGGCATCATGAGGGTGCTCATCCAAGAATGGGAGCTTGTGACGTAGTTCCATTTATCCCAATTAGAAATGTTACAATGGAAGAAGCAATAGATCTTGCAAAAGAACTTGCAAAAGAAGCATCAGAAAAATACAATCTTCCAATTTTCTTATATGAAAAAGCGGCTTCCTGCCCGGCTAGAGAAAATCTTGCAAATGTAAGAAAAGGACAGTTCGAGGGAATGGCAGAAAAGTTACAAGATCCAGAATGGAAGCCAGACTTTGGTCCTTCTAAGGTTCATGAAAGTGCTGGAGTTACCGCTGTAGGAGCTAGAATGCCACTAGTAGCTTTCAATGTAAATCTAGATACAGATAACTTAGATATAGCTACTCAAATAGCTAAAAAGGTTAGATTTATAGGTGGGGGCTTAAGATTCTGCAAAGCTATGGGAGTAGATTTGAAGGAAAGAAATATAACCCAAGTATCTATGAATATGACTGACTATACTAAAACTGCTCTTTATAGATCCTTTGAAATGGTGAAAATGGAAGCTAAGAGATATGGTGTAAATGTAGTAGGTAGTGAAATAGTAGGACTTGTTCCTATGGATGCATTAATAGATACAGCAGTTTATTATATGGGGATAGAAGAATTTTCAATGAATCAAGTATTAGAAAATAGGCTTATGGAGTAGGACTATGAGAGGGCTTTTAATTAGAAATGCAAGTGAAATAGTAACCCCTATTGGTAAAAAGGCTGTTTTGGGAAAGGCCATGAATGATTTAACCATGATAAAAGATGGGGCTATAGTTATAGAAAATGGAAAAATTATAGCTGTAGACGAAACAGAAAATATTTTAAAGAGATTCGAAGAAAAAGACTATGAGGTAATAGACGCTACAGGTAAGTCAGTGCTTCCAGGTTTTGTTGATTCCCATACTCACTTTATATTCGGAGGCTATAGGGAAGAAGAGTTTTCTTGGCGATTAAGAGGAGATAGCTATATGTCCATTATGGAAAGAGGTGGAGGTATAGTAAATACAGTAAAAGCTACTAGGGAAGCTACTGTAGAGGAATTAATTGCCTTGGGAAGAGAAAGACTTGATTCAATGATGAGGTTTGGCGTTACTACTGTGGAAGGAAAATCAGGATATGGTTTGGATCTGGAAACAGAGCTTAAACAACTGGAAGCCATGGATATATTAAACAAGGAACATCCCTTAGATATTATAAAAACATTTTTAGGAGCTCATGCTACTCCTGTAGAGTATAAAGGTAAAACAGAGGAATATGTAAGGGTTATAATAGACAAAATGTTACCTATGGTTAAAGATAAAGCTGATTTTTGCGATGTATTTTGTGAAAAAAATGTATTTTCCATAGAACAATCTAGGGCTATATTGAAAGCTGCTAAGGACCTTGGTATGAAACTAAAACTTCATGCTGATGAGATAGTTCAATTTGGAGGAGCAGAATTAGGGGGAGAATTAAAGGCAGTGTCCTGTGATCACCTTCTACAAGCTTCGGATAAAGGAATAGAAGCCATGAGGGATAATGATGTAGTAGCTACTTTGTTACCTTGTACTGCATTTTCCTTAAGGGAAAGTTATGCTAGGGGAAGAGAAATGATTGATAAAGGATGTGCAGTATCCCTTGCTACAGATTTTAATCCAGGTAGTTGCTTTACTAACTCAATACCTTTAATGATAGCCTTGTCTACTATTCAGATGAGAATGACCTTAGAAGAGGTTTTGACTGCTTTAACATTAAATGGAGCAGCAGCTATTGATAGAGCTTCCTCTATAGGATCTATAGAGGAAGGTAAAGATGGAGATATAGTTATACTTAAATATCCTTCATATAAATATTTACCTTATAATGTAGGTGTAAATATTGTTCATAAGGTTATAAAGGATGGAAAAGTCATTGTAGAATAATTAGAATAAGCATAGTTAAGGAAAAATAAAATCCTAACTATGCTTATTTTTTATCCTTCCACAAACTTAAATTATAATATATATTAAAAATTAAATTAGTTGTAATACTTTCCTAACTTTTATACCGTAAAATAAATAAAAGGACACAAAATATTATGGAAAAATGTTACAAATAATATTATAATGATATATACTAATTCTTAGGAGGTGGAAGTTTATGACTGAGGAAATGCTTAAATTCTTTAATGAAATAATGACAAAGAATATATGGAAGTATCTTTGGATGAAAAAAATAACCTTCAATGAAGAGAAAAAAATTTTAGGAATAGAAGAGAGAAAAATTACCTTAAAGGAAGTTAAGGAAGTTTTAAAAAATAATAAAAATAAAGTTGTACTTATAAAAGAGTATAGATATGATGACGGTGAACTGTTAAACAAAATTGTTGTTAAGAAAGCAGATGGAACTATAGATTTCACAAATGAAATATTTTATGATAAAAATAGAAATATAAATAGGATTGTTTCCAAAACTAACTGTGAAAAAAGGCCTCTCATAAAAGAAATTAAAGTTAACAATAATAACATTGAAGAAAGGCTTTTTATGAAACTGGATAAGAAAGAAACAACTATTTTTCAAAGGCTATATGATGGTGAAGAGGAAAAAGAGTACCAATCAAATGATAAGCTAAAGGAAAGCTATGAGATGGATATAGACAGGGATATATTAGAGATAGTATATGATGATGATGAAAACAATATAGGAAAGATATCTTATTGTTTTAATGATGTATTTGTTAATCTCAATGGAAAATTTTCTAATTACAAGTTGAAAATTAAGGGACAAGGAGACTTTAATGGAGAGGAGATTTTGGAAATAAACTCTGATGAGGAGGGAGCTTGTGAAAAGTCTTTAGAAGAAATGTATACCTTAAGAACCTACCAAGGAGACCTTATAATGAAAAAAATCTACGATAATAAGGGTGGTATCATAAAGGTAGAGGTTGTCAAGAATGAAAAACCTATATATAGCAGTGAATATGTTTATGAATAGGCCAAGGCTTAAATGAAATAAAATAAATTCTGAGATGTTAGCATATTGAGCTTTATATAATAATGTGGTATTATTGTATTAAACTTAATAAAATATTTGGTAGAGATTGAAGAGAACCAAAATAAGTCGTGATAGTGTCATGATTTGTTTTAGTTCTCTTTTTTATTTTAAAAGGATTATGAAAATGCCATATTAGGAGGTTTTATTATGTATGATGTTGTAATTATTGGAGCTGGCGTAGTGGGTGCATCTATAGCTAGAGAACTAAGCAAATATAACTTAAAAACCTGCGTTATAGATAAATGTGAGGACATAGCAGAGGGAACAAGTAAGGCTAATAGTGCTATTATCCACGCAGGATATGATGCTAAGCCCCATACTTTAAAAGGAAGACTAAATGCTAGAGGAAATGCTATGTTTGATAAATTAGCTGAAGAATTGGATTTTCCATTTAGAAGAAATGGTTCTTTAGTTATATGCTTTAGTAAAGATGAAATATCTAAATTAAAAGAACTAAAAGCTCAAGGTGAAGCCAATGGGGTACCTAATCTAAGAATCTTAGATAGGGAGGAAGTGTTGAAAATAGATCCTAATATATGTGACCAGGTTCAAGGAGCACTTTATGCCCCTACAGGAGGAATTGTTTGTCCATATGAGTTTACTATAGCATTATGTGAAAATGCATATGTCAATGGGGTAGAGTTTAAATTAAATACAGAGGTAAAGGACATATATATAAAGGATAGTCATTATGCAGTAGAAACTAATAATGGTATAAGCGAAGGAAAGATAATTATTAATGCAGCAGGATTATATGCTGATGAAATAAATAATATGATAAGTAAAAAGAAAATGAAAATAATTCCAAGAAAAGGTGAGTATTGTCTTTTTGATAAAACTACTGGTCTATTGATTAATAGTACTATTTTTCAATTACCAACTAAGTTAGGAAAGGGAGTATTGATAACTCCTACCATAGATGGCAATCTTCTTGTGGGACCTAATGCCATAGATATAGAAGATAAAGAGGATTTAACTACTACAAAGGAAGGCATAGAAGATATCTTATCTAAGGCTAAGAGAACCATGAAAGATATTCCTATGAACAAAGTCATAACTTCATTTTCCGGACTTAGAGCCCATAGTGAAGAGGATGACTTTATAATTGGAGAAAGAGAAGATGCGGAAAACTTTATCAATGCTGCGGGGATAGAATCTCCAGGACTTTCTAGTGCTCCAGCCATAGGAGAAATGATAAAAGACATAATTATAGAAAAATTGAAACCACAAAAAAACCAAAAATTTCAGAGAATAAGAAAGGGAATTCCAAGGTTTAGAGACTTATCTAACAATGAAAGAAATAACCTAATTAAAACTAACTCTAAATATGGTACAATAATCTGTAGGTGTGAGTGTATCACAGAGGGTGAGATAGTAGACGCTATAAAAAGACCTTTGGGAGCCACAACTATAGATGGAGTAAAAAGAAGAACAAGGGCAGGTATGGGAGGATGTCAAGGAGGATTTTGCACAGCTCCTATAGTAGACATATTAGCCAGAGAACTTAAAATTCCTAAAACTAAAGTTAATAAATCTAAGGAAAATTCAAATATACTAATTGGAGAAAATAAGGATAATTTATAGAAGAGCGGAGGGTATTCAATGAAAAATTTTGATATTGTTGTAATAGGAGGCGGCCCAGCAGGTATGGCAGCCGCAATAGCCGCTAAGGAAAATGGTATGGATAGCATACTTGTTATAGAAAAGGATGATAGCTTAGGTGGAATATTAAATCAGTGCATACACAATGGATTTGGTCTTCATACCTTTAAAGAAGAACTTACAGGTCCAGAATATGCGGAGAGATTTGCAGAAAAGCTTAATAATAATGGTATAGAATATAAATTAAACACCACCGTAATCAATTTAAGTGAAGATAAGGTGGTTACTGGAGTGAATTCTGAGGATGGAGTCTTTGAAATAAAAGCTAAGGCTGTAGTTTTGGCTATGGGGTGCAGGGAAAGGCCAAGGGGAGCAATAAATATTCCAGGATCAAGATGTGCAGGGATTTATACAGCAGGTACAGCTCAAAGATTTGTGAATATGGAAGGATATATGCCAGGGAAAGAAGTGGTTATATTAGGATCTGGAGATATAGGTCTAATAATGGCTAGAAGAATGACTTTAGAAGGTGCAAAGGTTAAGGCTGTTGTTGAACTTATGCCATACTCAGGAGGTCTAAAAAGAAATATAGTTCAATGCTTAGATGATTTTAATATACCTTTAAAGCTTTCTCATACTGTTACGGAGATTAGAGGGACAGAAAGATTACAAGGGGTTGTAGTAGCTGAAGTAGATGAAAACAGGAGGCCTATAAAGGGTACTGAGGAGTATATAACCTGTGATACTTTGTTACTTTCAGTAGGGCTTATACCGGATAATTCTCTTTCATTAAAGGCTAATGTAGAACTTTCCCCCATTACAGGAGGACCTATAGTAAGTGACACTATGGAAACTGAAGTTGAGGGAATATTTGCCTGTGGAAATGTACTTCATGTTCATGACTTGGTGGATTATGTAACCCTTGAAAGCTACAAAGCTGGGAAATATGCGGCAGAATATGTAAAAGGTAATAGAAAAAAGCCATTAAAAACTATAGAAATCATAGCTACAGAAGGCGTTAGATATACAGTTCCAAAAACTTTAAATCCAGATAATGTGAAAGAGAATCTAGAAGTAAGATTTAGAGTAGGTGATGTGTTTAAAAATAGCTATCTGTCCCTATACTTTGATGATGAAAGGGTTATTCATATAAAGAAAAGAGTTTTAGCACCAGGCGAGATGGAAACCTTAAAGATTACAAAGGATATGATAAACAAATATCCTAGCTGTAAAAAAATAACCATAAAGGTAGAAGGTGAATAGCTATGATAGAAAAAAGAAATTTGATTTGTATAGGATGTCCTATGGGATGTAGTTTAGAGGTAACCATTGATGATAAAGACGTTATTGAGGTAAAAGGAAATACATGCAAAATTGGAGCGGAATATGGGAAAAAAGAATGTACCAATCCAACTAGAGTAGTAACTTCTACTTTAAAGGTTAATGATGGAGATATAGGTATGGTGCCTGTAAAAACTGAAAGGGATATTCCTAAGGGAAAAATTTTTGAAGCTGTAAAGACTTTAAAAGGTCTTACTATTAATGCACCTATCAAAGTAGGACAAGTACTGGTAGAAAATATAGCAGGAACAGGGGTAAACCTTATTGCAACAAGGACAGTGAAGATGAGGAGCCAATTATAACAATTATCTTAGGATCCTAGTAATAACCACCTTAAAGGAAATTATATTTCTTTTAAGGTGGTTATTACTTTTTCTACCATAAGCTTATGAATTTCTTTATTAGGATGAAGGCCGTCTATGAATATAGATATAGGATTTTTAGCATCCTTAATACCTAAAAATAAATCATAAAAGTCCACAACGGGTATATCTTTACTATGACAATAATCTAGAGCCTTTTTATGATAAAGAGATATTTTGGAATTTATAACACTGTAATCTAAATAGGAGCACCAGTATTCTTTAGCAAGATCTCCATCTATCATAGGTTCTATACCTACAATTGGTTTTATACCATTTTCCAAAGATTCCTTTATTAAAAGTTTTAAATTGTCCAAAACATAATCTACAGAAAGTCCAATTAAAAAGTCATTGGAACCTATAGTAATGATCACCTTATCTGCATGTTCTTCTATAACATGATTATAAAATCTAGATAAAACTCCACTAGAAGTATCACCATTCACACCCCTATTTATTATTATGTTTTCATGAAAGCTAGATTTTAACAAGGACACCCATGGCTCATTGGTATTTACTCCGTATCCAAAGGTTAGGCTATCTCCTATACATATTGTTTTACTCATTTTTCCCTCCTGAAAAAAATATATTATATAAGTGAATCAATGTTGGATGGAGGCATTATGTACAATAATAACTATTATAATACTAAACCTATGGAATTTGAAGATAAGTTGAGCTTATTTATAGATTTACTTGAAGAAAGAGATTATATGAAATTTATTGAAATACCATACTTATGGCAAATTTATATAGAATTTATTGGAAGGGAAATTTATGAGACTATAGCTATATCAGGGAGAGAAAAATTTATATTAAAGGAAGTATCACTAATAATAGAAAATTTAAATGATGAACTAAAGTTTATTGAAAAAAAAGCTAAGTTAGATAACGAGTTTGAAATATGGCAAATAAAAATAGAATTATATGGAGAGAGTATAAATAAAGTTCGAGAAATCCATAGAGAAAATCCATTTTCTTTAGACAAAAATCATGAATATAGAAACCTATATAAAAATATAGCCTATAACATTTATCCTATACTTAATGCTAAAGAAGAAAAGAAGTGGAAAGAAACAATGGAAGCTTACAAAAATACAGATAATGATAAATTAAAGAAGATTTATCGTTATTGCCAAAATAAAGATGTTATAAAAAAAATAGATTATAAAGTTTTGAATAATTTAGATGAATGCTTAGATAAAATTAAACAAGATATAGAAAAGATGACAAAATCTTTTCCATTAGCATTTAAGGATGATATATTAGATTATCTTTGGATGGAACAATTATATAAAGATATGAAATATAGAAATGAAAATCTAAGGGTACAGATGGAATTGCTAAGAGAGCAAGTGAATTTAATGAAAAGTACTCTATATGAAAATAAAAAATAAGGTTCTAGCTTAGAGAAATTTAATCTAAGTTAGAGCCTTATTTTAAAACAGTCTTTTTAAACAATCAGTACATAATAAAGTTTTACCTTTATCGGCGGAAACCTTGTTGCTATCGGTAATAGCTTTACCACATATAGAACAAACATCATTTATGACAGGAGATGATTTAGGAGTAGTATTTATGGAACTTTTAGATCTGTTGGGAGGGGGAGCGTAGTGCAGCTTTTCTATGGGAGTTTCTCTTTGTTTAATGGAATATTCCATATAAAAATTACTTTCCCCAAATAGCTCCAATTCAAATCTTGGATTTTCTTTATCATAAAACTCTTCAATTATTATTCTTCTTATTTGAGCATCATTTATTATAATTCCGCTTTTTTCAATACCATCAAATATGCTCTTAGTTATATTATTTGTATCGGGGTGACGTTTGGAACTTTTATAATAAACCTTTAGAACAGCGATAAGAGCTTCATCTAAAATTATATTAGGGTTTTGAAGTCTGGCAGTTAATGCTATTTCTTCTTCATATAGAGCATATCTATCATGATATTTTCCCGAACTAAATGGAAGGATAGCTCTTCCTTGAAGATTGAAAAGTTTAAAATTAGATTTTGAAATAGGAGAACCTTTTACTACTATTTTTGCATAATCATTACTCATATAGAAACTCCTAAATATTATTTACCTAAAAGGTAGTATATATATTATAGCATAAAATAGCCTAGGCGAATATATGTTCAACCATTAATAACTATGGTTTTTTACTCAACAATAACCATTTGATAAAACAAATTAGTTAAAGTATAATACAAAGGTAGAGAATTAAAAAATGAGGATGATTATGATGAAAGATATAAATATATTGGCTATAGAGTCTAGTTGTGATGAAACTGCAGCTGCAGTAGTTAAAAATGGTAGGCACATGCTGTCTAATGTAATAGCATCTCAAATAGATATTCACAAGAAATTTGGAGGGGTTGTACCGGAGGTAGCTTCTAGAAAACATATAGAAGCCGTAAACTGGGTTGTTGAAGAAGCCTTAAAAGAAGCTAACATGACTTTAAATGAAATAGATGCCATAGGGGTCACCTATGGACCAGGCCTAGTAGGAGCACTATTAGTAGGGCTTCAATATGCTAAAGGCTTATCTTATGGTGCTAAAAAGCCTTTCATAGGAGTTAACCATATAGAAGGCCATATATGTGCTAACTTTATAGAACATAAGGAATTGGAACCACCTTTTATGTGTTTAGTAGTGTCAGGGGGACATACTTTCATAGTAAATGTAGAGGATTATGGAAAATTTCAAGTGGTTGGAGAAACTAGGGATGATGCGGCAGGAGAAGCCTATGATAAAATAGCTAGAGCTATTGGACTAGGATATCCTGGAGGCCCTAAGATAGATAAGATATCTAAAGAGGGAAATGAAAATGCTATAAAATTTCCAAAGGCTAATTTTCATGAAGAAACTTTAGATTTTTCCTTTAGTGGGGTAAAGTCTGCTGTATTAAATTATATAAATAATGTTACCATGAAAGGTGAAGAGATAAACAAGGCAGATGTGGCAGCATCTTTTCAAAAGGCAGTGGTAGATGTGCTAGTAGATAATGTTATAAAGGCATGTAATATGAAAAAAGTAAATAGAATAGCTATTGCAGGAGGGGTAGCCTCTAACTTAAAGCTTAGGGCAAGACTTATGGAGGAAGGAAAAAAGAGAAATATAGATATTTTATTTCCTAGTCCTATTTTATGTACAGACAATGCAGCAATGATAGGAAGTGCTGCTTACTTTGAATTTATAAAAGGTGAAGCGGCCTCTTTAGACCTTAATGCAAAGCCAAATTTAAAGCTTGGAGAGAGATGATAATATAATAATTAAGAAAGGGAGAGACAATGGGACTACTTCAATATTCTAACAGTATGAAAAATTATAAGCTAAAGAAAAAGAGAAATAAGATGATTTTCATAGAGTGGCTGATACTAATATTATTTGTTACGATTTTCGGAGGATATCTTTATGAAAATATCCGTTTTAGTAAAATTCAAACAAACAATAAACAAAGTGGAAGAGTATCCTCGGTGGAAGACTCAAAAATATATTACAATGTATCAGGACAAGGAGAATATACAGTAATTCTAGAATCAAACTCAGGATATGGCTCTATAGAGTGGAGTAATATGGTGAAAAATCCTCCTAAAAACATGAAATTTTTATATTATGACAGAGCAGGATACGGGAAAAGTGAAAATATAGAAACAGAAAGAACCCCAGAGAATTTAGCAAAAGAGCTTCATGAAGTTATATCAAAATCTCAATATAAACCTCCTTATATCTTTATAGGAAATCAATATGGCACAGAAATAGTAAAGGAATATAACAAGTTATATGGGGAACAAGTGGCAGGGATGATCCTTATGAATCCGTTTATTGATAAGGAAGAAGGAACTAGCATAAAGAATATGGCTAGTTTGAGTTTGCAAAAATGTACGGGAACCATAGGCGCTACTAGAGTTTTACAAAATTTTAATGCCATAAAGATAGATGAAAATATTTTAGATAGTTTATCTAAAAATAATAGAGAACTATATATAAACTACAGAGTAAGTTCTAGATATCCATCAATGAAATTTAGTGAAATGAAAGCAATAAGAAATATTGCTTTAGATAATCAATGGATATATAGCATAGACAAGCCTTCTGTTATATATAGTGATGGAAATGATGTAGATAGAAGTAAAATTGGAGAAAATGTTAACTTAGAGGTGATTACAGGTGATTATAAAGGCACTGTAGCAGCGCTGAAAGAATATGAAGCATTGATTAAGGCTTTAGATAGTATCATTGCTAGGTTACCTCAAAAATAATAGGAGGTTTTTATGGAAAATCAATGGACTTTTATGGTGCTTTTTGGTGCAGTTATTCTAGGAATTATATTCTTTGAAAAATTCAATAATAAAAAAATAGATTTGTCTTATTTAGATATGACATTAGAGGAAATTAAAAACAGAAAAAGGGATTTTATAAGTATAAAAAAACTGTTTTTCAATAATCATAAAAATAATAAAAATAATAAAAAAGAACCATATATAGATGACCAAACATGGCAAGACTTAGAGATGAACAAGATATTTTCAAATGTGGATATGACTTTGACTACTCCAGGGGAACAAAGGCTATATGAAATCCTTAGGTATCCTGAAATGGAACAAGAAGTTTTAGAACATAGGAATGAAGTTATATCATTTATTCAGAGAGATAAAAATCTTAGAGATAAACTTAGGAAGATACTAGCTCTTTTAGGAAGGCAAAATAGTGGTGAAATTCTAGACCTGCTATATGAGCATAAAAGAGTTGATATGGGCAGAAAGAAATTCTATGATATTATGTCTCTTATAGCAATGGCCTCTATGATATCAATATTATTTATAGGTGCAAGAGGATTTATGGTGCTTATATTTATATCAGCCATAAACATGTATTTTCATAAAAAACTCAATAATGAAATTCAAGGCAGTGTAAAGGCTATAACATACTTGTCTAAGGTAGCGGCTGCATCATCTGAATTATGTGGTATAGAAGAAAAAATACTTAGGAATTATATAGATGTATTAAGAAGAGACTCCAAACTTTCAGAAGTTATATTGAAAAACTCTTCTACCATAGGAAGAGTAGAGGGATTAGATGTTATAGGGGACTATTTAAACTCAGTATTTTTGTTACAAGCAAAGTCATACTATAAAATAATGAGCAATATTCAAGATTCTTTAGAAGAAATAAGGAATATGTACTCAGTTATAGGGGAAATAGATGCTCTAATATCAGTAGCTATATATAGAGATGCAGCGGAAGTCATCTCAACACCTAAATTCATAAAAGGTAGTAAAGCTATAGTGGCTAAAAATGCAGTAAATCCATTGATAATAGATGGTGTTCCCAATGATATAAATATTGGAGCTAAGGGTATAATACTTACAGGTTCTAATATGTCAGGAAAGTCTACTTATTTGAGAACTGTAGGTGCTAATGCCTTAATGGCTCAAACTTTATCAACTGTAACCGCTGAAAGCTATGAAGGTGATTTCTTTAGAATAATGACATCTATAAGTCCAAAGGATGATATAGAGAATGGTAAAAGCTACTATTTAGGAGAGGCGGAAGCAGTAAATAGGATATTAGGAAAAGTAAAAGAAAAGGAAACAGTTCTATGTATAATAGATGAGATATTTAGAGGCACTAATCCTATAGAGAGGGTTAATGCAGCAGCAGAAATTCTTCAATATATAATGGAGCATAATGCTATAGCCCTTATAGCTACCCATGATTTAGAGTTAGCAGATATATCAAAGAATCATTATGAACCATATTATTTTAGTGAAATAGTTTCAGAAAAAGATGGATTAGATTTTGACTACAGACTGAAGTATGGAGTATCTAATACAAGAAATGCTATAAAATTGTTAAAATACTTAAACTACCCTAATTCTATAATAGAGGGTGCAGAAAAAAGAATAGCTCATAACAATAAAGATATAAGCTAATTATTAAATCATATCATTGAATTCAGTGATATGATTTTTTCTATATCAATAAGGACAATTTATCTGATGGTTACCTGCTGTAACACTACACTTGAATATTAGTTGAACTTGATGTTGATAGGTTATTAATAAATTGTAAAAAAATATATACACTTATATTTGTCATAAAACTGTCACAAAACAATATTATTATTATCTCATAGGAAGGAAACAATAGAATATAAGACAAGGAGGAATTATATATGGATAATGAATTCAATAAAGAGAATAATATAAATAACCAAGGAAAAGAGATAAAAGGAGAGGGCTTTGTGTTTATAGACAATGGTAACAATAATGAAGAACCTAAAAACTTTAAAATTAATGAGGAACCTTTAAAGGAAAAGAAGCCTAAGAAAAAAAGGGGATATATGTCCTATGTGGCAGTGGCACTTATAAGTTCAGTTTTAGGAGGGCTTTTAACATGGGGAGGAGTGCTTTACTTAGCACCTAAGAGTGCTAACTTTAAAAATTCAGCACTATACCAATCCTTGAAAAGTAGTACCTATACGGGGCCCGTACCAAGTTTTTCCGATGGGAATGAAGGACTAACTTTACCAGAGGTAGTATCTAGAGTAGAGCCAGCGGTAGTAGGAGTAGCAACTAAAAGTGTGTCTACAGATGTACTCTTTGGAAAACAAGTTCAGGAAGGAATTGGCTCAGGGGTTATAATAAGTGAAGATGGATATATACTTACTAATTATCATGTTATAAAAGGTGCTCAGCAGGTTAAAGTAATTTTGCAAGATGGAGACAACAGTAAAGAAGTCAATGCTAAGGTAGTAAATTACGATCAAGTTAGGGATATTGCTATAGTGAAGATCACTGACGAAGGTGTAAAAATGCCTGGAGTAGCAGAATTGGGAGATTCGGATCAGTTAAGAAAGGGACAACAGGTTATAGCCATCGGAAACCCCTTAGGAAAAGAATTTTCAGGAACAGTAACTTCAGGAATAGTAAGCTCAGTAAACAGAGAGTTAGCAGTAGATGAAAGTGGAAAAACTTTAAAATATATTCAAACAGATGCAGCAATAAACCAGGGAAATAGTGGAGGACCACTTATAAATGCTAGAGGAGAGGTAATAGGAATAAATACTGCTAAAATAGGAGGTACTGGGGTAGAAGGTATGGGATTTTCTATACCTATAAATGAAATAAAGCCTAAAATGCAGTCATTAATGAAGCCTATATTAAAAATAGGAATAGGCATAAGGGATATAAATGAGCAAATAGCAAAGGAAAATAAACTACCTGTTAATGAGGGAGTTTTGGTGTTGCAAGTAGATGAATTTTCCCCAGCAGAAAAAGCAGGTATAAGGATTTATGATATAATAACATCCTTTGATGGTAAAAAGGTAAGCAAATTAGAGGATATAAATGAAATTAAGGGTAAGAAGAATTCAGGAGATGTAGTTAAGGTAGAGGTTTTAAGAATGAATTCTGATGGGAAATACGATAGCAGCCCTAAAACCGTTGAATTAACATTAGAAGCTAAATAAAACTATTATTTAGAGAAACAACTTGAAAGTTTGAAAATACAATCAAGTTGTTTCTTTTTTTTAATGAATTTAGGAAAAAAGTTTGATATAATTATAATAAGAAAATTCAGAAAAATGCATAAAATCATATGAAAGGATGATCCTTATGAAAAAAAAATCAGTACTCTATATTATACTTATAATAACTGTTTTTGTATTTGTAGCAGGATGTGGAAGTAATGCATTAAAAGAAGAGAATGAAAAGCTCACCAAAGAAGTAGCCACCATAAAAGAAGAAAAAGGAGTTTTGGAAAAGGAGAATAGTACTTTAAAGGAAGAAAATAAGACTTTAAAGGACAGTGCTGATACTAAGAGTCAAGATAAGTTAGAGGAATCAAAAGGAACTTTAGCAATATACTCCGTAAATTCTGATAATTTAAAGCTAGAGAATTCAGGTAAGCTAGAAATAGATAAAAATAAAGCAATAAAAGAAAATTTGCAAATTGTTGCTAATGAAATTTCAAAAAAGTACTTTAATGGGCTGCCTGTAGTTATAGATAAAATTGAAAATACATCCCAAGGTGATATAGCTGTAATCAATTTGAAAGAAGATAAAAATAATAATAAGACATGGGGCAATAATTATTTTCAAGGCAGTGCTGGTGGAAGCATAACATCTAAGTTACTGAAAGAAAATCTTCTTCAAAAAGAGTATTCTGGAAAATGGATTGATGGAATAAGATTTACCCATGAAGGTAGAACTATAGAGTATCAGCATGTAGAGGATTTAAATAATGGGCCATTTATGAGAAAATAGACATAAGTAATAAGTACAAGATAGGGTTACCTATGAAAGGTAACCCTATTTTGTATTATTACACTAACTGTTCCCAAAGAGAATACAAATCTTCTAAGGTTTTTTCTAGAGACACTATTTCTTTATTTAATTCTTGAGCTTTAACCGGATCAGAGTATACTTCTTCTAAGCATAAAAGTTTTTGAAGATCCTCTATTTTTGATTCATGGGAAGAAATATCTGTTTCTACAGCTTTGAGTTTTTCTGCTTTAGCTTTAGAAGCTTTATCAGCCTCTCTTTTTTTTCGTCGCTCTTCAGCAACCTGAGTTTTACTTTTATAAGCAATATCTTCTAGCCCCTCATACCTGTTAGGGTTTTTCTTTTTATCAGAGTAATAAGAATAGTTACCTAAATATTCCTTCAACCCATCTTCTTTTAGCTCTAAAATCCTATGTATGACTTTATTTAAGAAATATCTATCATGGGATATGACTATAAGGGTACCATCATAGTTCAATATGGCATTCTCTAATGCTTCTCTAGACAATATATCTAGATGGTTGGTAGGTTCATCTAAAAGAAGAAAATTGGATTTAGAAAGCATTAACTTCAAAAGATTTATCCTACACTTTTCTCCACCACTTAGAAGTTTAATCTCCTTAAAGACATCGTCTCCCCTAAATAGGAAAGCAGCTAAAGCAGTTCTTATATCCGTAGTAGAAAGGTCAGGAAAATCATCCCAAACTTCATCTAATACAGTTTTATCATTATTTAAGTTTTTTTGTTCTTGATCATAATAGCCTAGAAATACATTTTTACCTAAAACCTTAGTACCTTTATCAGCAGGTAGCATATCCATTATTATTTTAAATAATGTAGTCTTTCCTCTACCATTTTCACCTATTAAGGCTATCTTTTCTCCTCTTTTTATATCCATATTTACATTGGAAAAAAGAGTATTGTTGCCAAAGGCTTTCCCTAAGTCTTTTACATACAGTACATCATTACCACTTTTAATCTGAGTTTCAAACTTTATAGAAGAACCTTTAGGATCTTTTGGAGGAGCTTCTATTCTTTCAATTTTCTCTAAGGCCTTTTCACGGCTTTCAGCAGCTCGAATGCTCTTTTCTCTATTAAAGGATCTATACTTTTCAATGATAGCTTCCTGACGTTTAATTTCATTTTGTTGAAGATTGAAGGCCTTCAGTTGAGCCTCCATTGATTTTTCTCTCAGTTCTAGGAATTTTGTATATGGAGCATTATAACAGTTGATTTTTTTATCTATAAGCTCAAAGGTACCTGTGCATATAGAATCAAGGAAAA
This sequence comes from Clostridium sp. UBA5530, assembly GCA_002423705.1. Classification (GTDB taxonomy): domain Bacteria; phylum Bacillota; class Clostridia; order Clostridiales; family Clostridiaceae; genus Clostridium_X. The sequence continues at coordinate 17,663 of DINW01000083.1, forward strand.
ATCTATCATGAGATATAACAAGAATGGTTCCTTTATAGGTTTTTAAGTAGTCTTCAAGCCATTCAATAGCATCCAAATCTAGATGGTTGGTGGGCTCATCTAAAAGTAGGATACTAGGATTTTTAAGTAGAAGTTTACAAAGGGCTATTCTAGTTTTTTCTCCTCCACTTAATATGGTAATGCTCTTATGAAGCTCTTCATCAACAAAGCCTAAACCTTTTAAAACCTTAGAAATTTCACCTTTATAGCTATATCCGCCAAGATTATTATAGAGTTCTGTAAGAGAAGTATAGTCGTTTATCAGCTTATCGTGATATTTAGCATTATCTGAGTTGTAAGGTTCATTAAGCTTAGATTCTAAATCCTTTAACTTAGATTCTATATCCAAAAGTCTTTGAAAAACCGTGAGAACTTCCTCATATATTGTATTGTTGCTGTCCAAGGAAAGATGTTGAGATAAGTATCCTACAGTTTTATTTTTATCTATAAAAATATCTCCACTATCTTGCTCCAAATCCCCAGATAATATTTTAAAAAGTGTGGATTTGCCAGCCCCATTAGCACCTATTAGACCTATTTTATCTCCTTCATTTAAGTTGAAGGTTACCTTATCTAAAATTAAATTTATACCATAACTTTTTACTATGTCTTTACATCCAATTACTATCATAAAACAACCGCCTTTGTTATTGATGTTATAAATATTATACTATTTATAAAGGTCCTATTGCAAAATAATAAAATTTTCTGTATACTATATGGTAAGAAATAACCTATAATATGTTTCAGGGTTTAAGGAGGGGAGAATATGAAAAATAAAAAAGTATGTATTTTTTTATGTGCTTTTTTGTTAACTCTTGGGTCTATGTTATTTAACAACGTAGAAGCCAAAGCAGATGACAAAATTCATATAAAAAATATAAATATGAAGGTCAATCTTATGAAAAATGGAGATGCTCAAATAGAGGAGTATATAACCATGAATTTTAAAGGTACCTTTAATGGAGCCTTTGTAGATATAGCCACAAAGGACACCGGTGGAGTTGAAGATTTTAGGGTGTATCTATATGAAGATGGAAAAGAAGAGGAGTTTAGCTATGATGAAAATGCTAAAAAGAAAGACTATGGTGTTTATAATGTAGAAGAAGAAAAGAAAAATTTGTATAGAGTTAAAATATTTATACCTACTAAATCTAAAGAAAGAACCTTTAAGGTAATGTATACTTTAAAAGATTGTGCAGTATTATATGATGATGTAGGAGAACTATACTTTAACTTTTGGGATAAGGGATATGAAACTGAAGTAGAGAGTTTTCAAGGAACTATAGTTTTACCTTCAGAATCTAATTATATAAAAAACTATGTTAGGGGAGGAGAAGATTATTTAACACAGGTAAAAGACAACAAAATCATAACTTTTAGCGGAAATAATGTTAAAAGCAATAAGTATTTTACTGGAAGAGTAATTTTTGATAAGGAAATTTTAAGTAACCCTAAAAAGGTAAAAGATTTCCCAGGAAAAGATAAAATAATCAATGAAGAAGAAAAATATATTTTAGATGCTGCCAATAAAAAAGAAAGAAATCAGGTAATTACAAAGATATTAAGCCAGGCTTTTTATGGAGTTTTAGCTGTAAATATTTTGTTGGTAATAATATTTATAAAGAAAAGTGAGAGAAAGAAATCATCTGAAATGAAGTATCCTAATCTTTGTAGTCCAGCCTTAGTAAAAAGACTATGTGATTCTACTGTGGATGGAATGTCAATGGTAGCTACTATTATAGACTTAAGTCAGAAAGGTCATATAGAGCTTTCTAAGGATCCCTTTAAAGAAGATAACTATATAATTAAGCTTCTTAATAATGGGGAACCTACACTAAAGAGCCATGAAGCATATTTTTTACGCTGGTTTGGTGACATGGCTAATGAAGATGATGAAATATCCACTGATGACATAGAGAAGATAATAAAAAAATCAAGTGAGAAATTTGCAGAGAAACATGTAAAATGGGTAGAAAAAGTTAATTCTGATTATAGAGATTTAGGTTTCAAAGATAAGAGCTGCTATACCATAGGAACTTTAATGATTGTGGCAAGTATAGTTGAACTTGTGTATTCTATAGTTCTTACCATAGGTAATGTTCCACTAGGTATAATAGCCATATTGCAATCAGTAACTATAATGATATTGGGAATAATATGTTTTGCAAGGTTAAACGACCAAGGATATATGGAGAAAAAGCAATGGAAACAGTTGGAATGTAAATTTCAAGAAAAGAAATTTGAGGAGGTAAATTCTATTTGTCCAATAGAAAAGTGTATTCCATACTTTATAGCCTTAGGTGTATATAATAAGTCATTACAAAGTTTTAGAAATTTTGCAATGACTAGCGATGAGTTTAAAGATAATATTTGGTTAAATGAATACTTTGCTTTTGATACATTTATAAAGGGGAATTCATTTATATATTTTGCAAGTTCTAGTTTTTCTAACACTGTAAGTGGCGGAATATCCACTGGAGGTGGTGGCGGCGTCGGAGGAGGCGGAGCAGGAGGATTTTAGGATTTAAATTAGAAATTTAAAAATAAACACTACCTGAAAATGATGAAGATTCATTTTCGGGTAGTGCTTTTTTACTTATTAGAATAATAAGTTAGGGATAACTTAACTATTCTTCTTAGTAAAAGTTTAGCAACAGGGTAGGGAATTCTATAGGCCATTAGGGTTTTTATTATAGCTGGATTATTATTTTCTATTTGAGATAATATATATTCTACATCCTTAGGTTTGAAAGCGGCTCTATCTATATAATCTAAGGCTCTAGAATCATAATTATTATCAAGGTCTTCATCAACATCTTTTAACAAATCAAAGGTATCAGGCATACTTTGTATAGTGTATAAAGTATTATTTTTATCTAAAGTATTATCAGCAAAAGGAATAGGAGTCTTAGAATTCACTATACCTCCAAAAGGAAGAAAACAATCCTGCGTACCTAAATCAAAGGGCGATTCTGGATTTAATCCTAGATCGTAAGGAAACCCTTCAGAAAAGTTTTCTAAAAATGAAGATTGTATGGGCGAACTTAAATTAGGTGCTGAGGAATATATGTTTGAAGAAAAGTCAAGTTTTTTTTCAGAAACCATACCATCAAAGGGATAAAAATTTGAATCATCATAAAGTTCTTTAGCAGATTCATGAGAATTCACATCTATCATATAACAAAACCTCCAAAATTGTAAATAAACTACAATAATATCATATGTTTCTTTTAAGAGAATGTGAACCTATTTATATAAAAAATTTTCAGCTGCAAAATAAGGAGGGAATAATTATGTATCCAAAAGAAAAGCTGAGAAGTTTGTTTCCCGGTTTAGAGAATGAAGTGCCAATTGCAGGTGGTAGATATGTAAAGGAAGTTAATTTTGATAATGCAGCTACAACCCCTCCCTTCACTTATTGTCTAAAAAATATAGAAGAATTTTCCCAATGGTACTCATCTATTCATAGAGGTACTGGCTACAAGTCTAGAAAAACCACTGAGTTTTATGACCAATCTAGAGAGGAGGTTTTAAAGTTTGTAAATGGGAATAGGGAAAAATACACGGTAATTTATGTAAAAAATGCAACTGAAGGTCTGAACAAGCTTTCTTATAAGCTAATAAAAAGCAAAGATGATATAGTATTATCTACCATGATGGAGCATCATTCTAATGATTTACCTTGGAGGAGTAAATGCATAGTTGATTATATAGATATCACACCAGATGGTAAATTAGATATAAATGATCTTATATATAAATTAGAAAAATATAGAGGACGAGTTAAAATTGTAACTGTTACAGGAGCCTCTAATGTAACAGGAATTGTAAATGATATCCATTTTATAGCTAAGTTAGTTCATAAATGTGGAGCTAAGATCATTGTGGATGGTGCACAGCTTGTTCCACATAAAAAAGTCTCAATGATAGGAAATAATATTGAAGAAGATATAGATTATTTAGTATTTTCATCTCATAAGATGTATGCTCCCTTTGGAATAGGGGTGATAGTAGGCAAAAAAAGTGAGCTCAATGAGAAGGAACCAGAATATTCAGGAGGAGGTACTATAAAATATGTGACTCCGAAAAGAGTTATTTGGGATGATACCCCAATGAGAGACGAAGCAGGGACACCTAATGTCCTAGGGGTAATGGGTCTTATGTCCTCCATGGAAATTCTAGATAAAATAGGAATGGATAATATATATAGAGAAGAAATATATATGAAAGACTATCTTTTGAAGGGACTTAGAACACTACCAATAACTATTTATGGACAAGATAAAGAAGCTCAGGGAGTTGGAATAGTAAGCTTTTCTATTGGTGGACTTAGCCATAGATATATAGCAGAAACATTATCTAAGTATTTTGGAATAGCAGTAAGAAATGGATGCTTTTGTGCACATCCTTATATTCAAAGGCTTTTAGATGTAAACGACCATGAGATGGATTTTTATATTAGAAATCAAAATTTAGAAAAACCTGGTTTGGTAAGAGCAAGTTTAGCATTATATAATACTAAAGAAGAGGCAGATAGATTTATTGATGCTTTGTATAGGATTTGCAGGAGCAATAAGGTTAAGTAAAATTTAAGAGTAGGTAGTATCAGATAAACTTAAATTTACCTGAGGCTACCTATTTTTTTATAAATGATAATATTTTATTTTAATTTACCATAATATATAAAAGATTAATCATTTATAATTCAGGAGTGATAATTAATGGAAATACGTTCTTTAATAATGATATCTGTAGCTTTAGCATTAGATGCTTTTGGGGTAGCATTAAGCATAGGGTTAAATTGTGAAGTAAAGACAAAACATAAAGGATATTTTGTTTTATCCTTTGGATTTTTTCAATTCTTATTTTCATTTTTGGGTGCATACATAGGGTATATATTCAACTCTTTTGCTTCTGTTCCCAATACCATAGGAGGATTAGTTATTATTTTAGTGGGCATAATGATGATTAAAGAGGGCTTTGAGGAAAAGGAGGAATGTATTCTTATAAAGCCTAAAATGTATTTAATTTTAGGGATTTCAGTAAGCATAGATGCTTTAGTTGTAGGATTCATAACTCTGAATTCTATAATTGGACCTATGGCACTATTTATAGATACGTTGTTTATAGGTTTGGTTACAGTATTTTTATCTTCTTTAGGATTTATATTGTCTAAGTCATTGAATAAAATAAAATTTATAGCCAAATATGCAGATTTTATAGGTGGGATTATATTGATAGGCTTCGGCATAAAGATGATATTCTTTTAGCTATGGCAACTTTTAATATAAATTGATATAATATAATATATATTAAACTTACGAAGGTGAATAAGATGAATACTATGGAGGTATTAGCAAAACATGCTATAAAAGCTACAAAGGCAAGAATAAGTATTTATAATATGATAAGCTCTACCAGCAATGGGTTAAGTGCTGAGGATCTATATAAAAATTGTCAGGATAAAGGCCTTAATATAAACCTTTCTACAGTGTATAGGACTTTAGAAATTTTTGAAGCCAAGGATATTATAGAAAAGTATGATATAGGAGATGGTTGCTATAAATTCTCTATTAAAAATCATAGCCATAAGCATATACTAGAATGTTCTATATGCCATAAGGAGGTAGAGTTAACATGTCCTATGAAGCAAATAGAAGAGCTAGTTAAAAGTGAAACGGGATTTGTTTCAGTGGATCATCAGCTTGTAATGAAAGGAATATGCAAAGAGTGCGGGAAAAAATAATCCATAAAAAAATAGAAATCTATTTTTTTATGGATTTAATTATAAGTGATAGCATTAGGACTATAACAGAGGTAACTGCTATGGTTCCACCAGGAGCACTGTTTATATAGTAGGAAGATACTAACCCCACCATAATATCTATAAACCCTATTATAATAGATATTATTAAGGTAGATTTAAAGCCTTTTTTAAATTGAAGAGCTGTGGCTACAGGAACCACCATCATAGAGGAGATTACAAGGATACCCATGATCTGTATGGATACTGCTATAGAAGCTCCTACAATTAAAGTGAATAAATAGTTTATGAGGGAAACTTTTATACCTAATGCTTTTGCACCTTCTTCATCAAAGGTTATATATATAAGCTTGTTATACAAGAATATAACGGTAAATATACTTAAAATGCTTATTATGAGTATTAAGGTAAGATCTTCCTTAGATACTGTAAGTATGCTACCAAAAAGTATAGAATTTACATTAGTAGCAGCTCTTCCACTGCTGATTAAAATTATAGCTATACCAAGGCTTAGTGTTAATATTATGGACATAACTAGTTCTCCGAATTTTTTATAATAGTTTCTTAAAAATTCAATAAAAACACCACATAAAGAAGTAAAAGCAAAGGATGTTAAAAGTGGATTTAGACCAAAGGAAAGACCTATGGCTATGCCTGCAAATGATGAATGAGATAGTGTGTCGCCCATCATTGAATATCTTTTTAAAACAAGGAACATACCTACAAGGGGACATAATACAGACACCATAACACCAGCCGTTAAGGCATTTCTCATAAATTCATAGTTAAGCATTAAAGTTCATCCTCTCTTTCTAAATAAGTTTCCTTAAATTTTTTAACATCATAATTATGGGCTACCCCATCCTTTAGTTTATATATTATATCTGAGTTTTTAGCTACAGCATCCATGTTATGTTCTACAGCAACTACAGTCATATTTTCTGAAATATTTAATTCCTTAATTATTTTATAAAGTTCTTTTTGACTTTCAACATCTATTCCAGTAGATAGCTCATCTAATATTAACAATTCTGGTTTTCCTAAAAGTGCTCTGCATATTAATATCTTTTGTTTTTGTCCACCTGAAAGGTTACCTATAAGTGAGTTTTCGTAATTAAGCATATTGACCTTTTTCAATGAATCGTAAACTATATTTTTATCTTTTATTTTTAGAGCTTTAAGATGACACAAAAGAAGTTCCTTTACTGTTATAGGAAATTGGGAGTTGAAACCGTCTAGCCATTGTGGAACATATCCTATGTTAGAGGTGGCCTTGATTATTTCACCTTCCTTGGGCTTTATAAGACCTAAAATGAGCTTTATAATGGTGCTTTTGCAACTGCCGTTGTCTCCTATAATGCTAGTGTAACTACCCTTAGGTATTTCAATATTTACATGATTTAGTATATAGGGGGGACAATCATAGAAAAAGCTTACATTCTTAATGGTTACCATGAAAACACCTTCTTTATTTTTTATAATTGACAGAATGTATTGCAAGTATTATTATATACTCAAATGCAAACCATTTGCAACAGGAGGTATATATGAAAAGAAAAATAAGTTTGATTTTACTAATAACCATGATATTTTCACTATTATATGGATGTGGAGATAAAAAAAGTGGGGATAAGAATACTGACACAGTTAAAGCTATGGTAAGCTTTAATGTGTTGAAAGATATTACTAATGAAATAGGAAAGGATAAAGTAGAAGTTAGTGTTATGGTACCTAATGGGGTAGAAGCTCACGATTTTGAGCCAAAACCTAAGGACATGGCTACTTTAAATGACGCAGATATATTTATTTATAATGGCTTAGATATGGAACCTTGGGCAAAGGCTACTTTAAAAACTTTAGACAGTCATATAATAACTGTAGAGGCAGCTAAGAATGCAGGAATTTTAGAGCTTAAAAATCATAAGGATGAAAAAGAGCACGGTAAGTACGATCCTCACATATGGCTTAGTTTAAAGGAAACAAAAATAATGGCACAGAATATAATGGAAGGTTTAATTAAGGTAGATGCTAAAAATAAAGAATTTTACTTAAAGAATTTTAAAGAATTTACAGGAAAACTAGATGCCTTAATTAGGGAATATGACGAAAAATTTACTACTGTAAACAATAAAAATTTTGTAACAGGTCATGAGGCTTTTGCTTATCTATGTAGAGATTTTAAATTAAATGAAAAGACTGTGGCTGGAGTCTTTAATGAAGGGGAAGCTACTTCAACTAAAATAAAAGAAGTCATAGATTTTTGTAAGAGCAATAGTGTTAAGACTATATTTATGGAGGAAGGAACAAGTCCTAAAGTAGCTGAAACTATATCAAAAGAAATAGGGGCAGAGGTTGAAACTTTAAACACTCTTGAAAATGAAGGCAATTATGTTGATACAATGAAGGACAATCTAGAAAAGATATATACATCTTTAAAAAAATGATATATAGTAGATATGACAATAAGAAAAAGAGGAGTTGATTTTGTGGATTTTTCTTCATTAGTGCTTATGCAGAAGGATAAGGAAAGTGGGTTTTTAAACAAGGAATTAGGTAGCTTTGAGGTAGGCCAAGGAGCTTTATATGTAAAAAAATTCTATGAAATAGATAACAAAGTAATCATGGTTTTTGACACTAATAAAGATGTAGAGGAATGGGAATACTCTGCAATCTACGATATGTTTGATTATGACCTTTTTAGTGAAAAGGGTTATGAAGTAGAGGATATAGATGAGGAATTTAATCCTACTTGGAAGGTAGAGTTTGGATATGTTGAACACGCAGAAGACATGAAAGAAATCATATATGATATATGTGAGATAATAGATGAGGCTATGGCAAAGGTATTTTTTGACATACAAGATAAAGAAGAGCAATATAAATAGTAAAAATACATCTATACCATAACAGAATTTAAGAATATTCAGTATAAATTATTTAAAATAAGAAATCCCTATGTTAATATTAGCATGTAGGGATTTTTTTTATTAGAGAGGAGAATAAATATGAGTCAAGTAGTAAAACTTAGAACTAGAGGAGAGATACCTGGTGAGTATAAATGGAACATTGAAAAGGTATATAAAAATAACGAGGAGTGGGAGAAAGACTTCCAAAAGCTAAAAGAATTATCTCCTGAATTAACTCAATATTCAGGAAAGTTGGGAGCTCCAAAGGAATTATATGATTATTTAAAGCTTTCAGAGGAACTTTCTAGATTAGCAGAGAAAGTATTTGTATTCGCACATTTAAAGGGAGATGAAGACACAACTAATACTACATATCAAACTTTAAAAAATAAAATAGATCCATTTTTAGCTGAAATGGCAGCTTATTCAGCATTCTATGTACCAGAAGTTTTATCTTTGCCAGAGAATTACTTTGAAGAGGCAATAAAGGAAATACCAGAATTAGCAATGTATAAGTTTCATATAAATGGAATATTAAATCAAAAACCTCATACTTTATCTAAAGAGGAAGAGGGATTATTAGCCTCAGTTTCTGATTGCTTAAATGCACCAGAAAATATATTTAGAATGCTTACCGATGCTGATATGACATTCCCTAATATAAAGGATGAGGAAGGCCATGAAGTTGAACTTACAGAGGTTAATTATGGGACATTCATAAGATCAAAGGATAGAAGAGTTAGGGAAGAAGCATTTAAGGCTCTATTTAACACCTATAGAAAATATATAAACACCATAGCAACTTCATTAACTTCTAGTATAAAAAACTTTGCCTTCGGAGCAAAAATGAGAAAGTATTCATCTTCAGTGGAAGCTTCTCTTAAACCTAATGATATACCAGTAGAGGTTTATAGAAATGCTGTTGATACTATAAACAAACATCTACCATTACTTCATAGGTATGTTGAATTAAAGAAGAAATTACTAGGACTAAAGGACATGCATATGTATGATTTATATGTTCCAGTAATAGAAATAGAAAAGGAACATATTGAATTCGAGGATGCTGTAAAGATAGTTAAAGAAGGGTTAAAGCCTTTAGGAGAAGAATACTTATCCATATTTGGAAAAGGTATAGAAGATGGATGGGTAGATGTATTTGAAAATAAAGGTAAGAGAGGTGGAGCTTATTCATGGGGCTCTTACGACACAATGCCTTATGTGCTGCTAAACTACAATTATGACCTAAATGATGTATCTACTTTAGCACATGAAATGGGACATTCATTACATTCTTACTATTCAAGATCAGAACAACCATTTATTTATGGAAACTATACTTTATTTTGTGCAGAGGTGGCGTCAACTACTAATGAGGCTCTTTTAATAAATCATTTAATAAATAAAGAGGAAAACAAGAAAAAAAGGCTATATTTAATAAACCAAGAGTTAGAGCAAATAAGAACAACAGTATTTAGACAACTTATGTTTGCAGAGTTTGAACTTATAACTCATGAAAAAATCGATAATGGGGTTCCTCTAACAGGAGAGGATTTGTGCAGTATATGGCATGATTTAAACGTAAAATATTTTGGGCCTAAGATGGTTGTAGACAATGAAATAGATATGGAATGGGCAAGAATACCACACTTCTATAGCGATTTTTATGTATATCAATATGCTACTGGATATGCAGCTGCTTCAGCCTTTGCAAGATCTATATTAAAGGATGGAGAGAAAGCTGTTGATAAGTATAAAAGCTTCTTAAAAGCAGGTGGATCAGATTATCCTATAAATATATTAAAAAATGCAGGGGTAGACATGACTACACCAGCGCCTTTAGAAGCTACAATGGAGAGATTCAAAGAACTTTTGGATATGCTAGAAAAAGATATTTAAAAAAACACCAAGGCCCTGTACATAGTTACAGAGCCTACTTTATTGCCATAAATCATAAAATCTTATAAGCAGAAGGATGATTTTATATATAAAATTTTAATAGTATATGGATTATATTTCCTGAAAAAAATCATTACAATTTTCT
>DINW01000004.1 GCA_002423705.1 Clostridium sp. UBA5530
GTGGTTGCCAGGTAAGTTATGGATCTTTAGCTCAGTTGGTTAGAGCAACCGGCTCATAACCGGTAGGTCCGGGGTTCGAGTCCCTGAAGGTCCACCAGGAACCATGAATTAATTTCATGGTTCTTTTTACTTTAAATTAATTTTCGGCGAAAACTGTGAAAATGAGAATTTTATCTGATGGCTACTTGCTATAATGTTTTACCCTTTTTAAGGGAGAATGTTACAGATTACATAGGATTTTAGAAAAGTTTAAACCCCATATAAAACCACAGAATTGTTTACAGTATAGAAAGGACTACATCAAAATTATAAATTATTTTGATGCAGCCCCTTTAATTTACAGTGTAAAATTTTAAGTTAGCTTATATCTCTAAGGTTGATTGGATATAAGGAATTACATCCAAGAGACTAGATACAATTCTAGTTGGGAGGGCTCTATATTCTACACGAGGATATATTAAGTCAGGGACAACTATGCACCTTAAATTACCTTCATGAGCAGCTAAAAGACCATTTTCTGAGTCTTCTAATACTAGAGTATTATCTTTATGAATTCCACACTTTTTACAAGCCGTTAAGAATATCTCAGGGTGAGGCTTGCCCAAGGTTACTTCATCACCACAAATAATGGTATCAAATCTCTCAAAAATATTTACTTTCTTTAGAAGTTCTTCTGCTCTTGACCTGGAGGTGGAAGTAGCTACAGCCTTTAAGATTCCTTTGGAGTCTAAAAAATCTAATAAGTCTAATAGTCCAGCTTTAATTTCAACACCTTCTTCAGAAATCATGTTATTAACTCTTTTAGTTTTTAGATTGTATATCTCTTCATAGGGAAAATCAGAGCCTAGATATTTTTTTATAATATTAGGATGATCAACTCTTCTAATACCAACTATTTTACCTATAATATCTTTAGTTATTGGATAATTATATTCTTTGCCTATCTCTAACCAAGCATTTAGATTTAACCTTTCTGTATCCAACATAAGACCATCCATATCAAAAACAACTAATTTTACATTTTTCATACAATATCACCTTCATCCTTAATTAACTTTGTTGGAACAACTACTTTAATTATAGAAATATCTAATTAAGTGGAACTTAGTTGGGAGCCCCCTTAAATATTAATGAACTTATCTAGGGCTGTAACTGCTGTTATATTCAGACTAAAAAGGGCAAAGTGTTGCAGCAGATAAATTCATTATATCATTTTACCTATCATAATAAAATAATAGAAAATAAAAGAAAATATATACAAATATTACAAAATAATGTTTAATATTATGTTATTATTTATAATTAAATGCTGTATGATAAAATAAATACATAAAATGAAAAAAATTTTGTATATTTTATTATAATTATGAAAAATATTAATAAAACTAAGGCAAAAAATTATTATATTAATAGAAATAGTAAATATCATATAAAAAATTCACAATTATATATCCTAAAAAATGAATAAATAGGGAAAAAAGTCGCATTGACAAGGATTATTTGTAACAATATAATTAAATTAAACTATTTATAATTAAAATACATAAAAAATACAGATTGTTGTGAAAATAAACACAAAGTTTATTTTACAAAGTTCATTTTTATTGATGAACTCATATATTTATTTAATTCTTAATATAAAAGGAGGTATTTTGGTGAAAAAGAAAATAAGTTTTTGGGATTTAGTCTTCATGAATGTTTCAGCTTTGTTTGGTATAAGATGGATTGCTAAATCAACTGCAGCTAGCTTCGGTCTTGGACTAGGTGCTATACCAATGTGGGTATTATTTGCATTTATTTATTTCGTACCATCAGCACTTATATGTGCTGAACTTGCATCCACTTATCCAAGAGATGGTGGACTTTATGAATGGGTTAAAGAAGCCTATGGTGAAAAATACGGATTTTTGGTATCTTGGTTAAACTGGACTGCTAAAATATTTTGGTATTCTTCATTCTTAACTTTCTTTGCAGTAAACATTTCTTATGTTGCAGGAAGACAAGACTTAGCAGAAAACAAGATGTTTGTGCTTATTCTTTCCCTAGGAATATTCTGGATATTATCTCTTATTAGTACAAGAGGCACAAGTTGGGCTAAGATTTTCACAAATGTAGGAGCCTTAGGATCAACTGTTCCAGCAGCAATATTAATAATATTAGCATTTGTATCTGTACTTGTTTTAAAGAAACAACCATCTGCTTCAGTATATAGTGTTGCAACTATGACTCCTAAGTTAAACGCAGACTCTTTAGTTGCTATTTCAGCAGTTATGTTTGGACTTGCAGGAGCAGAAACTTCAGCTAACTTTGTAACAGAAGTTGAAGACGCACCTAGGACCTTCCCTAAGGCTATAATGGTAGCAGCAGGAATAGTTGGTGGCCTATATGTCTTAGGATCTATTGCTATAACAATGATACTTCCTGCAGAAAAAATAACTGCTTCAAGAGGAGTACTTGATGCCTTAGATGCTGTAGCAGCATCTTTAGGAATAGGAAGCTGGTTTGTGAGATTACTAGCATTAGGAATTTCTATATCAGTTCTTGGAGCCATAGTATTATATATAGCGTCTCCAATCAAGATGTTATTTGGAAGTGTTAAAAAGGGAGTATTTTCAGAAAAACTAACTAAAGTTAACAATTACAACATGCCAGCAAATGCAGTTATATTCCAGGCAGTTTTAGTTAGTATAATATTATTAGCTACTTCATTATTGCCATCAGTTGATGCTATATACAATGTCCTTGTCACAATGACAGCTTTAACATCATTGTTCCCATATGTATTATTATATACTTCATATATAAAATTAAGAAAAACTAGACCAAACGAAAATAGACCATACACTATGGCGAAGAATAATTCTACAGCTATAAATGTAGCAACAATGGTATTAATCGTTACAGTTCTAGGAATAATATTCTCAGCTGCACCAGTAATGCCAACATTCATGGACAATGTAGTTTATGAAATTGAGATGATTGGCGGAGGTCTAGTAGTCATTCTAGCAGGAGTAGTAATATGGAATAAGTACGAAAAGAAAGCTGAAAATAAATAAAATTAATGATAAAATAAAAGTGTAATATTAAGAGGTCGTTATGAAACGGCCTCTTAAATACAATAAAGCATAGGATTAATTACTCAATCTACGGATTGAAATTTATACTATTAAAAGGAGGAAATGTTAATGAAAACAAAAAGACTTAATAAAGTATTAGAGCAAATGAAGGCTGCAGGAACTACCCAAGCAATAATTTCAGATAGTGCAGCAATATTCTACTTAACAGGAAGATGGATTCACCCAGGTGAAAGATTATTAGCTCTTTACTTAAATGCTAACGGAAACCATAAATTATTCATAAACGAATTATTCCCAGTAGAAGAAGACCTAGGTGTAGAAAAAGTTTGGTACAATGATACTCAAGAACCAGTTGAGATAATAGTTAAGTATGTAGAAAAGGATAAGACTATAGCAATAGACAAAAATTGGCCAGCTAAATTCTTATTAAAACTTATGGATTTAGGTGGTGGAAGCAAATTTATAAGTGCAGCATCCTTAGTAGATACAGTAAGAATGTGTAAAGATGAAGAAGAAAAAGAATTAATGAGAGAAGCTTCTAGAATAAATGATAAAGCAGTTGAAAAGCTAAAAGAGTATGTAAACAAGGGATTAACAGAAAAAGAAATGGCTCAAAAATTAGCTGAAATTTATGAAGAATTAGGAGTAACAGAGGGATTCTCCTTTGATCCAATCATAGCATATGGTGCTAATGCTGCAGATCCACATCATGAAACTGACAGCAACACTAGGGCTAAGGAAGGAGATAGTGTAATCTTAGATATAGGCTGTGTTAAAAACTCTTATTGTTCAGATATGACAAGAACAGTATTTTTAGGAGAACCATCAGCAAAAGCTAAGGAAGTTTATGAAATAGTTCTTGAAGCAAATAGAAGAGGAATAGCAAAGGTTAAACCAGGAGTTAAATTCTGTGAAATAGATGCTGCTGCTAGAGATTATATAGAATCTAAAGGATATGGAAAATACTTCACTCATAGATTAGGCCACTCTATAGGAATAGAATGTCATGATTTAGGAGATGTTTCAGCAGTTAACCAAGAACCAGTACAAGAGGGAATGATTTTCTCTATAGAACCAGGAATATACATTCCAGGAGAAGTAGGGGTAAGAATAGAAGACTTAGTTATAGTAACTAAGGATGGCTGTGAAAACTTAAATAAGGCTAGCAAAGAATTTACAGTAATAAAATAATAATATTAAAAAAATAAAAAACCACTTTGGGGAAACTCAAGGTGGTTTTTTATTTTTTATTAGTTTAGTTACAGAGAATAAATTTTAAACAACCTTAATATACATATATGGTATATCCCAAGGTTAGTTGGGCATTTATCTCAATAGGTTGAGGTAAAATAAAATTCTTTAAGGACAGGGAGGTGAAGGAGAGAATTTATGAAAAATAAAGGATTCATATTATTAGTGGCTATTATGATAATATCTGTAACATTAGTAACATTTGTATCAAAAACCTACTCACTCTTTACATCTAGGGATCAAGTGACAAATGAACTTCGTAATGGAAATGTTGATGTAGAGATAAATGAAAATGGATTTAAAGACATAGTAAAGTGGAATGGCACATCCACAAATAAGGTTGTAACTATTGTTAATAAAAGTAATGTAGACACACTTATAAGAGTTGCAGTTGTACTAAGATGGGTAGATGAAAAGGGTGAGCCTTGGATGGGAGATACTAGTTTGGCAAATGTGATATATCCAAATTTGTCAGATGGCAGAGAAGTAGGAAATAGTAAATGGGTGAAGGATGGTTATACCAAGTACTACTATTATAATACATTAGTTTCAGAGAATAATGAAACTAGTCCATTGATTCAATCCGTAGAAGCTTCCATACCCGATGAACTTAAGGAAAGGTATAATGGAAAAAAACTTATAGTGGATATAAAAGCTGAAACTATACAAGGAACCAAAGCTGCATATAACTCTGTGTGGAGTGATAGAGATAAAACTATAGATTCTATGCTAGATAAATTGTGTAAGAATTAGATGAGAAAGTGAGTTGGGTAGGATGAATAAAAGTAAAAGGTGGAAGGTTATAGGAGATATATTTTTCTATTTAGTGATGATACTTCTTGTAATAACATCAGTCATTATATTAAGGGCAAAATACTTAGGTATTCAGCCTAGCATTATAGGATATAAATTTTACGTGGTACTTACAGGAAGTATGAGTCCTGTTATAAAACCAGGTGATTTAGTTATAGTAAAAGAGGTACTTCCATCAGATGTAAATCAGGGAGATATAATAACTTTTAAAAGTAGTCCGTCAAATAATATAATAACCCACAGAGTGAAAGAAATAGTTAAAGAAGATAGTATAAAGTTTGTAACTCAGGGAGATGCAAATAATGCCCAAGATTTAAACCCTGTAGAAGAATACATGGTTCAAGGAAAGGCAGTTAAGAATGTATCAGGGCTAGGCATTATGCTGCAAAATATAAAGAGTCATATGATGCTAATAATCATAGTCATTGTCATTGGGTATTTTGCTACAAAAAGTATTTTAAGATACAGAAGAAAAATAAAGAATAATTAGTGGATTAATTAAATATATATATGAATGTAAAAAAATATAGAAAGATAAAGAAGTGGAGGAGTAAAAAATGAATAAGAAGAAATTTGCATCATTACTAGTAGCAGGAGCATTGACATTAGGTTTGGTAGGAGGATCTTTAGCTTGGTTTACAAGTCAAGATAGTGTAACAAACTCATTTACTACTGGAAAAACTCAGGAGGAAGGGAAAGATGGTATAAAAGTTGTAGAAACCTTTGATTCTGAAAAAGCACAAAACTTAACTCCAGGAGCCCGTGTAGAAAAGGATGTACAAGTCAAAAATACGGCTACTTATGATCAATTTGTTAGGGTAAGATTTATAAAGACCTTTAACAAGGAAGGGCTAGATACAAATTATATAAACTTAGTATTTACAAATAAGTTAGGAACCGATTGGCTTCAAGATGGAGAGTGGTACTATTATATAGGTAAATTATCAGCTTCCCAAGGAACTACTCAATTGTTAGATGCAGTTATATTAAATTCGGCAGCAGGAAATGAGTATAAAGGAGTAGGATTTAATGTAAAGGTAGAAGCTGAAGGTATACAAGCTAGTAACAATGCTTATACTCAATGGTTAGATGGAAATTCAGTGATAGGAAAGAAATTAGCTGCAATTCAATAAGCTATAGTCATAGATTAGTTCAACTTAGTTTCAGATGGGGTTTAAACTTCACCTAAAGCTAAGTTGAACTTTATAATAGCTAATAGGAAAATGCTGCAGGAGGTATTAAATAATGAAAAACTATTTAAAGTTTTTGGTTATGGTCCTGTTTATCACTTTAACTATAAATACTAAAGTTCTTGCAGCTGTAAATTTAGCCTCTGATGTGATATTAGAAGGCAATGCAGAGGGTATAGTTTTCATACCAGGGCAAGAACCTTTTTTAAATAAAGAAAATATGGTACCTGGAGATCAGGTTAGTAGAAAAATAGTGATAAATAATAAACACAAGAATTCCTATGAATTATTTTTAAGAGCAGAGAGAATCAGTAATAAAGAAGAATATGATTTATTAAACAAATTGAATCTGAAGATAACTTATAAGGGCCAGATTATATATGATGGGGTTGCTAGTGGAGAAGATGGTATAAGTAAAGATATAAGTTTAGGTGTTTTTAAGCCAGGGGAAGATGAAACTTTGCTAGCACAGGTTTCTTTAGATGGACCAACTATGGGAAATGAATTCAGAAATAAGAAAGCCTCAGTAAACTGGATATTTACTGCAACTAGCAAGGACATTGAAGAAAATATTTCACCTAATAATTTGCCTAAAACAGGAGATAGAGGAGTAGTACCTTATGTAGTAGTGATATTTTTAGCTTTTGTTGCTATATTAGTGGCGAAAAAGTATAGGATGAAGAAGGAGGGCGGAAAATGAGGAGCAAAAGAGTGAAAAGACTAAAGGCTATTAATATGAAAAAAAGAATAAAGTTTTTACTTTTAGTATTTGTTCTTTTATTTACAATGACTTTCAATTCCTATATGCCTAAGGCTGATGAAAACAAGGGAACTGTAACAGTAACTCAAAGCACTGCAAATGGAGGCAATATATCTGTAACAAAAACTGCTATGAAAGTAGTTGATGTGGAGGATCAATATAAGATAACCTTTGATGTAAAAGGAAAGCCAGGGATACCTAGCAACAAAAAAGCAGATATAGTGATTATAGTAGACACCTCAGGAAGCATGGAGGATAAGATAGACACTGTAAAATTATCAGTAAAAAGTTTTTGTAACACTATTCTAGATAAAAGCCAGGCTGATATAAAAATAGGTTTGGTGAAATTTTCATGCAGTAAGAATACTGACGTATACGGGGATAAGAGTGATGGGCAGATAGCTTGTGATTTTGTAGGAAGAGGAAGCAAAAATACTATATTAAATGCAATAGATAACCTAGAAGCTGGATCTGGAACCGATACTGAGGCAGGTATAAACAAAGCAGGGGAAATGCTATATGATTCTGTTGGTGAACGCCCTGATGCTGATAAATATGTGGTATTATTTACAGATGGTTTGCCAACTGCATCCTATACTTCTCATGTATATTCAAGTTTTGAAGTTGAAAGAGTCAATGGAAGGTATGTTAAGCAGGAAGCCTTTTATGATGAATACTTTAAAGATGCCCAGAAAAGATATAATGAGCTAGTGGGAGGAATACAAACCCTTGGAGGAATAGGATATTATGATACAGGAAAAACCTATTCAGAGTATAAAGTTATTGCAAGGCCAGCTATCCCAGAAACTTTACCTAGCTGTCCTAAGGGAAATATAAGCAATGTAAAATTTTATAGTTGCGGGTTATTTACTGATCCTAAGGCCAATGAAACAGAAATGGCAATAAGTTTTTTAAGCACCATTCAGAATGTAATGAATCGCCGAGATTATGGCAGTGATAATGCCTTTAGGCAAGCCTTCAAAGAAAAATATTATACTAACAATAAAGAAGATATAAAAGCTATCTTTAACGAAATAAGCGGTGGAATAGTAAATGAAATCAATAATAAAATAGGTTCTAAAGTTCAAATAATAGACCCAATAGCAGAAAATTTTATAATAAAAAATAAAGATAATATATCATTAGAAGTAGAGATAAACGGAAAAACATTTACTGGAGATGCAGCTAGAAATATTATTGAAATAGATGCTGTGAACAAAACTGTAACATTAGATCTAGGTGATTTAATGGAAGCAGGAGCTAAAATTTCCTTTACTATTGAAGGAAAGGACTCTTATTTTAGTGGTAATAATGTACCAACTAATAAAGCAGCTTCTTTAAAATATATAGATCCAATAAGTAAATCTCCCAATGTAATAAATATAGATAGTCCTAGAGTAGATATTTGTCCTAAAATAGGTAGTATTACCATAGAAAAGGAAATTATAGATAACAAAAACAACAAGATTACAGATTCCAATGAGAGATTCTCTATTCTATTACAAAGATTAGGAAATAAAAGTGAAAGATACGGACTGGAGTTAGTTGGTAATAGTATAAAGACTATGAAATTTTATATGAAGGGAGAAACAACCGATGTTAAGGCTATAAATAATGCTACAGATAAAAATTTGAATTATATAACAATTGGAAGTTATATAGGGGACGAAATAGTGCCTATGAATTATAAATGTACCAATATACTATATAAGTATAGCAATAACAGCCAGTGGACAACCTTACCACCAGGGCAAGGAATACAAATAGACAAAAATCATTCCAATGTATATATAAAGTTTACAAACAATCTTATAAATGATAAGTATTGGTGGGATGATGATATTAAATCTAATACTTTCACATTAGGAAAGTAATATAGTTAAGGGGCTGTATCAAAACGATT
>DINW01000026.1 GCA_002423705.1 Clostridium sp. UBA5530
TCAGCCTTAAATGTTTTTTATTAATGTAACTTATTTTTAAAGTAATTTCCTCTTATTATATTATTACTGATATCAAAAACACTTCTAATATGATTCTCTTCTTTCTTATTCATTGCTTGTCCTACAATCTCTTCAGATTGCAATATAGTATAATTTCTTTTAGTATTTAATAGATTTTTTCCCATACATGAGTTTATATAATTTTCTTTCTCTACTCCTAATAAATATAAAACCGTTGGCATTATATCTATTTGCCCTCCTATAATTTCCTTTTTTTCTCCTACTATAGAAGGATTATATATTATCAATGGGACTTTAATATCATGTTGTTTCCATTGTTCTTTTGCATCTTTTGCATCTTTTGCATCATTTATCTGAACCTGATTATATCTATGTGGACCTGCATGATCACCATAAATTACGAGTACAGTTTCCTTCAACAAATTATTTTCATCTAAAATTTTTATAAAATTACCTATTTCCCTATCTACATAGTTTATCATATGAAAATATTGTCCAAGTACATTTGAACTTAATTCTTCACTTATATTCAGCACCTTCTTATCTTCAGGAATTATAAATGGTCCATGGCTAGAGAAAGTTATCATATGTAGGAAAAATGGTGTTTCTTCCTGTTTTAATATTTTAATTGTTTGTCTATATAAAGTTCCATCCGCAATATATGTTCCAATTACATCATCAAAGTTATATTGCCTATTATCATAAATCTTATTATATCTATAACTATAATAGTTATCTCTCCAGTTCCATCGTGCCCCATTTTCGGACCTTGATGCTATGGTCTTATACCCTGCCTTATTCATTATAGATGACATTCCATTATAAACATTAAATGGATATCGAATATAAGTACTTTGTTTCCCAAATGGATATATAGATGTGTTAGCTATAAAATCCCCATCTGCACTATTATAGATTACTTGTTCATATATATTATTAAAATAATAGCTATTATGTAGCATCTTATTTAGGTTGGGAGTTATTTCCTGTTCTTCTACCTTTTCCTCTATTACAAAATTTTCCAAAGACTCTACCTGAATAAAAATTAAGTTTTTCCCCTTTAATATTGATTTATATTTGTTATCAGAAAGTTTCTCATCATTATTTTCATACCACTGCTCTATTTCTCTTATCTCTTCTGAGGTTAATTCTTGATTTTTGCAGATAGTATTAATCTTTAAGATTTCGTAGAAGTGATATCCTAAAGGAGACAAATTAAGCATAGTACTATCTAATGTCCATCCATCTTTAAATAGACTAATATCCCCTTTGGTTATATCTTTTATATCAACCATATAATGTACCCAATAAATACCTAGACAAATGGTTATTGAAGTGGTTGCTCCTATAATGACATTCCTTAGTGTACTCTTATATCTATTTCTATATAGTTCATTACATTTATTCATTATAATAGATACAATAATTATATCTATAAAAAATAAGATATCATAAGTTTTCATATATAGAAATAAATTTCTATTATCAGGGTTAAATGCTTTAAAATGATAAATATATCTTATATTTAAAAAATTACCATATGCTCTGTAATAAACTAATTCAAAAAATGTTAAAAATGATAATATAAAATCTATTATCATGTATATACGAACTCTTTTTTTTCCTTTAAAGTACAATCCTATTGAAGTAAAGATTATTACAAAGGATAAATATATAACCATATAGGTCTTTCTTGTATTTAAATAAAAATATCCTACTGGAATCATAAGCATGACTAAGGTTATTAAACTTAACTGTATTTTATATTTGTTTATAGTATCTTTATCGACCTTTATAAACAGTAAAATAATAGCAAGAGATATAATTAATAAAATAATTATATTTTTTGGGGGAAGTAATAAGCTTAAGTCAACTGTCCCAGGTTTAGTTACATCTTCAACCTCTAATATTTTAAAGAACATCATATTTTTTATCCATATAATTAATGTAACGATTATAAATATAACATCAATATTTTTTATCCATTGTCTAAATTTCATTTCATACCCCCATGGTTCTGCAATCAAGTTTTGAAATTTACTACTAGGATATTATATCATAAATTGTAATATTTCTTAATACCGATCTTTTTTATTTTACACTTACTAACAATATAAAAAACGCTATAACATAATCTTTATCTGATGTCTACCTGCTGTAACACTCCATCCTCTTTAGGTTGGAGATAACAGCAGCTAAGACCCTAGATAAGTTCAACTAACCTTCAGGTAGAGTCCAAACGCCACCTGAAGGTTAGTTTCACCTGATAAATATGTTATAGCATTTTTCCTAAGAAAGTTTAATATGATATAGCCTATGCAAAGCTCTGGTGCACATTATATACTTAACTAAGTCTACTTCATCTGTTCCTTTATCTACCATAATTACACCATCAAATTCTAATCCCTTTGCTAAATAGCTAGGAATTATAACAATTCCTCCAGTGTAATTAGTATATTCATCATCTACTGTTTTAATATAAAGCTGTTGTTTAAGTCCCAGAGATAATTGTCTTGCCACATTATGGTTTTTACATACTATGGCTATATTCTCCATAGTATCCTTTAATTCATCTACTATAGCTTTTATAAAATCTATGGTTTCCTCTAAGGAAGTGCTTTGTTTTACTGTTACTTTTTCACCACTTCTTACTAATGGCGTATCCTTAGATTCGTTTTCAATAAATTTGTTGGCATATTCCATTATTTCTTTAGTAGAACGGTAGCTCTTTTTTAAATTAAAGTATTTTACGTCCTTAGGATCAAATATTCTATTGAGTTTCATCATAGGAGCTTCAGTTTTACTATTTATAAGTCGTTGATTACAATCTCCAACTATTGTGAATGATTTACATTGAGTTAGATCCTTTATAACGTTGAACTGAAGTAAAGAATAATCCTGTGCCTCATCTATTACAACGTGTTTAATATCCGCATCTAGCTTTAGTCCCCAAAGCTTTATTTTTAAATACAATATAGGTGCTAAATCTTCATCTATAAGTGGCAGATTATCATTATGTTCTATATATATTTTCTCGACGTCTTTCCCATCTAACCATCTAAGATTTTCTCTGCAATCCATTACCTCTCTTATTAAGGCCCTTATTTCCATTTTTCTTTGAAAATCTATGTTATTCTCTTCAAGGTTTTTTTCCTCTGGACTTAAATTCTCTTTAAGAATTTTATATTTTTTTTCTATATCTCTAAAAATATTATCTCTTTCTTCTTTTATTTTACTTACAGCTATTCTCTTTATTTTGTTTCCTCTTCTAAACAAAGGCATATTTTTATAATATTCCTTAAGCATCTCTTCTATTTCTTCTTTAGTTAACACAACTTTACCTCTTAAAACTACTGGATTTACATTATAATAATGTGTTTCCAAGTTTTCTATCCATTGATTTAAAGTCACTGCAAAATCTGGTCCAGTCTTTTTAATTATATTATTGTGAAGTCCTTTATCACCATTCATTACCCTTTCCATCTTTTCAGAAAACTCCATAACCTTTTCAGGTAAATCTAAGAGCTTTAGTGCAAAATCTCTAAAGGTATCTTGTTTAACCCCCTTCTCCCCTAAGGAAGGAAGAACTGTAGAAATGTATTCCATAAAAATTAAATTTGGACCCAATATTAGCACCTTATTATCTAGTATTTTCCTGTAGTTATATAATAAATATGCAACCCTATGAAGAGCTATAGTAGTCTTCCCACTACCTGCCACGCCATTTACCACTACTACTTCCATTCTAGGCTGCCTTATTATTTCATCCTGCTCTTTTTGAATTGTAAGAACTATATCTTTTAGTTTTTCATTTGAATTGCCGCTTAAGACCATTTGGAGAATTTCATCTTTTACATCTAAATCAGAATCGAACATTCCCAAAAGTTCTCCCTTTTTTATTATATATTGTCTTCTTTTTTCTATGTCTACCTCTACTAGTCCATTGGGAGACTCATAGTGATATTGTCCTAAGGTTCCTGCATAAAATAATGATGCCACAGGGGCTCTCCAATCTACTATAGTGGGAGAAAATGAACCTTCCTCTATAAGTCCATATCTTCCTATATATATTTCTTCTTTATCGTCAAATTCTTTATCCAAAAAATTTATTCTTCCAAAATAAGGTGAAACCTTCATTTCTATTAGTTCTTTCAGTCTTTTGTCTATTATTTTAAAACTTTCTTCTTGAGCAAACCTTTCATGGTCAAAATATTCTATTTGTTTGTCTTCATCATCTCTGTATTCTTCTAAGTTTTCTTGTCTATATTTTTTTATATAATTAGTAAACTGTTTTCTCTTTTCTAATACTCTAATCATTTCATCGCTTATTTTGCTTATAGTGTCCCTAACTCTGAGTTTCTCTACTTGAAGTTCTATATCTTTTTCTTGATTTTGTAGAATTTTATTATTATCCAAGCTCTCAACTCCTTTAAATATTAAAACTGACCCAAGGTATTCAATCCTCATGAGCCAGTTTTAATAGTTATTTTTCTATACTTTCATTATCAATAGAAACTTCCTTTAAATTATCTTCAAATATATGTGGTAAGCTACTCCTTACCATATCCATAAATTCCTCTCCCTGTAAAGTTTCTTTATCAATTAAAGTTTCAGATATTTGCGTTAGTAGTTCTCTGTTTTCCTCCAATAGCCTTTTAGCTTCATCATGACAACTTCTAATAATTTCTAAAGTTTCATCATCTATTTTAGCTGCGGTTTCATTACTGCAATTTTGTACTGGTCTGCCATCTAAATATCTACTACTCATGGATTCTAATGCCATCATATCAAATTTATCTGTCATTCCATAGATAGTCACCATATTTCTAGCACTTTGAGTAGCTCTTTCAATATCATTTGATGCCCCTGTAGATATTATATTAAATTCAACCTCTTCTGCTGCTCTTCCACCTAGCATAACAGTGATTTGATCCAATAGTTCTTCTTTTGATACAAGATATTTTTCTTCAGCAGGCAACTGCATAGTATATCCTAATGCTCCCATGGTTCTAGGAACTATTGTAATTTTATGAACAGGGTCTGCATTTTTTAATAAGGTAGCAGTAAGGGCGTGACCTACCTCATGGAAAGCAACTATCCTCTTTTCTTTAGGAGATAATATTCTATCCTTCTTTTCCTTACCTGCTATTATAACCTCTACGGCATCTTCTAAATCCTCTTGTATCACAACCTGCCTACTGTTTTTTACAGCTCTCAAAGCAGCTTCATTTACTATGTTTGCCAAATCCGCTCCTACAGCTCCTGGGGTTCCCTTTGCTATAGAGTTTAGGTCTACATCATCAGATAACTTAACCTCTTTAGCATGAACCTTAAGTATAGCCTCTCTGCCCTTTAAGTCTGGTCTATCTACTATTACTCTTCTATCAAACCTTCCTGGTCTTAAAAGGGCTTTGTCTAATATTTCAGGTCTATTAGTAGCTGCTAAGATTACTACACCTTTAGAGGAATCAAATCCATCCATTTCAGATAAAAGTTGATTCAAAGTCTGTTCTCTTTCATCATTGCTTTGGATAGCTCCATCTCTGCTTTTTCCTATAGCATCTATCTCATCTATGAAAATTATACAAGGAGCTTTTTCCTCTGCCTGCTTAAATAAATCTCTTACTCTGGCAGCGCCCATTCCTACAAACATTTCCACAAAGTTTGATCCTGACATTGAAAAGAATGGAACCTTTGCTTCTCCAGCTACCGCTTTAGCTAACAAAGTTTTTCCTGTACCGGGAGGTCCTACTAAAAGTGCTCCCTTAGGAAGCTTTGCCCCTATATCTGCATACTTTTTAGGATTATGAAGAAAATCCACAATTTCTACTAGAGATTCCTTAGCTTCATCTTGCCCTGCAACGTCTTTAAAGGTTTTTCCTGTTTCACTTTCAGCATAAAGTTTTCCCACATTTTTTCCAAAGGACATTACTCCTCCGCCCATTTTTTTATCTATTCGTCCAAAAATAAGCCTTCCCAACATCATAAATATCAATATGGGAACTATCCAATAAAGTATTACATTGGTAATAGGATCATTATTTTGCACGCTTCTTCTTAGTTCTACATTGTTGTCCTTCAAGATTTTTATAAGGTCATCATCATTTATATATCCTGTATATAAAGTTTTCCCTGAATACTCATTATTTTCTTTAGGAGATATTACTATTCTATCTCTCTCCATAACCACCTTATCTACTTCTTTGTTTTCCACCATAGATAAAAATTGGTTATAACTTATCTCTTTAGTAGTATAGGAAGTTATAAAATCATTTATAAAAAGTACTATACCTAAGGTCATTATTACATATATAATAGTAAATTTAAATTTTCCATTTTTGAACATAGCTTCGCCTTAAGTGGCCCACTTCCTTTCAACAAAATCTAAAGGTATTAATACTATACCTTTATTTTGCAAGTTCATATATAGCATTGCCATATATCTTTGCCATTAATATTAATTCATCTATTTCTACACATTCATTAGGTTTATGAATGACATCTTCTTTTCCTGGGAAGGTAGGTCCAAAGGCCACTGTGTTAGGCATTGCCTTAGCATAAGTTCCTCCTCCAATAGCTAATAGCTCTGGCTCATCCCCTGTTTGTTCTTTATAAACCTTTTGTAAAGTTTTAATCAATTCATGTTCCTTAGAAAAATATAATGGATTTACTGATACATGATTTTTAATTTTCATTGGACTATTTTTAAATTTCTCTTGAAGTCTATCTAGCACTTCTTCTCCAGTAAATGTTACAGGATATCTTATATCAATTATTAAATTGAAAGATTTATCATCTGCATTTATTACCCCTGGATTTAAAGTAAGTTTTCCTGATGGTTCATCAGAAAGCCCCACATTCATTCCTTGGCCATTTACTTCACAGCCTATAGAATTTGCTAGGGTATCTATTATTTCTCCAAGAGTTCCTTGTATATCTAAAGAGTTTAAAGCTAATATAAGCTCCATTATAGCATTTTTTCCTTTTTCCGGAGTGGAACCATGGGCTGAAACTCCATAGGACTTTATAAGAGTCCCTTCTTCCTTTTCCTCCACCTCAATAGTACAACGGTTTTTTATTATATAGGTATCTAAAATAGCTCTATCTACTCCCTGTACCAAGGCTTCACAATAATCAGGTACTATATTGGGTCTTTCCCCACCCTTGATATATATGATTTTAGTGCTTCCTTCTTCATTATATGTGCTTTCTAATGTAAAGTTAATAATGCCCTTTTCTGCATATATTATTGGAAATTCTGCATCTGGAGTAAAGGCCATTATAGGAGGCTTTTCTTTAGAAAGATAATATCCTATATCTCCACATCCAGTTTCCTCGTTGGTTCCAAATATTATTCTAATTTTTTTGCTAATAGGTAAATTAGCTTCCTTTATAGCTTTTAATCCATAAAGAGCAGCTATTATAGGACCTTTATCATCTAATGCCCCTCTCCCCCAAAGCTTTCCATCTTGAATTTTTCCTTCATAGGGTGGGTATTTCCAACCGTCCCCCTCTGGAACTACATCTAAATGTCCAAGAACTCCTACATATTCTTCTCCTTCACCATATTCAGCATAGCCTGCATACCCATCTATATTTTTTGTTTTGAATCCTAATTCTTCACTGATTTTTAGTGCTTCTTCTAAAGCATCATTTACGCTCTTACCAAAGGGCATATTATCCTTTGGCTCTTCTTCAAGACTTTTAATTTTTAAAACTCTTTGTACTGATTCAATCAATTGTTCTTTTAAATTATCTATATTTTTATTTATCATTTTCTTCCCCCTATTTTATTAATTTAATTCTATCAAAGGGATATACTAATATTCTGGCTTTGGCAATTACATCTCCCTGATCTATATATGGATTTTTCCAAAATCTACTGTCATAAGATTCCCTTCTATTATCTCCCAAAAATAAATATTTTCCTTCTGGTACCTGAAAAGATCCAGTCTTAGGACTTGGATTTTGTATATATGGTTCATCTCGTTTTTCACCATTTATAAAAACTTCTCCTTGGTTATTTATCTCAATTTTATCTCCAGGCAGTCCTATTACCCTTTTTATTAAAGTTTCTTCCTTTCCATCTTGATCGTAGGTAAAGACCAGTACATCTCCTCTTTTTATCTTATCATAATTATAAATTTTAGTAACAAAAAGCTGATCGCCCTTAGTTAAAGTTGGATACATGGATTCTGAAGGTATATATACCTTAAATAATAAATATCTTCTTACCATTGTAGCGGCTATAGCAGCTATAGCGATTGGAATAATCCAATCTTTAAAAAACTTTTCAAACTTGCTAGGTACCTTTTCTATACTACTACTCATCTTCCCACATGCCTTTCATGAAATCATCTATGTATGCCCTTTTTTCAGAGGTTTTTTTCTCATCCACGGTAAAGCTACTGTCACCAATTTTTTTTAACACCACTCCTTCTGTAATATTTCCTTTTATGTTTTCTAATTTTATATTTATCATATTTCCCTTAGGATCTTCACATACTGCTAATCCATTAATTATCCTGTCAACTATGTAATCATAGTCCATTTTACCTTCTCCTTTTAATTATTAAGTGAAACTCAATTTAGACTTCACCTAAATTGTTAGTTGAACTTATCTATGGTCGTAGCTGCTGTTATCTCCAACCTAAAGAGGATGGAGTGTTACAGCAGGTAGACATCAGATAAATATATGTTCTTGTTATCTTTAAAATATTATTAATAATAATACTTAATTATATCATATAAAATCATAGTTTGCAGTTGAAGTTTTTATTAACAGCCTGTGTTCACTTAATATTTTTAAAGAATTTTTTAAATTATTAGAAAATTTTGTTACCTTTTTTTAATAAACTTTGCTATAATATAACTGTAAAGTAATAATAATATATTACCTATAAATATTATATTAAATGAAAAAAATATTTATCTATTTAAAATTTATATTAACTTTTAATTTTATTCCAGTTACATTTACAAAAATTTATAAAATCTACATTTTTATTTTAGTGTTGTTTTCTAAATTGCATTACATACATATTTAAATTAGTAAATTTATTTATTTATTATTTTGTTCTTTTAAAATTAACATGTAAGGAGAATTTTTATGGAAAGAGAAGAAATTTTATCCCCTGGTAAAAAAATTAGAAAAATAAGAAAGGACTTTAAAATTAATCAACAAGATATTACAGGTGGAGAAATCACAAGAAACCTCATTAGCATTGTGGAAAATGGTAAAGCTAATCTAACACCTAAGGTAGCCTTTATATTGTCCGAAAACATCAATAGAGTTTGCAAGGAAAAAAATATAGATTTTCAGGTTTCTACGGATTATTTATTAGAAGATATAGGAACCCAAGCCAACAAAATAATGGACAAATATATAGAAGCTTTAAAGGCTCCTGATATTTCCTTAGAAAAATTAAACCATCTGTCTAGAGATATTGAAAGTTTTATTTTGGAGTACCCTATGACTAACAATAAGGCAGCAGTTTATTCCCTAATTGGAGATTTATATCTACATTTAAATGAAACCTTTAAGGCTTACAAATTTTTTCTAAAATCCTATGAACACCTTATTATGGATAAAAATATTTTAGGCATTATTGTTGTGTTATTAAATTTAAGCTATTGCTCTTTACTTCAAAATAACTATGATGAAACACTATACTTTAATGATTTAGCTTATGTATATGTTAATGAAATGGACGAAGACACTCTTTATAAGTTCTATATAAACAGTATTAACGCTTTCATAGCAACAAACAAGGTGGATGATGCCCTTAATATAATAAAAATTGTAGAAACTAAGCTATCAGTTTTCTTATCATGGAACAAAGAGGCTTATTGGAAAATACTAAGTCTAAAATCATCTGCTTTAAAAAGTAAAAAATACTTTAATGACACTTTAAAGATCCAGAAAAAATTATTTTCCTCTTATCCCAAGGAAAAACCTGAATTAAAGCTTCAATCTATTTGTGAATTTATTGATGTGTATATCGCTATTAAGGATATTAAAAATGTGTCCATGCTCTTAAATAATAATGAGGATTTAATAAATTCTTACTGCCAAGAGGATTTTAGCAAAAATTCTAACAAGATTTTTTATTCATTGGCATTAGCTTATGAATTTATATCTTCTAATGACAATGCTAAAAACTTCTTCTTATTGGCTATAGATAGTTCTAAAGCCTTTGACTCTACTAACTTTTTATCTCAAATACTTTCCAGTTATTTTGATTTCATGGAAATTAACAACTTAGATGAGGATATTAACGATTTTAAAAATGAATTGCTTACTTTGATAGCCATAAATAAGGTTTCAAGGTCTAGTAATTTAATTCTAAAACTTATAAATCATTATACTAATACAGAAGAGAGTGAATATATTAATCATATATTAAGCTTTATCTTAGATTAATAATATATATAGGTTTTTCTTTGATGTAGATGACCATTTCATCTATATACTAGAAAAACTTATTTTTTTTTGCTTTAATCTGATGTCCACCTGATGTTGGCTCCAACTACGCCCCTAGATAAGTTCATCTAACCTTTTGGTACAATTAAAATTAAGTTTCACTTTATATGTTTAAAATTCTTTTTTCTTTAGGAAAGCTTAATTTTTTCTTAAGAAAGCTTAATTTTATCTTAAGTTAATTTACTTTTATTCCTTTCTTTGTCTTAGGTGTAGTATAATTAGCATTATTATTTTTAAGTACAACTTGGAGGATATCATGAGTTTAAATAAAAGTTCAAAAAAAACATGGATTAATGGTAGCAATAATCTAAAGGAAAATATTAAATCAGCTTTATGTTATTTAAAAAATCATAAATTATTCAAATTGAGTTTAATTGCTATTTGTTTTAAAACTCTAATTTTTTTATTGTTAATATCTAGTGACACTGCTACTAAAGTTAATTTTAAAACTGTATTTTTTAGTATACCACCTATTTTATGTTATTTAAGTTTCTTTATTCTTTACTTTTCTATAGGTTTTTTATTTAGAGGTAAAGTTCATAAATGGAGTTTCTTTGTGCTAAATTTTTTAATAACTATATTATACATTGGAGATATATGGTATTTCAGGAGCAACAGGTCATTCTTAAATTTTCATTTGCTTCAGTACTCTTCTAATTTGGACAACTTAGGATCCAGTGTAATAGCTATGTTTAGATTAGTAGACTTATTGTTCCTTGTTGACTTAGTTTTTATTTTCATAGCCACATTAAAGGAAAATGTAGAAATAAAACCCTATAAAACTCAATTTATGGCCCTAGCTATTTTATTATTGATTCCTAGTTCATATTTATGGTATGCTCACTTAAAAATTGATGTATATGAAAAAAGCTATCCCAATCAGTATCTCTTTAGAACTACTTGGGCTCAAAATCAGACCATGTCAGCCTTAACTCCCATAGGTTATCATGCTTTTGATTTTTATGCATACAAAAAGGAAAGCAAACCATATATATTCACCGAAGAAGAAGCTTCTTCTACAAAGGAATGGTTTAAAGCTAAGGCGGAATTTCTTCCTGATAATGAGTATAAAGGTATTTTTAAAGGCAAAAATCTTATAATACTTCAGGTTGAGTCCTTGGAAAACTTCGTTATTAATGAAAAAATAGATGGGAAAGAGATAACACCAACCTTAAATGGTCTTCTTAAAAACAGTCTATATTTTAACAATTTCCACGAACAGACTCATAATGGTACAACCTCTGATGCAGAACTATTAGCTAATACTTCTATATTTCCTGTTAGATCTGGAAGCACTTTTTTTAGATATCCTAATAATACTTACAGGAATTCATTGCCTAATATAATGTCTGCCATGGGATACAATACCTTTGCTATCCATCCGGATAAAGGATCCTATTGGAATTGGATGCCTGCATTAAAATCCATAGGTTTTGAAAAATGTATTGATTCTGCTGGATTTGATACTGATGAAACTATAGGCTTAGGATTAAGCGATGGAAGTTTCTTAAAACAATTATCCTCAAAAATACAAGAGTTTCCTCAGCCATTTTACAGTTTTTCAATAACTTTAAGCAGTCATACTCCTTTCAATTTGCCTAAACAATTTAACTCCTTAGATTTAGAAGGACCTTTAGCTAATACCAAGATTGGAAAATTTGCAGAAAGTATTAATTATACAGACAAACAAATAGGAATATTTTTAAAAGATCTGGACTCTAAAGGCTTATTAGATAATTCTGTAGTTGTGATCTATGGAGATCATGAGGGTGTTCATAAGTTTTTTCAAGATGATGTTGAAAAAATTAAAAGTGATGAAACTTGGTTTAAAAATAATGAGTTAAAAGTTCCCCTAATAATATATTCTAAAGATCTTCAGGGTAAAACTATGGATACCATTGGTGGTCAGGTAGATCTACTTCCTACCTTAAGTTATTTGTTTGGCAGTAAAGAAGAAGACTACCTATATACCTCTGTTGGTAGAAATCTACTAAACACTGAAAAGAACTTCGCTGTTTTATCTACTGGTAAAGTAGTAAGTAAGGATATGGATGAAGCTCAGCAACAAAATATGTTAAAATCCATAGAAATCAGTGATAAAATCATAAGAGGCAATTTTTTTAAGAAGGAGTAGTTTATATGAATAAATTTTTAAAATGTATCCTTATACTCATGGCTTTATTACTTCCTATATTATCTCCAGTAGAAAGCCTTATCCCATGGATACTATGTTATATTTTGATATCAAAATATATAAAAATTTTCAAAGGTGATAATAACCTTAAATATAAAGTCATCCACTGTGTTAGCTATTATTCAATAGCCTTGATTACCACTGTACTTTTTAATATTCTTATCACGTATGGTACAGAGTTTGTAATATCTCACTTAATATAATATTATTCCAAAGCATCAAAAAACAGGTGATATGGATTTCATAGAGCATATCACCTGTTTTTTAAGATTATACTAAAGCTATTACTTCTATTTCTACCTTTGCATCTTTAGGAAGTCTTGCTACTTCCACTGCACTCCTTGCTGGATATGGCTGTGAAAAGAATGTAGCATATACCTCATTCATTTTAGCAAAATCATTCATATCCTTTAAGAAAACAGTAGTCTTTACAATCTTATCCATACTGCTTCCAGCTTCCTCTAATATAGCCTTAACATTAGCTAAAGATTGTTTTGTTTGCTCTTCTATTGTTTCTGGCATAACCCCTGTTTCTACATTGATTGGAAGTTGTCCTGAAGTATATATAAGATTACCAATGTTTATACCTTGAGAATATGGTCCTATAGCTCCTGGTGCCTTAGTTGTACATATAGCTGTTTTTCCCATGGTTATTTCCCCTTTCCTTAATAATTTCACTATTATTCTATAATATAACAACTTAAATATCAACTTTTCTATTATATATATTTTTATTTGAATATTTAAAATTTATCTATTTACAACATATGCTTAAACTGTTATAATTATAAAAAAATATTGTAGTCGATGAGTGAAAATAGTAAGCATTAAATGTAGTTTCAGCGAGTTGAGAATGGTGGAAGCTCAGTACAATCATTAATGCTGAATGGATTCATGAGACGTAGAGTGAACTTTAGTAGCTTGGAGCCGTATTTCCTACGTTATAAGGATAGCATATTATTATGTATGCGAAAAAGATTTTAGGTGGCATTTAACACATTCCTAATAGGAGTGTGCTTTTTTGTTTTCTAAAATATATTTGGGTGGCACCACGACCAAGCCTCGTCCCATTGCTGGGATGGGGCTTTTTTTTGTTAAAGTTCATTTTCTCTTAGACTTATAAAAGGAGGTAATATTCATGCATGAATTTGGACAATTTGGAGGACAATATGTCCCCGACTTACTAAAGAAACCCTTAAAAGAATTAGAAAATGCCTTTAAAATTGCTTTAAAGGACAAAGATTTTTTAGAAAAATATGATTATTATTTAAAAAACTTTGTAGGTAGACCTTCTCCACTATACTATGCCGAGAATATGACAAAAGCTCTTGGTGGAGGTAAAATTTACCTTAAAAGAGAGGATTTAAATCATACTGGAGCTCATAAAATCAATAATGCTATTGGTCAAATTCTATTAGCAAAAAATATGGGCAAAACTAAAGTAGTTGCTGAAACAGGTGCTGGTCAGCATGGAGTTGCTACAGCCACAGTAGCTGCCTTATTTCACATGGATTGCACTATCTTTATGGGAGCTGAAGATATGAAAAGACAATCCCTTAACGTTTTTAGAATGGAACTTTTAGGCGCTAAGGTGGTTTCTGTAGATACAGGTACCAAAACCTTAAGTGATGCTGTGGATGCAGCAATAGAATTTTGGGCTCATAACTGCAATGATACTTTTTATTTATTAGGATCTGCTGTAGGGCCCCATCCCTACCCTACTATGGTAAGAGAATTTCAAAGAATCATTGGAAAAGAAGCCAAAGCTCAAATTTTAGATATGGAAGGTTCCTTGCCAAACTATGTTATTGCCGCTGTTGGAGGGGGTAGTAATGCTATAGGAATTTTTTCCGAATTTATACCCTATAATGAAGTAAATCTTATTGGAGTAGAAGCTGGTGGTCTAGGCCTATCTACAGACTATCACGCTGCAACTATGGCTAAAGGAAGTATAGGCATACTTCATGGAATGAAAACCTACTATTTATGTGATGATAACGGTACAGTAAAACCTGCCTATTCCATATCTGCTGGATTGGATTATCCCGGGGTAGGTCCTGAGCATTCATACCTGAAAGATATCAACAGGGTGTCTTATAAGGTTATAAATGATTCCGAAGCTATAGCTGCTTTAATATACTTATGCAAAACTGAAGGTATAATCCCTGCCATAGAAAGCTCTCATGCCATAGCCTATGGAATAAAATTTATACCTTCAACACCTAAAGATAGCATAATTATTATTAATCTGTCAGGAAGAGGAGATAAAGATATGGTTTCTCTCCATGAATATTTAAATAAGCAATAAAAATTGAGAAGGCTTTCTTTGGCTCCAACCTAGTGAAAGCTCTTCTCATATTGACAAAGGACTGTGGTAAAAGCACAGTCTTTTCTCCTATAAAAGAGGTGATACTAGCCTAACTATAGATTCTACAAATCTATTTCCTAACCCTCTGTTTTTAAATTCATCTCTTATAACTTCCTTAGATACCTCCATATCTTTTTCAAATTGCCTTTCTAAAGTTTGAGCTATTTCTCTATTATATATAAAGCAATTTACTTCAAAGTTCAGTTTAAAACTTCTTATATCCATATTAGCAGTTCCTACAGAGCTTACACGGCCATCTGCAACTATGGTTTTAGCGTGAATAAATCCTTTTTCATAGTAATATACCTTAACCCCTGCATCCAAAAGCTCTCCTATGTAGGAATTTCCAGCCCAGAACATGGTCTTATGATCAGGCTTTCCAGGTAACATAAGTCTCACATCAGCTCCTGATAAAGCACTCAATTTTAAGCTATTTAAAACAGTTTCATCGGGTACAAAGTATGGAGTTTGTATATAGAGATTTTTTCTAGCATTGTTCATGATTTTTAAGTAACCATTCCTTATGTGTTGCTCTTCATTGTCAGGACCGCAGGATACTATTTGAAGCCCTGTTATATTTTCCATTCTTTCATTTATAGGGAAATACGGAGAGTAGTCCTTTATCTTCTCCTTAGATGCATAAACCCAATCTAAAAGAAACCTTTCTTCCAAATCTGCTACAGCTTCACCCTGTATACGTAGATGAGTGTCCCTCCAATATCCTATTTTTTTATCCAACCCAACATGTTCATTGCCTATGTTGAAGCCTCCTATAAAGGCTATGCTTCCATCTATAACTACGACCTTTCTATGATTTCTATAATTGATTCTAGTGCTTATATAAGGTACTAAGCTTGGAAAAAAGGCTGCATACTTACCCCCATATTCTCTAAATTTTTTAAAGTATTTTTTTCTATTTATTTTACTAGATCCCATTGCATCATATAGTAATTTTACTTCTAGCCCCTCCTTAGCTTTTTCAGTTAATAGCTCAATAAATCTTAACCCTACCTCATCATTTTGAATTATATAGTATTCAACGTGAACAAATTTCTTTGCTTTTTTTATATCTTCAAAAAGCTTCTCATATTTTTCTTCACCATCAAAAATCATATCTACTTTATTATGTTGACTATATATGGCCTTAGAATGAGTCCATTGCATAGTTATAAGATCCATATTTTCATTAGAAGCAATATCATAGACATATCGTTGCCTTATATCTTCAAAATGATCTTTTCTAACCTTGTCATCTATTATCTTGTTTCTAAAAATCTTGTATTTACTTAAGTTTTGTCCAATAAACAGGTATATTACAAATCCTACTATAGGTAGAAATGTTAATACTATGAGCCATGCCCAAGTTATTGTTGGATTTTTTCTTTCAAAAAATATTAATGCTATTATTGCAAATATGTTTAATATGTACATTATTGTAAATATATTAGTGAATATGTCCATGTATGCCCTCCTAAAACAAATTATGATCTTCTTAATATAAATAATACTATATTTCATCTTTATTTTATATGGAATTTTTAATTAAATTCATACTATTCATTTCATATATCTTTGATAGTTTGTGCTATAATTTTCCTTCTAAAATATAAAAAAGAAGCTAATTATATTTAAAAGCTTCCTTTTCGCAAATTGCAATTTAAAATTTATCTTATATTTACTTACTATTTATATGTCAAAGGCTCCAAAGGTATATCCTAAAGATTTATAATAATCTATGATTTGCTGAATCATATTGGCTGTATCTTCCCTTTGATTGGAGTCGTGAAGTAGTAATACTATCTTTTCTTTACCATCAGAACTTCTTTTCAAATTGTTCATTAACATTTCCGTAGTTTTAGCAGGAGCTACAGAATCCTCTGTTAAACTAGTCCAATCTATACTTGTTATGCCATGACGTCCTAGCATATCCACTGCATTGTTTATATTTTTATCATGATTATTGATTCTAGTTATTTCTCCATAAGGGAACCTAAATATTTTACACTTATATTCCACACCTAAAGCCTTAGATATAGCTTTGTCTGTGTTCTCAATCTCCTTTAGAACATTATCTATATTTACTACCCCCTTGGGATAAAGAAATTCTCCATTATGAGAATATCCATGACTACAAATAGCATGACCCTCCTCATACATTCTTTTTACTATGGCTCCATACTCTTCTCCTTTATCCACGTTTTTACCTAAAACAAAAAATGTTCCTTTTATGCCATTATCGTTTAGCACATTTAATATCTTTGATGTGTTATTTAAAGATGGTCCATCATCAAAGGTTAAGAATACTACCTTTTTGCCATCTTTCCCTTTCTTTTTCTTTACTACATCTCTTCCAAAGGATGGTGGAAATTTCTCTCCTAAAAATGTCTTTTTTACCTTTTTATCTTGTGTCTTTTCAAAAATCACTTCACAATTATCATCCTTATGTTCTTTACTACTAGTTTCCATAGCAGCTTTATCATCCTCTAAAGTTAATTTCCTTGTATTATCTTCATAGTAAGCTAAAGATATTCCAATAAAACACACTAAAATTAAAAGTATTTTTATAATCTGTTTAAATGATTTCTTATTCAAAAACTCACCCCATAAAAATTTAAATATGTATTGTATACAGGCTTATTTTGTTATATTGTATAATATAGATTTTTTTAGTTTTTCTTACATATTTATTATACCCTTTTACAAAGTCTATTGTTTACAAAAAGTTAAATTTTTTAGAATATTAAACCAATAGTAAAAAGAGTTAGAAGCTATATCAATAACTTCCAACTCTTTTTCAATCTTCTTCTCTATATACAACTTCTCCATTGACAATAGTCATATATACTTTTACATCCTTTATAAGTTCACAAGGAATTGAAAATATATCTTCTTGAAGAACTACTATATCTCCATACATTCCCTTCCTTATAGCTCCCTTTATATTTTCTTCAAAGGTTCCATAGGCTGCTCCCCTAGTAAATCCATCTATGGCCTCATATACTGCCAATTTCTCCTTTGGAAGCCATCCTCCTTTAGGATAACCCTCTAAGTCTTGTCTATTTATAGCACAATATAAATTAGGCAATACATCTAAGGGCTCTATGGGGCAATCTGATCCGAAAGCAAGATTTATACCTTTTTTTCTCATTGTGTTCCAATTATAGGTCCATTTAGCTCTATCTTTTCCTACCCGCTCTTCAACTATATGCAAGTCATT
Organism: Clostridium sp. UBA5530; assembly: GCA_002423705.1. Lineage (GTDB taxonomy): Bacteria > Bacillota > Clostridia > Clostridiales > Clostridiaceae > Clostridium_X. Next base: position 18,284 of record DINW01000026.1, read on the forward strand.
GTTTAAAAATATAGGTTGAGTATTGGCAATGACTTTTAAATCAGCAAACCTCTCCATAAGTGCCTCAGTAGTCAATTGAGCATGAATTATTTGATGCCTGCAATCCTTCCTACTATATAAATGCTGTGCCTTTTCTATAGAATTTAAGGCCATTTCAATAGCCTTATTTCCTATACAATGAATAGCCACCTGCATCCCTGCCTTATGAGCTGTTATCACAAGATTGTCCAATTCCTGTTCATTGTATAATACTATGCCATAGTTATCTTTATCATCTTCATAGGATGGATATACATAGGCTGTTCTAGCCCCTAGAGTCCCATCTAACAAAATTTTTAAGGGTCCCATTGTAAAGAATTCGCCGATTTTTTTATGATGATATTGCTGCTCTATGAATTGATCTAATATATGTTTTTTTGATATTCTACACTGTTCATTTATCCTAATTTTTAGATTTCCTTCTTCTATTAGCTCCTTATATACTTGAGTTACCTTTTCATAATCATTACTTGGAATACATATAAAATCATCAGTGCATATTGAAGTTATTCCTTGAGCTACTGCTTTATCCACAGCCTCAATTATATCTTTTTTTAACTGGTTTACATCTTTTTCATCAATAGCATTTTGTACTATTCTAACTGCCTGCTCTAACAACAGCCCTGTGGCTTCACCATTGCTGTCCACAACAATTTTCCCACCATCTACAGATGGAATATCTTTGTTTATGCCAATGATCTCTAATGTCTTAGAATTCACTGCGTATACATGATGACAACATCTAGTTAAGCTTATGGGGTGATCTTTTGATATTCTATCTAAATCATGTTTGTTTAATGTTTTTCTTCCTGTAAAATTTTCCTCATTCCATTTATATCCTAATACCCATTGTCCTTTAGGAATTTTTTTGTCTTCTATAAACATTTTAGTTTTTAAAATTAATTCTTCTATGGATTTAACATCTTTTAAATTCACCTTCTGCAAAGAATCAGCATACCCTATAAGGTGCATGTGACTATCTATAAAACCCGGTAATGCTAATTTCCCCTTTAAATCTATTACCTCTGTAGCTGGATCCTTTAATGCTAATACATCTTCATTTTGTCCTAGCTCTACAATTTTTCCATCCTTTATAGCAATCCCTTGTACAAACTCCTTTTCCTTCATCATAGTTAAGATTTTTCCATTGATTAATATCTTGTCCATTATTAATTGTTTATTAACTCCTGAGCCTTGTTTTCTAATTCTTTAATCTTATCCTCTGAGTTATTATAAGTAACTTCATATAAGAATTGAACATCTTTAAAGTATTGTAAATATTCATTTAGCTTTTCTGGACAAATCTCTAAAGCCTTTGAAACTTCACTTAAAAACTCCACCTCTCTTCCATCAAACTCTCCATCTATCAATGCCAATCCTAATAGTTCAAAATATATTATATTCTTTGACTTTGATGAAGCTCCAGTTAGCATATTCAAGTTTTCTTCCAGCGTAGGGTTGCTGTCTTCCTTACAAAGACATACCTTTAACTCTTCTGCATATTCTCTTATTAAATTTTCCTCTTCCTTAGCTAATGTTTCATCTATATTAGCTAAATTTTTTACTAACCTTATAAAAACTTTTGCTTCCTTCTCACTTAATTGTTCTAAGAACATAAACATACCCCTTTCATTTTTAAAATCATCTTATTATTATGTTACTATATTTTTTATACATTACAACTGATTTTTTAAATTATTTTTCACCTGCTGCCTAGCTGATGTAACGCAAAAGTCCCTTTACTCTGGATATATATCCCTAGATAATTCAAACTTAGTTTTGGTAGTATTTGATTTCCAGCCTTTTAACTAACTCTGTTTGATAACTTGGTGAAATTTGTATAAATTTAAGTATACTTGTAAAACCATTGAAATTAATGTATATTATACTTGTATAATATATGAATATTTGAGGTATTACTATGGTGATTAACGCTAATAATTTAGCATCTTCCTTAGGTATGATGCTAGATTTAACACAAAAATCTTCTAACCTACATATTTTAGAGGATTCATCCTATGTAGATTATGATTTTAGAAAACTCTCTAACCATTCTATGGAATGTAGCTATATAGCACTAGAATTGTGTCGTGAAATGTCTTTAAAAGATGATTTTAAACATAGGATTTATATTTTTTCTATGCTACATGATATAGGAATAAATCCTTCTAACAATTATTATATGGATAATGTAAAATCCTCTTTTATTTTAGATCATTGCAAAAAGGGTGCTGCCATATTAAGAGATTTTCCTAAGTTCAATGGTTTTTCTGACATAGTCCTTTATCATCATGAAAATATTGATGGATCTGGTCCATTTAAGCTTAAGGGAGATGCCATTCCCTTAGAAAGTCAGATAATTCGAATGGCGGATTTAGTAGATACCATATATTTTAAAAACCCATCTATTTCTTCAAGGAGGAAAATAATCAACTGGGTTTTAGATAATACGAACAGGTTATTTTCTAAAACTTTAGTAAATGCATTTCTTTCTTTAAGTAAAAAAGAGATGTTTTGGCTAAATTTGGACAACCTATCTTCCTACAACTTTATATTTGATGATTATATCCCAACCTTTAATTTTGATATAAATTTAGATGAATTTTTAATAATTTCATACATATTTGGTGATATGATAGATTCCCACAGTTCTTTTACTGGAACTCATTCTAAAGGTATCGGGAATTTAACTTATAATATATCAGGCTATTTAAATTATTCTAGAGAAAAATCTATAAAGATGAAGTCTGCAGGTTTACTTCATGATATAGGTAAACTAGCTATCCCAAAAGACATTCTCAATAAAAATGGATCGTTGTCACCCTATGAATTTTCCATAATTAAATCTCATGCTTACTATACATATCTTGTTCTTAATCGAATTAAAGGCATACCTGATATATGTCAGTGGGCCTCTAACCATCATGAAAAACTTAATGGTAACGGTTATCCTCGGAAGCTTACTGCTGCTAATTTAAGTTTTGAGTGTAGAATAATAGCTGTTTGCGATATTTATCAAGCATTAAAAGAAGATAGACCCTATAAAAAAGGCTTATCTAACGATGAAATTTTTAAAATTTTACATGACTTAGGTAATAATAATTCTTTATGTCCAAAAGCTATAGAAACTTTAAAAAAATCTCTATAACTTTATCTAGGGTCGTAAAAAAACAGATTAGGATATAGGAATTGTCCTTATCTTAATCTGCCATTAATCATTTAATTTTATCTAATTTAAATACGTTTACTACATCTTCTCCTAATATCCTCTCAGTATCTTTCATAGAAGTTTTAATTCTAGAAAAGGCCTCATCAGTAAGGCTAAATTTATTCTTATCCTTAATTGCATCGTCCACCGGTATGATTCTATGAGTAAATAATTCATCCTTATTTTTTTCTCTGTACACCCAAGTGGGTATTATTTCATAGTCCCTTATATAAGGCTTTTCCTCTTTTCCAATACTTACTTTTAATATATATCCATCTTCTGTTAGCCTATTGTTCAGTTCTTCATAGCACTGATTAGATAAAAAGTTTCCTTGAGAATATGTTACCAGTGTATTTTTCTTAGAACCATTAATGACCTCACAGGGCTGTATTACATGAGGATGCCCTCCTAATACTAAGTCAATTCCTAATTCATTAGCCTTTTTTCCTATATCCTTTTGAAAATTAGTAGGAGTTGTTGTATATTCCTCCCCCCAATGAATTGCTAATATTATAAATTCTACCCCTTGTTTTTTCATGGTATCTATGTTTTTTTGTAGCTTAGAATATAGCTCTGGGAGTTTATCATAGTTAAATGTATTTATAAGACCTTCTACATCTTTAGGAACTACTATGGAATTTATTGCTTTACTTCCTTTTTGTTCTTTAGTCTCATATACATAGGACATGATACCAACCTTGAGACCTTTTACCTCTTTTATAATATATTCCGGAGCATCCTTACTATTTTTTATTCCTACGTAAGGCATGTTTGCTTTTTGTGTAATATCCATTGTTCTTTTAACGCCGGCACTATTTTTATCCAATATATGGTTATGACCATAATTAACAACATTTATCCCAGAAGCTTTTATGCTATTTAAGGCCTCATCTGGAGTATTAAAAGTAGGATAGCCTCCATACTGTCCGCCAGCAAATACTGTTTCTACTGTTCCAAAGGATATATCACCTTTATTTATAATATTTTTAACATAACCAAAAGATGGCCCAAAATCATATTCTTTTCCTATCTTAGCCCCTTTAAGTTGACTATCATGAAATAATATATTTCCAACGGATACTATAGTTATAGTATTATCATCCTCAGCTTGTTTTTTTGATTCTATATCCATTTTTCCTTCATTGTAGACTATATCCTCTCCATACTTTTTTTCCATGACGTTGTATCCAATAACTAATCCACTAAGTAGGCAAAGTAATAAAATTAATAGCTTCACAGTTTTTCTCATTATATACCTCTCTTATATATTTATCCATGTTACCTTATACTTCTGTAATATTAAAGATAACATCATCTAGTCCTCTATATAACAAACTTCAGTTGAAACTAAATTTCACTTGATATTATGATTATAGCCTTTAATACAATTTTTATCCTTATTTTTGAATAAAATCTATAATATTTAATATATATCAGAAAATTCTATTTCCGCCTTTCTAGCCATATTGTTTTCTCCCATGAGCTTAAATTTATTATGATATTTTTCTTCACTATTAGAAACTTTCTCTTGTACTATTGGAAACGTGATACAAAACTCCGTTCCAAAATCCACACGACTTTCAATGGTTATTTTTCCTCCCTGAATTTCAACTAAAGACTTTACAATGGATAGCCCTATGCCACTGCCTTCATTGCTTCTAGTAGTGCCATTGTCCACTCTTTGGAATCTTTCAAATACCTTTTCCTGCATCTCTTTAGGTATTCCTATACCATTATCCCTAACTTTCACAATCAAATTGCTTTTTTCTTTACTTAAGATTACCTCTATAAGTCCACCCTCTACACCATACTTAACAGAGTTAGATAAAAGATTTAGAATAATCCTTTCTATTAAGCAGCTATCACAGTTTACATATGTTTCTTCTTCTTCAGTATCAAACAATATGCTTATATTTTTCATTTCTGCATAACTTTTTATAGATAAAGTGGTATTTTCTATAATAGTAACTATGTTTTCTATATGAAAAATAGGGTCAAAAAAGCCAGCTTCTATCCTAGTCAAATCTATTATGTTATTTATGAGCCTTATAAGTCTTAAGCAGTTTTGCCTTATGGTGTCATTATATTTTACTATCTTCCCTTTATCTAAAGAATCAAGATATCTAGATTCCAATTGAATTACTGAAAAAATCACATTTATAGGAGTTCTCAATTCATGAGATATATTAGCCAAAAACTCGTTTTTGGCCATTTCTTGTTTTTCCTTGTTTACAAGTATGTTTTGTATATTCTCTGCTTGCTTTAATTTACTTATATCCATGTGAATCCCTGTCATCCGTATAGGGCTATCATTATGATCTCTTTCTATGACCTTTCCCCTGTCAAAGACCCACACTATATGTCCTTCTTTATGTTTCATTCTAATCTCACATTCATAATAATCATCTATTCTCTGAAAATGTCTCAATAAAAGATTAGTATACTTTAAAACATCCTCTTCGTGCATTAAAGAGCACCATTTTTCTGTAGTTAATGGGCTAAGTTCCTCTATGGTATATCCCAATATTCCTAACCACTTTTCATCTATCTCCACAGTTCTTTCCTTTATATTCCAATACCATGCTCCCATTCCTGAACCACTTAATGCTAACTTCATATTCTCTTCATTTTCTTTTAAAGCCCTTTGGATTTTTTTATATTCAGTTACATCTTCCATTATGGTTAAAAGATATTTTTGATTACTGCTTTCTATGAAGCTCATACTAAATAGCCCCACATGGTGCTGTCCATTTTTATCTAAGACTTCAATTTCATGTCCTTTTATATACTGTTCCTTTTTAAGCCTTTCTACTATTTCCTTTCTTATCTTAGGATTTACAAACATATTAAGCTGCAAAGAAGATTTACCTATCAACTCTTCCCTTTTATACCCCAAAGTACTAAAGAAGCTATCATTTACATCCAGATATATTCCTGTATCTACCTCACTAATTGCTACTAGTGAAGAGGTGTTTTTAAAAAGCTTAAGAAATCTCTCCTGTACTACAACTTCCTCCTCTTGATCTTTTATTATATAAAAGTATATTTCATGTCCATCCAAGATTTCCTCCATTATATGGATTTTAACACTTAATTTTTTTTCATCTTTTATATATAAGTATCCCTTTACAAATTCCTCCTTGGAAGCTATTAATTCTCCAAGGTTTATCCTCTTACTTTCATGAGAATATATTGGTATAAATTTTCCCTTAAGCTCACTTTCATTTACTCCTAATACCACCAATGCAGGTTCATTTGCATTTAATATCTTTTCTTTATTATCTGTTACAAATATATAATTATCAATTTTATTTAAAAGTTTATGAAATGCTTTTGTTATATCATTGAAAGAGTTTAATGATATTCCTTGGTCCTTTAACATACAATTCTCCACCCTTATAGACGATTTTTGTTAATAAAAATTAACTTATATATTCTATTATACATTTTATTGTAATTTATACAATTATAATACATATTTTTTTATCATATTCTTATTTTTTTATCATATTCTTATTTTTTTAAAAATAGATAAGAAGGTTTTGAAATAGTTAAGTATTTCAAAACCTTCTTATCTA
>DINW01000029.1:0-16896 GCA_002423705.1 Clostridium sp. UBA5530
CAGTTCTCTTTAAAAATCTATTTTAGTAAAGGGAAGTATGCACTGTCAGAACCACCACTGTTATTTCTAACATCAATAATCATAAAATCCTTAGATTCTATTTCTTCCCTATGTTTATTTATTAAATTTAATATGCCCCTTTCATTGATAAAATCAGACAAGGTAATAATACATACTTTATCTGATAAATTCTTGTATTCATATATGGATGGTTTTGATTTTATATTTAAATGCAATAGCTGTACATTCTTTGTTTCCCCTGTTTTGGATATTACGGTACAAACACTACCCTTCTTTATAACTTCTTTCCAAGTTTGTCTTTCCCAAGGTTGATTCTGCATATATTGTCCATAGATACTTTCAAGGTCAGGAATAGTTTTTCCATCTATTTTTAAAATAGCATCTCCTAGTTGAAAACCACTTTCTAATTCTGCTGATTCAACATATAATCTATCTTCATAGCGTCTTGCTATAAATCCATTTGTAAAATCCATATTATTATTTGAGAAAAATCCTAAATGCCCATCACAAAATGCCAAAAGATATTCCCTTACAAGACACATAAAATCGTAGTCTGTCATGTGATCACTTTTTTTTATTATTTCTAAGAATTTCTCATGGTTACCAATACCAGCCTTATCTCTACACCCAGAGTAATCATTATGGATGATATCAACAATGTCATTAAAAATTTCTAAATATTTCATTTTCTATCCCCCTAATATTTCTCTATGGAAATCACTTAAATACTATTATTCTTTAAAAGAAAATATAACCCTTTTTTTTATTGAAATTCCGGACAGTCCTCTTCATTATATGCTGGTTTTCTTTTTGTAGAAAAGCCTCCATAATTCTCCATATTATATCGAGCTGGCAAATAGGTAGGATCTAGAGACCAAGCTGCTCTAAAATGCTTCATTGCATCAGCATGTTTTCCTTGCTTCTCCAAAAAAATTCCATATAAATTATGGGGATGGGGTTCATGGGGATATTGTGCCATAATAGTGCGAAGGAGCTCATCACATTTATGAAATTCTCTATTATCAATTAAATCATGTATTTTAATTATCATATTTTCTAACTCATCCTTTATTTCATTATTAATATTTCTTTCCATTTGAAAGCCTCCTTGTAATTATCTTCTACGGTATTATACTAACAAATATGCTGTGAATTTAGTGTGAAAAAGAAGGCTTCTATGTGAGATTTCTGTGAGAAAATAAAAACTACCTTAGCATTGCTGCCAAAGTAGCTTCATATTTTTATCTCTGGTATACCCGATGTAGCATTTCTGCTGAACTTAAGTTTCATTTGATTCACCAACCAGCCTATATCCAACCCCCACTTCAGTAATAATATATCTTGGTTTGGCAGGTATTTCCTCTATTTTACGCCTTAGTGCTGCCATCAATGCTCTCAATGCCTGAGTATCAGAACCATAATTTGCTCCCCATATCTCTTTCAGTATATAACCTGTAGTTATTACCTTCCCTGAATTCCTAGATAAGAGCAATAGCATATTATATTCCATTGGAGTAACATGAATCTCATTTCCTTTTAATTTTACTAAGTGACTATCATAATCAATTTCTAAGTTCCCAATTTTAAACACATTGTCCTTCTTCTTTAGTCCTCTTTGGTAGTAATGTCTTACTGCAACCCTTATCCTAGCTAATAATTCAGTAGCTGAAAAAGGCTTGGTCAAATAATCATCAGCCCCTGAATCTAAAGCCGCTACCTTTTCTTTATCCTGGTCCCTTGCTGATACGACAATTATTGGCATTTCAGACCACTCTCTGATTTTATTAATAACCTCCATGCCGTCTATATCTGGAAGTCCTAAATCTAATAGCATTAAATCTATCTTTTCGCATAGGATACTATTTAATGCTGATTTACCATTTTCCACTGTAAATACCTTATATCCTTCCTTTTCTAAGGAATACTTTATAAAATTTCTTATTTGATTATCATCTTCTACTACAAGAATGTTTTCTCCAAAATTGCTCATTTTAATCCTCCTTAATTGGAAGGGTAAAACTGAAAACAGCCCCTTTCTTATGGTACCTATTTTTTCCTTCTATGGTTCCGCCATGTGCTTTTATTATAGCTTGGCATATTGTAAGTCCTAATCCTATACCATGCTTGGAATCAGCACCTCTAGTATTGGACGTATAAAACATTGTAAAAATATTAGGTAAATCTTCTTCTTTTATTCCTTCTCCTTCATCTATAACAGAAAACTTAACCTCATTAAATTCTTCATTGTTTTCAACTTTAATCTTAATTTCATCTTCAGTGTTACAATGTTTTATTGCATTATCTAATAAATTAATCAGTACTTGCTCAATTAATTTTCCATCCATAGGAATTAGAATCAAATCCTGTGGTATATCAACTTTTATATCATAATTTATGTAGCGCTTATTAATATGTGCTATAGAACTACCAATGATTTCTTCAACTGCTTCTAGTTCCTTATTTAAAATTAGTCTGCCCTCTTGTAACCTAGTTAAATTTAGTATGTTTTCTACTAATGATTTAAGCCAATCAGCATCCTGATAAATTCCTCTCTCTAATTCAAATCTAGGGTCTTCCTCTTTTGTCATGTCCATAAGCATTTCAGAAGTTCCCATTATCCCTGATAATGGTGTTCTTAAATCATGAGATATGGCCCTTAATAAATTTCCACGATACCTTTCCTGGATCATTGCCTCATTAGTTTTAATTTTTTGTTGTGCTTGTCTATATCTATCCATTGCCAAAGCTGTACTCTCTGTCATAACTCTAAGTATACTTTTTTGAGATTCACTTAATGTTTCTGCCTTTTCCTTTGGTATTCTAATAATTCCCAATACATTTTCCTGACCATATAAAGGCCAGTAATAAAACTGGGTACCTACATAATAATCAGTATGAATAGCTTCTATATAATTCTTCATTTCATCTATATCATCTGTTTTACCATAGACAAATTTCCCATCTACGTCCTGTTCTATAAATGTATTTTCAGGAACTCCACTTTCATCGAAGCAAAGACACGCCGTATGGCAATCTATCATGTCACTTATAAAACTAGTAGCAATTTCTGTGATTGACTTCATGCTTTTTGCATCCGTCAACTGGTTTGTAAGCTGATATAGTGCTCTTGTTTCCAACTCCTTTTGCTCAGCTTCTATGGCACTTTGCTTTACCCTTGAAGTAAGTGCACTTGTAATTATGGCTGTAATGGTCATAATAGCAAAAGTTATTATATAATTAGGATCATTAACCGAAAATGTAAAATAGGGGGAAGTAAAAAGATAATTGAAGGCAAATGTAGCAATTAAGGATGCCATAATACCATAAACATATCCATAGGTTAATCTTGCTGTTAAAAGTACAGACAATATGTATATAATTACAATATTTGTTTCTGGAAACTTTGCTTTTCTAAATAAAATTCCTATTATTGATGCTCCTCCTGAAAACAGAATCATTAACAATAATGAACTTATAACTTGAGCATTTTTACTAAATTTTTTATCCATATTTTCACTTCCCAACAAAATGAATCTCTTTTACATTAGTATAGTTACGAAACTTTTTTAATTTGTCCCTTGTCAATGACAAAAATATTCCCTAAAAAAGATTTTATTCCGTTTTCTTCTATTATCATGGCATTATCACAAACCCCATAGATTGTATATTCCTTTGATAATTCAATTATTTCATTAGGAATTTTATCTTTATTAAAATGTGGCTCAACAGATATATCTACTAATCCTAGTCCATTATATATTTCTTGTTTTTCATGACCGCAACTTACAGTACATATTGCTGTTTCTGCCATATTAATAGTTCCTGCACTCATTCCAATTATTATTCCTTCACAATTTCTAATGGACTGTAATAATCCGTAAGCTTTAAGATATTCATATTGGGTAGGAGTGTCTCCCCCTGAAAGCCACAGAACATCTGCACTTTTTATTAACATCATTGCCTGATCTTTAGACATACGGCTATCCACCACATACTTATTTTCAAAATCTATTCCCTTTTCCACAAACATATTAAGAAAAAAAGTATAATAATCATCAGTTATATCATGATTTTTTTCAAATTCAGAGGCCACGAAAACAAAACTCCTCTTTTTTTGAATAAGTCTCTTCAACTCTATTGCTACGTCATCTGGAAAACCATGTTGAAACATACTTGTGAGAATTCTTACTCCCATACTCCTTCCCCTCCTTTAAATCAAAGTATATCACTTCTTAAATTGTAAGTGAATAATATATATCACATTATTAATTTTATCTAATATAATGATAAAATCTCCTTAGATTAAAAATAATAGAGGATAAAGTGTTACAGTAGGTGGACATCAGATAAAAACAAATGCCGCAAACTAATGCTTTGCGACATTTGAAAGTATAATTTTTTTATTTTCTAGCTTTCAATTTCAACTGCACTTCATAAAGAAATGATTGACTTTCCCTGTTAATAAGCAAAGTGTCTTCCACTGCCAGTCCAATGGTTTCTCCCATAATAGTGAAGCGCTTTACTTTACTATCCTCCACTGCCTTTCTAATAAAGTCTTCATCTTGAAACTCTTTGGGTATTGAAGTTCCTTCTTTCTTTTCATTTTCAATAAGTTGAAGAAAATCATCAATATCCTCCTGGTCTGCAGTAACCATGCCCACTTTAGGCTCATTAGTTAAGGGCAACGTCATCACAATTTCATCATCTTCAACTTCACCATTTTCCATGAATCCTAATGAATGGTATAATTCACGGGCAATAGTATTGTTAGATACATAATCTAGATGTATTAAATCAAACTTACCTTCCTCACGAACAAGTTTTATAATAATCTCTAATGCTTTTTTCCCATAGCCTTTTTGTTGATACTGAGGTCCAATCATAAATCTCCAAATACCTACTGTACGTTCCCCCTCATCCCAGTCTAACATTACGAATCCAACCACTTCTTCCCCCTCACATATTGCAAAGGGACGTGCCTCCTCATAATATAGCCATGCTTGGGCAAGGGACACAACGTTACTTGCTACAAAACAAGCCTGATCTGGTGGCAACTTCATATCAATAACCTTCTTAAAATTATGTTTATTAACCCTTTCAAGTGTAATCATCAGCTATCCCATCTTTCTATTGTTGATTAATATAATACCAATATTTTGTTATTATTTACCTAAATATGGTAATATTTTAGATACTGCTATTTGTGTTTTTAATTCTTTTAATAATGGGACTTCTTCTTCCCATCCATTTTCTATAATCTGTTTTTCTATCTGTTTTTGAATGTCCTTTGCATCTTTATCAACAAAATCTTTAATACTCTTATATCCACATTTAAAGTATAATTTAGATCTAATACTTTTCACCCCTGGTAACCTCATTAAATCACACAAGGAGAATAACTTGTCAATTTCGGCATTATCTATTCCATACTTATTTGCCATATCATTATATTTACTATTTTCATACATTATTATATATTCTTTAGACTTTTTAATTCCATTAGCAGATAGATTATTGATAAAATAAGAATCTATGCAATGGATTTCTGATAACTTTCTGTCTTTAAAATCATGAAGATGTAAAAAAGAATTTAATAGCTTTATATTATCAACACTGTATTTTGTTATATTTCCCAATTCCTCAAAAGTATAGTTAAAAAAAGTATATTTATCCATAATATTATTTAGTATCAAAGCTTATATTAACCCGTGGCCAATGGGTATAAGTTCATAATATCTCTTGAGGGTTGTAACCTCATTCAAAACATAGGGCAAGTCCCTTATGAAAATATTATCAAATTCCTTCATAGCTATCCTCATAAAATTCCTATTATATTTGCTTTATTGTACTATGTTTTAAATATATTGTCAAACAAAATAGATTTTTCCACATATGGTTTATTACAATTCTCCTAACAATTTAGGTAAAGTCTAAACTAATTTTCCCTATATAAACAAAAATCCCACAAACCAATGGTTTGCGGGATTTGCAAAATAATAATATTATCTTTTTGAAAATTGTGGTGATCTTCTAGCTTTCTTAAGACCGTATTTCTTTCTTTCCTTCATTCTTGGGTCTCTTGTTAAGAATCCAGCTCTCTTTAGATCACTCTTTACGTTCTCATCAGCTTTTAATAAAGCTCTAGATATTCCGTGTCTTATAGCTCCTGCTTGACCTGTAAGTCCACCACCGTGTACGTTAACTATAACATCAAACTTTTCTTTTGTTCCAGTTAAAACTAAAGGTTGATTAACTACAACTCTTAAAGTTTCTAGTCCAAAATAATTTTCAATGTCTCTCTTATTAACTACTACTCTACCTTCTCCTGGTACAAGTATTACTCTTGCGATAGACTTCTTTCTTCTTCCAGTTGCCATATATTGAACCTTAGCCATCTCAATTCCTCCTCTCAGCTACTAGTACTTTAACTCAAGTACTTCTGGTTGTTGTGCTTCGTGATTGTGCTCTGCACCTCTGTAAACCTTAAGCTTCTTAAGCATTTTTCTTCCTAAAACTCCATTTGGAAGCATTCTTCTTACAGCCTCTTCAAATACAAATTCAGGCTTCTTTTCTAGTGCCACCCTATAAGGAGTTTCCTTTAATCCGCCTGGATATAAAGAGTGATGTCTTAACATTTTTTGATCTAATTTCTTTCCTGTTAAAACTACCTTCTCTGCATTTATTACTATAACGAAGTCTCCTGTATCAACATTTGGAGTAAATGTTGGCTTATGTTTTCCTCTTAATATTGAAGCAACTTGGCTAGCAACTCTTCCTAGTGGCTTTCCTGCTGCATCAACTACATACCATTTTCTCTCAACCTCTTGTGGTTTAGCAATGTATGATTTCATCATTTTCCCTCCCTGAACTCTACATTAAGTTTTCCTCAGTATCCATTTATGTTAAGATTCAGCATATCTGAATGCTTCACACTATGACACACCCATTCGAACAGATTAATTATATTACATTCAGCCGGGTGTGTCAATGCATTTTTTTAATTTAATAAAATACTTTTTTTAACATTAGTCCCTTTGCTGGTGCTACTCTCCTTTTTAAATCCTTTGACTTAGTCTTTAATCCTTTTTCTATTATGTCAGGCTTAACTTTTCCTCTTCCAATGTCAATAAGAGTAGCTACCATTATTCTTACCATATTATATAAGAAACCATCTCCTGTAAAATATATTTCTATATAATTATCATAGGTTTCTATATGTGCATCATAAATAGTCCTTATGGTAGTTTTAGCAGAACTACCTTCTGATTTAAAAGCTTCAAAGTCATGAGTGCCTATAAAATATTTGCAACTTTCTTTCATTATATCTATATTTAATCTTCCTCTAATTAAGTTATAATAATTTCTACGAAATATGTCTGGAATATCTCTATTTAATATAGTATAACAGTATGTTTTCTTCTTACAATGATATCTTGCATGAAAATCCATTGGCACTTCTTCAGAGCTATTTATACATATATCTTTAGGAAGTTTATTATTTAAAGCATGAACAAACTTATCTCCTGGGATGGTGCTTTCAGTATAAAAATTAGCTACATATTCCTATGCATGAACTCCTGAATCAGTTCTACTACATCCATTAACACTAATAAATTTCCCTGTAAGTTTTGTTATGGCTTTTTCTATCTCTGCCTCAATAGTATTAGCATTTTTCTGTATTTGCCACCCTGCATAGTTAGTGCCCTCATATTGCAAGTTAAGTGCTATGTTTCTCATGTTTTCACCTTTTATTATTCTTTACTATATATATTATTAAATTATTATGGATGCTGCTGCTAATAAAAAGAATACCATAAAGGCAGCCACATCTCTTTTCTCCATCTTTAATACCTTCATTCTAGTTCTGCCCTCTCCCCCTCTATAACATCGTGCTTCCATGGCATTAGCTAGTTCATCAGCTCTCCTAAATGATGATATAAATAGGGGTACCAAAAGAGGTATAAGGCTTTTAGCCTTTTGTACCAATCCACCACTTTCAAAATCTGCTCCTCTAGCCATCTGTGCCTTCATAATCTTATCAGTTTCATCCATAAGGGTAGGTATAAATCTTAAGGCTATGGTCATCATCATGGCTAATTCATGGGCAGGTAGTCCTATCTTTTTAAAAGGGTTTAAAAGTCTCTCTATTCCATCTGTTAATTCTATAGGTGATGTGGTAAGAGTTAAAATAGTTGTACCTGATATTAAAAATATAAGTCTTAATATCATAAATGTTGCTGTTCTTAGTCCCTCTTTATATATTTCTAAAAAGCCCCATTTAAATATAAGGGTTTCTCCTTTTATCATAAATACATTCAATACCGCCGTAATAACTACTAATACTATTATGGCCTTTAACCCCTTAAATAAATATTTAGGTGACAGCTTTGCTATATACATAGTAGCTCCTATAAATAAAACTACAAATATATATCCAACAAAGCTCTTAACTAAAAATATCTGTATTATAAATAATATTGAAATTAAAATTTTTGTTCTTGGATCTAATTTATGTATAAAGGAATCTCCTGGAACATATTGACCTATTGTTATATCCTTTATCATTACTATTTCCGCCTTCCTGAAAAATTACAGTTAAACTGTTTTATCTTTTAAAAGCTTCACTAAGACTTCTTTAGCCTGCTCTACAGTAAATACATTTTCCTCTATGTCAAAGCCCTTCTGTCTTAATTCTCTCATCAAGTAAGCAATTTGAGGTGCTGCTAGGCCTATACTTTCCAAAGTGTCTATTTCTTTAAATACCTCAAAAGGTTTTCCATCTAAAACGCATTTTCCTTTACTCATAACAATAATTCTATCTGCTACCTTTGCTACATCTTCCATACTATGAGATACTAAAATTATAGTCATGTTATATTCTTTATGAAGTTGTTTTATCTGTCCTAATATCTCATCTCTTCCCTTAGGGTCTAATCCTGCTGTAGGCTCATCCAATATAAGGACTTTAGGTTCCATAGCTACAACCCCTGCTATGGCTACTCTTCTTTTTTGTCCCCCACTTAGTTCAAAGGGAGACTTATCTTTATAAGTTTTATAATCAAGACCAACTATCTTCATAGCTCTCTTCACTCTTAATGATATCTCTTCCTGTGAAAGGCCTAGATTTGTTGGGCCAAATTCAATATCCTTTTCTATGGTTTCTTCAAACAGTTGATATTCAGGATATTGAAATACTAGACCAACTTTTTTTCTTATTTCTGTAAGCTTAGCATCCTTCCTTGTTATATCCTCTCCATCAATGACTATTTCTCCACTATTAGGCTTTAAAAGTCCATTTATATGTTGAATTAATGTTGATTTTCCTGATCCTGTGTGACCTATAAGTGCTACGAATTGTCCATCTTGTATTTCTAAGGATACATCATCTAAGGCCTTCTTTTCAAAAGGAGAATCAGCCATATATATATGGGTTAAATTATTTATTTTAATTGACATAATGCACTCACCATCTCATTTATAGTTAATATTTTTTCACTTACATTAATACCATTTTTCTTTAGTTCATAAGCAAGCTCTGTAACTTGAGGAACATCTAATCCTATAGTTTTCATTTTTTCAACTTCACTGAAAACTTCTCTAGGTTTTCCTTCCATAAGGACTTTTCCCTCATCCATAACCAAAATTCTATCTGCTTCAACAGCTTCTTCCATGTAATGAGTTATAAGGATTATGGTAATACCTAAGTTATCATTAAGATCCTTTATAGTATTTATTACTTCCTTCCTTCCTGAAGGATCTAACATGGCTGTAGGTTCATCTAGTATTATACAGGATGGCCTCATTGCTAATATACCTGCTATAGCAATTCTTTGTTTTTGTCCTCCTGATAGTAAATGTGGAGCATGCTTTCTATAGTCATACATACCTACTTTTTTTAGACTTTCATCAACTCTTTGTCTTATTTCTTTGGGGTCTACTCCTAAGTTTTCTGGTCCAAAGGCTACATCTTCTTCAACTATAGTAGCAACTAATTGATTGTCCGGATTTTGAAATACCATTCCAGCATTACTTCTTATATCCCAAAGGTTATCTTTATCCTTAGAGTTCATTCCATTTATATAAAGTACACCTTCACTTGGCAATAGCAATGCATTCATAAGCTTTGCCATGGTAGATTTTCCTGATCCATTGTGACCTAGTATAACTAAAAATTCACCTTTTTTCACTTCTATATTTACCTTATTTACAGCAAACTTCTCTTCGTGATTTTCCTCTTGAAAATATTTATAACTTATATTTTCACCTTTAATCATATCTTCCATAAGGATTTCCTCCAAAATTCTTCACTCTAACTCTCAGTATAAAAGGCACTAGAAAGCCTAAAGATTAAATTCCTTTATAGTTTTCTACTACCTTTTTTATTATAAATAATAATCTATAGTATTACAAGAAACATAGAAAAAAAAGTAGCTTTATATGTAAAAGAGGGACTAAGCCTCTCAACTTAATCCCTTATATTAGAAATAATTATACTAACTCAAGTATAACTACTTCAGCTCCATCGCCTCTTCTTGGACCTACTTTATACATTCTAGTATATCCGCCGTTCTTTTCAGCGTATTTTGGAGCCACATTTTCAAACAAGTTTTTAACAACTTCTTCTTCTGTTACAAAAGAAAGTACTTGTCTTCTTGAATGAAGATCCCCTGCTTTTGCTAAAGTTATCATCTTTTCTGCTATTCTTCTAGTTTCTTTAGCTCTAGTTTCAGTAGTTTCTATTTTACCATGTTTCAAGAAACTAGTAACAAGGTTTCTTAGCATAGCTCTTCTTTGATCAGTTGGGCGACCTAATTTACGTTGTACTGCCATGGCTTTACCTCCTTACTCGTCATTTAGTCTTAAACCTAAATTCAACTCTTTAAGCTTTCTTTCTACTTCCTCAAGAGATTTCTTACCTAAATTTCTTACCTTCATCATATCATCCATGGATCTTTGAGCAAGCTCTTGAACTGTATTGATACCAGCTCTCTTTAGGCAGTTATAAGATCTAACTGATAAATCAAGCTCCTCTATAGTCATTTCTAAAGCTTTCTCTTTTTTGTCTTCTTCTTTTTCAATCATTATCTCCACGTTATTAGCATGATCAGTAAGTGTCATAAATAGTTTAAAATGCTCTATAAGTATTTTAGCTGATAAGCTTATAGCTTCCTCAGTTTTTATTGTTCCATTAGTCCAAATTTCTAATGTTAACTTATCATAGTCAGTAATCTGACCTACTCTTGTATTTTCTACATTAAAGTTAACTCTCTTTACTGGAGTATATATGGAGTCAACTGCAATAGATGATATTGAAAGATCATCAGTTTTGTTTTTAGTTTGAGCTACATAACCTCTGCCTCTATTAACAGTAAGTTCCATATATAGTTTCCCACCTTGATCTATGGTAGCTATATGTAGATCTTTGTTAATAACCTCAATATCTCCATCAGTTTTTATATCAGCTCCAGTTACCTCACAAGGCCCTTGAGCATCGATATAAATAGTTTTTGGACCTTCTCCTGTCATCTTTAGTGCTAAAGTTTTTATATTTAAAATAAGCTCTGTTACATCCTCTTTTACACCTTGCACAGTAGAAAGTTCATGTAGAACTCCATCTATTTTCACAGAGGTTGTTGCTACTCCTGGTAAAGAAGAAAGTAGTATTCTTCTTAAGGCATTACCTAATGTTATGCCATAACCTCTTTCTAGAGGTTCTACTACGAATTTACCGTAGCTACCATCTTCACTGACTTCCACACATTCTATTTTTGGCTTTTCTATTTCTAACATACAAACCCTCCTTATATTTAAAATGGCAACCTTTTATCGAGGGCAACTGATTTCATAACCATGGTAGAAAATAATTCTACCACAGCTACTTTACAAGCTATTACTTACTGTATAACTCGACGATTAGAGTTTCGTTTATTGGAGAATCTATATCTTCTCTTGCAGGTTGTGCTAATACCTTACCTTCAAAGTTTTCCATATTTACTTCTAACCATTTTGGTAAAGTCTTTGGGTTTTCAGCAAATACTTTGAATTTCTCTGTAGATCTGCTCTTTTCACGTACAGTTATAACATCATTAACGCTTACATTGTAAGATGGAATATCAACTTTCTTTCCATTTACTAAGAAATGTCCATGAGTTACTAATTGTCTAGCCTCTGTTCTAGATGCACCATAACCTAGTCTATAAACAACATTATCAAGTCTCATTTCAAGAAGTCTTAATAAGTTTTCACCAGTGATACCTCTTTGTTTATCAGCTTTCTCATAATATGCTCTAAATTGCTTTTCAAGAACTCCATATATTCTTCTAGCTTTTTGCTTTTCTCTTAATTGAACTCCGTAGTTAGAAACCTTCTTTCTGCTTTGTCCGTGTTGTCCTGGTGCATAGCTTCTTCTTGCAAATGCACACTTATCTGTATAGCATCTATCGCCTTTTAAGAACAACTTCATGCCTTCTCTTCTACAAAGTTTACATGCTGGTCCTGTATATCTTGCCATTAATTACACCTCCTGTTAACTAAAATTAGACTCTTCTTCTCTTTGGTGGTCTACATCCATTATGTGGTATTGGAGTTACATCTTTTATTAAAGTAACTTCAAGTCCTGCAGCTTGTAGAGATCTGATTGCAGCCTCTCTTCCTGCTCCTGGTCCTTTTACATATACTTCAACGCTCTTTAAACCATGCTCCATAGCTGACTTAGCTGCTGTTTCAGCTGCCATTTGAGCCGCAAATGGAGTACTCTTTCTTGAGCCTCTAAATCCTAATGCTCCTGCACTAGACCATGCTAATGCGTTTCCTGCAGCATCTGTCAAAGTAACAATTGAGTTGTTGAAAGTTGACTTTATATGTGCTGCACCATGCTCAACATTTTTTCTTTCTTTTCTTCTTCTGGTCTTTTTAACCTTTTGAGCTGCCATTACACTACCTCCTCACTATTACTTCTTCTTACCTGCTATAGTCTTCTTTGGGCCTTTTCTAGTTCTAGCATTGGTCTTAGTTCTTTGTCCTCTTACAGGAAGACCTCTTCTATGTCTTATTCCTCTATAGCATCCTATTTCAACTAGTCTCTTTATATTAAGAGCTATGTCTCTTCTAAGGTCACCTTCAACCTTTAGGTTCTTTATATAATCTCTTATAGCATTAACTTCTTGTTCACTTAAGTCCTTAACTCTAGTGTCTGGATTTACTCCAGTAGATTCAAGAATCTTTTTTGAAGTAGGTAATCCTATTCCAAATATATATGTTAGACCTATTTCTACTCTTTTTTCTCTAGGTAGGTCTACTCCAGCTATTCTTGCCATTAAAATTTACACCTCCTGATGATTGAAATGTCTTAAGTTTATTTAAAATTTTTATATATTTATTTAAAATTTTAGGTCAATAAAGCACAGCGGTTTTGCTTTATTGTCAGCCGTACCTAAAATTTAATAGCTTTTAACCTTGTTTTTGCTTGTGCTTTGGGTTTTCGCAGATAACCATTACTTTTCCTTTTCTCTTTATAACCTTGCACTTTTCACAAATAGGCTTAACTGACGGTCTTACTTTCATGGCTAACCCTCCTTATTACTTTGCTCTCCAAGTAATTCTTCCACGAGTTAGGTCATAGGGCGAAAGCTCTATTGTAACCTTATCTCCTGGTAAGATCCTTATGAAGTTCATTCTTAATTTTCCTGAAATATGAGCCAATATTTTATGGCCACTTTCAAGTTCCACTTGAAACATCGCATTTGGTAAAGCTTCTAAAACTATACCTTGCATTTCTATAACATCATCTTTTGACATAAGGTAATCAAACCTCCTTAAACAATGCCTTTTAAAAACATCTTTATCATAATGTCTAAATCATTTTTGGGTGACATTAAATGATTTCTTATATCATTTGCTAAAACATCAGTTATACATAAATGTTTTATTTTTTTCTTTTTAGGCTTATTTACTGTCCTTAACCTTCCGTCAGCAAGTAATACATAGTTATAATCTATTTGCTCTACGACAATGTAGTAATTACTCTTGTCTCTGCCTGCTTTAGAAATTACAACTTTACCTAATAAGTCATTGTCTTGCAAATTATTCACCTCAATGATTACCCTAGTCATAAATTAACTCAGCTTTAGCCGACATGAATTTATAACTAAGCATCGCTAACCTTAGGGTTTTATTTTATTAATGTTAGTATCTCCGGTCCTTGTGGTAAAATTGCAACGGTATTTTCATAATGAGCGGACAGACTTTTATCTGCCGTTATTACAGTCCAACCATCACTTTGCGTACTCACATAGCACTGGCCCATATTTATCATAGGCTCAATAGCTAAAACCATACCACTAACTAATTTGGGTCCTTTGCCAGGTTTACCGAAGTTAGGCACCTCCGGATCTTCATGAAGTTTTTTTCCTATGCCATGACCTACATAATCTCTAACAATAGAGTACCCGTGGGACTCAGCAAAGATTTGAATCTCATTACTTATATCTGTCAGTTTATTGCCTATTAAAGCTTTTTCTATGCCTTTAAAAAAACTTTCTTCAGTAACTTTTATAAGCTCCATTGCTTCTTCAGATACATTTCCAACTGGAAATGTTCTTGCAGCATCCCCATGAAATCCCTCAAGGCAAGCCCCACAATCAACACTAATTATGTCGCCTTCCTTCAAGACTTTTTTATTACTGGGGATACCATGAACTACTGTTTCATTTACAGAAGCACATATAGACCCCGGAAAACCACCATATCCTTTAAAGGATGGCCTTGCTCCTTGCTTAGTTATAAATTCTTCTGCTAGTTTATCTATATCAGCAGTAGTTATTCCTGGCTTTATAACTTCTTCAAGCTGTAGGAGACATTGTCCTACCACCCTGCCTGCTTCCCTCATATATTGGATTTCCTGATTATTTTTTAATATAATCATTACTTATCTCTCCCTAGGATTTTACAAATGCTTTCAAATACTTCATTAATAGCTTTGGTGCCATCTACTATTTTAAGAAGGCCCTCGCCTTTATAGTAATCTATTAAGGGTTGAGTTTGATTATGGTAAACTTGTAATCTCTCTCTTACAGTTNNTACATCACATTTTCCCTCAGCTAAAGGAGGGTTAAATCTTACATGATAACTAGCTCCACAAGCTGGACATACTCTACGTCCAGTCATTCTATCTATAATGAAGTCTTGTGGTACGTCAATTAAAAGAGCTACATCAAGATTCTTTTCATTATCCCTTAAAAACCTTTTTAACGCTTCAGCCTGAACTACTGTTCTTGGAAACCCATCTAATAAGAATCCATTACTACATTGTTCTTGACTCAAGGTATCTTTTACTATATCTATAGTCAAAGAATCAGGTACAAGATGACCTTTATCTATATATTTTTTAGCTTCTATTCCTAAAGGAGTCTTTTCAGAAATATTTTTTCTAAAAATATCCCCGGTAGATATATGAGGTATATCATACCTATTACTAATTGACTTTGCTTGTGTTCCTTTTCCAGCCCCTGGGGGACCTAATAAAACAATCTTCACTTGCCTCATCTCCACTATGTTCTATTTAAGGAATCCTTCATAATGACGCATTACTAATTGTGATTCAATTTGTCTCATGGTTTCTAATGAAACACTTACCATGATCAAGAACATAGTTCCACCAAATTGAATTCCCTTAAATGGAGTATGTGCTGATATTATTATTGGGAAAAGAGCAATGATGGATGCATATACTCCCCCTATTACTGACACTTTATCCAATACCTTTTCTAAATAAGTAGCTGTTTGTTTACCAGGTCTTATTCCTGGTATAAAACCTGCTGACTTATTCATGTTTTCAGCCATTTCTTCTGGTTTAAATGTTATTTGTGAATAGAACCAGGTAAAGAAAATAACCAATATGGCATATACAGCCACATGAGACCAACTTTCTGATCTAAATATATTCCACTGACTAGTAGAGTTTATAACTTTAGCAAATCCTGAATTTGGGAAAAACTGAGCTATTAAAGGGAAAAATTGTAATACTGACATTGCAAATATTATTGCAATAACAGCAGACCCTATAATGCTTATTGGAATATGGGTTGTTTGACCTTTATAAGTCTTATTTCCAACAGCTTTTCCTGCATATTGAACTGGAATTCTTCTTTCTGATAAAGTCATATATATTATAGATAAGATTATTGCTAAGGAAACAATTAAAAGTAACACTACAGCTATGCCTGTAACAGCATCTGTTTCTTTAGCTCTTAAAATTTGGTTTACAAGGGATGGAAATCTTGAAACAATGTTCACAANNTAATAAGTGAAAGTCCGTTTCCTATTCCCTTAACCGTGATTTGATCTCCTAACCACATTAAAAATGCACTTCCTGCTATTAATGGAACTATTATTAATATTGTAGCCATAAATGACGAATCTATAACAGCTCCCTGGTTATATATATATATATAAGAAGCATAAGCCATTATAATAGCTATAGGAATTGATACATACCTTGTTATATTTTGTATTTTCTTTCTTCCATCTTCGCCTTCTTTAGAAAGCTGTTCCAATTTAGGAACTGCTATAGTTAAAAGTTGCATTATTATTGATGAATTTATATATGGTGATACTGCTAATGCAAATATACTAAATCCACTAAAGGCTCCTCCAGAAATTAAGTCATAAAAATTAATAAGGCTTCCAGATTGACCCATCTTTGACGATAAAAATTTAACGTCAACTCCAGGCACGGGAATAAAATTTCCCAATCTAAGAACTATTATAAGAAATAATGTATATAATATTCTTTTTCTTAATTCTGGAACTTTCCAGGCATTACGTAGGGTTGATAGCATTTTTTACACCACCTCAACTTTTCCTCCAACTGCTTCG
>DINW01000029.1:16920-17163 GCA_002423705.1 Clostridium sp. UBA5530
ATGCTTTAACAGTTAAGCTCTTTTCTATATTGCCATTTCCTAATATCTTAACTCCATCTTTCACTTTGCTTATTATTCTTCTCTCTAAAAGCAATTCTGGTGTAACTTCTGTACCATTTTCAAACACATTTAATCTATCAACGTTTATAGCAACATACTCTTTTGCAAATATGTTAGTAAATCCTCTTTTGGGAAGTCTTCTAAATAGTGGCATCTGACCTCCTTCAAATCCTGGTCTTACTC
>DINW01000029.1:17231-24886 GCA_002423705.1 Clostridium sp. UBA5530
GCCAGCTGCTGGCTTTAACTCATGAAGTTTCATATATTACACCTCCTCGTCGATTAAACTTCTTCTACTTTTAGTAGGTAATCAATTTTCTTTATCATACCCATAATTTGAGGAGTACCCTCATGCTCTTTCACAGTTCCAATCTTTCTTAGTCCTAGAGCATTTGCAGTAGCGATATGGTCCTCTTTTCTACCTATTAAACTCTTAACTAAAGTGATTTTCATTTTAGCCAAGGCAATCCCCTCCTTAACCTAAGATTTCTTCTACGGATTTTCCTCTAAGCTTAGCTATTTGTTCAGCTGTTCTCAGACTTCCTAATCCGTTAATTGTAGCATTAACCATGTTTCTTGGGTTGTTTGAACCTAGAGACTTAGCTCTAACGTCCTTTAATCCAGCTAATTCAAGGACCGCTCTTGCTGGACCTCCTGCGATAACTCCAGTACCTTCTACAGCAGGCATTATTAATACCTTACCAGTACCGAATGTTCCATATATTTCATGAGGAACTGTTGTTCCAACCATTTCAACACTAACTAAATTTTTCTTAGCATCTTCTATTGCTTTTCTTATTGCCTCAGGTATTTCTATAGATTTTCCAGTTCCAACACCAACGTGGCCATTTTCGTCACCAACAACTACTAAGGCGCTGAATCTGAAGTTTCTTCCACCTTTAACAACCTTAGTAACTCTGTTTATAGAAACAACCTTCTCTTTAAGGTCTAGTGTACTAGGATCGATTCTCATTTATTTCCCTCCTTAATTAGAATTGTAAGCCAGCTTCTCTAGCACCTTCAGCAAGCTCTTTAACTCTTCCGTGATATATATATCCACCTCTATCGAATACTACATCCTTTATTCCATTTTCAAGTGCTCTCTTTGCTATAGCTTCTCCAACTAGTTTAGCCCCTTCTTTGTTGCTTCCTAGTTTTTCAAAGCCCTTTTCAACGCTAGAAGCAGCAACTAAAGTTCTTCCAGCTACATCATCTACGATTTGAGCATATATATTCTTTTCGCTTCTATATACACAAAGTCTTGGTCTTTCTGTAGTGCCAGAAATCTTCTTACGAACTCTAAGGTGACGTCTTTCTCTTTGTTCTTTTCTGTCAGCTTTTTTGAACATTTAGGTTCACTCCTTTCTATTATTTCTTACCAGTTTTACCTTCCTTACGTCTGATAACTTCATTATCATACTTTATTCCCTTGCCCTTATAAGGTTCTGGTTTTCTCCATGTTCTGATATCAGCGGCCATGGCTCCAACCTTTTCTTTATCAATTCCCTTAACTATTACTTTTGTAGCAGCTGGAACTTCAAAAGAAACTCCTTCAATTGGCTCAATTTCTACTGGATGAGAAAAACCTAGGTTCATTACAAGCTTCTTTCCTTGTAATTGTGCTCTATATCCAACACCCACTAAATCTAATGTTTTTTGGTATCCTTCGGATACTCCTTTAACCATGTTATTTATTAAAGCTCTAGTTAATCCGTGTAATGATCTATGCTCTTTATCATCACTTGGTCTTGTCACTACAACAACATTATCTTCTACAGCTATTTTTATGTCCTTGTGCATAGCTTTCTCTAGTTGACCCTTTGGTCCCTTTACAGTAACAACATTATCTGGAGATACTGTAAAAGTTACGCCACTAGGAATAGCTACTGGTAATCTACCAACTCTTGACATGCTTGCACCTCCTATATTCCTTATGGTGTATGGGGTTTATCCCCAATACTATCTATAATGAAATCACTAAGACTAAATTTCAAATAATAATTACCAAACGTAGCAGATAACTTCTCCACCTACTCCAAGTTTTCTTGCTTCTCTATCTGTTATAATTCCCTTAGAAGTAGATATTATTGCAACTCCTAAGCCATTTAGCACCTTTGGTACATCATCCTTTTGACAATAAACTCTTAATCCTGGTTTTGATATCTTCTTAAGTCCAGTTATTACTCTCTCTTTGTTGCTTCCGTACTTAAGTGATACTCTTATCATTGGAACAACTCCATCGGAGTATTCCTCAATTTCTTTTATATATCCTTCTTGAAGTAATATATTTGCTATAGCCTTCTTTATGTTAGAAGAAGGAATTTCTACTATTTCATGTCTTACAGCATTTGCATTTCTTATACGTGTTAGCAAATCTGCGATAGGATCCGTCATAACCATTTAATATGCCTCCTTTCTTATCCAATCAAATCTTACCAACTTGCTTTTCTGCATCCAGGTATTTCTCCCTTGTATGCAAGTTCTCTAAAGCATATACGGCAAATTCCATATTTTCTTAACACAGCATGTGGTCTTCCACATATTCTACATCTTGTGTATGCTCTTGTAGAATACTTAGGTGTCTTGTTCCACTTTTCAATTAAAGCCTTACGTGCCACAGTTTTCCCTCCTTATTACTGAGCAAATGGCATTCCAAGGAATCTTAATAACGCTCTTGCTTCCTCGTCAGTCTTTGCAGTAGTTACAAATATTATATCCATTCCTCTTACTTTATCAATCTTATCATACTCAACTTCTGGGAATATAAGTTGTTCCTTAACTCCTAGAGAGTAGTTTCCTCTTCCATCGAAAGCTTTATCTGAAACTCCTCTGAAGTCTCTAACTCTTGGTAGAGCAATGCTCATGAACTTGTCAGCAAATTCATACATCTTTGACTTTCTAAGAGTAACCTTACATCCTATTGCCATATTTTCTCTTATTTTAAAATTAGCAACAGATTTCTTTGCTCTAGTAATTATTGGTTTTTGTCCTGTTATTAATTGAAGATCAGATATTGCTGCTTCTAGAGTCTTAGGATTGTCTTTTGCTTCTCCTACTCCCATATTCACAACAACTTTCTCTAATTTAGGCACTTGCATTATATTTTTGTATCCGAACTTTTCCATCATAGCTGGAACTACTTCATTATTATACTTTTCTTGTAGTCTTGGGATCATTAGATTACCTCCTTTCAAGTATTAGAATGTTTCTCCACACTTTTTACACACTCTTACTTTAGCTCCATCTTCTAAAATTTTATAATTTATTCTTGTTACATTTTTGCATTTATTACAATACAACATAACTTTAGAGCTGTAGATAGGTGCTTCTTCTTTTATTATTCCACCTTGCATATTTGACCTATTTGGTTTCTTATGCTTACTTACTATGTTAACGCCACTTACTATTACTTTTCCATTCTTTGGCATAACCTTTAAAACTTCTCCAGTCTTACCTTTATCCTTACCGGATATAACCATTACTGTATCGTTCTTTCTTACATGAACTTTCATTATTTAGCCACCTCCCTATCTTATAGAACTTCAGGTGCTAATGATAATATTTTAGTAAACTCTTTATCTCTTAGCTCCCTAGCAACTGGCCCGAAGATACGAGTTCCTCTTGGCTGTTTATCTTCTTTGATTATTACAGCTGCATTCTCATCGAATCTGATGTAAGATCCGTCAGGTCTTCTTAGACCTCTTACTGATCTAACTATAACTGCCTTTACTACGTCTCCCTTTTTAACAACTCCGCCTGGTGTTGCACTTTTAACGCTAGCAACTATTATATCTCCAATGTTTCCATACTTTCTCTTGGAACCACCTAAAACTCTTATGCACATAATTTCTTTAGCACCGGAATTATCTGCAACCTTTAGAATGGTTTGTTGTTGTATCATGCAAATACCCTCCTTTCAATAATTAAAAGACTATTTTGCCTTTTCAACTATCTCTACTAATCTCCATCTCTTATCTTTAGATAATGGCCTAGTCTCCATTATTACTACTCTATCATTAATTTTAGCTTCATTATTTTCATCATGTGCCTTGAACTTAGTAGTTCTATTGATTGTCTTTCCGTAAAGTGGATGACGAACCTTAGTTTCAACAGCAACAACTATGGTCTTATCCATCTTGTCAGAAACAACTCTACCAATTCTTGTCTTTCTATTTGCTCTTTCCACAGGGTGAACCTCCTTTCAGCTTTACTGTTCAAAAGCCTTTAACTCTTCTTCTCTTAAAATTGTCTTTATTTGGGCGATTGACTTTTTTACTTCTCTTATCCTCATAGGATTTTCTAACTGACCTGTAGCTAATTGAAATCTTAAGTTAAATAGCTCTGCTTTAAGTTCATTTAGCTTCACGTCTAAATCTTGAGGGCTACTTTGTCTTAATTCTTGCAATTCTCTAGCCTTCATTATTTTCACCACCCATTTCCTCAAAATCTCTTCTTGTAACAAATTTAGTCTTCACAGGAAGTTTGTGTGATGCAAGTCTCATTGCCTCCCTTGCAACTTCTTCGCTAACTCCTGATAGCTCAAATAGTACTCTACCTGGCTTAACTACTGCTACCCAGTACTCTGGAGATCCTTTACCTGAACCCATACGTGTTTCAGCTGGTTTTTGAGTTACTGGCTTATCTGGGAAAATCTTTATCCAAAGTTTTCCTCCTCTTTTTATATATCTATTTATTGCTATTCTGGCAGCTTCTATCTGGTTGCTTGTTATCCAACCACATTCTGTTGCTTGAATTGCATAATCTCCGTAAGCAATAAAGTTACCTCTAGTAGCTTTACCTTTCATTCTACCACGTTGTACCTTACGATGTTTAACTCTTTTAGGCATTAACATGACGATTCCTCCTTTCCTATGCGTTAGCCTCTTCCTTTTCTACTTTTTTAACAGGAAGAACTTCTCCTTTATAAACCCAAACTTTTACTCCAATTTTTCCGTAAGTTGTGTTTGCTTCTGCAAATCCATACTCTATATCCGCTCTTAAAGTTTGTAGTGGAATAGTACCTTCATGATAATTCTCACTTCTAGCTATTTCAGCTCCACCAAGCCTTCCGGCGCACATAGTCTTAACACCTTTAGCTCCGTTCTTCATAGCTCTTTGAATAGTTTGTTTCATAGCTCTTCTAAAAGATATTCTCTTCTCTAATTGAGCTGCTATACTTTCAGCCATTAATTGAGCATCAGCATCAACATTTTTAACTTCAACTATGTTGATAAGTATATTCTTATCTGTAACAAATTGTTGTAATTCTTTCTTTAAAGCTTCAATTCCTGAACCACCTTTTCCGATAACAACTCCAGGTTTTGAAGTATAAATATTTAGTTTAACCTTCTTCGCTGCTCTTTCTATTTCTATCTTAGATATTCCAGCAGAATATAACTTCTTCTTTACAAATTCTCTGATTGAGTTATCTTCAACTAGGTAATCAGCAAAGTTCTTTTTGTCAGCATACCATTTAGCGTCCCAGCCTTTGATAACACCAACTCTGAGTCCGTGAGGATGTACTTTTTGTCCCACTCTGTTTCCCTCCTTCTTTATTAAGCTCTTTCTTTTACAACTAGTGTTATATGACTAGTCATCTTATTTATTCTAAATGCTCTACCTTGCGCATGTGGTCTAAATCTCTTTAAGGTTGGACCTTGACCTACGTGAGCTTCTGCAACATATAATCTAGAAGCGTCTAAATCATGATTGTTTTCAGCGTTTGCTACTGCTGATTTTAATAGCTTATTAACTACAACTGCAGCATCTTTTGGTGTATATTTAAGAATAGCAAAAGCCTCATTCACATCTTTATCTCTTATTAAGTCAAGCACCACGCCAACCTTTATTGGTGACATTCTTATATATTTCGCTATAGCTTTAGCTTCCATTAATGTATCCTCCTTTCCAAGGTTATCTTACCTTTGATGACTTCTCGTTGTCAACGTGTCCCTTGTAAGTTCTTGTTAGAACGAACTCTCCTAATTTGTGTCCAACCATATCCTCAGTTATGTAAACTGGAACATGTTTTCTTCCATCATGAACTGCTATAGTGTGACCTATCATTTGAGGGAATATTGTTGAACTTCTTGACCAAGTCTTTATAACCTTTTTATCTCCAGACTTATTCATTTCATTTATTCTCTTTAATAGAACTTCTTGCACGAAAGGTCCTTTTTTGATTGATCTACTCACTTGGATTTTCCTCCCTTCACGTATAGCCGTGGTGGAAGAGAATGAATCATTCTCTTCGCTGACTATTTGCTATTTCTTCTCTTTATTATTAATCTATCTGAGTATTTCTTATGCTTTCTAGTCTTATATCCAAGAGCTGGCTTACCCCATGGAGTAAGTGGTCCTGGTCTACCAACTGGAGCTTTACCTTCTCCACCACCGTGTGGGTGATCGCAAGGGTTCATAACTGATCCTCTTACTGTTGGTCTCCATCCCATACGTCTCTTTCTTCCTGCTTTACCTATATTAACAATATCATTAGTTAGGTTAGAAACAGTTCCTATAGTAGCTCTGCATTCTATTCTAACATATCTCATTTCTCCTGAAGGAAGTCTTAATGTAGCATAGTCTCCTTCTTTAGCCATTAATTGAGCTGATGCTCCAGCGGATCTTACTAACTGGCCACCTTTTCCAACAGCTAATTCTATATTATGAATTATTGTACCTACTGGAATGTTCTTTAATGGAAGAGCATTTCCTGGCTTAATATCTGCCTCTGGTCCTGATACAACTACATCCCCAACTTTTAAACCAACTGGAGCTAGTATGTATCTCTTTTCTCCATCAGCATAAACTACTAATGAAATATAAGCTGATCTATTTGGATCATACTCTATAGTAGCAACCTTTGCTGGTACTCCATCCTTATTTCTCTTGAAATCTATTATTCTGTACTTTCTCTTTTCTCCACCGCCATGGTGTCTAACAGTTATCTTTCCTTGTGCATTTCTACCACCAGTTTTACTTAATGAAACAAGAAGTGACTTTTCTGGAGAATTTGTTGTTATCTCTTCGAAAGTTGGCATTGTCATTTCTCTTCTTGATGGGGTAGTAGGGTTAAACTTTTTAACTGCCATTCTAAATTCCCTCCTTTTTCAGCTTATCTGGCTTTCACCAATACCTGCTTATTAAAACTTTCTATTGCATTCCATCAAAGAATTCAATTGTTTTGCTATCTGCTGTAAGCTTTACAACTGCTTTCTTAAAGTCTGCTCTCTTTCCTACATGTACGCCTACTCTCTTAGTTTTACCTAAGAAATTCATAGTCTTCACATCTTCAACCTTAACGCCAAATACTTCTTCTACGGCTCTCTTTATTTGAACCTTGTTAGCATGTGGATGAACTATGAAGGTGTATTTCTTTTCTGCCATAGCTGCCATAGACTTTTCAGTGATTACTGGCTTTCTTATTATATCATGGCTAGTTAGTTTCATTATGCGTACACCTCCTCGATCTTGGATACAGCATCCTTAGTTATGATTAGCTTTTCATATTTTAATAAATCATAAACATTGATGTTGTTAACTGGTAAAACAGTAACTCCTTCTATGTTTCTTGCTGATTTATATATATTTTCGTTTGACTCAGCAGTAACTATTAAAGCTTTCTTAACTTCAAATGCATTTATCATTTTTACTATTTCTTTAGTCTTTGGAGCTTCTAGAGTTAAGTCTTCTAAAACTACCATTTCATTTTCTTGAACTTTGCTTGTTAAAACGGATTTCATAGCAACTCTTCTCATGCTCTTTGGAACAGATACTCTATAGTCTCTTGGCTTTGGAGCGAAAACAATTCCTCCATGTATCCATTGAGGTGATCTTATAGAACCTTGTCTTGCTCTTCCTGTTCCTTTTTGTCTCCAAGGCTTT
>DINW01000029.1:24894-25135 GCA_002423705.1 Clostridium sp. UBA5530
CTGATTGAGTTCCTTGTCTTTTGTTGGCAAGTAATGCAACTACTACTTGATGTACTGAAGCTTCACTAATAGTAGCACCGAATACAGTTTCAGATAATTGCATATCTCCAACTTTTTGTCCTTCTTTATTAAATAATCCTACTGTAGGCATTCTGCATCCTCCTTTCTTCTACGAATTAAGCCTTCACGCTATTTCTTATTATTACCATGCCCTTGTTTGGTCCTGGTATAGCACCCTTAA
>DINW01000029.1:25295-25565 GCA_002423705.1 Clostridium sp. UBA5530
CCTTGGAATCCCTTACCTTTTGAAGTTCCAGTTACATCAACTTTCTCTCCTACTTGGAATAAATCAGCCTTTATCTCATTTCCAACTTCATATTGGCTAACATCTTCTAATCTAAATTCTCTTACGAATCTCTTTACTGCAACTCCAGCCTTGCTAAATATACCCTTCATTGGTTTATTAACTAGCTTTTCTCTTATATCACCAAATCCAACTTGAATAGCCTCGTATCCGTCGTTTTCCATAGTCTTCTTTTGAAGAACTACACATGGA
>DINW01000032.1 GCA_002423705.1 Clostridium sp. UBA5530
GGCCGGAGGATATTTATTATTAAAAACTTTATATGGATAGATGGTGATATAAGGTGCAATTTATGGATAAGTACATATAATAAATATATACAGTTTATACTGCCACTATATAATTTAATATATTGATGAATTATAATTCTGTGGAATTATAGAGGAAGTGATAGGATGTCTGTTGATTATATTTTATTGAAAAAAATTTCCTATAGATTTAATGTTATTGTTATAGAGTTTATTGAAGATATGGCTAGGGAGGATAAGTATAGTTATAAAAATGTTGAAAACTATGGATTTTCTCCCAATAATTCAATAATACCATTTCCAACTGAAACTCAGGTAATAACAGAAGTAAAGGGACCTAGTGTGCGCCTTACTTTACCTCATAGCTACGATGCATATGTTGTTCCCAATGCAGCTGTACATTTAGGGTATGTATATAAAAAGTCTGTAAGATATATAAAGAGTAAATATGGAAATGTTCATAATATATGTGATGTGCCAATATTAGGGGTAATGGTGGGTGGATTAAACATAGAAAACGGATTAGCTGATGCTAAAACTTACGATACTGTAGAATACAGTTATCAAGGAGACAATGCTTTTTATAGTTTTAATGTTAAAGATTTTTACGCCGAAGTTAATGGGGTGTTAGTGGAACCAGTAGAGGCCGAAGTACATGGAAATAAAGTAACATTTAAGTTTCCACAAGATACATTTAAGAATTACAATGGTAATGGAAATTTAAAAACAATAAGTAACCCAAATACTTTAGATATATATGGATTTCCTATAGAGCCAAATAAATCACTGCATATTTTAGATAAAGTGCCAAGGAAAATTTCAACCTTGAGTTTAGTTAATATATTGGGAAATAAAGTATATTTGAAGTTATTATTTGAGAAACCTCTTATAGATTTTTATCAAGGGGATTTTTTAGCCCTATTTAATGGCAGACTTTATAATATAGATTTTGAGGATATAAATGGATCTAGAGATGTAGTTAAGGTTTCTGCCTTTATGGTTAATGGAATAAATATGCCCATAAAAATATTTACTGCTGTAGACTATGACCTTGTTAGAACTATAGATGTAAATCTACAAAAGGTATTTGATCCTAGTGGATTATACAGTGAAAAGTTTGTAGCCACAACTCCCTATTGGTATGCAGGAAGCAATAGTTTAGCCAATAATGTCATAGATATCTACTATGAAAATGATGTATATCCTGAGAGTCTTATTACAGACAAGAATTTTAATGGTTCATATATACCATGGGATGGAAAAGATTTAGTTGTACCTATAGGAGCATTAAAAATAAACCATGGTGCAGTGTATGATGAATTGAGTTTAAATAATAACCCCAATTTTGGAATGGTAAAAATATATTCTAAGCAAGGGTTCAGTTTTATAAATAATAATATAACTAATGATGCTCAGTGCTTATTGCATAAGGATAAAGAAAAAGTAAGTATAATTTTTAGTAATTATGAAAAGTCCATGGCCTTTACTTCGGCAATAGATAGTTTTTATTATAGCCCATCAGAATTTATTGAAAGTAAAAACAATTATTTTATATTTTATGGCTATGAGCCAAAGGGCAAAAAAACTCAAAGTGATACCCTCTATATACCACCTCTTCAAGGCCCATTGAATAACCCATTTATGGGAGGAATCTCTACCTTTAATTATGTTCTTCAAGTGGATAATGGACATACCTATAGAACATATGGAGTAAGTGGCCAAAATACATCAATACAGGGATATGTAAGGGTTGTGGGAAATCTAGATATGGGACAAAGAGTATACTTAGTTGATCTAAATATACTAGGAGGTATTATTGTAGAAATTGAAAATGGTAGCATTACCATTAAAGATGTAAAGTCACCACAGCTTATATACTTTTAAAAATAGAGAAGATAGGTTGTTTACTATATCTTCTCTATTTCCAATTTCATTAGATATTTACCATCGGGAACCTTCAGCCCACTCTTGTCAAAAAGTTCAAAATACACAAATACTGGCTCTGTAGGAATATATTTATATTTTTCGGGGTAACAATCACTTAAGGTCTCATCAATTCCATTGCAAAAAACTATAGAAGAAAGAGCGGAAACAGGAAAGTCTTCATCATTGACGGATTTTATTTTTAAAGTATATTTGCCGCTGTGTGCATCAGAGACTAAATATTCTAATACTGATGTATGAAGATAGAAATATTTTGCTAAATTTATGGTAACTATATTAGACTGGTTAGAGGAATCCATAATGTATATAATTAAAGAATCATAAGGTGTAAAGCTTGCTTTAGGAACAATATCGTAATAAGTTCCAGTTAAATCTTGAGAAATTAAATCATAGTCAGTAAAAAAGGTATTGTTTAAAAAGCACAAAAAAGATGATTTTGTTAAATTGGGAAAGTTAGGGATTACAGAAAAGGATATATGATTTAACTTCACATCAGAAACCAAAATATAATAATTCATAAAATCACCTTCTGCAAAAGGTCTGGGTAATGAAACCCAGACCTAATTTTTATGCTAAATCAGCGCTGAAAACAACCTCATAATTTCCATCTACAGCAGTATTGCTAGCATTATTTAATACAACTGTAACAGCATATTTTTCTCCAGTATACTTTACAAGATAAGGCTTATAAAGGGCAAGGCTACTATTAGCAGGAGTAGGTTTTGGACCTAAATCAAAGGTTTGAGATGCTGGAGCAGAAGAAAAATCTTCTTCATTTACAGTTGCAAATTTTAAAGAATATTCTCCGGATTGACCAGGCATTTCATATTGAGTAGTAGCTGTATGACTTACATAATCTTCTGCAAAATCTACATATACTCTATCTGAATAAGTTGTATTTTCTTGTATTTGAACTAAAAGTAGGTCTGTTTGATTAAAGGTGCCACCATCAGCAACTATTGTAGCAGTAGTTTCAGTAGCATTGCTTAATGTGAAAGTAGTAAAATCAGCAAAGGCAGTACCGTTAAATTTTCTTATCTTAACTAGAGAAGCAGTAAGGTTTCCAGGGCTGGCACCCCTTCCAGCTACAGATATATTAATACCAGTTAATTGCACTAGGGTTAAACTTAAAGTTAAAGCATTAGCCATAAAATCATCTCCTATTTATTTTATCTATAGTTTATTTTAAGGATTGCTAACATTTAGGATGAAACTATCACCGATTTTAATTTCTTTTTCTTCAGAAATTAAATAGGTGGATACTTTATAATTTCCTACGTCTGAAAAACTAAATGATAGATTAGACATTCCATTAGTTAGAGACAAGGTATAAAGATTGGGGTTTGGAACTATTTTATCAACACCAACAATGGTGTTTATTGTGAGAAGGTAGATGGCTAAAGAATCCCCAGAGGCATATACCGGAGAATTTATTACGGCAACATCTATGCTACTTTCAGGAAGTAAGAAGATGTTTACATAGGATAAGTTAGGATCTACTGAAAGAAATTTCAAAAATCCGTTCCAGTTTATATCACAAGGCGACTTAACTTCAACATTAGTATATAAAAAGTTTCCTACAAAACTTAAAGCACCTGGTAGAGGCAAGTCAACAGCAACATCTAAGCCTTCTAATATTTTTCTATTACTGCTAATTATATTCCAAGGACTTTCTACAGATATTCCAGAGCTTAGAGAAAAGTGTCCAAATATAATTAATGAACTTACATCATTTGATATCAGTTTTATAGGGTTCGAAGCAACAAAATCTGTATCTCCTTGTAGGGTACAGGAAGATGTTATTTTAATATCTGAATTCTTATAATCTCCTGAAAGAATAATTAGCCTTTTATCTTCATTATCTCCTTTAGGACTAATTGATATTTGAGATAAGGCAGTAGTTGGATCAGATATTTTAATATCAAGAGGAAGAGGATTTTCAATTATAACACTGGATATCTCCGAATTTTCAAAGGTAACATCTCTAATCATTTAACCACCTCTATATATCTTATGCAGGTTTATTAAAAAGTTAAGTAAAAATGTGACAAATTTCATGAAAAAAATAAAAGATAAAACAAGGTTGACATGAATTTTTTTAGTCATTATAATATATTATATAAATAAAAGGGAGTAGCCGCCCATAGGGATTATAAAGTCAACATACTGGTTTATACGACCTGGCTTTATATTGATTTTGATCTCGGTGAGACTTTTAACAGAGAGAGGTTTTATAACTATCTCTGTTAAAGGTCTTTTTATTTTTGTGAAAAGGAGAGATAAAATGAGTTTAATAGAATTAATACTGGTGGCCTTTGGCCTATCAATGGATGCTTTTGCAGTATCAGTAACTAATGGGATAGCCATAAAAAACATTAGAAATAAGGATGCAATAAAGATTGCCCTCTATATGGGGGGATTTCAAGGATTGATGCCCGTTATAGGATGGGCACTAGGTCTAGGGTTTAAAGAATATATAACAAGCATAGATCATTGGATTGCCCTAATACTTTTAAGTATAATTGGAGGTAAAATGGCTTATGAGGGATGGAAAACTAGAAATGAACCTTGTGAGGTGGCTACAGATAAAGATCCATTAAGCAATAAAGTACTTTTGCTTTTAGCAATAGCTACAAGTATAGATGCCTTAGCAGTAGGAGTAAGCTTTGCCTTCTTGAACATATCAATTCTTTGGGCTGCAGTTACAATAGGACTTATAACTTTTATAGTATGTGTCATAGGGGTAAAAATAGGAGAAACATGTGGATGCTTTCTTAAAAATAAAGCGGAGATTGTTGGGGGCGTCATTTTAATACTTATAGGATTAAAGATATTTTTAGAGCATACAGGTATATTAACTATGATTTAGCAAATAAGAATGTTGTTAATAAGTAACAACATTCTTATTTTTTCTCACAAAATAATATTTTTAATAGTATATATACTTTCATTTTTTTGAAAATTCTACTATAATGAATTTGTAAAGTGAAACTTAGCTTTAGAGTATGTTAAAACAAATAAATAAATCTTATCTTTAGAAATCAGTGGCTCAATTAAAAATGATACTATTAACTTCAGACTTAAGGGGGAAATACTATGTTAGCTAAGTATCATGTAAAATATATTGTGTAGGTGGGGGTAGCATGAATAAATGTCCGTTTTGGTCAACATTAAAGGAAGAAGTAGAATGTTTTGGAAGCTGTGCTTTTTATAACAAAGACGAGGAGTGCCCCTTTAAACTTTATTTAGAAAGGGATATACTGAAGGAATATTTTCAACTAGACACAGAAGATATAGATGAGGGATATGATACTATGGCATGGTAGGCTTTATAATATTATTGCCTAAAAAAAATCAGATGAAGCTTAGCTTTCATCTGATTTTTTTATATATTTATTCTTCATATGTATAAGAATATTTATCTAAAAGGTTTTGCTTTAAGTTCCACAAATTTCTTGATAAGTCTACGTAATAACTATGGGGATTTTCAAACCTTAATACTTCAGGCCAAAGCTTAGAGGTCTCTTCTTTAGCAAAGTCTCTTATTTCAAGTACAGAGGGACTTTGATATATAGGAACTCCTTTGTCAAAGATTTTTACTAAAAGTTCCTTTGCATAATAATTTTTAAGCTTTTTTCTCTTCCATGTGTGGATAGGGTTAAAAATCTCTAAAGGATTGCTATAATCTATTTCTTCATCATTTATGCATAAAAGGTCAGCTATAGCCATGTGAGAAGTTTTATCAAAGACTCTATAAACCTTCTTAAAACCAGGATTAGTTATTTTTTCTTCATTTTCGCTAATTTTTATTTTAGGAATTACGGTTTCATCCTCTTCTATAGCTACTAGTTTATAAACTCCTCCAAAAACAGGCTCTGATTTGGCAGTGATTAATCTTTCACCAACTCCAAAAGAGTCTATTTTCGCACCTTGAGATAGCACATCTGAGATTATGTATTCATCTAAGGAATTAGATACAACTATATTACAATCTTCATAACCAGCCTGGTCTAAAAGCTTTCTACAAAGGTTTGTTAAGTAAGTTATATCTCCACTATCTATTCGTATGCCTTTGGGCCTTATGCCCTTAGGCTTTAAAATTTCATTAAAAACTTTAATTGCATTAGGTACTCCAGATTTAATTACATTGTAGGTATCAACCAGTAGAACACAGTTATCTGGATAGGTTTCAGCCCAAGCTTTAAAAGCATCATATTCATTGTTGAAAAGCTGAACCCAACTATGAGCCATTGTACCAACAGCTGGAACTGAGAACATTTCATCCGCTATTGTACATGCGGTAGAGGAGCAACCACCTATCATGGCAGCCCTTGCACCATAAATTGCACCATCATAACCTTGAGCACGTCTTGAACCAAACTCCATAACAGGTCTATTTTGAGCTGCTCTGCATATTCTATTAGCTTTGGTTGCTATTAGAGTTTGATGATTTATGGTAAGCAGTATCATAGTTTCTATAAATTGAGCTTGAATAATAGGACCTCTTACTGTAACCAAAGGTTCATTAGGAAATACAGGATTTCCTTCTGGTACAGCCCAAACGTCACAAGAAAACTTAAAGTTTTCTAGATAATTTAGAAAACCTTCTGAAAACATTTCCTTGCTTCTTAAATAAGTAATATCTTCCTTTGTAAATCTCAAACTAGATAAATACTCCATAAGCTGTTCTACGCCAGCCATAATGCAATATCCACCTCCATCGGGAACTCTCCTAAAGAACATATCAAAGTATGCTATTTTGTCTGCTACATCATTATCAAAATAACCGTTGCCCATGGTAAGTTCATAAAAGTCCACCAACATGGTAAGATTTCTATCATTGCGTACATTAAATCTACTCATAATTAATCTCCTCTTTAAGCTTAATGAATCATATTTATTGTAATACCTAAGCAAAATTAATACAATATATTTTGTGATTTATATATTTCGATTACATGGTTATAATTAAAGACAAAGGTCAAAGAAAGGATTTTACTATGAAGTTAGATAAATATCAAAAAGAAGCAGTAGAAACTGACTATAAAAAAGTTCTTGTGGTAGCTGCTCCAGGCAGTGGAAAAACCACAGTTATTATAAATAGAGTAGCTCATTTAATAAATGTAAAAAAAGTAAGTTCAAATAATATAATAGTTATAACCTTTACTAAAGCAGCTGCAGACAACATGAGAAAAAGATATATGAAAACATGGAAAGGAATCACTCCTTTTTTTGGTACATTTCATGGACTATGCTACAAAATACTTATAAGATTTATTGGGAGAATACAGATTATAGACACAAAGGAAAGCTATTCTGTTATTAAGGGAGTACTGGAAAGATACATTGATGATATAGGAGAAGAAAAAATAAATGAGGCCTTAAACAACATATCCCTATTCAAATGTAGCTTTCAAACAATGGACGACTTTGAAAGTTCTTTAGATAAAGAGGCGTTTAAAAGTTGCTATGAAGAATATGAAAGGTATAAGGCAAGTAAGAATTTAATCGATTTTGATGATATGCAGATAATGGTGAAAACCTTATTGGAAAACAATTCTCAAATTTTAAAGCAATATAGAACATTGTTTAGATATATCTTAGTAGATGAATTTCAAGATTGTGATGATATTCAAATATATCTATTAAAACTATTCTTAGGAGAAGATAATAATATATTTGCTGTAGGAGATGAAGATCAATGTATATATTCCTTTAGAGGATCTAAGCCAGAATATATGGTTAATTTTGAAAAGGAGTTTTGTGGAGGTGAAAAGTATTATTTGAATTACAATTACAGAAGCAGACGAAATATAGTAGATGTGTCTAAAAGGCTTATCATGAATAATGTTTTAAGAAATAACAAAAATATAGCTTATTTCAAAGAGGAATCAGGGGATATCAGCAATCTAGCCCCCTTTAATGAGAGCAGTGAGGGTGAGATTATAATAGATAAAATAATAAATAAGCATAAAGAAGGAACCCTTTATGGAGATAATGCTATACTTTACAGAACTAATATGGAAAGCAGGACTATAATAGATGTATGCATAAGAAGAAAAATTCCATTTTTACTTTTAGATAAAGAATATAATTTTTTCAATCATTTTATATGCAAAGATATTTTAAGCTACTTAAAGCTATCCTTAGATCCCTATAATAAGAATAGTTTTATTAGAATTATAAATAAACCTTTTAGATATATTAGCAAAAATACTTTGGATTCCTTAATGAAGTATGAGTTTGAAGAGAGTTGCTTTAATATTATGAAGGGGCTGCAAAATATGGCGCCATTTCAGTTAAAGGTATTTGATAATTTAAGCAAGGATATAAATATGCTAAATAAGATGTCCTTGAAAAGTGCGGTAGATTATATTTTGATGGACTTAGGCTATATGGAGTATTTAAGAGAGTATACAGGAAAATTTAAGCTAAACATAAGTGAATTAGAGGATATAGTTGAAGAATTTAAAGTTTCTTTGGGAGAGTATAATACTATTAATATGTTTTTAGCTCACGTTAGGGAGGTAGAAGAGCAAGTAAAGAAAAATTCTAGGGCCAGTAGTGAAGACAGGGTAATTTTAAGCACTATTCATGGAGTAAAAGGTATGGAATTTAAAAACGTATATATAATAAATTGTGTAGAAGACTGTATTCCCCATAGGAGGTGTGGGGAAGATAAGGAAAGCATAGAAGAAGAAAGGCGATTGTTTTACGTGGGGATAACAAGAGCTATTGAAGGTTTATATCTATGCTCACCTAAAACTCTTAGAGGGAAAACTGCTAAAATATCTATCTTTGT
The DNA here is from genome assembly GCA_002423705.1 of Clostridium sp. UBA5530. Classification (GTDB taxonomy): domain Bacteria; phylum Bacillota; class Clostridia; order Clostridiales; family Clostridiaceae; genus Clostridium_X. Next base: position 8,765 of record DINW01000032.1, read on the forward strand.
AAGGGAATGCCAAATAGAAGAAAAGGTAGACTATGGAGAGTATGAAGAAGGTATAGAGGTTTTCCATAAGAGCTTTGGACAAGGAATAGTTAAGACTCTAGAGAATAACAACATAGTTATAGATTTTCAAGGTATAGAAAGGACTTTTAACTTTCCTATATTAGTAAATAGCAATTTAATAAAAATTCATATTGTTGAATAACTTGGTATATTAATATATAATTTTATTAGGCTCATATTCTATAGAATATGAGCCCTTAAAATTATATATGAAGAGGGAGTAAGGATGGATAAGGGATTAATAGGAAAAGATATTGTTTTTGCATTAGATATAGGAACAAGGTCTTTAATTGGAACCATACTAAAACCTGAAGAGGATGGCATTAAGGTATTGTATGAATCTTACATAGAACATGAAGAGAGAGCCATGCTAGATGGCCAGATACATGACATAGATTTAGTTGCCAAAGGGGTTAAGGCAATAAAAAGTGATTTAGAAGAAAAACTTGGATATAAATTAAATGATGTAGTAATAGCCGCGGCAGGAAGATTTTTAAGGACATCTGTAGCAAAGGCTGAAATGGAGTTAGATGAAGAGAAGGAAATAGATTTAGATATTATAAAATCCTTAGAGCTTAGTGCAGTAAAAAAGGCAGAAGATGAGGTTTTGGCATCTTCTAAAGGTAAACTATACTGTGTAGCATATACTGTTAAAAACTATTACCTAAATGGATATATAATATCTAACTTAGAATCACATAAAGGAGAAAATGTTGGGGTTGAGGTCATAGCTACATTTTTGCCAAGATCAGTAATAGATAGCCTATATGCTGTAATAGAAAAAGTAAATCTTAAAGTAGTTAACCTTACCTTAGAACCTATAGCGGCAATGGAAGTGGTTATTCCTCAGAAGCTTAGGCTATTGAATGTGGCTTTAGTTGATATAGGAGCAGGAACTTCTGATATAGCAATAAGCAATAAGAATACCGTTACAGCTTTTGGAATGGTACCTTTAGCTGGAGATGAAATTACTGAGGCTATTGTTCAGCACTGTATAGTGGAATTCAATGAAGCTGAAAGGATAAAAAGATTTTTAGGACAACATGATTCTGTAGAATATGAAAATATTTTGGGACTAAAAGGAACAATAACAAAGGAAGAAATATTAAAAATTATAAATCCAGTGGTAAATAAAGTTACTGATGAAATAGCAACAAAGATATTGGAGCTTAATGGTGGAAAAGCTCCAAGTGCTTTATTCTTAGTAGGTGGAGGAGCGTGGACTCCAAACTTAAGAGAATGTCTTGCAGAAAAGTTAGCCATGGATCTAAATAGAATAGCTATAAAGGATAGAAAAACTCTAGATGGATTTTCTTGTGATAATGGCTTGGGTCCTATAGGTGTAACTGTTTTAGGCATAGCACTTATAGCTATGAAAAATATGGGTAGAAACTTTATTAAGGTGTTCCTCAATGAGGAAGAGATATTCTTATTTAATACTGATAACAATAAAGTTATCACAGCATTACAACAGGGGGATGTAAATCCTAAGATTCTAATAGGAAGACGAGGAAATAATGTAAGATTTACTTTAAATAAAGTAAAGAAGGTGGCATTTGGTACCTTTGGAAGAAATGCTAAAATATTGTTAAATGGACAAGAGGCTTCCTTAGACGCAGTTGTAAAAGATGGAGATACTATAGATATAATGCCTGCACAAAACGGAAAGGATGCACATCCTTTCATCAAAGACTATGTAAAAAATATATATTCTACTGAATTTTATGTTAATGACGAAAAACAAGAACTAACTCCTGTAGGAATTTCTAATGGAGAAAGGATTAATATAGATTATAATATAAAAAACTCCGATGATATAAAAATATTATTACCCAATACTATAAAGGACTTAAAAGAACTTTATTTTAATGATTATAATGGAAGTTTCTTTAAATCTTCTAAAGTTCTTCCTTGGGATTATATAATTCAAGAAGGGGATAAACTATACACAGAGGATGTTGAGAAAAAACTTCAAGAAAAAGACACAATAAATATACAATGTAATAATAAAATTGTAGCCTTAACAGGTAAAAAATCATATATATTTGTAGATGTATTCAATTTTATAGATTTTGATTTAAAAAACCCTAAGGGAACTATAGCCCTTAAGATTAATGGTAAGGATGCTATGATGTATGAGGATTTAAAGGATGGAGATAATTTGGAAATTTTTTGGAAATAGCACGTATTTAAAGGAGAGAAGTATGGAGAGCATAGATTTTTTAAAGGAAGCTGGAAAAATAAAAGGTCAATTAATATCCTTAAGAAGAGATTTTCATGAAAATCCTGAAATAGGATTTGAGGAATATAGAACTAGTAAAAAAATTAAGGAATTTTTAAAACAAGAAAACATTCCTTATGAAGCTATAGCAAAAACTGGAGTATGTGCCCTTATTAGGGGAAAAAATCCAGGAAAAACCGTGGCATTAAGAGGAGATATGGATGCACTTCCTTTAGAAGATAAAAAGGATGCTGAATATAAATCTAAGGTCAAGGGTGTAATGCATGGCTGTGGTCACGATGCTCATACTGCTATTTTACTAGGTGCAGCCAAGATTTTAAACAATAATAAAGAGCATTTATGTGGAAATGTTAAGCTTATATTTGAACCTGCAGAGGAAACTGTAGGTGGAGCTAGATTTATGATAAAGGAAGGAGTTCTTAAAAATCCAGGTGTGGATGGAATTTTTGGACTTCATGTATCAGAAAATATAGATGTAGGAAAAATAGGATTAAAATATGGTGTATTTAATGCTGCCTCCAATCCTTTTACTATAAAAATAAAAGGCAAGGGAGGCCATGGAGCTCATCCAGAGGATACAATAGATCCAGTGGTCATAGCTAGCCATGTAGTTATAGCTCTTCAAACCATAGTATCTAGAGAAGTAGCACCAGTATTTCCTGCTGTGGTTACTATAGGTGCCATCAATGGAGGAACAGCCCAAAATATAATTCCTGAGGAAGTAGAGTTAAAGGGAATTATAAGAACTATGACTAAAGAGCACAGAGAAATGGTGAAAAAAAGGTTAATAGAAATAACAGAGAGTATATGTAAAGCCATGAGAGGAAGCTGTTTAATAGATATAGAAGAAAGCTATCCTTGTCTTTACAATGATGACAGCACACTAGATTACGTTAAAAGAAGTGGCATCACTATATTAGGAGAAAATAATATAGAGATATTAAAGGATCCTAGCATGGGAGTAGAAAGCTTTGCTTATTTTTCTAATGAAATACCAAGTGCCTTTTATTTCTTAGGAGTGAGAAATGAAAAACAGGGAATTGTTAACCCAGCTCATGGATGCTACTTCGATATAGATGAAGATGCTCTAGTTTATGGGGTTGCCATACAATGTTTAAGTGCTTTTAACTATTTGACAATGATATAAAATAATATTATGCTAAAGAGACGAATAGCTGTGTTTGTCACAGCTATTCAAACTATAAAGTAGGAGTGATTTTGTGAACATAACAATTGGACCAAATGAAGCGGGGCAAAGATTAGATAAATTTTTAAGAAAGCTATTAAAGGATGTACCATTAAGTGCTATATACAAAATCATAAGAAAAGGCCATGTGAAGGTAAATGGTAAGAAAAGCAAGGAAAAATATTTTTTGGTAGAAGGCGATGAAGTTATAATTAAAAATGTAGAATCTCTATCAAAGAAAGAGGAAGAATTTCAAAGAGTAGATCCTAATTTTAAAGTAACCTATGATGATGAAAATATATTAATTGTTGAAAAATGGCCAGGAGTTTTAGTTCATTCTGATAAAAAGGGTGGGGAACCAACTTTAACAGATTATGCTTTATCCTACTTAAATGAAAAGGGAGAATATTTGCCAGAAGAAGAGTTAACCTTTACTCCGGCATCTTGCAATAGATTAGATAGAAACACTTCAGGATTAGTTATTTTTGGGAAGAATTTTGAGAGCTTAAAGATATTAAATAGCATCATAAGGGATAGAGGTATAGATAAGTACTATATGGCCTTAGTAAAGGGTAAAATAAAATCAGGTAATTATAAAGGTTATATATGTAAAGATGCTAATAATAATATTTCTAAGGTCTATGATTCACCAAAGCCAAACAGTAAATTCATAGAAATGGAAGTACAGGTTATAGAAACTAATGGTTTATTTTCTTTATTAGAAATTAAGCTGCTTACAGGTAGGAGTCATCAAATAAGGGCTCATCTATCATCTATGGGAAATCCTATAATAGGAGATGATAAATATGGTGATAAAAAATTAAATAGTTTCTTTACTAATAAATTTGGATTAAATTATCAGTTCTTGTATGCATATAAGCTTATATTTAAGGAAGCCCCAGGTAAACTTACATATATGAACAACAAAACCATAGCAGAAACTCTTCCGCCTATGTTTAAAAAGATAAAGAAAGATGTTTTTAAATTTTAAAATAAAGATAAAGGAAGATAGTTATGAAAGAGCAATCTACTACCAAAGGTTTTGCAGTATTATCCTTAGCTGGAATAATAGTTAAGGTAATTTCTTTAGCCTATGTTCCACTTCTTATGAAAACCATAGGAAAGGAAGGCTATGGAATATATGCTGCAGCTTATGAGGTTTTTAGCTTAATGTATGTTATGACAAACACGGGTATGCAGACAGCTATAAGTAAACAGGTATCTGAGCTAATAGCTTTAGATAACCCTAAGGATGCATTAAAGACATTTAAATTAGCTAGATCTATATTGCTTATAATGGGGTGTACCATAGCTTTAATCATGATTATAGCAGTGGAACCCTTTGCAGCTTTAACAGATAATAATGAAGCAGTAATAGCAATAATAGCATTATCACCAGCAATAGTAGTAACTTCAGTTTTGGCGGCTTATAGAGGATATTTTCAGGGCAGAAGTATAATGACGCCCATAGCTATATCACAAATAATAGAACAACTTCTAAATGTACCTTTAAGCATTTTATTCGCTTATTTGCTTTTAAATTATGGAGTAAGCTATGGAGCAGCAGGAGGAACCGTTGGAACAGTTATAGGTGCAATAGTGGCCTGTATATTCCTAATATACATATATAAGAGAAATAGAATAAAAATTGGGAAAAACTATAAAGAAGAAGGGATAAAAAGGCATAGCAACAAGGAATTGATTTCTAGACTATTTAAATATGGTATTCCAATAACCTTAAGTTCAGGTTTGCAATATATAGGGTCTGTTATAGACATGGCTGTAGTAAAGGATAGACTTAAGGATGCTGGTTTTGCTTTAGCATCAGAGAGAAATATAAAATTTGCTACATTAAGTCAATATAGAACTCTATTAAATGTCCCTTTAACCTTGATAGCAGCACTAAGCTCTGCGGTTATACCAGCCATATCTAGAGCAGCGGTGCTAAAAGATAAAAAGGCCATGAAGGAAAAAATAACCTTCGCCTTTAAAACTAGCTATATGATATCCATTCCTTGTGCAGTGGGACTTGCAGTTTTAAGTAAAAGCATATATGATTTTATATATTTAGGAGACTCATCAGGTTATGAGCTTATGTTATATGGATCCGTAGCCATAGTTTTTATGTCCATAGTGCAAATTCAAACCATAATACTTCAATGTGTAAATAAATTGTATGCAGTACTTTTATCACTATCTGTAGGCATTGGAGCAAAGCTTATAGCAAACTATGTATTAGTAGGAATGCCTAATGTAAATATAAATGGAGCGGTGATAGGAACTATACTAAGTAGCTTTATACCTATGATTATAAATCACAGGATAATGGAGAAATCTCTAAAGATAAGAATAGGTATAATTTCATCAGCTATAAAACCCCTTATATCTGCAGTATTTATGGGTGTTGTAGTTTATGTGGTTAACATAAACTTAACATGGTTAGTGGGATTTTTAGGAACTAGCTATGTTGTGAGAATAATTCCTACTTTAATTTCAATCTTTGTGGGAATTGCAGTATACGGATATGGGTTAGTATTAACAGGTGGAATAACAAAAAAGGATATGGAATCCTTCTCACCTAGAATAGTTAAGCTTCTTCCAAAGGCCTTTAGAAGAAGGCTTAGGTAGATTTTAATATTACAATGAAATTTAAAGAATGAAGTGAAACTTAGTTTCAGGTAAAAAAGAGTGCAGATTTTTTGCACTCTTTTAATTTTTAGAAATTCTTATTAAGGATAAGGGGACAAAAGAAAAACCAATGATTATGCATAGGAATTTAGGAGCTAAGGGAAAATATATAACAAATAATTTAAGGATGAAATAGCACAATATACCTATAAGTATGGTATATAGAAGATTAAGGAAACTTATGTCTAGTTTTAAGTTCTTATTTATTTCTATGAAATTCAAAACTAGCATCAAAAAAGAAGAAGCTATAGTTCCTATTACGTAGGCATATATATTAATCCTTGGCAGTGCTGCGAAAATATATAAAATTAAAAGATCCAGGCAAGAGGCTAATACGGAATTTTTTAAAATAATGTTTTGTTTTCCAAGGCCATTAAGAATCCCCAAGGTACAATTAGCTACATAAAAGATAGGGGCACATAAGGCAGCAGAGGCTATGTAGGAAGCTAAATCTGTTCTTTTATAAAACATAAAACCTAGGTCCTCAGGTATATTTAATGCAATAGCTAAAGTGCATAATCCTAAAATCAAAGCAATTCTAAGAACTTCTTTAATTCTTACGCCGGCTAAATAATAATCTTTTTTATTCATAATTTGAGATAAATTAGGAATAAGCAAGATGGATATTGAAGCTATTACTATCATAGGAAAAAATACAATGCTCATGGACATACCTGCGAATTTCCCTATGATACCTAAAGCTACACTGTGCTCTATACCGGAAACTAAAAGTCTTCTAGGTAAAATTAATGTGGCTAATGCATCTAAAGCTGTAGTAATTAATCCATTTATGCAAAGAGGAATGGAAATTATAAGCACATTAAAAATCAATTGAGCGCGGCCTTCTTTATATTGATAGATCCCTCTTAAAGGAGCAGAGTTCTTTTTATAATAAATATAAAGGAGTAATAGACTTATAAATTCTCCTATGGTTAAAGCTATATAAGCTGCTGTAACAGAGGCAGTAACGGATTTAATACTAAAATAATTAACTAAGGCTATTATTATAAAAATCCTTAAGCCCTTCTCTACTATATCTATAATTGCAGGTATCATTATTTTGGAGATACCATAAAAAAAGCCTTTAAATATATTTGAAAGACATATAAAAACCATAGCAGGAGTTATTATTTTTAAAGCCAATGTGGTTCTACTGTCTTTTATAAAATACAGAGCCATTTTAGGAGCAAAAATAAATACTAGGGAAGCTATGAAAATTGCCCACAGAATGTTGAAAATAAAGGTAGTTCTAATAGTTTTTCTTAAATTATAATAATCTCTATTATCATAAAAAGTAGCTGATAGTTTTGATATAGCCGTAATAACCCCTCCACAGATTATACATATGAAAAGGTTATATAAAGGCATTATAAGGCCATATAACCCCATACCTTCAGGACCTAATTGTCTAGATAGTATTATAGAAAATATAAAACCTAATATACCAGTAGTTATATTAGAAAGCGTTAAAAGAAAAGAATTTTTGTAGAAATTGTCCTCCATAAAGGGCCTCCTTCATAGTAATACAATAATTAATATTCTTAAAGGCTTACTAATATTACAAATAGATTTTCATGAAGAGCTCTTATAGTAGTAATTATTTATTTAGAAAAAAATATATATAAATATAGTAATAATTAATAAGGAGAGAAGTTGTGAAAAAGCTAGTTATAAACACTGTTGTACTCATATCTTTGATAGCTATGGTATTAGTTATAGGCAATATATACATATTGCCGTCTATGAATATAGAGGACAAAGGACTTTCCTGGAACATACTTTACAAAGGTTTAAAAGGATGTAGAGATTTTACTGTAGATGAGAATAATAACACTTATATAGCTTTTGAAAATAAAATACAAAAAATAGATCCTTTAGGGAAAAGCAAGGTGATTTATGATAACAAAGATTTAGATATAAATTTTATGGAGTATCATAATAAGGCACTATATATAGCTACAGATAATAGAATTATGGTTTTTGACTTAATTAAAGGAACTATTAGTGAACTTTTAAAGAATATACCTGGTTTGGGGGATTTTAATAAAAATTGTTTAATTATAAAAGATAATAAATTGTATGTCACCATAGGCGCTGTTACTAATGCTGGAGTAGTAGGAGATGATAATAAATGGCTTAAAGATAATCCATCACTATATGATAGGTCTCCTATAAAAATAGTGTTAAAAGGTGAAAATTTCAATAAAGGTACCACTGGTGCTTTCCTACCTTATAATGTAAAAGGTGAAGAAAATCAGGAAATACAAGGATTGTTTCCAGGAAATAGTTCCATAATAACCTATGATTTTTCAACTTATAAGTGGGAAAATTATTGTTATGGAGTTAGGAATGTAAATGGATTGGACTATACATCCCAAGGAAATATATATGGAACTGTGGGAGGCATAGAGCCAAGGGGAGAAAGGGGAATTCAAGGAGATAAGGACTATATATATGAATTTAAGAAGAATTTGTGGTATGGGTGGCCTGATTTTACAGGGGGAGATCCTATAATATCTCCTAGATTTAAAAGCTCCAATGATACACCCTTAAATTTTATAATAAAGAACCACCTAACTGAGAATCCAGAAGGTCCTTATTACCAACATAAAACAATAAATGCATTAGGAACTATGGCAATAGATAGAAATGGGATAATAGGCAATAAAGATGATATGTATTTTTATGATAAAAATGAAAATATAATTTATGTGTTAGGAGATAAGGTGAAAGAGTATAATAAAATAAAAATTACTAAGGGAAACATAGGCTCTTTAAAATTCACATCTAATTCTTTAAGAGCTTTAGATGGAGAAAAGGGAGTATTATATGATATAACTAATTCTAAGGGTAAACCCCAATCTATGTTAAACAATGGAGTTTTATATGGAGGCATTATCATAATTGTTACAATGATATTAGCCATGATAAAAAAGCTTATTAATTAAAAATAAGGATAATTCTGGAAGGAATTATCCTTATTTTATTGAATTTAATATATGGGGGTGTAGAAAATGAACGAATACTTAATAGATTTAACTAATTTGAATTTACAAGGCAATGTATTAGATATATCTAACAATCATTATGATATAATTTATGGTTTATTTAAAGAAACCTTTCAAGAGGTGTCTGTAGACTATGTAGAATGTGATTCTGATATGTTAGAAGAGGAATTTTATCATAATGTTATAATGCTTTTTCATATGGGGAAGTTATGGACTAATGGGGAGAGAGGTAATATAATCAAAAGTATACTTAAAAAGATGAAAAAAGATGGAGAACTCCTACTGTTAGATATTGATAAAAAATATGGAGAAATTTTTCAGGGCAAAATAATTATGATTCTTCCAAATAATAAAACTAAAGAGATTATTGTTAAGGACTATAATCCCCTTAAAGAAATAAGAAAATCTAGTATAGAAAGAATACTACAACCATATTTTGAAATACAAGAGGAAAAATCCTGTGGCAATGTGTACTATATAAGGGCAAAACGGAAAGGAAATGATGAAAATGAAGATACTAATGGTGGCATTGAACTCAAAGTTCATTCACACAAACTTGGCTTTAAGATATCTAAAGGCCTATACCAAAAAACTAAATTATAATGGAGAAATAGCAGAGTTTACTATAAATGATTCCATAGAGAATATAGTTAGGGATATAGTAATCAGAAAACCAGATGTAGTAGCCTTTTCTACTTACATATGGAATGTTGATTATGTAAAAAGAATATCCACCACATTAAAAGAGATAAATAGCNNGGGGGAGGCCCAGAGGTAAGTTATGATGGACATAACTTTTTAAAGGAAAGCTGTGGAGAATATTTAATAGAGGGTGAGGGAGAAGAAACCTTATATAATTTTATACAATGCAAACTTAATGAAAAACCTCTAGAGAATATAAGGGGACTATATATAAAGCACAGTGATGGCAATATAAGCTATGGAGGTAAACGTCCACTAATGGATATGAATTCATTGGTATTTCCCTATGAAAAAGATGAGGATTTAAATAATAAGATAGTTTATTATGAAGCATCTCGGGGGTGCCCATTTAATTGTAAATATTGTTTATCTTCAACCATACATGGAGTTAGATTTTTAGAACTAGATAGAGTTAAAAAAGAGCTTAAGTTCTTAATAGATAGGGGTGTATCTCTAGTGAAATTTGTAGATAGAACCTTTAATTGTAATTCTAGATTTGCAATGAGCATATGGGATTTTTTAATTAGGGAGGGCGGCGACACCTCCTTTCATTTTGAAATCTCAGCAGATATATTGAAACCTGAGGAAATAGAACTTTTAGCTAAGGCTCCTAAAGGAAAATTTCAATTTGAGGTTGGGGTACAAACAACTAATGATAAAGTTCTAAGAAATATTAATAGATTTGTGAATTTTAGAGATATAAAGGAGAAAGTTATAGAATTAGAGAAATTGCAAAATATAAAACAACATTTAGATTTAATAGCAGGATTGCCAGGAGAAAATTTTGAATCTTTCAGAACTTCCTTCGATGATGTGTACTCTATAGGCCCAGAGGAAATACAACTAGGATTTTTAAAGCTTTTAAAAGGTTCATCTATGAGAGAAGAAAGTGAAAAATGGGGAATGAAATATTGTTTATATCCACCCTATGAGATTTTAGAAACCAATGATATAAAATACGATGAAATAATAATACTAAAGGATATAGAGAAAATGGTCGATAAGTATTATAATTCTCAGAAGTTTAAGAATATAATTAAATTTTTTATGACTAAATATGTAAGTGCTTTTGATTTTTTCTATGATTTAGGACAATATTTTTATAGAAAAGGTTATTTTTATATTAATTTATCTAATAATGAATACTATAAAGTATTTTTAGACTTTAATAAGGAAATCCTAAAAGGAGAAGATGAACCATTAAAGTCCATAATAAGATATGATTATCTAACATTTAATAAAAAGAGAGGAATTCCTGATTTTATAAAGGGTCCAATTACAAAACAAAATGAGAGAATCATAAAGGATAAGCTTAGAGAGGATAATTGTCCTATAGAAAATTCCTGGGTAATAGATGAATTTTCTATAGATGTACAGGAATTTGAAAGAACAAAAGTTATAAAAGAAGAAAAAAACTATATATTATTTAAGAATTGTGAAAAAATTAGATTAAATTATGAAATTTAGATATTTTTTTTATTATGAAATTAGAAAAATTCAATTAATAGTCTATTAATAGTTTTTTAACTTGAATTTATATAAAGATGTACTATAATAGTAATATGATTAAATTGTAATTAATACTGTATTAAGTATTAATTAATATAAAATAAAACAGTAATTCACAATGGCAAAGGTGGTGATGAATTTGGCCTTAGAAGCGATTAAGGATATAAAATCAGCAGAAGAAGTAGCAGATAAAATTATAAAAGAAGCACAACAACAAAGCAAGGATATAGTAAAAAATGCAGCACAAAAGGCTAAGGATAGATATAGTAATATAATATCCTTAGGAAAAAAGGAAGTAGAGGAAATATTTAGACAAAAAGAAGAACAGGGGCAAAGGGAAGCAGCACCAATTATTGAGCAAGGAATAAAGGAGAAAAATGAGATTTTAAATCCTAAGGAAGATTCCCTAAGAAAAGCTATTAATTTAGTGGTTGAGAGGATAGTGAATGTAAATGGCGATAGTTAAGATGAGCAAATTCACTTTATTTACCTTTGAATCACAAAAGAAAGCTCTTTTAAATAAACTTCAAGGTTTTGAGAAAGTTCAGTTCATAGATTTAAGAGAAAAAAGACAAGGAGATTTGGAATTCTTTGATTTATTAGATGAAAAAAAGGATTTATCAGAGGTTCAAGGACAGTTAGCTAAATTAAAATTTTCTTTAGATCTTATGAAAAAATATGCTGAAAAAGAAAACCCTATAAAAGCTTTAAAAGAAGGAAAAGAGGAGCTTACATATACAGAGATAAAACATAGGGCTACAACAATTGGTTGGGAAAATATTTATAATAATCTAAAAACTATGGATGAAAAGCTTAACTCTATAGACACAGAGATTACAAAAATAAAGAGTGAAGTAGAAGAAATCCTGCCATGGGAGACCTTAGATGTATCTTTCAGTGATTTAAAGGAATTTAAGACTTGTGTTTCTTTTATTGGAACTATGCCTAAGATTTACTTAGATGAATTCAGAGAAAAATTTGATTCAGTAGCACCTAGTTCTTATATAGAAATTATAAGTCAAGTTAAAGGAGAAGTTTACTTTGTAGCTCTAGTTCATAAAGACTATGAAGATAAGGTCAATGAACTTCTAAAGACCTTTAGTTTTGTAAAGACCAATTTATCTATTGACAATGTACCTAGAGAGATAATAAGTATTTTAGGAAAGAAAATAAAAAATTTGAAATTAGAAGAAGAAAAGATAAAGGTAACCTTAAAAAGTGAAACTAAAAACATGGAAGTTATTAAGGTAGCTTATGAATATTTAAGTAATGAAGAGATTAAACTTTCTGCTTATGATAATTTTTTGGAAAGTCCTAATGTAGTAGTAATAAGTGGATGGGTACCAACAGAGACCAAAGAAGAATTCACCCAGGTTGTGGAGGACATTTTAGCAAAGGATTACTATATGGAGATAGAAGCGGCAGATGAGGAAGATATAGAGGTTCCAGTAGCCTTAAAAAATAATAAAGTAGTATCTGCTTTTGAATCCATAACGGAAATGTTTAGTACACCTAGATATAATGAAATAGACCCTACTCCAGTTATGACCCCATTTTATTTATTATTCTTTGGGATGATGTTGGGAGATGCCGGCTATGGAATTGTCATGTTTATAGCTTCTATTATAGCTATAAAGAAGTTTAATCTAGAGGAAAAGACTAAAAACTTTATGCGATTTTTCTTATATTTAAGTATACCAACTACAATAGTTGGTATACTATATGGATCTTATTTTGGAGATATATTAAAGCCTTTAGGAGTGGTTGGACTTGTAGACCCAGCAGAGGATGTAATAACTGTACTTATTGCTTCCTTAGGAATTGGATTGTTCCAAATATTTGTGGGCCTTGGCGTTAAAGGATATGCTCTTATCAAAGAAAAGCACTATTTATATGCATTCTTCGATGTAGGATCTTGGTATATGACTCTTACAGGAGCTCTTCTTCTAGGTGGATCCATGATAGGATTAAGCCCAGCTGTTGTTAGTTTTGGAAAATGGATGATGATTGCAGGAATGATAATCATAGTCCTTACTCAAGGAAGAGAAAACAAGAGCATTGGGGCAAAGCTTGGAGCAGGTTTGTATGCCCTTTATGGTTTAAGTGGATATGTAGGAGATGTGGTGTCTTATTCTAGACTTATGGANNGGCATTAGGACTTGCTGGAGGATTTATAGGTTCAGCCTTTAATTTAATGATAGGAATGATACCAAATCCTATACTTAAAATTTTATTTGGTTCATTGATATTTGTTATAGGCCACGTATTCAACTTATTAATAAGTGCATTAGGAGCTTATGTTCATACCTGTAGATTGCAGTATGTAGAGTTCTTTGGAAAATTTTACGAGGGTGGAGGAAGACCTTATACCCCATTTAAAGCAGGAAATAAATACATTAAGGTTAAGAAAGATTAGGAGGAATTAATATGTTAAACTTTTTTATGGAAAACGGTGGATTAATATTTGCAACTTTTGGTATAGCTTTAGCAGTAATATTGCCAGGTATAGGATCAGCTAAAGGTGTTGGAATGGTAGGAGAGGCTGCAGCAGGACTTATAACTGAAGAGCCAGAAAAGTTCGGGAAGTCATTAGTTCTTCAATTACTACCAGGTACTCAAGGATTATACGGTTTTGTTATAGGACTTATGGTTTTCTTAAAGGTCACTCCAACTATGGATTTTGGAACAGGATTATATCTATTCTTTGCATGTTTACCAATAGCTTTTGTTGGTTGGAAATCAGCTATGCTACAAGCAAGAACAGCAGCTGCTGGTATATCCATACTTGCTAAAAATCCAGACCATAATACTAAGGGTATAATTTACTCAGCTATGGTTGAAACTTATGCATTATTAGCCTTTGTTATATCATTATTATTAGTATTCAAGTTCTAAAATATCTTTTAAGGGTGTGAAGATATGTCAAATTTAAATAATCTAACTTCAAAAATCTTAGAAGATGCTAAGATTAAAGCAGAAGAAATCATTGAAAAGGCTAAAAATCAAGAAAAGACTATAATTGAAGCTAAAGAAAAAGAAGCTGAAGATATAAGAAAATCTATGATAGAAAAAGCTAAAAATGAAGCAGACATAAAAAAAGACAGAATATTATCAAGGGCTGACCTTGATGTGAGAAATGAAAAACTAAAAGCTAAAGGCGAAATAATAGATATAGTTTTTAATAAGGCACTAAAGGAACTTGAAAGTTTGTCTCCTAATAAATATGTAGAAATACTTAAAAGTTATATGTTGAATTTAGATATAGCTGGGGATGAAAAAATAATAGTTCCAGATAAGTATAAAGATGAAGTTAATGTTGCATTAAAAGATATAAATAAACAACTTATAGAGAAAAATAAATTAGGATCACTAGAGTTATATGAAGGAAATAGAAATGTGACAAGTGGATTTATAATAGTTAAGGATGGAATAGAAGGAAATTATACATTTGATGGTTTGCTTAATTATTATAGAGATGATCTTGAAGGAGAAATAGTAAGGACAATATTTAATTAATTAAGGAGGATAGCTCTATGGATAGAATGGAATTTACTCAAGGAGTAGCTAGGCTTAGAGTGTTAGAAAAAAGGCTCCTTAATAAACTTAAATTTGAAAGGATGATTGATGGATCTTCTCCAATGGAAGCTTTAAGAATTCTTCAAGAGACGGAATATAATGCTTTTATGGGAAATATTAAAAGCAGTGATGATTATGATATTTTGTTAAAGGAAGAATTAAAAAGAGTATACAATCTAATGGATGAAATATCTCCTGACACATCTATAGTGGATATAATGAGAATTAAATATGATTATCATAACTTAAAAGTTCTTTTAAAGGCAAGGCTACTAAAGAAAAATCTGGATTATTTGATGATGGATGTGGGTACTATAGCTACAGAAAATATGAAGCTTATGATAAACACAGAGGATTACAAATCCCTTCCAGCTAAGATGAAGGATGCTTTTCTAGAGGCTGAAAAGGCTTTTAAAACCTATGATGATCCACAAAAAATTGATATTATAATTGATAAATATATGTATGAAGATTTATCGCTTAAATCAGAAAACATGGAATATGATTTTATAAAGAACTATTTTAAATCTAACATAGACTTTATAAATATGAGGACATATGTAAGATTAAAAAAGCAGGAAAAGCCAGTTAACTTTTTTAAAGAAGTGTATTTAAATGGTGGAAACATAAAAGAAGAGTTTTTTATAAAAAATTATGGAGAGCCTTTAGATGCTATAGCACAAAAACTTCCTTCCTCTTTGAAATATAAGGACATAATAAAAGCAGGTTTAGAAGAGTATAGTAGTTCTGGCAAGCTTAGTTCATTTGAAAAATTGTGGGAAAATTATATTATGAAAGAAACTAAGGAAGCTAAAAAGGTACACTTTGGACCAGAGCCTATAATAGGTTATATAATAGCAAAAGAGACAGAAATAAAGCTTCTTAGAATAATTATGGTTGGAAAGATAAACAATTTGCCTCCCGATGCCATAAGAGAAAGGCTGCGTGATGTCTATGTATAAGATAGGAGTAGTTGGAGATAAGGATTCTGTATTAGCTTTTAAAGCTATAGGTATAGATGTTTATGGTGTAAGTGAAAAAGAAGAGGCAAGGAAGACCATAGACAGAATGGCCATGGAGGACTATGCAGTAATCTTTGTAACAGAACAAATAGCTGAACAGTTAGAAGAAACTATAGAAAGATACAATAAAGCTATGGTACCAGCTATAATTTTAATTCCAAGCAATCAAGGTTCTTTGAATATAGGAATGAAAAGAGTTCAAGATAATGTTGAAAAGGCAGTGGGTGTGAATATTTTATAGGAAGCGAGGTAAGTAGCTTGAAGGTTGGAAAGATAGTTAAAGTATCCGGACCACTAGTTGTGGCTGAGGATATGGACGAAGCTAATGTGTACGACGTTGTAAAAGTAAGTGATAAACGTCTGATAGGTGAAATAATAGAAATGAGAGGCGACAAAGCTTCTATTCAGGTATATGAAGAAACCACTAGCATTGGGCCAGGGGAACCAGTATATACTACTGGTGAACCTTTAAGTGTAGAACTTGGGCCAGGATTGTTAGAAGCAATGTTTGATGGAATACAAAGACCTTTGGAGGAATTCCAAAAGGTAGCAGGAAACTTTCTACAAAGAGGAATAGAGGTTCCATCCTTAAATAGAGAGAAAAAATGGCATTTCACTCCTACTAAAAAATCAGGAGATTATGTAGTAGAAGGAGATGTACTAGGAGTAGTACAGGAAACTTCTGTAGTAGAGCATAAGATAATGGTTCCTATTGGCATGGAGGGAACATTAAAGTCATTAAATGATGGAGACTACACAGTAGTTGAGACCATAGGAGAAATAGAAACTAACAATGGAACAAAGAATTTAATAATGATGCAAAAGTGGCCTGTAAGAAAGGGAAGAAAATATGCTAAAAAGCTTAATCCAATAGAGCCTTTAGTTACAGGACAGAGAATAATAGATACATTCTTCCCAGTAACTAAGGGAGGAACAGCTTGTGTACCAGGACCTTTCGGAAGTGGAAAGACAGTAGTTCAACATCAGCTTGCTAAATGGGCAGATGCTGAAATTGTGGTATATGTTGGATGTGGAGAACGTGGAAATGAGATGACAGATGTTCTTATGGAATTCCCAGAGATAAAAGATCCTAAGACAGGGGAATCTCTAATGAAAAGAACTGTGCTTATAGCTAACACCTCTAATATGCCCGTGGCAGCTAGAGAAGCATCAATTTACACAGGAATGACCATAGCAGAATACTTTAGAGATATGGGATATTCTGTTGCACTTATGGGAGATTCTACATCAAGGTGGGCAGAAGCACTAAGAGAAATGTCAGGACGTCTTGAGGAAATGCCAGGTGAGGAAGGATATCCAGCTTATCTAGGTTCAAGACTTGCAGATTTCTATGAAAGAGCTGGTAAAGTAATATGTTTAGGATCTGATGAGAGACAAGGAGCTCTTACGGCTATAGGAGCAGTTTCCCCTCCAGGAGGAGATTTATCTGAGCCAGTTACTCAGGGAACCCTAAGAATTGTTAAGGTATTCTGGGGATTAGATTCTTCATTAGCATATAAAAGGCATTTTCCAGCTATACAATGGTTAAACTCATATTCTTTATATGTGGATAAAATAGGCCAATGGATGAATGAAAATGTAAATGAGGATTGGAATGATTTAAGGGTGAAGGCTATGGCTTTATTACAAGAGGAAGCTAGTTTAGAAGAAATAGTTAGACTTGTAGGAAAAGATTCTCTATCAGAAGATGATAGATTAAAGCTAGAAGTAGCTAAGTCCATAAGAGAAGATTACTTAATGCAGAATGCCTTCCATGAGGTGGACACATATGCATCTTTGGATAAGCAATATAAGATGCTTAATTTGGTCATAGAGTTTATGGATGAGGCTAGAAGAGCATTAAAGGCAGGAGTTTACCTTGACAAGATAATAGATATGCCAATAAGAGAAAAGATAGCAAGAGCAAAATATATTCCAGAAACAGGCATGTACAAATTAAATGACATATCTAATGAGCTTACTGCTGATATGGATAAATTAATCAGTGAGGGAGGGGTATATGATGCTTAAGGAATATAGGACAGTAAGAGAAGTAGTTGGTCCTTTGATGCTCATTGAAGGTGTAGAAAATGTAAAATTTGATGAACTAGTAGAAATTGAAATTCAGAATGGTGAAATAAGAAGAGGAAAAGTTCTAGAAATAAATCAAGATAAGGCTCTAGTACAATTATTTGAAGGAGCTGCAGGAATTAACCTTAAAAATTCTAAGGCTAAATTTCTTGGAAGACCATTAGAACTTGGAGTTTCTGAGGATATGATGGGTAGAGTCTTTGATGGACTTGGAAGACCTAAGGATGGAGGTCCTAAGCTAATACCTGAGAAAAGATTAGATATAAATGGAATACCTATAAATCCTGTAGCTAGAGACTATCCATCAGAGTTTATACAAACAGGTATATCTGCTATAGACGGACTTAATACACTGGTAAGAGGTCAAAAGCTTCCTGTATTTTCAGCATCAGGGCTTCCACATGCTGAATTGGCAGCACAAATAGCAAGGCAAGCTAGAGTTTTAGGTTCTGATTCCAAATTTGCTGTTGTATTTGCAGCGGTAGGAATAACCTTTGAAGAAGCTCAATTCTTTATAGATGATTTTACAAAGACAGGGGCTATAGATAAGGCTGTATTATTTATGAACTTAGCAAATGACCCTGCTATAGAAAGAATAGCTACCCCAAGAATGGCTCTGACAGCAGCTGAATATTTAGCTTATGAAAAGGGAATGCATGTACTTGTTATAATGACAGATATAACAAATTATGCAGAAGCATTAAGAGAAACCTCTGCTGCCAGAAAAGAGGTTCCAGGAAGAAGAGGGTATCCAGGATATCTTTATACGGACCTTGCTACTTTGTATGAAAGAGCAGGAAAAATCAAGGGACTTCCAGGATCTATAACTCAAATTCCAATACTTACTATGCCAGAGGATGATAAAACCCATCCAATTCCTGACCTTACGGGGTATATAACAGAAGGACAGATAATTTTATCTAGAGAGCTTTATAAAAAAGGCATAATGCCTCCAATAGACGTATTGCCATCCCTATCAAGACTTAAAGATAAAGGTATAGGTAAGGGAAAGACAAGAGAAGACCATGCTGACACTATGAATCAGTTATTTGCGGCTTATGCCACAGGTAAGCAAGCAAAGGAGTTAGCTGTAATATTAGGAGAATCAGCTCTTTCTGACTCTGATAAAAAGTTTGCAAAATTTGCAGAAGCCTTTGAAAATGAATATGTGTCTCAAGGGTTTGACAGTGATAGATCCATTGAGGAGACACTGAAGATAGGGTGGAAGTTGTTATCTATTCTACCAAAAGCAGAGCTTAAGAGAATAAGAGATGAATATTTGGAGAAGTACTTGCCTAAAAGAGAGGATGAGTAGTCATGAGATTAAATGTTAATCCTACTCGTATGGAACTTTCTAAGCTAAAAAAGAGATTAGTAACTGCAACTAGAGGACATAAGCTATTAAAAGATAAACAAGATGA
>DINW01000039.1:0-22210 GCA_002423705.1 Clostridium sp. UBA5530
CAGAATTTAGAGCTAGCAAAAACAATTATGGTTCAAGGAAAATAAAAAAGGAATTAGCCAAACAAAATATAGTAGCTTCAAGAAGAAAAATAAGACAAATTATGGATAAATACAGACTTGTTTCTAATTATACTATAAAGCAGTATAAGGTACATGAAACCAGCTGTAATGAGGATAAAACAGAAAATATAGTTAATAGAGAGTTTAATAATAGAAGAGATTTAGAAATAGTAGTTAGTGATCTTACATATGTTAATGTTGCTGAAAAGTGGCATTATATATGTTTATTAATCAACCTCTTTAATCGAGAAATAGTAGGCTATTCAGCCGGAGCTAAAAAGGATGCTAGCTTAGTTTATGAAGCCTTTATGAATACAAATATAAATTTAACTAAGGTTAATATATTTCATACTGATAGGGGTAATGAATTTAAAAATAAAGTAATAGATGAAGTTTTAGAGGCCTTTAAAATAAAGAGATCTTTGGGTAAAAAAGGTTGTCCCTATGACAATGCTGTTGCTGAGGCAAGTTATAAAATTATAAAAACAGAATTTGCATTTAATAGAATATTTAAAAGTCTAGATGAGATTAAGAAAGAATTAAGGAGATATGTGCTTTGGTATAACAACAAACGTATCCATAGCTCACTTAACTATATGACACCAGTTGAATATAGATTAGCAAATATGACCGAATAAATATTGTCTAAAAAAGTGTTGACAATCCAAGTCTTCTTTTAACAATTTAAAAGCAGCAATTTACCATCTATTTCTTTATGGAGTAATAGGTAAGTAGAAAATGAATTAGATTATAATGATGTTAAGGAAATCTTCACAATCTTGAAAGTTTTGAAAGCACAAAATTTGGCATTCAGATACAATAAGAATAGCGAATTGGATTATTGAGAAATTTTCAAAGATGATAAATTAGTAAAAGAGAAAAAGTAGGTGAATTGCTTAATACCAGGCTGCTGTCAAACAGCCTGATAACATACAATATTAATCTCATTGAACCTGCTCTATCCAGTTAAGCATGACATCTGCCGCCAGTCCCAGATTTCCTATCTGGCAATGGGAATCGGCAGTTTCTTCCGGTGTAAACATACGTGTGGTGAGAGAGTGTACTTTTGTCAGCGTTGAAATCTGATCTGTAAACTGTTTTATCGGAACATAATGATCATTCTGTCCTGCAAGAAGAAGTACATCCTGTGTTATTAAATGTGAAAAGACTGCTGTATTATAAGAAATAATTCTATGAAAAAATTCATAAGGCGATTTACTGTCGGTTATATGCATTCCCTGCATAATTCCCCATTCCAGCATCAAACTTTTTTCTGTGAGCTTTTTCAGTACCGTGTTAACCTCTTCCATTTTTTCTTGAGTTATCATATCTTTAAAGGTATCTCTAAAAGCAGAATCTATTTGATGTGTCAGCACATCAAAGAAGTCCGTTAAAATGTCATATGCAATCACTTTTTTAACTCTTTTTTCATATGCCGCAGCCCTTAATGATAAATAACCGCCGAGTGACATACCGATTAAAGTAACATCATTCAACCTGAAATAATCAAGAATTGATTTTACAGGTTTTTCCCATTCATGTGTCATTGGTATTTTATAATCTTCCAACGCAGTACCCTGACCAGGTCCGTCAAAACAGATAACATCATATCCGGCGTCTTTAAATATCATAGTCATCAAAAAAAGTTCTTCTACATAGCTGTCGAAACCGCCAAAAAAAACAACTGTATCTTTCGGATTTTCCGGTGAGATACGGTAAGCTGAGAGATACCCATTCTGATATGGAATCATATAGTGCTGATTTTTAGAGATACCATAAAAATCACTGGCAAGAGATATAAATTGTTTTCGTAAATTTTGCTTGTGTGGATCAGATTCAGGTAAATAAAACTCAGCGCCTCGAAAATAATAAGCGGCCTTCAACTTTTCATTTTTTTTAAGAGAATTATTTCCAAGCTCAATAAATGACTTAATCAGGTCATTGTATGAATGGATTGTATTACTGGCATTGCGCATTTCATCTAGCATAGTTTTATCGTTAGTCCAATTGTAAAATCGATTCATTTGAAAATTGACGCTCGGATCTGGGTGCAAATTATAAAGTCCTACCGGAAAATCTTTTGTTGTCCACTTTTTCATCATATTGAAAACTCCTTTCTTGTTTTTACAAGTAGTAGTATAATAGAGCCAGATTTTATATTCAATGATTGATAGAATAGAATTTGCAGCTTATACAACGAAGTTGCTATAATTGTTGATTATTGCACTAAATAATAGATAGGTGGGATAAAAATGTCTATTGAAAATGATTTGCGGATAATAAAAACACGCAAGCTAATAAGGGATGCTTTTGTGAAACTGGTAGATATAAAGGGCTTTAACGGAATAACAATAAATAATATTGCAGACATGGCAATGATTAACCGTTCAACCTTCTATCTTCATTACACTGATAAATATGATCTTTTGCAGCAAACAATGGAGGAAGCAATACGAAATATATTGCAACTGGTAGCTCCCCAAGCACATATCATTGATGGGAAGCTTGAATATGATAGCTTTGTACAAAATATAAGTTCTATTCTTAAGACAGTTGAAAATGATGCTTTGCTTTATAAAATAATTCTGAATGATAAAGAAATGTCAGGAATAAGCAAAAAGTTTGAAAATGCTTTAATTGAGAAACTTGACATTTGTTTCCCAGATAATATTTTAATTTCAAGAGATTTATTCTTAGAGTTAATCACTTCACTATATATGTCAGCCATAAGATGGTGGTTAAATAATGATATGAAATACTCATCAAATTTTATTGCAGAACAATTGGTTAAATTACTTGTAGCAGGACCATGTAAGACTGTCGGAATTTGACCTGGGATTTAAAATGTACTTAGGATGGAATTGGAAAACAGAAAAATACTAAAAAAATCCGCAGGTACTTTAAAAGTGCTTTGTCGGCTTTTCTTCACTGCAAACAGAAGATTTTGATATAGACACAAATAGGAGTTCGCCTTTATGTTAATCAAAATAATCCCAATGCACGAAATTTGTATGTTAAATGTGGTTTCAACCAAGGTGGTAAGGCTATTTTTATGGAGAAGTAACCAAACAAAATGAGCAATACATTGAGAGAATTGGGAACAGTAATGTAATACATTATATTAATATTAGCTAGGAAAATAGCGTGGAGGGGCAGTTTTGCTGCCTTTCTACGTTATTGTTTTATCAGATGGAATGATTTGGTATAATGGTTTACAGAGAAATTATTTATAAACAACAAAATTAACAAGTTGGAGGTTGAGAAAAATAAATGAAAATCAGATTAAGAAAAATGACTGCAAGTGAATTTGAATTATTTAAGAAATATAGTTTAGAAGATTATGCAGAAGATTTAATAAAGACTTCAGAGAGATCTAAAGAGGAAGCAATGATACAATCTGAAAAGGAATTTGCAGATATGTTAATAGATGGTGTGGATACACCTAACAATGATTTGATGGTTATAGAAGATTGTGACACTGGAAAAAATGTAGGTGTAATATGGTATCTATATGAGTTTACTGATGGAGTAAAGCACACGTTCTTATGTGATTTTATTGTGAAAGAAGAGGAGCGCAGAAAAGGTTATGCAACAGCAGCATTATATGAAATGGAAAAAGAAGTAAGTAAGCAAGGTTGTACAGAGTGTAGACTTTATGTTTGGAAACATAATCCCAAAGGCATAGACTTATACAAAAAGGTTGGATATAAAACATTTAGGGATGAAGTTGATGGAATGTATATGAAGAAACCTATCAGTATGTAGAGATTTACAGAGCACTTATAAACACTCTAAGGGGGATATAGTATTGAAAGTTTAAGAGGCAGAGATTGGATTGTCTAAAAGAGTGTTGACACTCCAGTTCAGATGATAAGAAACTTGAAAAATTAGAGAATCTATATAACTATCTTGTAGGAAATAAGGAGGTGTTAATACCATACCACTTAAGATCTGATATAAGTATACCAGATCCACCGAAGGACTGGTATATAGCATTTAGGAACAATGGAACATAACATATGTGATGTACTTGCTCAAAGAATGAAAGGTAGAAAAATGAGCTGGTCTATTAGTGGTGCAGAAAATATAGCTAAAATATTAACAGAAAAATTTAGCAACAGACTATTTAAAACTATTGATGAATTATGTAGCAACGTTATAAGTACTGAGAAGTTAGAAAAGGTGGTTGAATGTGTTAGTCTTTCAGCTGCTAAGGTTAATAAAAATCAACCAAAACCAAAGGTTTACCCAATACAAAGAAGGAAAATACCATATGTTGAAGTTACAATGATTGAAGGAAGAAGAACAATAAAGAATCTATTAAATTATAAAACATTTAGTGATTTACAGTATAGATAATTTAGAGAAATAAATGACCGCAGGATTAGTGTGTCCTCTTTAAAATTAAATTTACAACAAAATAATGGATAAAATTTAAAATAAAAATCTTGCCCACTTATACTTGATACAAACATGCCTACAAAAAAATAAATGTAAATATTGTAAATTGGTGGTATGATATGTATATGGATAAGGGGGTGAATTCTACACTATAACTTCAATAGTATTATGTAAGAATATTTTTCTTAATCACAAAAATTTTATTAAATGGAGGATCCGAAATGAAGCTAGAGATTTTAGCTGTTTACGAAAATTTAGATGACTATGTATTAGAGATGGAAAAGGAAAATGCAGATTGTGATATGATGTGGGATAAAAAAGTTAAATCTTAATGAAATTGAAGAAAAATTTATGGAAATAGTCAATACACTTCCTAATTATGATGATGATCCTATAGTAATTGTACTTTATCCAGTTGATGATGATAATTTTATTGTTAAGGAGCAACAGAACGGTGTTTGGGGAGTATGTATATTTGGTAATATGATATTAAATATTAATCCACTTGATGAGAATTATTTGGATTGGATTCCTTATGTATTTGCTCATGAATATCACCATTGTGTTTTGGGAAACTACTGGCATGTTATCAAAGGGGGATGTACAACAAACTCATTAGTAGAATTTATGTTAACTGATGGACAAGCTGATGCCTTTGCAAGAAGTTTTAACCTATCACTAAATCCTAAGTGGATTTCTCAAATATCTGAAGAAAAAGAAATGGAATTATGGAATAAACATTATTATGATTTATTAAATGATACAGATGTAGATTATAGTAAATATATGTTTGGTGATGATGAAGCTGAAATACCTTGGTGTGCGGGATATTACTTTGGATATAAAATTATTGAAAACTTCAAAAAAAATCATCCCAATGTTAGTATAAAAGAAATAATTGAAATGAGTGCAGAAAAGATTTATCTTATGAGTAATTATGGTTTATAGCAACTCATAGTAATAAAAAAATTTAAATATTCAAAAGAAAAAAGAATATAAGGCCTAAAAAGATTTTGTAAGGCGTTATTAAGGAAGTAAGAGGTATAAAATGCTTCATTATTCAATCTTGTCAAATCCAAGTCATAATCGTATTTATTTTAAATCAGCTATAAAATTTCAAAGAATGAATTGATAGCTATAGCTGAATCAATGGAATTATGATTAGAAATAATAGAAGATAAGAAAAGTGAACTACCAGCAAGCATTTATTTTTCAACAGACACTCCATTATCATAATGATATTGTCAATATGGAATTGGGTTTCGTTACATTTTGCGCCTTGAGCCAAGTGAAAGGAAGGATTATATGAATGAAAAAAGTAAATAGTCCACTTAGATACCTTTTATCATTTGGGAAAAAGTATAAAATATGGATGGTTGTATGTGCTTTTTTTACTTTGCTTGATGTAGTAGTTAGTATGTTAATTCCAATTGTATATGAACACCTTGTTGATATGATCTCAACTAGCAATGATACTGATAAATTCTATACATATATATATTTTATAGTAATATTTTTATTTGGGGGCACAGTAAATATTTTTATTAGAAAAATTTCTGCATCTAGATTTGCACAGTATACTGTGAGAAATTTAAGAAATAAAATTGCAGAGCATATACAAAATTTTTCTTTTTCTTCTTTTAAGAAACATCATAGTGGAGACTTGGCTTCCAGAGTAAATAATGATATGGATTTGATTGAAAAATTCTTAATAGAGATATCAAATTTCCTATACCAGCCTTTAGTTTTTATATGTGCTGTGGTTTATGGATTAATTCTTAGCTGGAAATTACTTTTAGTAACAATACTTGTACTCTTTATAGCAATATGTTTAAATAATTTTGCGTCTAAGCCAATAAGCAAGTTTTCTAGGAAGCTACAAGAGCAATTTGGTAAGTCCAATTCAATAGTTCAGGATACTATAAGTGGAATTTATATTGTAAAGTCATTTAATCTGCAGAAAAAGCTGCAAAACAATTATCAACTCTGTCAAGAATATGCCTATGATACTGAATTAAAAATAGTAAAATGCAGATTGCGTACTCTTATTTTAAGCACGTCAGTACTTATGATTCCAATGATCGCTATAAATCTATATGGTGGAAGGCTCACATTTATAGGGGAAATGACTATAGGTAAATTTACTGCCTTTCTAGCTATAATTACTTATTTAACTAATCCTGTGATTGAAGTAATTGATTTAGTGGCCGATGTGAAAATTGCTAGGGGAGGAGCAGAGAGAATATATGAAATATTAAGCTATTCCACTGAAGAAAATCTGGAAAATAAAGGTGCTTTTGAAATAAAAGATAATGTCCCAGTGGAATTTAATAATGTGTCATTTTCATATGATGGTCATAATTCTGTTTTATATGATATAAATTTTAAGCTGCTTAAGAACAAAAAAGTAGCTTTAGTTGGAGCTAGTGGAGCAGGTAAGAGTACAATAATTAATCTTTTATGCAGTTTTTATAAAGCAACTGAAGGAGAAATAAATGTATTTGGAAACAAATTAAATGAAATTGATTTAAAAGCCCTGCGTTCACAAATATCTATGGTAACACAGAATTCCTATATTTATCCTACAACTGTAGCTGAGAATATAGGGTACGGCAATAAGAATTCTACAAGAGATGAAATAATTTATGCAGCAAAAATGGCTAATGCTCATGAATTTATTATGGAACTACCAAAGGGTTATGATACTATTTTAACGGAAAATGGCTCTAATCTATCAGGAGGGCAAAAACAAAGGATTACTATAGCAAGGGCCATCCTTAAGGATAGTCCTATTCTAATTCTTGACGAACCCACCTCAGCCCTTGATAGCCATAGTGAAAAAGCAATAGGCCATGCTCTATCTGTACTTGCTAGGGATAAAAGTATAATTATAGTTGCCCACCGTTTTTCTACAATAAGGGATGCTGATGAAATACTAGTACTTGATAATGGAAGAATTGTAGAAAGGGGTACCCATGATGAATTAATGGAGCTTGATGGAGTATATAAAAAATTGTACTTAAAACAATATGAAGAAAATCAGTCTGATAATGGGTTTAAGGGAGAAGCATATAATGTTTAATAGAAAGAAAAGTAATTTATATGGTCCCATGAGGTTTATGAAAAAGAGAATATGGACATATG
Source organism: Clostridium sp. UBA5530 (assembly GCA_002423705.1). Classification (GTDB taxonomy): domain Bacteria; phylum Bacillota; class Clostridia; order Clostridiales; family Clostridiaceae; genus Clostridium_X. The sequence continues at coordinate 7,606 of DINW01000039.1, forward strand.
CTATAGGCGTCATAGGAAATAATTTTATTCAAGCTTTTTGCGTTAATATAGTTTTAGCCATACTAATGAAAGATTTATTCAATGCAGCCGCTGTAGGCAATAAGGATTTATTTATAAGAGCTGTAATAATAGCAGTAGCATCATTTCTCATAACACTTTTATTTAAACCAGTTTTTATATATATTTATTCCAAAGCTTCGAAGAATACTATGAAGGAAATTAGATTGGAAACCTTTAATCATATGGCAGAACTTCCATTATCCTATTTTGAAAAGGAGCATACTGGCAATATTATGTCTAGATTAACAAATGACATAAATATAATAGAAGATATATATATGAACCAAATTAATGGATTGTGCTTCAATTTATTTTTAGGAGTGGGCTCTACAATACTTATGTTTATGTATAACTGGAAACTTGCACTATATGCAGCCATATTTGAAATATTATCTGTATCTACCAGTGCAAAAATAGCTAAAAAAATAAGAAGTATAAGTGATGAAGTACAAGCAGAAAGAGGCCAGTTAAATCAGAAGTTTATAGATATAATCTCAGGGTTTACAACTACAAAGATATTTCAAATAGAAGATGTAATAGTACATAATTTTAAAAATCAAAGTGATAAATTTACTGATAAAGAAAAGTCAAGAGATAACTTAAATGCTTTGGTTAGTGCAGTAGGACTCTTTTTTTATTCTTTTAAAGCTATAGGTTTAATTGGTATAGGGATTTATATGGTATCCCGTAAACTAACAGATATGGGAACTGTTATAGCACTATATAATCTTCAGAATAACATGGGGAACCTCTCAAACTTGGGAGATATTTTTGGAAGATTACAAGGATCCATGGCAGGAGTTCATCGCGTATCAAATCTTTTAGAGGAGAAAGTGGAATTTCATAATTATGAAGAATCCTCAAATAAGAAAGCTTCAGATTTAATGATAGAGCTTAAAGATGTTGTATTTTCCTACGGTGAGAAAAAAATTCTAGATAGTATATCTATCTCAGCAAAAAAGGGTGAATCTATGGCATTGGTTGGTAAAAGTGGATGTGGAAAAAGTACTATAACGAAACTATTATTAGGCTTCTATGAAACTAATGGGGGAGATATACTTATCCAAGGAAAATCTGTATCAAATTATTCTTTAGAAGAGTTAAGAAATAAAATAGCCTATGTTCCTCAAAGTCCTTATTTGTTTGATGGTAGTATTATGGATAATATAAGATATGGACGATTGGATTCAACATATGAGGAAATAGTTAATTCGGCTAAAGTAGCTAATGCCCATGATTTTATTATGGAACAAGCAGCTGGTTATGATACATTAATAGAAGAAGGAGGGGCTAACCTATCAGGGGGGCAAAAACAAAGAATTGCTATTGCTAGAGCTATTCTTAAGGATGCACCTATATTATTGCTAGATGAAGCAACATCGGCATTAGATGCTGAATCAGAAGAGAATATAACAGAGGCAATAGAAGAAATGATGAAGGAAAAAACGGTTTTAATAATTGCTCATCCCTTGTCAACTATTAAAAATGTAGAAAAGATTTATTTAATTGATAATGGCAAAGTGCAAGAATGTGGAAATCATGAAGAACTGATTTCCAATAAAGGATTATATTATAATCTTTTTCAAACCCAGTGTATTTAGATGACATTATTAAAGTGATGATTCCTTTCACATTAGTTCATTGATAATAGATTCATTAGAAATTTAAAGAAAATCCCCCTTTCAAGGGGGCTATTTTATCTACAACACCCCAAATAATGGTAAATAAAGTTGGCAAAATGGAAACTATAGCATATTATTTATATTAATATTAATTAAATTTATATTAATAACATTAATATAAAGAGGGGCTGGATTTTATGGTTGCTATAATAGTAATTAGTATACTATTACTCAACTCGACGTTTTCTATGTTAACAGTTTTACTTCCACTATTAATATTCCAAATAGACAATTCCACTGTCCAAGTTGAATTAGTCCTTATGATGTTTATGGTATTTCTATTAATAACCAGAATAATTTTACTTCTAAAACAATATGACTTTAAGAAATTTCTAATTATATGTAGCTTAACCTACTGTCTTGGTTTTTTGATATTAGTTTTTACTAATGAGATATTTCTGTATTATATTGGAGCAGGATTGTTTGGATTTTCCTTTGCAATTTTAACGCCACTTCTATTAACCTATTTATCATGGATGCTAAAAAATGTCACTACTATATATAATCTTCTAATAGCATTTTCTGCGGCGGTTTCTCCATTAATTGGAGAAAAAATATATTTACAAAATGGTGATTCAATAACATTAATTTGGCTATTTATTTCAGCTTTATGTTTGGTATTTAATTTCCTTATTGCTATAAAATCTCCTACAATAGAGAGAATAGATAATGATACGCATGGTATTACAAAGAATACTATTACTAGTCTTTTTGGCAAAGAGAAGATTAAAATTACGTCTATATTATTTATGATTATTTCACTAATTCTTCTTGTGTTTATGGAAAATAAACTGTTGATTTATGTTTCCTCAATATTATTTGGATTTGGGTTTGGCTCCATTTTTAACGTGTATTATGATGAAGTGTCAATGATAAAGAACGATTTTGAAAAGAACAATGGATACGCAATTATTGGTTTAATGTCCTATGTAGGAGTTGGTATTGCCCCAATGATACTATTCTCTTTTTCAAAAAACTTAGGCCATACATTTTTAGTTTCCATCAGCTTCCTAGTAATAGCCATAGGCTATAGTATAAGAATTACTACTTTAAGAGAAAGAAGGTTAAGAAATTAAATGAACGGAAGAGATATAATTTTAGGTTTACTTGTGGAAAAAAGCAGAACAGGATATGAGATAAATAAGCATTTCAAAACGGTGTTCTCACATTATTATCAAACTAGCTATGGAATGATTTATCCAACACTTAAAAAACTTCAAAATGAAGGATTTGTTGAGAAGAAAACAATAATTCAAGATGGGAAGCCCAATAAAAATCTGTTTATTGTAACTGAAGAAGGGAAAAAAGAATTCGAAAAATCTTTATCAAATGAAATAATTGACGATGTTTATACATCTGAATTTCTAGTTAGAATGTATTTTGGTGAATATGTTTCTGATGAAGTTATTGCAGAATTAATTCTGGAACAAATGAAAAAAATAGAGCAGCGAATGGCACAACTCTCAGAAGACTTAGTGGAATGGGAGACGGTAATGAATGATACTCAAAGATTAACTTATGACATTAGATTGAATCAGTATGAAGCGGAGCTTAAAATTCTTCGTGGCCAGTTACCCAAATATGAAAAATAGAAGAAAATAGAAAATCAGCTGTAGTTTGTGGAAAATCAATTCTAAGGATGATTCCAAATTAATCCTAGTAAAGCTTTTATATTGCCTTACTAGGATATTTTAATACTATTTTTCAGCGTGTTAGAAGTACTAAAACTTTGATGCTTACTTTATTTATTTCTGTCCAAAACTAAATAAAACCTCAGCGTCAAATCGTATACCATTAGCATCCTTATAATCCATAATCTCAATAAAAGCAGCATTTTTAAATTTACTAAGGGCATCTGGACCAATACTTTCTATATGTTCAAAGAATCCACGTGTAGCATTTGTCCATTGCTCCTGCCACCACTCTTCCTCATCCCTATAATAAAAAGTCTTTTTTTCAACAAATATCTCAATATTTTTAAATCTTGCATTTTTAAAAAGTTTTTTAATTCCTTCTACTGACCCGAAATCAGGTCTACTAGGTATATCTTTTGTGTTCTTATTTTGAATTTTAGGAAATGCTTTAGCATAAGCTTTTCCCAATGGACCTTCTTTTGCCCTATTTTTCCATGTGGTTAATCCGAATTTAGAGCCATCTTTTAATATTCGATAAATCTCGTCCATAGCCTTTAGAGGATCAGTGAAAAAGGCTATGGCTAAGCCACATACAACATTATCAAAACTGTTAGCTTCAAAGTCTAACTTCTCTGCATCCATTTGAATAAGTTTAATCTTGCAATTATCTTGTTCACTAATAAGTGCTTGTGTTTCGTTGATCATTTCTTGGGAAAAGTCGATTCCAACAACTTGTCCTTTTTCTCCAATTTTACGAACAGCTGGAAACAATGAAGCTCCTTTGCCACATGCTACATCCAGTAGAATTGAATCTTTACTAATCCTTGCGTATTCAATTAATTTCTCTCCCATATAGGAAAAATAATTTGGACCAATTCCACCATAATTTTTAGCTATTTTGTTGAAAATTCCTTCTAACCTTTCATTTCTTTTAAAGCTTTTTAACTTCATAAAAATAACTCCTTTCAAAATAGAAAAAGCCTACCATTATGTTATAATGGTAAGCTTTTCTTCATAAATAAAATAAGGATATACCTATTAGATATATCCTCTTTGAAGGCATCAAGTGCCTATATATATTATACCACATCTTGCCATTGATATAAATAGTGTTACCTAAATAGTTCTAAAAAATTATAAACTATGTAAAATCCTATGATTATTAATTGCTTACATTAGTTAAATATAAAAGGAGGCCTTGCGATATAGTATAAAATATGGTATAAATTGCTTAATGTAATAGCTTTAGATTTGGATGGAACCCTGTTAAATGATGACAAAATAGTTTCCAGGAGGTCTGTGGAAGTATTATTAAATTTAAAAGCTAGGGGATTTAAAATAATTTTTGCTACTGCAAGAGCTCTTCGTTGAATTGTAAGGATATTACCAAAAGAATTACATGATGAAACTTGGATTTGTTATAACGGTGTAGAAATATACGAAAATCTAAAGAAAGAACATGTTAAATATTTGGATTTAGAAAGCGCCATTGGAGCGGTAAGGTATTTTGAAAAAATTTTTCCGGAGCGTCCAGTTACTGTAGAGATAGATAACAAGATATATACTAACCTAGAGATTGAAGGAAATACAAGATGTGAATTAGCTAATCTTCATAATATTATAAAACAGCCTGTGACAAAAATCCTAATAAGGATTGACAAAAAAAACGATGATATAGATGGTATTAGAAGAGGGTTGCCAGCTAGGTGTAGGTTGGGAGTTATGGATACTACAGAACTAGCACAGGTATTGTCAGCAAAGGCATCTAAAATATATCCATTGAAGAAAGTTTTAAATAATTATGGACTTAGCATGGGAAATGTGATTTCATTTGGAGATGACATTAATGATATTGAGGTGTTAGTGGCAATGGGGAATGCATCTGAATTAGTATCAAGAAATGCTGATTATACTACTTGCTCAAATGCTGAGGATGATGTGGAAGCTTTTTAAGAGAGATATTTTAATCTGTTACCAAGTGAAACTTAGCTGAACTTATGCTACTATACATACTAAAAGGATAAAATATATATTATATAAATAATAAGTGGACAACCCTTCTTTTAGCTAACAACACGTTTCTTTAAAACCCAAAGAAGAACCTAGAAGGGATACATTAATACGAGGAGTGAATATGATGGAAAAATTTGAATACTACACTTATATCTATGGCACAAAAGGATTTTTAGGGGGAGAAGTTGATGGAGATGAATTAGGAGCTGAGATAAATAAGCTTGGAAATTCTGGATGGGAATTGGTAAGTAGTGTGTCATCAAATCAAGCAAATGGGCATACAGGAAGTATTGTTTGTATATTTAAGAGGAAAATATCATAATAGTTTTTATACTAGGTTATGATTATAATCAACTGAATTAACAAAAAGCATATTGATCTGAAACATATCAGAGTAGTGTGCTTTTTTCTTCTTCAATTTATATACTAACACTAGACTTAAATAAATTTAAATTCTAGCTAGAATAATGTGAAAAAATATTAAATATATCGAGGGCTTTATATTGATAGAAGAGAAATGAATGGTAATATAAAGGTAGTACATTTCATAAAGGAAAGAATAATACACTAGTTTCGTCTAGCAATAGTTTTTAGAATTAGTTTGAAGAATAACTAAAAAAATTGATTATATAAAAGTAAAGAAGTAAGGTGAATGTAATTGAAAACTATTTATAAAAGTGAAAATGGGAAGACTGAAATACTATCATTGTATGGCAAACAGTTAGCCAGACTTTCTGTTCCATATAAAGAGCTGTTTGTTGATACTGTTTTTGGTAATACTCATCTCATTGAAACAGGAAATCTTCAGGGGGAACCCCTTCTTGTGTTTCATGGTGGAAATGCAAACACGGCTTATAATTTATTAGCGTGCAATTTTTTGCTAAATGATTTTCATATTTATGCAGTTGATACAATAGGACATCCAGGCAAAAGTGCAGAGATTTCACTTTCTCCAAATAATTATGATTATGGGAAATGGGCCAGTGAGGTTATATCTGCTCTAAACTACAAAGAAATAGCATGCTTTGGTGGCTCCTTTGGAGCAGGAATTTTAGTAAAAACTATGTGCGTGGCACCTAAAAAAATTAAAAAAGCAGTGCTATATGTTCCCGCAGGGATAAACAATGCACCAGCAATTAATAGTTTAAGTATGATGTACCCAATGATAATGTATTGGATTACACATAAACAAAAATGGTTTGAGGCATGTATAATGCCAATGGCAGTAACAAAAGAAAACATTGATAATGATATTTTTCAAACTGCAAAATGTAGTGTTGATTATGTAAAAATCAAAGTGGGAATGCCAAGTAACGTGAGGGGTTCTGATTTAAGAAAATGTGAAGCACCTACCTTGGTTATGGCAGGTGAAGAAGATTGCCTTTTCCCTGCTAAAAGGGTAATACCTCGAGCAAATAAATTCATTCCCAATTGTACTACATACTTATTAAAAAACCGTGGTCACATGAATATGTTAACGGAATTAGAAAAGAAAATGATTGTTGATTTTCTACTATAGGTTATAGCTGTTGGTTGAATAACAAGGTAAAACATCATTGAGAATTTGAAGTGTGAATTTTTTAAATTAGACTAATAAGGGGAGGCGCAAATATTTTGGAATTTAATGAAAAGCTGCAACAGTTGAGAAGTGAGAAAAGTTTAACCCAGGAACAACTGGCAGAGCAATTATATGTATCAAGAACAGCAATCTCAAAATGGGAAGGTGGAAAAGGATATCCTAGTATTGAATCATTGAAGGCTATTTCAAAATTCTTTTCAGTTTCTATAGATGAACTATTGTCAGGAGAAGAACTTATTAACCTTGCTGAAACAGAAAACAACTCAAATCTTAAAAAGATTTATGATTTTCTCATAGGTATATTGGATGTAATGGTTATTGCATTAATCTTTCTACCGTTATATGGGAAAACAGAGGGCGGATATATTTATTCGGTGAACTTATTCTCATTCACTGAAACCACTAGGGTGAATATTATTATTTATTGGGGTCTTTTCACTGCCATGATTATTATTGGCATTTGTAAACTTGTAACTATCTACTTTAATAAATTTTTGTGGAGTGACATTGCTACAAAAGTATCTATCATATTGAGTATTGTAGCTATTTTTTTCTTTATTGCGGCTAGAGAACCATATGTGGCAGCTTCACTGTTTTTATTCTTCATGATGAAAATATTTCTATTAACAAGGCAGATTAAAATCAAATAAAAACTCTATGAACCCTTGAAAATAGGCTCTGACACCAAAAGTGTCAGGGCTTTTTTCTATATGTGACGGTAGGTTTCTTGGATTTCACCACAGGAAAATAGATAATAAAATTGTGGTCAACGTAACATATCAAATAACAGAGAGGAAGATGTAAATGAATATTATTGAAACAGAAAATCTTACAAAACAATACGGAGTAAATACCGTTGTTGATAAAATTAATCTTCATGTACCCCAAGGTAAAATCTACGGTCTACTGGGTAGAAATGGAGCAGGAAAAACTACCGCAATGAAAATAATGTTACAACTTGTTCATCCAACAGAGGGAACTCTCCGATTGTTTGGCACAGATTATAAGGAATATAGCGATGATCTTTACGGAAAAATAGGATCTATTATAGAAACACCTGGCTTCTATAATAATTTGACAGGACGTGAAAATTTGAATATTCTAGCTAGGCTGCGAGGAAAGCTTAGTAAAAACTCCGTGGAGGAGGCACTACGTGTTGTAGGATTGCATAAGGAAACACGCAAGGCCTTCGGGGATTATTCATTGGGAATGAAACAGCGGCTTGGTATTGCAGCAGCAATTATGCATCAGCCTGAATTGCTGATACTTGACGAACCAATAAACGGCCTTGACCCTATTGGTATCTCTGAAATTCGATCCTTTCTATGTGAACTTAGTAACAGTAAAGGTACTACAATTTTAATTTCCAGCCATGTTCTAAGTGAGATTGAAAAGATTGCAGATATTATTGGTGTTATGCACCAAGGTAGCTTGATAGAGGAAATTAACATGGCAGAACTTCATAAGGAAAATGGCAGATATATAGAATTTAATTTATCTGACGGAAAAACAGCAGCAAAAATATTAGAAAATCAATATCATATTACAAATTATCATATAAGTGGAAATACAATAAAGATTTATGACTTAAGGTATAATTCTGGGGAAATCAACAAAACTTTCGTAGAAAATGGACTGTTAGTAACAAAGATAAATATGGATGAAGAAAACTTGGAGAATTATTTTTCAAGATTGATTGGAGGTGGCACCATTGCTTAATCTTATATATTGCGAATTATCAAAGTTAAAACATTCAAAAATGGTGTTTATTAGTATTTTAGGGGTTATGTCTACACCATTTATGATGCTTATAGAATCCTTACAAACTCACTTTGAACACCCAGAGCGTATTTTCACACTAGCTGACATCTATGATAACAGTTTGCTATATATGATGCTGCTAACCAATATTATGATTTATGTAGCAGTCACTGCTTATTTGTTCAGTCGAGAATATACAGAAAACACACTAAAAACTATATTACCAATACCTATTTCAAGAACAAAGCTATTGCTTGGCAAGTTTTGTACATTATTTCTTTGGATTGTTATGCTTACCTCTATAACATGGGCAGGAATACTGATTTTATCGGGGATATATCATGGAATTTTTGGAATGGATGGGTATAACTTATTTGTTGCCATGGAATGGCTGTTAAAGTTTTTACTTGGCAGTATCCTTATGTTTTTAACAGTCTCTCCATTTGCTTATATTGCCCAAAAAACAAAGGGAGTTGTAGCACCTGTGATTGCTTCAGCAGTTATTGTTATGGGAAGTGCAGCCCTTTCTAATCAAGATTTTGGAGCATTATACCCTTGGACAGCTACATTTTTTCTTATAAATGGCAAAATGCAAAGTACAGGCTACCCAACTTCTTTAGGTATAGTAATCATTGCAATTGTGTCCGCTACGGGATTTTTTATGACCTTTAATCAATTTAAAAAGGAGGATTTGAAATAATGATAATTAATTTTATAGAAGTTTTGAAAGTTATATTTCTAGGTATTGTAGAAGGAATTACAGTTTTACTTTATTTTGCAATATGCTAAGATGTTGCCATGGATACATTAGGAATTGACAAAAAATTATGGCATATAGATGTGATACATTGTATGAGATAATGGATATTAATAACATTTGTGATATACTAAGGCTAGAATTAATAGGAGGGAATCATATGATAGATCAGAAGTGCCAGGAGGAGTACATAAGAAGAATTAATAAAGTACAGGACTATATAGAGAATCATTTGGGACAGTCAATGTCCATTGAAAATCTTTCCAATGCTGCTGGTTTTTCTAAATATCATTTCAGCAGAATTTTTCAGGGAATATTACATGAACCTTTAGCTCATTATGTTAACAGGATTCGCATGGAGAGAGCACTTTTTTTATTAGCACATCGATTAGATAAAAATATTACAGATGTTGCTTATGAACTTGGGTATACAGATTCAGCAATATTCTCTAGAGCCTTTAAGAATCATTACGGTTATAGCCCCAAAGAATATAGAATGGAATATAGCAAGAATTGCAAAGATTCTTTTTTGTTATCTGAGTATAATAAGAGCACAGCAAAGAAGGAAATGGAGAAAAATTTATTTCCTATAAAGGGGAACATTACTATAGTAAATCTGGAGGAAAAACAGATGGCGTATGTTAGACATACAGGAACCTATGAAACCTTAGAAAAAGAGTATGTCAATCTTATGGACAGATTATTTACTTATGCAGAGAAGCAACACCTTCTTGTGGATGGTGAGAACTGGGTACTTGCCATATATCATGACAATCCTGAATTTGGGAAGGAAAATCAGTTCCGTACAAGTTTGTGTCTAACGGTGCCAGAGGACATTGAGATTCAGGAAGACGGGATTCTTGGGAGAATGAAGTTAGGTGCTGGGCTGTATGCTGTGGGACATTTTCAAATTCAGCAGGAACAGTACAGTGATGCCTGGAACTACATGTATCAAGAATGGATTGCAGACAGTGGTTATGTTCCGAGAAATTACTATCCATTTGAAGTGTATCTCAATGATGCATCTTCCAATGAGAACCATACCCATGAGGTAGATATCTACGTTCCTATTGAGCCCATTCATTTCTAATATGCTGTAAATGAATTTAGGAGTGAGAATATGGAGGAAATCAATATTCAGGGAGCACGAATCCATAATTTAAAAAATATCAATGTAAGGATTCCTAAACAACAACTAGTGGTCATTACAGGAATCAGTGGTTCCGGCAAATCTAGTCTTGCATTTGATATACTGTTTGAAGAAGGCAAGAACCAATATTTAAGGTCTATCGGCATCTTGACAGGACTTGATAATCAGGATCGATTCCATAAGATAGAAGGCATTGGCCCAACGGTGGCGGTGCGACAGAATACAATTCGGCAAAGTAATCCCCGCTCTACAGTTGGTACAAAGACTGGAATTTTAAATCAGTTGGCCCTTCTTTATGCCACTGAGGGAAAAACTATGGACGAGTATAGTGAACATCATTCCCCAGGTTTCTTCCTCTATACCACCATTGATGGCATGTGTCTTAGTTGCCAGGGCGGAGGTTCATACCATGATATTAATCTAAAGAAGTTGATTCCATGTAAGACAACAACTTTGTTGGAAGTATATGAAGGCTTAAAAGTAACAGCTGGTTTTTTAGGAATATTAAAAAAGAAATATGGCATGTATTTTGAAACTCCATTTTGGGAGCTTCCGGAAGATATTCGGGGGGAAGTGGTTTATGGTACCTATGACAATGGCAAACAAAGCTATTGCCTAGAACGGATATTAAGAAATGCTTATGAAAGAGGCGAAGATGTTGAGGAAGTCTATGAAAAAATTACCTGTCCTGTGTGTCAAGGTGCGCGAATTGGTAAAGAAATCAGAGAAGTATCCTTTGGTGGAAAGCACATTGGAGAACTTGGGCAGATGACAGTATCAAGTCTTCTCTTTTTCTTAAGTGAAGTACCTAAGGAGAAGTTGTCACAGTTTGGCAACAATGTAATAAAGGATGTAAAGGAAAAATTAAAGCATTTGATCAAATTTAGATTAGGACACCTAACTCTTTATCGAGAGATGAGTTCTCTAAGCGGTGGAGAGGTGCAACGGATTTTTCTCTACCTTCATTTGGGGTCTGGGTTGGATTCACTTATCTATGTTTTTGATGAACCCTTGGCAGGATTACATCCACAGGAGAAGGAAACCATGATTAAGGGAGTAAAAAAATTAAGAGACATTGGCAATACAGTGATTGTAGTGGACCATGACAAGGAGATGATTCGTCATGGTGACTATATTATCGAGATTGGTCCTAAAGCAGGTATAGAAGGCGGAACAGTGGTCTATCAGGGGGAGTATAAGGGATATGAGAAAGCTGATACTTTCATTAGTAATTATCTTTTTAAAAAGAATCTGATGCCAGAACGGACAGGAAGAAAACATATTTTTGATAAAAAAGACTGTGTTACCTTAGAACATGCTAATACTCATTATTTAAAGAATTTAACAGTAGTATTTCCACTTCATGCCATGGTTGGTATTGCTGGATTATCTGGAAGTGGAAAGAGTTCTCTCATTCAGGAGACCCTTTTAAAACGTCTTGCTAGTGCAAAAAAATATGGTCACTCAATGGGTATAGTAGGGTCAGAAAGGATTAGTGGGGTTATAAAGATATCCCAGGAACCAATTGGTAAAAATGCCAGCTCTACACCTGTATCTTATATTGGTATCTGGGATAAAATTCGGGAACTTTTTGCAAAACAGCCGGAAGCACAAATAAGGAATATGAGTGCTGGGTATTTTTCATTTCATTCTAAGGGGGCATGTGAAGATTGTGGTGGTAGTGGCTATGAAAGTATTTTTCTCACCGCTGATTTTTCTGTACACAAGGTCTGCAATAGGTGTCATGGTAAGAGATTTAATGAAGAAAGTCTTTTTGTAGGCTATAAAGGAAAAAACATTGCTGATGTGTTGGAGATGAGTATTACAGAAGCCATTTCATTCTTTGCAGATCAAAGTAGCATCATAAAGCCACTATGCATTTTAGAGCAGATGGGAATGGGGTACTTAACCCTTGGTCAGCCATGTTCTTCTTTAAGTGGTGGTGAAGCTCAGAGAGTGAAGCTTGCAAAAGAGCTAGGCAAGAAGGCAAAGGGCAATATGCTTTATGTATTAGATGAGCCAACCACTGGACTTAGTCTATATGATACTGCATTACTATTAAACCTCTTAGATAAGCTGGTTGCCAGTGGCAATTCAGTTATTGTTGTTGAGCACAATGTAGAAGTTTTGAAGAGTTGCGATTATATCATTGAACTTGGTCCTGAAGGTGGGGATAAGGGTGGTGATATCATTGCTAAAGGAACACCAGAGATGCTGAGAGTCAATCCTAATTCTAACACGGGAAGATATCTTATATGAAATTTCATTTGATGGAAAATAAAAGAAACCCAATTTGTTAAGGAGGAAAATCATATGAATCAAAGAGAAAAGATATTGTTAGAAAAGATTGTAAACAGTAGCTATAACAACACTGCAGGTATAGTTGTACTAAAAAATGGTGAAACATTATATGAAAATTATTACAATGGATATACTGCTGCTAATAGCCTTCATGTTTTTTCAGTAACAAAAAGTATTATTTCTATATTGATTGGTATTGCTATAGATAGAGGTTATATAAAAAGTATCAATGAGAAAGTATTGGATTTTTTTCCTGATTATACAGTTCAAAAAGGAGAAAAAACCATACAGAATGTTACAATTAAGGATATGATGACTATGACAGTGCCATATAAATATAAGTCAGAACCCTATACAGAATATTTCGCAAGCGATAATTGGGTAAATAGTGCCCTTGACTTATTAGGAGGCAAGGAAAAAATAGGAGAATTTAGATACGCTCCTCTGATAGGACCAGATATTTTGTCTGGTATTCTTGTAAAAACAACAGGAAAATCTGTTCTTGATTTTGCAACAGAATACTTATTTTCACTATTGGAAATTAATGTTGAAGGCAATGTGATTTTCCATAGTAAGGAGGAACAACTTGATTGGTATAAAGAAAAAAATGTAAGAGGCTGGGTTGCTGATCCACAGGGTGTAAATACAGCGGGATGGGGACTTGCTTTAACTCCTATGGATATGGCCAAAATAGGACAATTGTACTTAGATAAAGGAGTATATAATAATAAAGAAATTATACCGGAGTGGTGGGTAGATGAGAGTACAAAGGAACATAGCCGATGGGGCAAGCGCTCCTATGGATATCTATGGTGGATCCTTGATGATAAAGAACATACCTATGCAGCTTTGGGTGATGGTGGAAATGTAATTTATGTTAATAGAAAGAAAAAAATGGTGATTTCTATTGCGTCTTTTTTTACCCCAAATGCTAAGGATAGAATAAAACTTATTAAGGAATATATTGAACCGGCTTTTGAAAATTATGTATAGTAAATTCTAGTTTTGCAAAGATTGAGTTTATATTTTTAAAAACAAAAGTGCTATAAATCTTTATTTTAAAGGATTATAGCACTTTTCACATTTTACGAATGTAAAGAATACTCATTGAAAAAATATTAGTAGCTAAATATTTTAAGTTTCTTTCTAGATTGAGAAAATAGGTCTATTTTGAGTAATTTCTTTAATATGTAGCCAAATTTCCAAATAGGGTGAAATAGTACCAGCATTGACAAAAATTATAGTTGTTAATATAATGTAAACAAGGGAATTAAGTTGACATAATCAGTCTTCATTTTTACTAGTGATAAGGTCATAGGGGCCTTTTTTCTGTTTTACAGTACTCTACCATCTTCAGGTTGGAGATAACAGTAGCTAGGGCCCTAGATAAGTTCAACTAACAATTTGGGCAAAGTTCAATTAATTTTCATTTAATTGGAAGAGTTCAGAAACTTTCATGACAGAATTAGAAAATCACTCTATTTGGCCAAATTCACCAAAAGGAGTATTTAAGTTTGGAGAGGAGAGAGGTAATGGAACAGGAAAGAAAATTGATCTTAAAATTGGGTCAAAAGATTACTGATCGTATTGGTCACAAAGTTACTGTTGATGATCCTGAATATTGGGGATTAGCATGTATTTGCACAGATGAAATGGCAGAAGTTGCAT
>DINW01000039.1:22217-115300 GCA_002423705.1 Clostridium sp. UBA5530
GTGCAGAGTTTACTAATATGAATAAGCAGCAACTCGCTGAGCATCCAGAGCTAGGAAGATTTTTTGAGAGAATGTCCAGACTTCCATTAGAAAAAGTGACACCAATGGTTCCTCCAGGTGGAGCTGGAGTCGGGATGCATGTAATTCCAGTTGAGAAAGCAATTGGGTTAGAAAATCAATCTATTGATATTGAACACATTTCCCATTGGCTAAAAAAATATGACGGAAAATATGCAGCCAGTCCATGTTCTTGTCGTCTGTCTAGACAGACCTATGATGAGGGCTGTGCAGATGATCCAGATGATTGGTGTATTGCAGTAGGTGATATGGCTGACTATGTTGTAGAAACCAACAAGGGTGGACGTTATGTTACCTATGATGAGGTTATGGATATTTTAAAGCGTGCAGAAGACAATGGATTTGTGCATCAGATTACAAATATCGATGGTTCAGACAAGATTTTCGCTATTTGTAACTGTAATGTAAACGTATGTTATGCACTTCGTACTTCACAGCTTTTTAATACACCAAATATGTCACGGTCAGCCTATGTAGCTCGTGTAGACACAGAGAATTGTGTGGCTTGTGGACGTTGTGTAGAGTATTGCCCAGCAGGAGCGGTTAAACTTGGTCAGAAGCTATGCTCTAAAGAAGGTCCTATTGAATATCCAAAGCAAGAATTGCCCGATTGTACAAAGTGGGGACCAGAGAAGTGGGATGAAGACTATCGTGATAACAACAGAATTAATTGTTATGACACAGGAACAGCGCCTTGTAAAACAGCTTGCCCAGCACATATTGCTGTACAGGGATACTTGAGAAAAGCAGCTCAAGGCAAATATACAGAGGCATTAGCTTTAATCAAAAAAGAAAACCCATTTCCAGCTGTATGTGGACATGTTTGTAACCGCCGTTGTGAAGACGCATGTACCAGAGGAACAATTGATAAGGCCGTAGCAATTGATGAGGTAAAGAAATTTATTGCTAAAAAGGATTTAGATGCAGGTACAAGATATATTCCACCCATTATTCCACCAACAACAGGAAGATTATTTGAAGAAAAGATTGCAATTATTGGAGCAGGTCCAGCAGGACTTTCTTGTGCTTACTACCTTGCTGAAAAAGGGTATAAGCCAACTGTCTTCGAAAAAAATCAGCGTCCAGGAGGAATGTTGGTATATGGCATACCATCTTTCAAATTAGAAAAAGATGTTGTAGAGGCAGAGATTGACGTAATGCGTAGCATGGGTGTTGAAATTCGTTGTGGTGTAGAAGTAGGTAAGGATATTACTCTAGATGAACTTCGCCGTCAAGGTTATAAAGCATTTTATATTGCTATTGGATGTCAAGGTGGAAGAAAGGCCAATGTACCAGGAGAAGATACTGAAGGTGTTATGAGCGCAGTAGACTTTTTACGCAGAGTTGGTGAGAATGAGGCTTATGCTGTAGAAGGAAGAACAGTAGTTGTAGGTGGGGGTAATGTTGCAATTGACGTTGCACGTACAAGCAGTCGTTGTGGTTCTACAGAAGTTACAATGTGTTGTTTAGAGGGCAGAGATATTATGCCAGCATCTAATGAAGAAATAGCTGAAGCAGAAGAAGAAGGAATTACAATTAAATGTGGATGGGGTCCTAAAGAGATTCTTACAGACAATGGTAAGGTTACAGGGATTGTATTGAAGAAGTGTACTTCTGTCTTTGATGAAAACCATCGCTTTGCTCCAACTTTTAATGAAGATGAAGAATTAGTTATTTCTTGTGAACATGTATATTTAAGTATTGGACAAAGTATTGTCTGGGGTGAATTATTGGCAGGAACTAAAGTAGAATTGGGTCGTGGAGATGGTGCTATTGCAGATTCATTCACATATCAAACAGGAGAACCAGATATTTTTGTAGGTGGAGATGTTTATAGTGGACCTAAATTTGCCATAGATGCAATTGCTGCAGGAAAAGAGGGCGCAATTTCCATTCATAGATTTGTACAGCCAAGAAGCAGTTTGACAATTGGGCGTAATCGTCGTCAGTTTAAAGAATTAGACAAAAACAATATTAAACTTGAAGAATATGATAATTCTTCACGTCAAATACCTGGAATCAATGCAAATATTGATCAGTATAAATCTTTCCGTGATCCACGTTTAACCTTTACAGAGGAACAGGTGAAGAAGGAAACTGCTCGTTGTCTTGGTTGCGGGGCTTCAATTGTGGATGAAAATAAATGTATTGGGTGTGGAGTTTGTACAACCAAGTGTGAATTTGATGCAATTCATCTTCACCGTGAACATCCAGAGTGTAGCAAAATGGTTCCTTCAGAACAAAAGATGAAGCTTATTTTACCCTATGCACTGAAGAGACAAATTAAAATTAAGTTTGGAAAAAAGGACAAATAATATGCATGAGCTTGGAATAGTATTTCGTATAGCAGATACTTTAAAAGAAATTGGTGAGGAAAATTGTTTAAAGGAGATTGCGTCTGTGACACTGGAGATTGGAGAAGTATCAGGAGTAGTTGAGTCTTATTTGCAGAATTGTTGGAAGTGGACAGCGGAAAAATCTGATCTTTTAAAGGGCGCAAAACTAATTGTTGAGCATATACCAGCAGTTACTTACTGTGAAAACTGTGAAAAGACATATGGAACTGTGGAACATGGAAAAATTTGTCCATATTGTGATAGTCCACATACGTACCTTGTAACAGGAAATGAATTTAATATCAAGGAAATTGCTGGATGCTAATAAATAAAATAGAGAAGAGGGGAAAATGATGTTTTTTCAAATTTATGGAGAAAGTGCGGGCTGGCAATTATTAGGCTGGGTTCTTGTATTTGCAGGACTAGTTTTATCAAATGAATTGGCACGTCGAACAAAAAAAGGTGGAATTTTCTGTTTCTTAATCGTACCAGCAGCATTGACCATTTATTTCATTGCAATTTACGTAGGAGCTGCAATGGGTGCACAGTGGGCACTGAACAACCCAACATATGTTCATATGACAAGTTGGTTCCATTATGCAAAATTGTATGCAGCAACAGCTGGCTGTGTTGGTTTTATGATGCTCAAATACAAATGGGGTGTTGGTAAAACAGACTGGTTTAAGGTGTTTCCATTTGCAATAGTAGCAATTAATATTTTAATTGCTGTAGCAAGTGACTTTGAGTCAGGAATTCGTGGTATGCAATCAATGGCAGCATTTGGTGATCGTTGGTGGCTATCATCTGAAAATGTATGGCTTTATGGAGGATGGTGGAATTGGATTAATGGTATTGCCGGAATTCTAAATATCCTTTGCATGACTGGCTGGTGGGGAATCTATACATCTAAAAAACATGACGATATGTTATGGCCAGATATGACAGTTTGGTTTATCATTGCTTATGACTTGTGGAACTTCACATACACATATAGCAACCTTCCTACACATTCTTGGTATTGTGGTTTAGCCTTATTGCTTGCACCTACATTTGCTAACGCTTTTTGGAACAAAGGTGGATGGATTCAAAATCGTGCAAATACATTGGCACTATGGTGTATGTTTGCCCAAGTATTCCCATTATTCCAAGATGCAAGCCGTTTTACAACAATCCCAGTATTGTATGCAGACGGATTTATGGATGCAGCAATAAGACCTACCCTTGCAAACCCTACAATGCAGGGGGTAATGGCTATAGTAGCCCTTGTTGCTAACGTAATTTGTCTTACATTAATTATTAAACGTTCAGTTGAACAAAAAAAGAATCCATACAAAAATGAAATCTTTGTAGGAACAAGAGACTTTGACCTTGCAATGGCAAGAGCAGAAAAATAAGGAAGATTTCAAAAATATAAAGCTTGTCACTGCTTATGGTGGCAAGCTTTTTTTCTTATTCCTTTAATCTTTTGGTATTATAGCAGGAATTGATGAGTGTTAAAGGTCATTTACTTTTTCGAAGTTTTCTGATAAAATGTGACAAAGAAAAACAGTAAAATTATAGAGAGGTATAAGCATAAATAAACTTATGAAAAGAAATATAATAAATAGACATATAGGTCACTATGAATTAGATAGGGCAGCTAAAGCATTATATGCTATATTGGTATGTGTCAACATAGTATTTTTAATAGTTATATCAATTTTTCAAAATACAAAGGTATATCAGGTTAGATCTAGTGAAGGGTATGAGACTATACAGGGATACCAAAGCCGTGAGGTAATAGATAAAGATACCCCATTAGGAATAAGGAAAGAGTATAGATGGAAGCAGAAAAAAATTTTACCAGGAGAAAATTGTTTGGCATTTTATGTAGTGCACCAATATGCAGAGGTTTATTTTAATGGAGAGTTGATGTATAGTTTAAAGCCACAAGATGAAAATCAAATTGGAAAAACTATAGCAAGCAATTGGGTTATGATTCCCCTTTATCCAGAGGATGAGGGTAAGGACATACGTGTGGATATTATCCCAGCTTATAAGGTTGTTCGTAACAGAGAGGTTAATTTTCACACTGGCTCCAAATTTATGATTTATTTTGATCAGTTAAGGAAAGACCTGCCTCAGATTATATTAAGCCTCATTACAATGGGAGTAGGAGTCATTTTTGTTATAATTTCCATACTTAATAGATACAGGGAAAAGGAGAATGCTAATTTGACGTACTTAGGTATCTTTTCTTTTGCTATAGGACTTTGGAAGCTTACAGATATACGGTTTGCTCCATTAATGTTTCCCAAAAACACTGTAGCATTGTCCTATATTTCTATAAGTATGCTTTTGATTGGCGTGGTTCCATGGATATTAAGTATTAAAGAACAATTTTTAAGAAAATTTAGTGATATCTTAGGGTGGATTAGTATCTTTTTTTGTACAATAGCATTGATTATTCTAACTCTTCAAATTGCCAATATTTTAGACTTGCGAGAAACACTGTGGATTACTCACACTGTAATTGCCATCATTGTATTTGGTATAGTTTGGATGACTATTTATGAAAGAAGAAAACAAAGGATAGATAAAAAAGAAAGGCTAAATAAAAAACAAAGAACACTATATGGATGTATACTACTATGTGTATTAGGGGTGGTAGTAGACATGGTGGTCTATTATATTCAGGGCAATTCATCAGGAATATTATGTACCCTAACTGCATTTCTGATTTATATTATTACTATGGGGTGTATGTCCATTAATGAAATAAATCAAAAGGCCAATATTGATATACATACAGGATTGTTTAATAAAAGTCGTTGTAATCAAGTGTTAGATGAGAATGAAAATGTACAACAACCCCTAGGAATTATTATGTTTGACTTGAATGGATTAAAGAGAACTAATGATAATCTTGGCCATGAGATTGGAGATATCTTAATTTCAAAATTTGCTAATATTGTAAAAGAAAATGTACCTAGTGAGAATTTTGTGGGTCGATATGGTGGAGATGAATTTATTGCTGTTATTAAAGGGGCAGATAATCAACGAATGGAAGAAATACTGAAGGATATAGAGCAGGCGGTGGCAAAATACAATGAAAAAGGCTTTAAGGTTCATATAAGCTATGCCAGTGGATATGCATTGTCTAATGACTATCCAGAAGCTACCCTAAGAGAATTATTAAAAAAAGCAGATAACCATATGTATAGAAATAAAAGGTCTATTGAAAATAGAATTTAATTGCATAAAGGGGATTATATATTAAAGGAATTATAAAAGGTAAGTATTAAAAAGCTGGTTTCTGTATTTTAGAAGAGCCAGCTTTTTAATATTTATAATTAGTAAAACAATTCATATCCATGAGCCTATGATTGCTTTGGACACTTATCAACATATCTTTTTATTCCTTGTTAGTTTGGATATTTTTCTTCTTTAATATGAAAAATAATATTAATACAAAGAAAATTAAGTCTATAGCTAACATTAATTTATAGCCAATGACTTTTTTATTTTCATATCCAATGGTAGTAACAGAAGAACCTCTATTATCTACACTTTCCCCGTTAGGTCCCAAAATTTTAATATCTTCCAATAGTTGATTTTTATCTTCTTCTGGTACTTGAAAATAGTAGAGCAGGTATTTTTTATTATTGTTAAAGGTTAAATTTGAATTATTGTTAAACTTAAGAGATACAACATTGTATAGGCTATTATTGTTATGTCCGAACAGTAGATAACCTTTTTGATTATTGATATTTATTTCTTCAATATCTACAGAATTTCCAGAATACATTGAAATGGTATTTAATTTGTAATTGCCATTTAAACCCTTTTCTAATTTCATTAAACCTAATTTATGATGGTCTGAATTAATCAATATATACATATACCTTCCTATGAAAACATAATCATACAATTCTATATCCTTGTTATGATAATTTGCTGAATCAGCTATATGGCTAATATTCAAGTTATTAATTTTGATGTTATAGGCACTACAATATAAAATAATAGTTAAAAATATAAGTACCAAAAATATACTAAATGATATATATACACGTCTACTTTTTTTCACCCTATCCCCCCTATAAAATAGGAACATAATCTTTTATGATTTAATAATATACCTTATATTAACATATATTCATATATATGTACATGACCACTGACTTGTTGAAAAATACCCAAATAAAATGTAAAATTAAGATATAATTGAAATAATTTGAAATAAAAGAGGGATTATACATGCTTACAATGGATGAATTACATAATATATGTAGCAATTTCAATATCCAATGTTTTAATATTGGTGATTTAATTGACACTTCTCGTAGTGATGATGATATAAGGTATAATTACAGAATAAATAACCAGTATTTTCTTAAAATAAATAGTGCAGTAGGGGTAAATGAGAAGTTTTTAAATGATGTTGAGAAACTTATGAAAAGGTATAGAGCTATAGGTGTATACTGTCCTTCTTTATATAGGACAAAAGTTGGAAATTTAACATATACATTTAAGAAAGATGGAATTCAGTATACTTGTTATGTTGAAGAAATGGCAAAATATAATGTTTATAAAGAACAAGGCACTATAGATTATGATTTTAAGAGAACAGTTTTAGAACACTTAGGAAAGTTGGCATCCAATTATACTAATAAGGATTTAAGTGAAACAAAATCTATGTGGTCTTTAATAGAGCTAGGACCTTTTGATAATGATGTAGATGAAAAACAGGAAAATATGGATGCTTTAATAAAATGCTTAAGGGGTAATGGCTATACAGAAATAGCGAACAAGCTACTTCAATTAAACAATAAGGCAAGAGAAAGGATTAAGAAGTATTTAAGTAAACTACCACGTTGTGTTTATCAGGGAGACTTAAATGAGAGCAACGTTTTAGTTGATGAGAATAATAAATTTAAAGGAATAATCGATTTCAATATGTTTGGCACAGAAGTTAATATTAATTGCTTTTTAAATGAAGCAATGTATTTCATTGAGGAGAAGGATTTTCAAGATATGTCACCTAAAGATATATTTTTTAAAATGATAGATATGCAAAGGAATTTATTAAAGTCAATAACTGATAATTATGACTTCAACCAAGATGAATTAGAGGTTATCGATGATTATAAACATATTATTTTCTCTTCATTTTATCCCAATGTGATGCTATGGGTTCGCCTTATTACTAAACATAAGTGGGAAAATAAAGTAATAGAACTTTTAAAAATAATATGTGAAGAAAAATATTTGTAACAGTCTACCTAGTTTAAAGGATTATTATATTTTTTATAGAGGGACATTTTTGAAATTCATATTATTAAATCAATAGGTCATTTGAAGCTGAGAGATTTTATTAAATTCATCAGCTTCAAATGACTTTTTTAAATTTATAATGAAGGTAATGAAATGAAAGTTAGTTTCCCGAGACGTGCTGCAGTATGTAGATATCAGATGAAAGTCATATTGACAAATTATTAATGGAGATATATTATTAGTTTGTAAGCAAACTAATAAAAGGAGAATAAAAAATGGAGAACAATAGATGTTCCTATGAGCTTGCCATGCTTATTAGAGAGGTGTACCTTCTTTCCATGAGCTCCATGGATAAGCATCTTTCTGAATACGGGATTACACCACAGCAACTTATTATGATAAAACTTATAGCTCACAACAAAGGAATGCAGCATTCTGAACTTTGTGAAGCAATGAATCTATCAAAGGGTACCGTGTCTGGAATAATAAAGCGCCTAACAGAAAGAGGACTAGTTGAAAAGCAACCTATTGAGAGTGATAAACGAAATAGTATTATAGTATTTACTGATAAGGGGAAAGACTTTGCGTATTCAATAAGACATGAGATGAGTGACACCTTTGAAAATATATTTAAGACTTCAAGTGAGGACGATATAATCAGATATAGGGATACTTTAAGAGAAATGCTAAAAAAGATCAGTGAAGAAAATAAATAATTTCATAATAGAATTTGAGGTGATAAAAATGAAAAAAAAGCTATCAATTCCCAAAAATTATTTAATGCTGATTGCAGGTATAGTATGGATGTTTGCAGGCTTTATGGTTATGAAAATAGGCATTCCAGAGTTTGTAAATATCATATCAGATAATTTAATTTATATTGTACTTGCAATCATAGTATTTTTAATATTTTACTTGGCTATATTTTCAAAACTTGTTGGAAAGCATACCAACAGAATAAAAAAACATCCACATGAAAATATGCCATTTTGGCAATTCTTTGATGCTCCATCATATATAATTATGGCAGTTATGATGACAGGAGGAATATTGCTAAGATCATTAAATTTGGTACCTTTATGGTTTATTGGATTTTTTTATAGTGGATTAGGTCTTGCATTGTTTTCATGTGGAACAAGGTTTGTAAGTGTATTTTTTAGAAAAAAAGTAATTTCTTAAAAACACAGGTATAAGAACAATTGGCTTTAAGATTTTCAATGATAAATATTTTTGTGGAGATTTTAGTTATGCAAAAGTCATTGAGGCAACCAGTATAATTTCATATAGATAATAAATGTAAAATAGGGTATAATTTTTAGTATTATAAAAGGAAAGGTAGTGTCTTTGTGCTAAGTAAAAAGAGTAGTGTATCAAGGGTGGCTTTTGAATAGTGCGCCCAAGGTTATATTATCACTTTGAGTGTTATTCTTTTGCCACCATTGAGTAGGTTAACAAAAAATAGCATAACAAAGGAGCATATTAAATATGAATATATCAATTAGACTAGAAGATGAAAAAGATTTTGAGTATGTGGAAAATATGACAAGAGAAGCATTTTGGGATGTATACAATCCAGGATGTGTTGAACATTTATTAGTTCATAAAATCAGGACTACAAAGGCCTTTATCAAAGAATTAGACTTCGTTGCATGTGATGAAGATATAGTTGTAGGTAATATAATTTATACAAAAGCTATAGTTATTAATGAAGAGGGCCATGAATTTGAAGTCTTATGTATGGGGCCTATTGGAGTATTACCTCATTATCAATGTAATGGGATCGGTTCCTTACTTATTAAGCATTCCACGAAGGTTTGTAGAAAGTTGGGCTATAATGCAGTTGTAATTTTCGGAGATCCTAAATATTATCATCGCTTTGGTTTTAAAAATGCTGAGAAGTATGGTATTTCCACATCCTGTGGGGATAACTTTGAAGAATTTATGGCATTGGAATTATATGAAGGTGCTCTTAATGGAATCTCTGGAAAATATTACGAGGATCCTGTTTTTAAAATAAATCAGGAGGAAGTAGATAATTTCGAAAAGAAGTTTCCATATAAAGAAAAGAACTTCTGCCGAAAGTAGACCTAATAAGTTGTTTGCTAATGAAATTTATTTCATGTCTACCCACTGAAACTCTCCATCCTTTTTAAACTGGAGATAATAGCAACTAAGGACCTTGCATACGTGAAAAAATTAATTAAGGAAGGCAGAAAAGGCCTTCCTTAAAATTTTCCCCAATTATATTGACTCTTCAGGTGAAAGCTTTGGTATATATTTATTCTCAAAATAATAGGTGAGGAAGATGATGATGATTTATTTAAATGCATTTAAATTTCCAAATGATGATATGGAGTTCGATTTTTTAATAGAGGAGAAAAGAATGTGCTATGATTCTTTTTATCCCTTTAAAGTATTATCAAGTTGTGGGTTTGAAAGAATTGATTTTGAACCAATTACTATTTTATATGGGGGAAATGGTTCAGGAAAATCAACGGCATTAAATGTAATAGCAGAAAAGACAGGAATTTATAGAGAGTCTATTTATAATAAATCTAATTTTTATCCCCATTATATAAGAATGTGTAGCATGGAAATTCAAGGCTGTATACCTAAAAATAGCAGAATTATAACAAGCGATGATGTTTTTGACTATATGCTAAATATCCGAAACCTAAATCAGGGAATTGATGAAAAACGAGAGAAGCTTTTTGAAGAATATTTAGATGCTAAATATTCTAAATTCCAGATGAAATCTATAAAGGATTATGAAGAACTAAAGAAAACTAATACTGCAAGAACTAATACCCAGTCAAGATTTGTGAGGGGAAGACTGATGGATAACATAAGGGAATATTCAAATGGTGAAAGTGCATTTAGATATTTTATTGAGAAAATTGATGAAAATGGATTGTATATATTAGATGAGCCCGAAAATAGCCTTTCTCCAAAGAGGCAGATAGAGCCGATGGAATTTATCCAGAATTCCGCCAGATTTTTAGGCTGTCAGTTTATTATATCAACCCATTCTCCATTTATTCTTGCAATGAAGGGAGCAAAAATATATGATCTTGATGAAAATCCTGTGGATGTGAAGAAATGGACAGAACTAGAAAATGTTCGAGCATATTATGATTTTTTTAAGAAATATGAAAAGGACTTTCATTAAGGTGGACATTTGCAATTCTAGAAATAATAAAATATAGAGGTGCAAGCTAGTTAGTTATATGGATTCAATAAAAGAAAACTATTATTCCAATTGATATACAGGAATAAAACACAGAACACAATTGTATACTAAATTTGAGGTGAGAAATTTATGAATTCAATAATAGCTGATAGATTTAAGGATAAAGTCATGATAGTAACAGGTGCTGCAGGGGGGATAGGTAAAGCAGTTGCAGTTAGGGCAGCTAAAGAAGGGGCAAACTTAGTTTTAGCAGATAGAAAAGAGGAAATGAGCAAAGAAACTTTAAAGGAGATACAAGAAATTACTCACCACATTGAATTTGTTGTAACTGATTTAGCCATTGCAGAGAACTGCAAAAATGTTATAGATGTTGCTATGAATAGGTTCGGAACCATCGATATTCTAATAAATAATGCAGGAATTACAGGGACACCTGCTCCAGTACATGAAATGTCAGAAGAAATGATGAGGAATGTCATAGATTGCAATATAATGTCTGCCTTCTTCTGTTCTCATTATGCCATTCCAAAGATGATAGACCATGGAATGGGCGGTGCTGTTGTAAATGTAGCTTCAGTGGCTGGAATTACAGGATTTCCAGGGAATTCAGCATATGTTACATCAAAACATGGGTTAAACGGATTAACTAAAAACATGGCTTTAGATTATGCTAAGTATGGTATAACAGTAAACTCGGTAAATCCTGCTACTACAGATACACCCATGTATCAAGAAGCCTTAGAGTTCCTAAAAAAGAAAAGACAAGAGGCCACTGAAAAAGGAGAGTCCTCACAGCCAAGTTTAGTTTCAGGAAAGATTCAAGGACCACAAAATAGAATTGCCAAGCCTGAGGAGATTGCTGACATTATACTATTCTTAGTTTCACAAGAAGCCAGCAATGTAACTGGTTGCATAATGGCAACTGATGGAGGGTTTACGGCATATTAAATAATGATTAGAAGGAATACATAATATGGAAGTTTACTAAAACAACTTTGGTTATGTATTCCTTTATTGTACAAATAATTAATTTAAAGTTAACTTGATGTTTACTTTTGCTAACACTACATTTGAATAGTAGTTAAACTTAATCAAGTGTGAATTCCTACAAAATTTCATAGAATTTTTTAGATAATATATAAAAAGCAGCCTAATTAATTGACAATTTACGCGAAAATTATTACAATTAAAGACAATATAATTAAAAAATAGCTGAAATTATTTTTTAATTAATCGGATATTGGTGAAAATTCTTTAAATTTTGAAGTAGAGGAAGAATATTAATGTTGAATATAAAATTTTCAAAATATTCAAAATAAATCAAAGGTGGTGGCTACAATTAAAAAGGTAAACGAAGTTAAAATCATTATAGGAGAAGCTTCCAATGTAAATGAGAAAATACTTGCAGTTGAAGTATCAGGATTAATTGGGCTTCATTCAGTATCTGTGGATTTTCCTATAACTGTAGAGTTACAAAATAAATTGGAAGATAATACAATATATTTAATCATGGGAGAACCAGGAGAACACAAGAAGTTATTTGAAAATGGCAATAACTTTAGAGTTTGTGTAGAAGGCAATACTTATTGGATAAATGTAGGCAATAAACAGGGCATAGATGAAGCCTTTAAATTTATAAGTGATAATTTTATCAATTTAACAAAAGATTTTGCAACAAAAGAAAGACAAATAAACATTGATGATTTTATTTCTTCTACTAAATCTGCCCTTCCTATGAATCCACTTTATGATACAGCAGATAAAGGCCTTGAACATCTTTTTGAAAAAGATTTTATTTTGAAGGACTGTGACAATGATGGATTGCCAGATAAGTTTGATGGGGTTATTGTTCTTAATAGTTATGACATTTCTGTAGTAAGAGCAGCCTGTGAACTAAACTGCCGTTTTGGACTTGAAATGGTTACATCAAATTATCCTGCTGTCTCAGATTGTATAATTTATAACAAAAGCATCATTAGATTTACAGCAGAAGGACCTTGTTCTATTGAGATGAATAAGGACAGCAATAATGTGAATATTGTAGTAAATGGATCAGGAAAAGATTTGATTAAATTCCTTACTAATGTATGTTCTCATTATCCAATGGCAGACAATGAGAACCATATTGTTGACTTTGTTGACGTGATGAGAGATAGCTTTGCAATGAGAAATCTGGATGGGCAATTATCATATCTTGAAGCCAATAAAGAAAATATAAATAATAATACCACCTGTTATTTTTCTCCTGACATTGAGAAAAATTATGAAAAGCTAAAAACAGCTTATCCTAATGTTCAGTTTAAAAAACATATAGATTTTGAAAGTGTATATG
The DNA here is from genome assembly GCA_002423705.1 of Clostridium sp. UBA5530. Lineage (GTDB taxonomy): Bacteria > Bacillota > Clostridia > Clostridiales > Clostridiaceae > Clostridium_X. The sequence goes on from DINW01000039.1 coordinate 35,410, forward strand.
AGAAAGAGTTTGATATTCAGTGGGAAGTTGAAAAAGCTAAAGATATTTTAAAAGAAAAACTTTTTCCTATATTAAATAGTGGTGATAAAGTAGAAATATATGGAGCACTAAGTGAGGATATAGACATCCGCAGAGAATTAAAGGATTTTATAGAAAAGGAAATTAATAAAAAAGAAGCACATATATGTAATTGCCAAATTATATGCGCTTATAAACAAGGATTTTCATGGCTTGAAGAGATTATTACTCCTAAATTACAGGATAAAAAAATAAAGTCTATGAATGTATATTTTAAACCCTTTATGAAACCAGGACAAAGTGACTGGGGAGATGTAGATGGCTGTTCACCAAGCTATAAAACCGATGGAGATCCAGATAAATGGTTTGATTTACCACTAAGATATCTTCAAGAATTATATCCAGTAGATGATATTATCTGTGCAAACCTTGGTATAAGTCGAGATGATATACATATGGAACTTTATGAAGGAAATGAGGATATAACATATCTTGTTGAAGGAATTTCTGAAAATGGTGAAAAGATATTCTCAGATTCATATAAAGCAGCTTATGTTGAAAGACCATATTTAGATATTTTTCCTAACATGGGACTGGTTCATCCATCAACAGGATATATAAAAGCCGTTGTTAATGGAAAGACCCTCATTGATGAAAGAGTAGCTACAGACCTTGAGAATATATGGAATATTTATCAGACTGAAGTTTTAGGATATTGTAAAAAATTTATAGATGATCAATGTGATGGAAAGCCTACAGAAGATATGCAGCCTTTCTTTGCACAGATGAAAATGGAAATCGGACTAAGTGAGCCTGAACGTGAATTAGGAGTTAGGCAGGATTTATTTTCTCCATTAAATGCACTACATGAGGATATTTACTTTGCTGGACTTGACTTTTTCAAAACTTATGGAATGACAACAACAGGTGCAAACTTAGAAGCCCCAGGACTTATGCTTCCAATAATAAATCAAAAGGTAGGGAAGCCTTATTTTAAAATGACACACTACAAGTCACACTCAAATGATCCATTTATAGATTTTAATGGAAACACTGTGACTAAAATAGTAGAGAAAAAAGATGTGAATATCCATATTGATAGGATTTATGATATAAACAATAAAATAGGTATGTCTTTCGCTATTGCTTCCAATAAGAATATAAATGATTTGATTAAGGCTATGTCAAAACTTATGGAGAACAACATGCTTCAACTAGGTAAAGGGTTTTCTGGATATGGAGAGGTTTCATTTAAGGCACAGGGAAATTGTGAAATTCTTTCAGCAAAGATACCAGAAACAGTTGAAGAAGCAAAACAGTATATAGATATTGAAGATGTTGATATAATGGAAGATCAGCTTATAGGATATGAGGAATATATAAAAATAATAGAACAGTTAAAGCATGTAAAGGGAATTAAGGTATTTAAATCTGGGCAGACTTATCAAGGTAGGGATATATATACAATAAGAATTCTACCAGATCTTAAAGGATATATTTCAACCAATAAATTAATAAACCTAAATCCAACCCAAATAATTAATTCAAGGCACCATGCAAATGAGGTTTCAGCCACCAACGCAGCTTTCATGGTGTTAAAAGAGATTTTGACACAAGAAAAGTATAGGGATTTGGGTAACAGAATGAATTTACTTATAACTCCTATGGAAAATGCAGATGGAGCAGCAATACACTATGAGCTTCAAAAGCAGCATCCTACATGGATATTTCATATAGCTAGATACAATTCTTTGGGAAAAGAGTTTTATCGTGATTATTATGATGTTGAAACAATCCACACAGAGGCTTATGCAGTGAGAAAACTTTATTATAGATGGCTTCCTGATGTATTTGTTGATAATCATGGAGTACCATCCCATGAGTGGGAACAGCAATTTGCTGGATACACTTCACCTTGGTTTAAGGGTTTCTGGCTTCCACGTGCCTTACTATATGGGTACTATTGGTATAATACCGATGAATGCTATAAAAATAATAAGAGGCTTAATGAACAATTTGCAGATACAATTGCAGATTCATTAATTGAAGATAAAGAAATTCAGGATTGGAATATAGACTGGAAAAACCGTCATGAAAAGTATGCTCATAGATGGATGCCAAAACTTTTCCCAGCAGATTACTATAAAAATATGATAAATTACTGGGTACCTTCATCATATAATCCTAAACATGGTTATATGGCAGTGAGATTTCCATGGATTACAGCTGTTTCTTTCACATCAGAAGTAGCTGATGAAACAGCACAGGGTGAGTATCTATATCTTTGTGCTAGAACACATAAGATTCATACCCTTGCAGGAATTGATATGATTCTTAATTCAAAATGTGTTTATGAGACATCCTCATTGAAGTGTATACGCCAACGTCCACCAATCTTACAATAAATTTATTTTTATAATAAATTTAAATATAAAATATAAAAAGGAGTGTAAGAAAATGATCAAACTTTTAGGCGTCTTAATTGTTATTATCGGTTTTGCAATTAAAATGAATCCCATATCAATTATCATGATAGCAGCACTTGTTACATCACTTACTGGTGGTCTTGGGATAACAGGGCTTCTTGATAACCTTGGTAACGCATTTATAGCAAACAGAAGTATGTGTATTTTTATCATTGTAATGCTTGCAACAGGTACCCTTGAACGTAATGGATTAAAGGAAGCAGCAGCAAATCTTATTGCAAAGGCAAAGCATGCAACATCGGGTCTTGTAATAGCATTCTATGGTATTATGAGAGTTATATTTGCAGCCTTTAATGTAGGTTTTGGAGGAGTTGCAGGGTTTGTACGTCCTGTTATTATGCCTATGACAGTAGGTGCTATAGAAGCAACAGGCAATGAACCTAATGAGGAACATGTGGATGCATTAAAAGGTATGAGTACAGGTATGGAAAACATAACATGGTTTTTTGGACAGGTATTATTTGTAGGTGGTTCAGGTGCTATTTTAGTTCAGTCAACATTAGCAGGACTTGGCTACAATGTAGAGCTTATTGACCTTGCAAAGGTACAAATTCCAGTAGCTATATTTGCAACAGTATTCGCATCAGTTTACTATTATATGGTAGATAAAAAATTATTTAGCAAGTACTATGGAGCTAAAAAGACTGTAAGTGCAAAGGAGGATAAATAATGTTTAGTTATTTTGGTGAATTATCCCTTAGCAATAAGCTTTTAGAAATACTTTATATGATTATGGGTTTTGTAGCTCTTTATACAGGTATAAAAAATGCTAAAGACAAAGGAAACCCTAACCGTTTAGGCACAGCAATATTTTGGTGTTCACTAGCTATTATATTTATTATTGGTAAGCCTATTTCAACAATTGTTGTAGATAAAGTTAAAGTTGGAAACATGATAATTGGTGTACTTGTTATTATCATGGCTGCACCAGCTATGTTCAATAAAGTTAGCAAGGGAACTTGGAAGATTCCTACAGCTGAAGAATCCATGGCTAACTACAAAAAAATAGGTATGAAAATATTCTTCCCTGCCCTTGTAATAGGATGCTGTGCTCTTGGATTTGCACTATTTACAAAGATCAGTGCTCTTGTGGGAGTAGGAGTTGGTGTTTTAGCTTCTATGATCCTATTGATGATTTTCTCAAAGGAAAATACTCCAAAGGTTTTTATCGATGACTCAAGACGTCTTCTTGACACAGTTGGTGCTTTTAGTATGCTTCCTATGCTTTTAGGAGCTTTAGGATCTATATTCACTGCAGCGGGAGTAGGTCAAGTTATCGCTGATTTAGTAGGAAAAGTAGTACCATCAGGAAATATGACAGTGGGAATTATAGTATATGCCATTGCAATGCCTCTATTTACAATGATTATGGGTAATGCATTTGCGGCTATTACAGTTATTACAGTAGGAATAGGAGCTCCATTTGTACTTGCTCTAGGTGCAGATCCTGTTATCATAGGTTCTCTTGCACTTACATGTGGATATTGTGGAACCCTATGTACACCTATGGCAGCAAACTTCAACCTTACACCAGTTGCTATACTGGAAATGAAGGATGATTATGGGGTAATTAAAAAGCAGGTTTTACCAGCATTATGTATCTTGGTATTCCAAATAATATATATGCTTATGGTGGCTTAGTTCATAATAAGACAAAATGAAGATAAGGTTCAGGTGGATAAATTTCTATCTGGACCTTATTAAGCAAATGAACCTTAGTTTTAGGTGCGATTTTGAATCCATCATAATATTAGTTCAACTTATCTAGGGTATATTTGCTATGAGATAAGGCTAGGGAAAAGGGGGTTGGATATGATTACAGAAGAAAAGGGTGCTAACATTATTGTAAATAGATGGCTGGAAATAGCTCATGGAGAAAAGTTGCTTATAGTTACCGATGAGAATCAGCATAAGGCAGCACTTCTTATGGAGAAATATGCTATGCAAAAAGGAGCAATAGTGGATGTTGTGGTTATACCTATAGATAGCGTAAATCCAGGAGATATTTTTGAGGAACAGTGGTTGGTGAAAAAATTTCTAGATAATGATATTATCGTTGGCGGTACAACATATTCCCTTATTACAACTAATTCAGCCAATAGAGCAATCAAGGAAGGAAAAAAGTTCTTATCACTACCCCTCTCCACTAAAAACGGTGACTCTATGCTGAAATATGATTTTATTGAAATGAATCCTGATGAGGCAAAGAAAATGGCACTGCCTATAATAGAGGCCATGAATAAAACAGATACAATTCGTGTTACAACGGACCTAGGCACAGATATAACCTTTCGTAAGCTAGGTCGGAGTGCAAGTTTTTTTAATGGTGCATCTGTACGGGAATTAGGAGTTGATTCTGCCAGCTTTGAAGTGTATTTAGCGGTGGAGGAAACAGAAACCAATGGAGTAGCCTATGGTGATGGTTCCTTTGGGTACATAGGCAAAATGAATTCACCTGTAAAACTTGAATATAAAAATGGAAGACTTATCAATATAGAAAACACAGAGGATGGGAAAATTCTTAAAGAGTATATGAAAAGCTTTAATGATAAAGATATGTATATTGCTGCAGAGTTTGGAATAGGACTTAATAGTATAAGCCGCTGTGAAGGAAGATGCTATATAGAGGATGAATCTACATATGGTACTTTTCATATAGGCATGGGACGAAATGTATCTTTAGGGGGGAAGAGTTTAGCTAAAGGACATTTTGACATTGTATTTAATAGCCCAACTATATATGCAGGAGATAAAATAATTATGGAAAAAGGAAAGTTTTTAGGTAACATTAATTAAAAATAGATATGAGTATTTAGAAAATACCTTAATGAATTTACTTAAAGGGTGCAAAATTATATTATTTTTTGCACTCTTTTATTCTGCTTTAAATCAATGATTTAAGGATACACTAAATAATATGACATACTGTTGTCATATCATATAGATTATAATAGTAATACCAGGTGAAACTTAATTTGGGTTTCACTCAAATGTTAGTTGAACTTATCTAAGGTCTTAGCTGGTGTTAACTCCACCATAAGAGGAGGAGCGTTATAGTAGGTAGATATGAGATCAATTATTAAAAGGGGGATGAATATGCTTGACAAGATACCGACAGCAAAGGAATTAAATCATATTATGGGAGAAAATATATTTAGAAATTGGTGTGACATTAATGACTTTATTTTAAAAAATTACAATATGGATATTTTGTGGGATAGTGGAGGAAAAACTGGTATTTATGAACTTAAATATCGTAGAGGTGGGAAAACACTTTGTGCATTATATCCAAAAGAACAAGGCATCCGTGTATTAATTATATTGGGTAAGGTTGAACGAGATAAATTTGAAAGTTCAAGAGAAGATTTTTCTGAGTATATTAATAATTTTTATGATAATACCAAACAGTATCATGATGGAAAATGGTTATATTTAGATAAAATAAATGATGAAATAGTTAAGGATATAGAGAAGCTATTATTAATAAAGAAAAAACCAAATAATAGCTCTGTAATGAAAGTTAAATAATAATAATTATCCATTGATTTAACATATGTTAATATAGTATGATTTAATTATGTAGTAAAGATTAAATTCATAAATATGGAGGAAAATTAATGTTAAACATAGGATGTCATTTATCAACAACTAAAGGGTTTGAAAATATGGGGAAGGAAGCTTTACAAATAAAAGCTAATACTTTTCAGTTTTTCACACGAAATCCAAGGGGCGGAAAGGCAAAGGATATAGATGAAAAGGATATAAAGGCACTGAAAGAAATTATGGAAAAAAACAACTTTGCTAAAATTTTGGCTCATGGTTCATACACTTTAAATCCATGTTCAGCAGATGAAAAAGTTAGGCAATTTGCTTTGGAGACTATGGTAGATGACCTAGCTAGAATGGAGTATCTTCCAAATAACCTTTATAATTTTCATCCAGGAAGTCACGTTAAACAGGGAGCAGACATTGGAATAAATTATATTGTAGATACCCTTAATGAAGTTATAAGACCAAATCAAACTACCAAGGTACTTTTAGAAACCATGGCTGGAAAGGGTACAGAGGTTGGAAGAAATTTCGAGGAAATCGCTGAAATTATAAGTAGAGTTAAACTAAAAAATCATATGGGAGTATGTCTTGATACTTGCCATGTTTATGATGGTGGATATGATATAGTAAATGATTTAGATGAAGTTTTAGAGAGATTTGATAGAATTATAGGACTAGATAAACTTTATGCTATTCACTTAAATGATAGTAAAAATCCTTTTGAAAGCCACAAAGATAGACATGAAAAGATAGGCCAAGGGTCCTTAGGAATAGAGTCAATTACAAGGATTATCAATCATCCTAAATTAAGAGATTTACCATTTTTTCTAGAGACACCAAATGATCTTCAGGGATACGGAAAAGAGATAGAACTTCTGAAAAACTTATATGAGGATTAAAAATGTAATTTGTTAGATTATAAGTTCCAGGAGATTATACTATTATTTAGTGTAATCTCTTTTTTGCACCATTTACTTATGGTAGGTATGTTCAATAAAGAAAGGTGTTATAATTTAGAAAAGGGGGAGAAAGTTGTGCAAAGACTATTCCAAATATTATATTTATTATCTGATAAAAGAATGGTTACGGCTAAGGAATTATCAGAGTATTTTGGAGTTTCTATAAGAACTATACATAGAGATATTGATATCCTTTCTATAAGTGGCATACCCATATACACTCAGCAAGGAAGAAATGGTGGTATTGCCCTTATGGAAAACTATGTTTTTGATAAGGGCATATTGGGGGAAGAAGAACAACAGCAGATAATTGCTGCTTTAGAAGCTATGAAGGTAGTTCCAGATAAAAAATATATAGAAGTGCTGAAAAAGCTTCGGGTCATGTTTAGATATGAAAAAAGAAACTGGGTGGATATTGATTTTTCAGATTGGAGTAATAGGAATAAGGAATTATATAATAATCTTAAAAATGCCATTCTAACATGTAATATAGTACAATTTCATTATTATAACCGATATGGAGAAATGACAACTAGGACAGTGGAACCTATACAGTTATACTTTAAGGGCAACAGTTGGTATTTAAAAGCTTATTGCTTGGGAAAAGAGGATCTTCGCTATTTTAAAATCACCAGAATAAAGAATCTTTCTTTAACTAATGATGATTTTAACCTTAGAAATCACCATGACATAAATATAAAAGAAAATTTACAACAAGAAAATAAAGAAGTTTCACTCATAAAAACTATACTACATATTAATAAAGTTAAAGCTTTTCAAGTATATGATTCCTTTGAGGAACATGAAATTAGGGTTAAGGATGATGGAAGTTTTATAGTGACCATAAAGTATCCAATAGATGAAGGGTTCTATAGTATGATTATGTCCTATGGACCTGATGTTAAAGTACTAGAACCAGAAAAGGTAAAAAAAGAAATTTGTGATAGAATAAAACAAGCTTATGATAATTATTTTTAAATAAAATAAGACATGCAGATGTCATGTTTTCGGTGATATTATTGATTTATCGATGTCTACCTGCTATAACCTTCCAACCTCCATAGGCTGGAGATAGTAGCAGCTACGATCATAGATAAGAATAATGGAAGGGAAGATGATTATAATGGAAAAATTGGTATGTCAGAGCTGTGGAATGATTATGGGTAAAGAAGATTTAGGAAACAATACTGATGGTAGCTGTAGTCAGGAGTACTGTAAATATTGTTTTCAAAAAGGAGAGTTTTTGAAAGAAGAGACCTTTGAGGACATGGTGGAAAGCTGTATTCCATTTGTTATAAATGATTATAAAAATGAAATTGAAGCACGGAATTCATTGAGAAAGCAGCTCATTACTTTAAAAAGATGGAATAATGAATAACTTTTAGGGGGAGAGGGAATGCATTTAGGTTCAATTTATCTTATTGTGAGAGACTTTCAAAAATCAATAGATTTTTATGAGAAGCTCTTAAATATGAAAGTTACTTCTAAAAATATGGAACGATTTGCACAGTTTCAATTTGAGGGACATAATATATCTTTAATGAACGGATACTTTGATAGAGACAATCCAGAATTAACAGAGCATAGAGGAGATTACAGCGAAGAGTTTGATGATTTATGTTCAATTGCAGAGGCAAAAAATACACGTAAATTTGTATTGAACTTTTGGGTAGAAGACTTAGAGAAGGAAAGAACAAGGATAGCAGATTTGTGCATAAGTGATAAGGTTACTAAAGTTAAGTATGTAAACAATGTGATGCCTTATTACTATTTCCAGCTAACAGATCCAGATGGCAACGTAATTGAGGTAACAGGGAAATATGTAGCTGAAGAGCCTGCATTAATATAGTTCTAGATTTAGGTAGATTTATTTTTATAAGTCTACCTATTTTTTATTCTGTAGGTTTTTCATAAAGAACTTATATCATTTGAAATAAACACAGAAAAAGATTAAGCTAAGAGTTGCACTCTATAGTGCATTTAATAATCTTTTATATATATAAGGTGTATTTTATAATAAAGTCAGAGATGTGAAAACGGTAACAAAACAGAAAGGAGGTGTCTTCTTGAGAGTTTTACAGATAATTGAAGAGTTAGAGGATGCAAATGATTATTTATCTATAGAGTATTTTATGGAAAAAAATGCTGTAGCCAGGCGGACTATACAAAAGGATTTTTCATACTTAACAAATGTGGCTCATTCAAAGGGATTTAAATTAATTCAAAAACGGGGAAAAGGTTATCTATTGGAAGTGGTTGATAAATGCAGATTTTATAAATATATAGATGAACTTAGAGGAATGGATATTAAATCAGGAATAAGCGTAGAGAATATCATTGGATATGTAGCTCTTCATGAAGGATTTATACCCAGAGAACAGCTTGTAGATGTATTAGAAACAAGTTTATCACAGATAAAAAACTATAAAGAATATATAGACGATTACTTGGAAAATTATAATTTAGCTATGGAGAGAAAGTCTCATTATGGAGTAAGAATAAATAAATCAATGGTACATCGCAGAAAGCTTTTGGTAGATTTTTACTTAAAGGACAATAAGATTGTAAAAGAAGCTATTAATTATACCATGAAAGGTAAATTTATAGTAGTAGAAAAGTTATTAATAGAAAATCTTAAGGAAAAAAATTTCAACATAAATTATGTTGAATTAAATGAGGTAATTGCTTGGGTTAAGGTAATTATTTATGTAAACATAGAGTTGCAAACACCTATGAACAACAGCACATGTCCAGCAGTAAAGGTCATTGAAGATAAATTTGGTATAGGCATACCAGAAGCGGATATTGAAAACTTAATGGAATTAGTAAAGAGAAAAGCTAGAAACAGTAAAAGTCCAGCAGAAAATATGGGAGAGCTACCAAAGGATATTTGCAATTTTCTTCAACAAATAGATGAAGAAAATAACACAAGCTTTAATTTAGATGATGATTTTAAACAGCTGCTAACAATACATATAGCTTCTTTAATAAATAGATTGAAATTCAAAATATCCTATACAAATCCAATAGTAGATGAGCTATCTATTAAATATCCTATGATTTTTAACATAGCCATATCTCTAGGAGAAATGCTCAATGCAAAGTATGGAATAGAGCCAACTATAGATGAAATAGGATTTATTACAACCCACTTTGCTGTTCATATGGAGAGAGAAATAGAAAACAAGTTGAGACGATATAATAGGATTGCGATTGTATGTTCATCAGGAGGGGGTAGCGCTTACCTTATAAAATTAAAAATAAAGGGATTATTTGAAAAAGCACAAATAGAGACTTTTTCAATGTTACAGATGAAAGAACTCCAGAAATTTAGACCAGATATTGTCTTTTCTACTATAGACTTTACAAAGGATATAGAGGCACCATTGATTTATATCAATGAACTGTTAGACGACTATGATGTGCTAAAGATAAAGCAACTGGTGATGTTTAATAAGGTAAATGGAACATCTATTGATAAAGCTAAGGAATATTATATAGAGACCTTTTTTGACTCAAAGTACTTTTCTATAGAAGATAAAAATAGAAGTTATATAGACTGCATAACTGAAATGTCTGAGACTATAGAAAAAGATCATATTGGAGGAGAAAACTACAGCAATTATGTTTTAAAAAGAGAGGAATTTTCATCAACGGTTTATAACAATGGGGTATCTATTCCCCACCCAATAGAGATGAAAGCTAATAAAAACCTAGTAGCTATAAAGGTGTTTAAAAATCCTATTATTTTTAATAAGAAAAAGGTTAGTATCATTTTTATGATATGCCTTAGAAAAGACAGTTTGGAATTTAATAGGGAGATAACTAAGGATTTATTTGAAATTATGAATGATACAAAGATGGTGCAAGGATTAGTTAAGGCAAACAGCTTTAAGGAGTTTATTGCTCTGATTAACAAAAAGGTTGGTGATTAAAAATGGAGGTAGAACTTCTAAAAAGATTATGCCATTGCGATGCAATAGCAGCCAATGAGGATGAAGTTAGAAAAGTTTTAGTAGAAAATATAAATGGTGAGGTTGCCTATGATGGTCTTGGAAGTGTAATTGTTAACCATAAAGGATCAGGACCTAAGTTGATGTTTTGTGCTCATATGGATGAAGTAGGATTTTTAGTTAAAAACATAAGTGATATAGGTATGCTCAATGTAATTCCTGTGGGAGGAGTAAAGGATTCAGCCAAGGGGTTTCAATCGGTAAATGTCACTATAGACAATGGAACAAAAATTAAAGGACTTATGAATTGTTCTTATGATGACAACAACAGGGTAAAAGATATATATGTAGACATAGGATTAGATTCAAGAGATGAAGTTATTGCTACTGGAGTAAACATAGGAGATATGGTTTCTTTTGATAGCAAGAGTTGCATGCTCAATGATGGTGTAATGATGGCTAAGGCCCTTGATGACAGGGTAGGTTGCTATGTGTTAAAGGAAGTTGATAAAAGAATTAAAACTATGAACCATGATAATGATGTATATCTTTGTTTTACTAGCTCTGAGGAAGTAGGAACTAGAGGAGGAAAATGTACAACTGATATTATAAATCCAGATATTATTTTTGCAGTAGACGTGGCCTGTGCACCAGACTTAGTAAGAGATTATAGGAGTGAAAGAAAAATTGGGAAGGGTTGTCTAATAGTGCATTATGATAAAACTATGATTCCTAATAAAAAATTTCTAAGGTGGATTAAGGATAAAGCAAGAGAAAATAATATAAAGTTTCAATGTGATATGTTTTCAGGAGGAGGCACAGATGCGGCCAATGCTCATATGGTCAATGGAGGAAAACTATCTATTGTGTTAGGAATACCACTAAGATATTGTCATGGAACTTATTCTATGGTGGATTTAAACGATGTTGAATCACTAATTGAGCTAATTTTAGTAGTTATAGAGTCATTTAACAAAAGTGAATACTGCAAAGTATCAAGTTACATATAAAGGAGAGCATAAAATGAATGAATTAGAAATGCAAATCTTACAAATCATATCATCCTCAGGAGAAAGTAAGGCTAAAGCATTCAAAGCTTTGGACAAGGTTAAAGAGGGAGATTACCAAGGGGCAAGACAGCTTTTAAAAGAAGCAAAGGAAATAGACTTAGAAGCACATAAAGCCCAAACTCAATTAATTCAATCAGAACTTTCGCAAGATGCGGAGAATAGGGCTCAAGTGAGCTTACTTATGGTTCACGCCCAAGATCATTATATGACATCGCAACTTACGAGAGATCTTATAGAAAAAATCATAGAAGTATTTGAATCAAAGGAGGGTTAAAATGAAAATAGTTTTATGTTGTGCTGGAGGATTTTCTACTACCATGCTAATGGATAGTATGAAGAAAACATTGAAGGGAAGTCAAAAACTCGATGTGGATGATTTTCAATTCACAGCAATACCAGTAGACTTGCTAGAACAAGAAGTAGATGGCTGTGATGTAGTTGTGGTGGGGCCACAAATTGCTCATAAGTTAGATTATATCAAAAAGATATTAGAGCCTAACAAAATACCCTACACAGTCATAGATCAAGATACTTATGGGAAGATGGATGGAGCAACAGCATTAAAGATGGCGTTGATTGCCCATAAAAAATCTCAGCTATCAAAGTAATACTTTAAATAAGGGGGAGAAACATGTTTGAAAAATTTGAGGCCTTTATGAATAGGTACCTTACACCAATAGCACAAAAAATGGATAAACAACCTCACTTAAGTGCTATAAAAAAATCTATGGTTGCAATGACTCCAATCTTAATTATTGGAAGTTTATGCTTAATTCCAGAAGCCTTGGCTAATATGATGGGACAGGAGAACCCAGTATCACAATTTATTTTGAATAATATAGATAATTTTTATTTGCCATTCAATCTTACCATTGGGATGATGGGGTTCTATGTATGTTTATGCATTACATATTTCTTAGGGGAACATTATAAATTATACGTACCAGGATGTATGGTTCTTGGGGCAGTAGGATTCTTATTGCTGACCTTTAGTTTGAAAGAAGATGGCGGAATGAACCTAAAGTACTTAGGAACTAAGGGATTATTTATGGCTATGATAGCAGGAATTCTAGCAGTAGCCTTATACAAGTGGTGCAAAAAGAAGAACTTCACCATACGTATGCCAGAAAGTGTTCCGGACTTTGTTTCCAGATCCTTTGAACTAATTCCAACCACAGTTATTATAGTTGGTGTATTTATAACAATACGTTTAACTTCATTAGCTATTTTTGATGTTTTACCACCAGAAATATTAACACAGTTTTTAGCACCATTAGTAGGATCTTTAGACAATCCATTTGTATTTGTATTTATCACATTCTTAGGATGTTTATTATTTTTCTTTGGAATACATCCATCAGTATTGTCACCAATAACTGCACCTATAGCAGCACAATTCCTTGCAGAAAATATAGAAGCAATGGCTAGTGGACAAGTATTACCACACTTTTATACAGGAGGTATGACTAGTGCCTTTGCAAACTTTACAGGAACAGGTGTAACCTTTGGATTGGTATTCTGGTGTTTATTATCTAAAAACAAAGCATCTAAACGTGTAGGACAAGTTTCCTTAATACCAGCTTTATTTGGAATAAATGAACCAATATTGTTTGGAGCACCTATAGTTTTAAATCCCACATTTTTCTTACCCTATGTAATAGGAGGAACTATACTAGGTACGTTCCCTGCATTTTTAATGAAAGCTGGACTTTTAGCCAAACCTTTCTTTAATCCACCATATGTTGGAGTATTTTTAGAAGGTTTCTTAGTAAATGGAGACTGGAGAACTATTATAGTTAATGGATTACAAATGTTAGGTTCCATCTTAATTTGGTATCCATTCTTTAAATTATATGAGAAGCAAAATAATTTAAAGGAACAGACAGAGGAGTCAAAGATATCAAAAGAGGATGAGGCATTATTAGGAGATTTAGATTTCTAGGAACTAAGGCAAGCTTTATAGCTTGCCTTTCAGTGAATATATGAATAATAGAGGTGAAATACATGGCTAAACATGTACAAAAGCTAAGAAACTTAATAAATCATATGAATATTGATGGAATATTAATCAAGTCAAAAACTATGAAGAAATATTTGGATACCTTAACAGGTAGCGGAGTTCTTGTACTAATAACAAAGGATCAAGGATATCTTATATTAGATGGAAGATATGTGGAGGAGGCTAAAACAAAAGAGAAGGATTTTTATATAATAGAGAATACAGAAGCCAAATCTCATAAATCACACTTTAAAGTTATAGAAGAGATTTTTAGAAAGTTCAATTATTCTAACTTGGGTATAGAAGGAAACTCATTTTCAATTTTAGAGTATGAGGATCTAAAAAGCTATGATTTTAAGGTATCTTTAATTGGAGAGGAACTTAATGAAGTAAGAATCATAAAGGATAAGGATGAGATAGCTATAATAAGAAAAGGATGTAAAATTACAGATGAAATTTTTAATAATGTAATAAAGCACATTAAAGTAGGAATAAGTGAAAATGAAATCAATGCATTAGTGCATTATTACTCATTAAAAGCTGGAGTTAGCAAGCTATCCTTCGACCCAGTTATCACTTCAGGGCCCAGAACTGCATTGCCCCATGGAAGGCCTACTAATAGAAAAGTAGAGAATCATGAGGGAATAATGATTGACTTTGGAATAGAATATAAAAACTATCAATCAGATATGACAAGGATGATTTTTTTAGGACAACCTACAGAAAAAATAAAAAACATATATGAAACAGTGAAGAAGGCTCAACAAGCTGGTATTGATTCAATAAAAGCAAGGGTTAAGGCACGGGATGTTGACAACATAGTTAGAAATATTATAGAGGATCATGGATATGGACAATACTTTAATCATGGATTAGGCCATGGCATTGGCATAGGAGATGGGTCAGAATATCCTATGTTAAATCAATCATCCAAAGCTATTTTAGAGGATAATATGATTATGTCCTGTGAACCAGGAATATATGTGCCTAATTTAGGAGGGGTAAGAATAGAAGATGATGTACTTATAGAAAATGAGGTAGGTGTACCTTTAAATAATACAACTAAAGAAATTATAATATTGGAGGCTTAGCATGAAGCATAATTTTGATGAGGTAAATAATAGGTTAAACACCTACTGTACTCAATGGGATTACATAGAGGATAGATTTAATAAAAAGGACTTAATTCCTTTTTCCATATCGGACACTGACTTTAAAGTCCCATTGCCAGTTTATGAGAAGCTTAAAGATGTATTAAGTCATCAAATATATGGATACTCAAGATGGAATCACAAAGATTTTAAGGGCGCTATTACAAATTATTATATGAGAAGGTTTAATTGTGAAGCTAAAGAGGAGTGGGTGGTATATAGTCCTTCGGTGATGTACTCTGTATCTTTATTATTAAGGATATTATGTGATAATCAAGACAAAATAGCTACCTTTAAACCTATGTATGATGCTTTTTTTAATGTCATAGAAAAGAATGAATTTGAATTATTATCTATTAATTTAAGGGAAGAGGATGGGATTTTTTATATAGATTATGAAGAGCTAGAGAAAGTTATAAGGCAATGCAAAGTTTTTCTATTATGTTCACCACATAATCCAACAGGAAGGGTATGGCGCCATGAGGAACTAAAGAAAATTATTGAGATTTGCCAAAGGTATAATGTGAAAATAATAAGTGATGAGATTCATAGCGATATTGTTATGCCAGGATATAAGCATGTTCCAATTCTAACTTACTATTCACAATATAGCAACATATATTTAGTTTCATCAGGAAGTAAAACCTTTAACTATCCAGGGCTTATAGGATCTTATGTTATCATTCCTAATGATAATACAAGGGAAATCTTCATAGATCACACTAGAACTAAGGATTTTTTAAACTCCGTTAGCATCCTAGGTATGCATGCTACTATGGTTTCCTACAATGAATGTGATTACTATGTGGAACAACTAGTGGATTATATAAATAATAATATGAATTTTGTGGATAAGTTTATAAAAGATAATTTTAATAATATTAAATTTAGAAAACCAGAAGGAACTTATTTAGCATGGATTGATTGTAGACAGGTTCCCTACTCATCAGAAGAAATACAAAGAGCTTTAGTTGATGTAGGTGGGGTTGGAATCATGAAGGGAGAGGTTTATGGCGGAGAAAAGTATCTACGTTTAAATTGCGGTTGCCCCTTATCTAAACTGGAGAAAGGTATGGAAAGATTTAAGAAAAGTTTTGAATATTTATCTAATATGTAGTTAATATAAAACTTTAGGTTCTTTGGTCGGAAAATAATAGCAGATATGACTTTACATGAGTTAAAATCATATAATAAAAATAATTATAAGAAATAATATATTTTGAGAGATTAAAATTATAAATTTTAATCTTTTTTTTTATGAAGATAGTATCTTGACATTTAGTCTAACATAGATGGTATACTCAGATGAAAACTTTAAAATCTTTATCAACATAATAAATTATGCTTGGCCGAAGGTTTAATGATTTAGGAGGATACATGAATACCCGTTATTCAATTGGACAAATTTCGAAATTATTCAACATATCAACATTTACTATTAGATTTTATGAAAAGAAAGGATTGATAAGCCCTGAAATAGACCGAAACAATTCCTATAGATATTACAGTCATAGACACATTAGACAAATAAAGGCTGTGTTGCTTCTAAAAAACATTGGACTTTCCATTGAAGAAATTTCAAATATCATAGGAACAACTGATAAAGATAAAATTGAAACAATATTAAATGAAAAAATGATGCAAATAGATGAAAAAATTATTGAATTTAAAAAGTGGAGAGAAGCTTTAATAAATTTAGAAAATAGAATGAAAGTTGCTAACAACATGAAAGGAAAATTAAAGGTTATAAATAGTGATGAGAACATCATAATAGCAACTTTTAATAGCAAGGAATACTTAAAATATGCAGATCTCATATGTTCAGATATAACTAAGCATACGATTTATATTAACAAGGAAGATTTGTTTAACAGTAATTTTGTGAACTCAATAAAGTTTGCTGTAGAAATTACAAAGGATAATTTATTCCACTTTTATAAACAGAATATTTCTTATGAATATCATATAATAGAAAAAAATAAGCAAAAGGAATATCTTTTTACTCATTTTGTTACAAATTATGAATGTGAACCAATGGAGTTCATAGAGAAAACAAAAAGTTGGTTAAAAACAAATGGAAGAGAGGCAGATTCAGATGTAATATGCAGATTTATATGTACCCAGGGGAAGGAAGATATATACGATCTTTACGAGGCTTGGATTCTATTAAAAGATAAGTAAAAGTTTATGTGTAAAAGTGATTTTCAACATATAAGTATATAAAATGACAAAAATAATAAAAATATTGAAAATATATGTAGCATTAAGCTAAGCACAATGTTGTAATATGTCTATGTAGAGTAGCAAAAAGTTATTATATAAATTTATAATTTTAAAATTTAATAGGCAAACTTATAGAAATATAAGGACGCAAAACTATAGGGTCTAAAGTTAAAAGCTAAGATAGCCAGTTGCAGCCAAATAATAATGTATAACATATTATGGTTATTTAGAATGCATCTTGCTAACAAGCAAGGTGTCTTTTTTAAATAAAATTATAGAAAACGATTTTCAGGGGAGGATTTTTTATGTTAAAAAATTTAAAAATCGGGAAAAGGCTTAGAATATCATTTATTATTTGTGTTGCCATAGCAAGTTTTTCTGGAATTTTAGGAATGTATCTATTTCAAAAATCGGATAATGAATACTCAGATGCCTTGGAAAACTATGGATTTTCACAAGGCATGATAGGAGAATTTGGAATGGAACTTAATGAAAATATATCATATACCAAGGATATTGTTTTTTTGACGGAAAAGAGTAAATTAGATGATGCTTATAAAAAACTAGAAGACAGCAAAAATTTAGTAGACCAATTAATTAATAAAGTTAACAATATGAATATGTCTAATGATAGTAAAAAGATTTTTGATAATATCAAAAATGAATTAACATCTTACAGGAGTGTTAGGGATAAAGTTGTGGAGTTAGGAATGGTAAATAACCAAAGGGAGGCATATAATCTATGGATTAATGAAGCAGAGCCAAAGGTTAAAAAGATAGTAGAAGATGTAAGCAGTATTATAAAAATGAACACTGAAGAAGGAGTAACTCTATCAGACAAGCTTACTTCTCAGGGAAGAATAATGATGCTAATAATGATTATTGCAATAGTTTGTGGAATTGGCATATCTATAATGTTTGCAAAATATATAGCAGATGGTATAAGTAAACCCTTAAGTGAAATTGAAGATGTTGCATTAAAGCTTGCTGAGGGGGACTTTAATATAAATATGTCATATAACAGTGATGATGAAATAGGAAGTTTAATGAGTAGTATGAATAAAATGGTTAGTATAACTAATGGGATTATATTAGACACCGTAAGAGGATTGAGAGAAATAGCCAATGGAAATTTCAACATATCTCCTACTACTGAGTTTGTAGGGGTATACAAACAAATACAAGATGCTATCCAAATAATCTTAGAAAAACTTAGTGAAACTATGACTCAAATTATAGGAGCTTCAGACCAGGTTGCTAGTGCGTCAGAGCAGGTAGCGTTGGCGGCACAAAGTCTCAGTGAAGGTGCCACAGAGCAGGCAAGTGCTATAGAGGAAGTTGCAGCCTCTCTTAATGAGGTTTCAGAACAAGTTATAGTTAATGCTAAGAATGCTCAAGAATCAACGGTTATTACAGAAGATACTAAAAAAGTTATTTTAACTGGTAATGAACAAATGGACAAAATGATTGTAGCTATGAAGGAAATATCGGATACTTCAAGACAAATTAGAAATATAATAGAGACAATTAATGATATAGCCAATGAAACTAATTTGCTTTCCTTAAATGCCTCTATTGAAGCAGCTAGGGCAGGGGAAGCTGGAAGGGGATTCACAGTAGTAGCTAATGAAGTTAGAAATCTAGCTAATGGAAGTGCAGAGGCTGTTCAAGAAACTTCTAGTTTAATAGAAAATACAATTAAATCTATAGAAAATGGTACCAATGTAGCCAATATCACTGCAGAAACATTAATAAGTATTGTGGAGAAATCAGAGAATGTAACTAGCCTTATAAATACAATTGCAAAATCCTTTGAGGAACAGGCTGTTTCAGTAAACGAAATTAATAAAGCCATAGAGCAAATATCTGGAGTTGTTCAAGCAAACTCTGCAACGGCTGAAGAAAGTGCGGCAGCTTCAGAAGAAATGACCAGTCAGGCATTTATGCTAAAAGAGTTAGTCAAACAGTTTAATTTGTATAAAGGTGAAGCAAAAACTAATATCTAAGGAACATAGAAATTAAATGAAAAACCCATGGCATAATATAGATAATATTGTATAATATATATATATTATATTTATCCAGTGTCTATCTGCTTTAACACTCTAACTTATTCAGATTAGAGATAAAAGTAGATATGACTTTAGATAAGTTTAAACTTGAAGGGAGATAGCCATGGTTTATCGTTATAGATTCAGATAATAACTAAGAAAATTTTCTATTGTAAATCTAGACCATAGTAAATATAAATTTTCCCGTGGTCCTCCATTAAATCTTTTTATTGATTTAAATAAAGAGATTTGGAGGGTTTATAATTGAAAATAGTTATAGGAAAGAAAATTAAAGAGATAAGTGATGAAGAGCTAATTCATATAATCAATAAGTACAAATCCGTTGTATTGGACATTGGTACAGGGCAAGGCGAATTTGTTTATAAAGAGGCTAAAAGAAATTTAAATACAATGTATATAGGTATAGATATATCACCTGATTCCATGGAGGAATATTCAAGAAAAGCTAGTAAAAAAACTGAAAAAGGCGGATTAGAAAATTTAATTTATATCCTCAGTGATATAGAAAATTTGTCTAAAGCTTTATCCTCTGTGGTTGATAATATATATATAAATTTACCTTGGGGTACCTTGAGAGATGGAATTGTAAAAGGAGAAAGCAATATATTAGATGGTATAAGAAAAGTTGCTAAAAATAAAGGAGTTCTTACCATCTATACAACTTATTGCCATCTTTACGAAAGCAAAGAAATTCAGTATAGAAAACTTCCTAAGTTAGATATACATTATCTTAGCCAGATATTAGGGAAAAAATATAAAGACAAGGATATTATAATGACAGATTTATCAATTTTAGATAATGAGGATTTAAAAAAAGTTCCCACTAAGTGGGCTAGGAAACTTGCTTTTGGTAGAAAAAGAGAAATATTCTATATGAAGTTTATAATAAAAAAATAAATAGTTTACATTTAGACTGACCAATGTATTTGGTCAGTTACATTTTCATCTGATGTCTATCTGATGTAACACTCCACCATATTTAGGTTGGAGATAACAGCGGCTATTACCATAGATAAGTTCAACTAACATTTAATAAATTTTATAATTCTTCTATGATAGATTTTCAGTGTTAGAAAGAAATATAGCAATAAATAAAATATTTACATTATTGTAAAAATGATATAAAATATATATAAGTTTTTGTGTTTTATTTTATTTGATTCCTATAAATGTTTTATTTGTAGGATTGCTCTTGAATTTTCAGGGGCAATTTTTTTTGTGCAAAATTGAAAATAGCTAGTTGACTCTCACATTATGGTATACTCTATACTGTAATTGAGCTCAAAATCATACATGTATGTGAGGTAATGTTAAATGTTGAAAATAGGAACTTTTTCAAGGTTATCAAGGATTACTATAAGGATGTTACGTCATTATGACGACATGGGACTTTTAAAGCCAGAAAATATCGATGAACTTACAGGATACCGCTATTATAGTGAGGGACAACTACCTATTGCTAATAGGATTACAGCTTTAAAGGATATGGGGTTTAGTCTACAAACCATAGGTGAGATATTAAAGAGCTATACTGACAGAGAGGCACTCAGGCAGTATCTAATTCTAAAGCAGTGTGAGGCTAGAGAAGAGGCTGAAAAAGTTAACAAACAGCTATTACTCCTTGAAACCACAATTAATCGGTTAGGAAAGGATGATGCAATAATGAATTATAATGTAACATTAAAGGAATTGCCAGAAAGAACCGTAGCAAGTGTAAGAAAGGTGATACCATCTTATGATAAAGAAGGTATCCTTTGGGGGATATTGATGCAAGAGACTGCACATCTTAATATTCAAAATGGAGACCCTTGTTATACTTTAGCTATCTTTCACGATGGAGAGCATAAGGAAGGTGATGTGGATGTGGAGGTACAGAAATCAGTAAAAGGACATTATGAAAACACAGAAAATGTGATTTTTAAAACTGTAGCTCCAATTGAAATAGCATCAGCAACTTACAAAGGAAGCTATGATCAAATTTCAGAAGTCAATGAAGCTGTAGCTAATTGGATCAAAGATAACGGATATGATTTTAATGGATTATCATTTTGTATTTATCATGTAAGCCCATATGAAACTAAAAATCCAGAGGAATGGGTTACAGAGGTTTGTTATCCTGTGAAGAAAAAGTAGCATCAAGTGAAGGATATCTAAGTCCTATTTGCTGTTGTCTCCAATGTGAATAAAAAGCATATAAACATGTATTAAAATACCACCTGAATTAAAAAAACAGGTGGTATTTTTAGTGTGAATAGTTTACATTGGAGAGGTATAATACTTATAATAGTAATTAAATTTAAGTAAATGAAATCTAAGGAGATAGTTAAACATATGAGTAATAGTGAAAAGTGGATAAATGGAGCAAAGGGAAAAGAATTTCTAGCATCCTTTAGTGGGGGTAAAGATAGCGTGTTAGCCTTATATTACGCTATGCAGGAGGGTAAAGCAATAGGACTCATAGTTATGATGGAAGAAGAAGGCCAAAGGTCAAGATCTCATGGATTAACTCCGGAAATTTTGGATGTCCAGGGGAGAGCCATAGGATTACCTATTTATAAAGGTAGTGCAACTTGGGAAAATTATGAGGAGGTCTTTAAAAAATTATTGAAGGATGGAAAAAATAAAGGAGCAAAGGTTCTAGTTACAGGGGACTTAGACATGCCAGAACATGGATGTTGGCATGAAAAAGTCACTAAGGAGGTAGGCTTAGAGCTGGCTATGCCTTTATGGAATATGAATCATAGAGAAGAGGTTAAAGAGTTTATAAACCTTGGATTTATTACTAAAATAGTAACTGTAAATCTAAATTTAGGAATGAGGGAAGAAGATTTAGGAAAAATCTTGACCAAAGATTATATTAAGGAGTTAGAACAGAGAGGAATAGATCCCTGTGGAGAGGGCGGAGAGTTTCATACTATAGTAATAGATGGTCCAATTTTTAATACAGAGATACCAGTTAAAGAGGAAGAGATAACAAGGCAGGGAGAGTATGCATTTTTATCTTTAACAATAGGGAGAAGTACTAATAATATGTTATAGTAAAAGATTCCAATGAAAGCGATAATTTATTGTTTTAAAATACAAAATTCGATTAACAAAATACGAAATACTTGGAATTTTTTTAATTAAGGTATAAAATAAAACTTAGTTTTAGGTGCACATAAGATTAAATGAATTAACTTTAGGCTTCGCTCAAGTATTAGTTGAACTTCTCTAGGGTGGAGCTGATATTATTTCTAACCTAGAGAATGTAAAACTTTACATATTGACAATACTTAAAGCAAAAGAAAAGATGAATAGATAATAAGATAAAGGTTAATTAAATATGGTTAAAGCAGGTGATGCCACTGTATATATGAGATAATGAACTTTCTCTATGCAGTGGCTCTTAAATGCCGTAAATTTGTAGTAGTATCATTAATTTTTGCTTAAAAAATATGCATTAAAGGAGGAATACAATGAAATTTTTTAACGATTTAGGAGTTAGAAAAAAGCTTATATCAATTTTTTCAGTAATCTGCATTTTTATACTTATAATAGGTGCTCAAGGCATATCTAGTTCGAAAAAGATAAATAGTAATGCTGAATACATATATCATGGGAACCTAAGAGCCATTAGAGCTTTAAGTGAAATAGAGAGCAATATACATGAGACTAGAGGAATAGTGGTCAAAATCCTTTACGAAAGAGATAATTTAAAACTAGAAAAACATCTAAATGATATAGAAAAGCTAACACAGAATAATATTAAAAAAATGAAGGAATATGATGAAACTCCAGAGCCTTATAATGAAGCTTTAGCTAAAGAGCAACATAAAGTGTATGAGGAATTCACTAATAATTTGGATAAATATATAAAAGTCAGGAACAAAATTATTGAGCTTGCTAAAGAGAATAATTACCTAGAAGCAGATGAAGTATACAATTCAGAAGCTACTTTGATATCAACTACTATGATTGAAAGCTTAGAGAAGTGTATATCATTAAATGAAGATGATGCAGAGGAAGCATACTTAAGTAATATAAAACAATTTAATAATGTGAAAAAATCTATACTAGTATATACGGCTATAATATTCTTAATAATAGTGGTTATGGGGTGTATATTTGGAAGAAATATAATGACTTCTTTAAACAAAATAAAAGACTTTGCTAAAAGACTATCTAATTATGAATTTTCAACACCAATTACAATTACAGGGAAAGATGAGTTTGGACAATCTGGAATTGCATTAAACACTGCACAAGAAAATGTAAGAAGTTTAGTAAAAATAATTATGGAAAATTCTGAGGACATAAGTGCATCAGCAGAGGAACTTTCAGCAATGGTAGAAGAATTAACATCCAAGGTTGAAACCATTGATGGTGCAGTGGATACAATAACCTGTGGAATGCAGGAATCTACAGCGGCATCAGAAGAAATAAGTGCATCCATTGAGGAAGTAAACTCAAGTATGAATGTTTTATCTATAAGAGCTACAGATGGAAGTGGCAATGCTAATGATGCTAAAGAAAGAGCTAATAAGGTTAAGAATGACAGCACAAAGGCAATAGAGGAAACAAGAGATGTATATAATGAAAAGCAAGAAAAAATGATGGCGGTAATAGAAGAAGGAAAAGTAGTTGATAGTATAAGGATTATGGCAGACACAATTGGAGGAATAGCCCAGCAAACAAATTTACTTGCCCTAAATGCAGCAATAGAAGCAGCTAGGGCAGGGGAACAGGGCAGAGGGTTTGCAGTTGTAGCAGAAGAAGTCAGAAAGCTTGCAGAACAGTCGGCGGAAGCGGTAACACATATTCAGGATACAATATTAAAGGTGCAAAATGCATTTAGAAATAGTAATACCGTATGCCAAGATATATTAGAATTTGTAAATGGAAAGGTCCATGCTCAATTGGACTCCTATGAGAAAACAGGAAATCAGTATTATAATGATTCTGATTTTGTAAGCAAAATGTCAGAGGAGATTGCAGCTATGTCAGAAGAAGTAACAGCTACAATAGGTCAAGTAAGTGAAGCAATCCAAAATATGGCTGAGGCTTCTCAAAAATCAAGTACAGAGGCTCTTACAATAAAGGATGGTATGGATGAAACAACAAAGGCTATAGAGCAGGTAGCTTTAACAGCTCAAAGTCAGGCAGAGCTAGCAGAAAGATTAAATGAAATGGTGCAAAAATTTGAAATATAGTTGTGAAGAGCTGGGATGCTTATAAATAGTATCCCAGCCTTTTCTTATTTGCTTTCTTTATGAATAGAGTATATATCAGAGAATTCAACGTTAAATCTTTCAACTCTAGAATTTATTGCTCGATTAAAGGAAGATGGGTTAGGATTTTCATCTACTTCAGTTATAGGAATATAGAATATGAACTCGGAACCCTTTTGAACATTTTTGTTTACATATAGTTCACCACCATGAAATTCAACTAGTGTTTTAGCCAATGGAAGCCCTAACCCGCTTCCTTCAGATCGCCTTACAAATATATCATCTACCTGCTTAAAACGATTGAATATGGTATCATATTTATCTTTAGGAATTCCAACACCATCATCTTTAACAGATACATATACTCTATTTTTGTTCCAATCAGTATTTAGAGTTACAGATATTGTTCCATTAGGCTCAGTATATTTTATGGCGTTGGATATTAAATTTAAAAGAATTCGTTCAATTTTTTCTAAATCACAGGTTAAATAAACCTCTTCCTCATCAGTGTCAAAGATTATAGTTCTATCAATATTATTGATGTAACTGGAAACTGAATCTACAATTTCTTCTATATAATATATAAAGTTTACATTTTCATTATTTGGTTTAATTGAGTTACCATCTATTTCTGTTGAGTCTATTAAATTGTTCACTAGTCTAAGGAGCCTATAGGAGTTTTGCTTTATCATATCTAAGTATTTAGTATTAAGCATTGCTTTGTTATTGTGAAAATTATCTAATTCCAATTGAACAGCAGATAATATTATATTTAAAGGAGTTTTGAATTCATGGGAAACGTTTGCCAGAAATTCAGTTTTAAGCAATTCACTTTGTACTTTTGATTCTAAAGATACAACCTTATTTTGAAGCTTAGTGGAGGATGTCACATCTTTACCAGAAAGAAAAATTTCGGGACTATTCACTTCGTGATAATAATACCATTTAATAGACTTTAAATCTCCATTTTTACACTTTAATTTACATATGCCACCACAAAATTTCTTATTACAATTGTGAATAATTTCAGTTAAACTTACACTGGTATCTGTATCCGCTATTATATTGGTTATAGGAATATCATTCAAATCCTTAAGAGTCCAACCTAAGATTTCAGGAAGGTTTGAACTTATTTTTTTTATATAACCTTTTGTATCTATAATTGCACATAAATCGGTAGATATATTGAGAAGAATATTTAGCTCATTTTCTAACTTGACTTTTTTTTGTAACTGTGATGTTAGTTCTTTTGAAAGAGAAATATTTTTTAAAGATAAAGCTATTCTTTGAGAGTATCTCTCTATATAGGTGCTGTTGTCTTTGTTGTAAAAAGGCACAGAATGATAGAGATTCAAAATACCTAAGAGCTTTGAATCATAAACAATAGGAAGAAAGGTTATATAGTGGTCTTTTAGAAATGTTAAATACTTATCATAGTACTTTGTATCTTTATATAGGTATTCATAAGAGTTTAGAGGAACAGAAAGATTTTTCACTTTTAAGCCCTCCATAAAAGAGTTTGCTTCATCAACACTTAAAGGGATTTGCATATTATCCAATATGTATTGAGCTATTCCTAAAGCTGTTTTTTTCGTTAAAAGTTCATTGGAGCTATCATAAAACCAAATGCTTATACCACTTATGTCAAGATAATCATATAAATCACTTACATATTCATTTATTTCTTTATATACAAGATCTTCTGTAATATTTTCATTTTCAAGGATTAAATTGTAGGACATACTTTCATTAATATCTGCTATTAAATTATTATAGCATGGTTCATTGTCATCAATTATACGGCCGATAGCTAGAAAGGAATTACAATTACCTTTGGAATCTAAAATAGGAATCTTATGAGTGTGAATAAAAATCTCCTTGTTTTTTATATATAGATGTTCATTTGTTACACTTTTTTTTCTGGATTTTATAACGTTTAAATCACTAATTTTTATGTATTCTAGACTGTTTGGATCAAAGATTTCCGTATCATTTGAAGTAAGAAGAGTTTTTTTATCTTTTTGTAGAATATTGCACAACATAGTATTTACAAAAATATATTGTCCTTGAAGATTTTTTATCCATAGGCAATCTTCAAAATCATCTAGAGAACTAATAAATTCTTTTACATTAGATTCTGTTAAATAGGATTCATTAAAAAGGTCAATATACATAATAAGCCCCCCAACTCTAGTAATTATTGATATCAAGTTTTTTATTTTAACATATCCTAAAGGAAACATATATAATAAATTTTCCTTATATATAATTATAAAACAATTGAATATAAACAGAAGAATTTCTACAAAAGTAGTTATCAAATTTTATTTATTGAAATAATTAGTAAAAAAAGTTATTTAAATATTATGAAATTTAATTATAGGTATAATGATAAGGAAATTATTACATAATACTGAGCTAAATAATAAACATAACATATGAAATGTAGAATAGAGGAAATATACCCTTTGCTCCTAATTTTTATTATTTAAGGGTTTACTTGCTAAAATTTATGAAATATAATAATAACATAGAATTATGAAATTAAGAGGTTGAGATTAAGTATGAGAATTAGAAAATAACAATTCATGTGTATAAGTTCAGAGTAATGCAAAGATTTCACAAAAAAATTATTATGTGAAGCTTTATTCTGTACTGCATAATACAGATGAATTGTTTTTTTGTTCAAGTCTTTTCTTGAGCTCTTTTTTGCTGTATTAAAGGAGGAATGAAAAAAAATGATTAAGTTAAGAAAATTAAGAAAATTAAGAATGAACAAAGTAAAATAGATACCAGCATCACATAAGAAGTTTTCTCATTGATTGCTGGTAAATACAGGAGGTATCTATGTCAAAAATAATAATCAGCGAAATGAGTTACCATTATTTAAAATATTATAATCCTATATTTTCAGAAGTGAACTTAACTATCAATACTAATTGGAAGTTGGGTTTGATAGGAAGAAATGGTCGAGGAAAGACTACTCTTTTAAAGTTAATACAGGGAGAACTGCAGCCAGATAAAGGTCAAATAATAAAATCTATAGATGTAGAATATTTTCCATATAATAATTCTTCAAGATATATAAAAACTATAGATGTGATCAAAGAAAATATAGGTGCATTGAAAACCATGGAAGACAGGATGGATGAAATAATTCAACATGAAAATAAAGAAGGCTTTGATGAATATAGTCAAATTTTGGATAAGTATATGAATATCCATGGATTTGAAATGGAGGCTATGATAAAAAAAGAATTACAGCTTATGAACCTAGATGAGGAACTGCTAGATAGAGATTTTAACCTTCTTTCAGGAGGGGAGAGAACTAAGATGATGATAATGGCTTTATTTTTAAAAAGTAATGCTTTTGTTGTTTTAGATGAGCCAACAGATCATTTGGATAGAGAAGGAAAAAGTCATATCATAGAATATTTAAAAAAGAAAAAAGGCTTTATAGTAGTATCTCATGATAAAACTCTATTGGATGAATCTGTAGACCACATATTATCTATAAATAAGTCAAATATAGCTTTAGAAAAAGGAAACTACAGTACTTGGAAGAAAAATAGTGATATGAAGGAGACTTTTGAGTTTAGGACTAAAGCTAAACTAGAAAGGGAAATAGCTTCTCTAGAAAATAATGCAGGGGAAAAAAGGAGGTGGGCTAATATAGCAGAGGAAACTAAAAATAATCATGATAAATTTGAAAGATCTAGCGGTTCTAGAGGAGCTCAGTTTATGAAACATGCAAAAAGGTGTGAAGAGCAGGCTAATAAATCTTTAGAATATAAGAAAAATCTTCTTAAGAATTATGAACAGGTTCAAGAGTTAGATATTAAAGAGTCTATTCAAGAGGAAGGATTCCTTATACAAGTTAAGAACTTGACCTTTGGATATGGTGAAAAACTGCTGTTTAACAAGGTTTCCTTAGAAATAAGCAAGGGAGATTGCATATGGCTTAGGGGTGATAATGGTTCAGGTAAAAGCACTTTACTTAAAATAATATCAGGGGATATAAAGACAGAAAACATCTTTAAGGCAGATGATTTACAAATTTCTCAGGTATTTCAGGAACCATTATGGCAGAAGGGTTTGGTAAAAGAGTACATTGAAGAGAAGAAAACTATGGAAAGCTTTCTTAGAATTTGTAGTATTCTTGACCTTGATGAAAAAATGTTAAAACGGCCTATAGAAACTCTTAGCAAAGGTGAACAAAGAAAGGTAGATGTGGCCAGGGCACTGACTAAAGAGAGCTCTATGCTATTATTAGATGAGCCACTGAATTATATGGACAGGCTGTTTAGAGAGCAATTAGAGATGGCGTTAGAACAGTATACAGGAACTATGATCTTTGTAGAACATGAGGAAGAGTTTGGACAAAATCTTGCCAATAGAATTATTTCTATAGACAGAGAAATTAAGGGTTTCACAATTCAAAATACAATAATAGTATAATAATCCTATATATGCTATAATAATTACAAAAAAAGAGAAGAAAAGGGGATTAATATGGTGGATAATTGGGCATATAAGGATATTGACTATGAAAGACCAGATATGAATAAAGTATCCAAAGAGTTAGAGACGTTGTCTGAAAAATTACAACAATCTAAGACTTACAATGAATTTAAATTAAATTATCTAGAATATGAAGAAATATTAAAAAAGGTGCGTTCTCAGGCAGTTCTTGTTCAGCTGCATTCATGGTGTGATTTAACAAATACATTTTATCAAAATGAATTTGCAGAATTTGTTGCTACTGTGGATTCTAAAATTGTACCTAAATGCATTGGTAAGGCAGTATTAAATTCTAACTTTATAGAAGAGTTTAAGATGGAGTTTGGACCATATGCAATTAGCCAGCTTGAAGAGGGATTAAAAGGAGTAGATGATGAAGACCTTATTATAGAAGACCAAAACCTTCAGTATCAATATCAAAATATAATTCAAGGATTGACTTATTTCTTTCAAGATAAAGAGATGAATATAAGTGAAATTAAGCAAATCCCCCAAAATAATGCTGTGGAGAGAATAGAATATAAGAAAGCTATTTATAAAGGGTACCTATGTAAAAAAGATGAGATTTTCTCCATTTTTAAGGAAATAGTTAAGATTAGAAATAAGAGGGCTAAACTACATGGATATGAAAACTACATCAATTTAGGTAATAATTTATGGGGAAGAAAGGAATATGGAGAAGAAGAGATAGAGAAGCTATCTTCTTATATAGTAAAATATATAAGACCCCTTTATGAACAAGTAATACATTGGCAAAAAGAAACTATGAATTTAGATAAGGTATCTATAGCAGACAGAGATTGTATATTTTCAGATGGAGAGCCTAAACATGGGGATTTATTATCAGGCTGTGATGCAATGTTTCATGATTTTTCAAGGGAAACTGGAGATTATTTTGATTTATTGATAAAGCATAAATGTATTGATTTAGAGCCTTCCCCTGTGAAAATGCCTGGGGTTTGCTTTCAAAATTATATAAATACTTTAGGCATTGCACCAATTTTTGCTCAAGATAATAATAAGCCTAATGATGTATTTACTTTAGTCCATGAGTTTGCACATAGTTTTCAGGAATACAGATCTGGTCTTTGTAATAAATCTGCCTTTGATATTATCCCACCTATAGATATATCAGAAATAGCTTCTCGAACAATGGAGTTCTTTAATTATAAATATGCAGATAAATTTTTCGGAGAAGATGCTGCTAAATGGAGGTACTACCATGGAAGTAATGTAATGTTTTACATTATGATGTTTACTTCAGATAATGAATTTGAGAATTATATCTATACCCATGAGGATGCATCCTTAGAAGAATTGTCTAAAAAATACTGTGATATATTAAAAAAATATTATCCATATGATTATAGTGACTTTGAAGAGGAAATAGACCAAGGAGCATTACTTTTACAATTTGACACATTTATAAGTCTTTCTAAATATACAATTGGATATATTCCAGCATATCTTAATGGATTAGAGCTGGCATTTACAATAGATAGTCCAGTAGAAAAATATATTGACTTGTGTGACTATCTGGGCCATAGAAGTTATAAAGACACCATAGAAACAATAGGCTTGCATAATGGGTTCAGTGAAGATGCAGTTATCATTGCTGAGAGTATTTTAAGAAAATTATTAAAAGAAAATAGAACCCTATAATGTTTAAGAACCCCAAAGGACTAATAAGTCTTTTGGGGTAATGCTATATGTATAGATTTTTTTCATTTATAAAAACTCCCTTAAACTTTTCCAAGTTGAATCTTCTTACAAACCATTCACATTTGCATAAAAATAAATAATATATATTTAAACCACAACCATGAAGAGTTTCAAAGTTACCTTGACCTTTTGAAATTATTATATCCGCTTTATCTATAGCTTGTCTGGAAACTGAATTTATAGAATCAAGTTGTGTGCCTGCAACTTCTGTACCATTGTCAATGACTGGTACGATATCTGTTAGTCCTACTAAATTTGCATCTTCCAGGGTAGCGTCGTTTAGCACTTCCATGCCCCTAACAATAACCTTTATATTTATATGAGGATAGACTTCTTTAATTATTTTTATAAGAAGTTTATCAAGAACTATTTCTCCACAGTTATCAGTAAGATATATTAATGTTTTACCTTGCATCAAATCTTCTCTAAAGTGAATATACTCATCTAAATCTATAATCTCATCTTCTGCTGTGCCTATTAGATATTTAAGTTTTTCATTATCAACTTCAGTCATGGCTCCAAAGTCAATATAGTTACCAGCACGGGCAAATTTAAGAGCACATAGTAACTTATCTTCCTTAGAGTTTATAATATCCCATATGCTATTTTCTTCATTAAGCATCAATTCATTATAATCCTTCTTTAGTTCTTTAAAGCTATAAGAAGTTTTAAAAAACTTTTGATGCAATTTATTTATTTTAGCAATAATGACAGGCGCTGTATCTTTATCTTCAGAATTGAAGATTATTTTTAGGACTTCCTTCATATATTTTGATTTCAAATTTTCATCTTTGTAAGAACTTATGCTTTCTTCCTGCCTTTTAACTAAGCAATACATACAATGAGAACTAAGTTTCATCAAAATCATCCTTTCTTTTACCTTCAAATAAAACCATAAATAACATGCAACATACTATGATTTTACCATAATTTTAAAAAAATCAGACTTTTATAACAGTATTTATTAAATCATTCACAATAGTGTATTAAAGAAAGTGATTAATGTATAAAATTGAGCTTTTATAACGATACACTACTATACAAAAACAAAAGTAAACCTTTCAAAAGTGTATTAACATATTATACACTTTTGAAAAAAACATATAAAATTATAATTAAATATAATTTTATGTTGAAAAATAGGGGTTTTTCGAGTTTAATATAAGTTGGCATAGATATTGCTAATGTAATAAGGGAAAGATAAATTACCTAAACCTAATAGGTGTGAATCAACCTTTTTATAATAAAGGGAGGAGATTAACATAAAAAGTAAGAATAAATCCATGGAAAATTCAAACAAGAAAACTGTAAATTTAAGACGAATTTTTGCATATGTAATCGATTGGTATTTGTCTTCGGTTTTTGCAGGTATCCCTGTACTGCTGCTTTATAGTATAGACAGTGGAAATACTACTATACCATCATCTTTGAAGGAAATGTCTATGAATTATGCAATAATATCAGGAATTTCAGCTATATTTTTCGTTTTTATCTATTATGTCATAGTTCCTACATTTTTTCATACAGGACAAACATTAGGGAAGAAACTTCTTGGAATAAAAGTTGTGGCAATGGATGGTAGCGATGTAAGATTGGCAACTATGATTAAGCGTGAAATTCTTGGAGCTATGATTATAGAAGGTGCTATGGTTTGCAGTGGCTCATATTTTAGACAACTTATTCAGCTTGCAACCAATGATAAAATTTATTCTACATTGGGAACAATAGCTTCAGTAATAACAATAATATCTGTAGTTATGATCTATACTACTAAAGAGAAAAGGATGATTCATGATTTTATTGGAGGTACTAAGGTCATTGAGTTAACTTAACTCATTAAAGATAGTTAATAATAAATTATAATTTATTAAATAATAAATATTTTAGAGGGGTGAAAGGTTATGAAAAAAATCTATTTGTTTTGTAGTCAAGGAATGTCTACTAGTTTATTAGCAAGCAAGATGCAAAAAGTAGCTGATGCTCATAATTTACCTGTTGAAGTTAAAGCTTTTCCACATGGAAAGCTAGGGGAAATAGTTGAGACACTTAAGCCAGACTGCATACTTTTGGGACCACAAGTAAAGTACTTGTATGAAGAAACTATGGAGAGATTTGGTGATCTAAATATTCCAATTGAAGTAATCGATTCCGCTGATTATGGAATGATGGATGGGGAAAAAGTTCTAAAAAAAGCAATTATGGCTATAAAAAAGAATAAACAATAGGAGGGTTTTACATGTTTTCAACATTAGAGAAAGTTTTAATGCCTGTGGCGGATAAGCTGGGTAAAAATAAAATACTATGCGCTATCCGTGATGGCTTTCTAATAACTACACCATTATTAATAGTTGGATCAATATTTCTATTAATAGCTAACTTCCCAATACCGGGCTGGTCAGAATTTTGGACTAAATATTTAGGTACTGGTTGGGAAACTTGGTTTACCAACGTATCAAGAGCTACATTTAATATAGTAGCCTTACTTACAGCTCTAGGAACTGGATATGCCTATGCTAGAGAGTTAAAAGGAGATGCAATTCAAGGAGCAGCAGTTGCAATAGTTTCTTTTATCATAGTAATGCCAACAAGACTTCCTTTTGAAGGTGTTGACGGACCAGGAACTATTAGTGGATTAGGCTTTGAATATGTAGGATCTAATGGTATATTCTTAGCTCTTATTATATCTTTATTATCAGTTTGGGTATTTAACTGGGTATATAAAAAAGGATGGACAATTAAAATGCCAGATGGAGTGCCACCAGCAGTATGTGACTCCTTTGCAGCGTTAATTCCAAGTGCAATCGTTATATTATTATTCTTCTTTATAAGAATAGGATTTGAGTTTACTTCTTTTGAAACAGCTCATAATTTTATATATACAGTATTACAAACTCCACTAAAGGGTGTTGGTAATACATTAACAGCACAAATTATATACAGTTTAGCATGTACAGTGTTCTGGTTCTTCGGAATCAACGGGCCAGCTGTTGCAAATTCAGTATTTGGACCAATAACAAAGATACTAACTATTGAAAACTTAGAGGCATTTGAAGCAGGATTAACATTACCAAACATATTCACAGACCCATTCTCTAACTTCTTTACAGGATTTGGAGGAGGCGGAAGTACTCTTTCACTAGTTATAGTTATGTTATTGTTCTGTAAGTCAAAGAGAATTACTCAATTGGGTAAACTATCTATTGTACCAGGAATATTTGGAATAAATGAGCCAATTATTTTTGGATTACCAATAGTATTAAACCCAGTATTAATAATACCATTTGTTGGAGTGCCAGTAGTAAATCTAGTACTTTCTACTTTAGCTACTCAAGCTGGAATTATCCCTTATACAACAGGAGTATCCTTACCATGGACAACACCTATAGGATTCTCAGGATATCTATCTACAGGAAGCTTGATGGCTGGTTTGTGGCAGTTTTTACTGTTATTCTTGGGATGTTTGATTTACTATCCATTTATTAAAATGTTAGATAAACAGTACTTAAAAGATGAACAAGACGCAAAGAACAATGCATCAGAAGAGGAAGACATCTCCTTTGATGATTTATCCTTTGATGATCTTTAGGAGGCAGTTTATGAAGATTTTAATGATCTTTGACCAAACTCAAGCAGGGCTTGGTGGAAAAGAAAATCCTAATTTACCACTAGGAGGCAAAGGTATGGCTATTGGTTCAGCAAGTATGCTAGAGCCATACTTAAAAGAAGTAGAAGGAAAAATTACAGCATGCCTATATTGTGGAAATGGATTTTTTGAAGAAAATAAAGAAGAAGTTAAAACAAAAATGGTAGCCATGGTTAAAAAAATGAGTCCAGATGTGGTTATATGTGGACCAGCCTTTAACTATGCAGGATATGCAGAAATGTGTGCAGTACTAGCAAATGAAATTAACAATAATACAGATATTCCAGCTATAGCTGCAATGTCCAAGGAATGTGAAGATACAATTAAGAATTATAAAAATATGGTAAATATTGTTAACATGCCTAAAAAGGGTGGCATTGGACTAAGTGAAGCATTAAGACATATTTGTATATTAGCTAAAAAGAAGGCAGACAAAGAAAACGTGGAAGCCTATGTAAAGGAAGTTTGCTATTAATTTAATGGTGGTAGTCTAATTTATTAGGCTACCACTGATTTTTTAATACAATGTATATTGTTAAATTAGACAAGGATATATAATTAAAGTATAGGAGGATAGTCTTATAAGGTGGCTTGCAAAAAGCAGGCATAACATCCTATGAGATTCATGTTTAAGATGGAAAAAATTCTTAATGATTATATAGATAAATATAGAGACCAGATGATTGATGACATAATTGATGTAGTTAGAATACCTAGTATAGAAAGTGAGCCTAAAGAAAATGCTCCCTTTGGAGAAGAGGTAAATAGAGCCTTATTAAAGGCATTGTCCATAGCTGAAAAACTGGGCTTCAAAACAAAGAATATAGATGGATATATGGGTTATGCTGAATTTGGCCAAGGAGATGACTATGTTGGGGTTCTAGGGCACTTAGATGTAGTACCAACAGAAGAAGGATGGATTAACCCACCTTTTAGTGGACATGTAGAAAAGGGCAAAATTTACAGCAGAGGAGTTCTTGACAATAAAGGTCCAATAATCAGTGCCCTTTATGGCCTTTATGCAATTAANNCAGATGAAGAAAGCGGCATGTCGGATATCCCGCATTATCTAGCGGTTGAGCAGCCACCGCGTTTTGGTTTTACGCCAGACTGCAAGTATCCAGTGGTTTATGGAGAACGTGGCAGAGCTGTTATTGTGGCTAAAGTTAAATTAAAAGAATCATATAGAGAGGAATTGACTAAAGAATTCTTTGATTTTGTAAATAAATATTTTCTTTCCAGCAATTCTAATGGAGATCGCTTAGGTATTAACTATGATGATAAGGAGTTTGGGGTTATGGCTATGAGAGGATATAACCTATACAATGAAGAAAATACTTTGAACTTTAAGTTTACCTTAAGCTACCCAGCAGTAGTAACTATAGAAGAATTAATGAAGAAAATAGGAGATAAAGCTACAGAAAATATAGCTATTGAGCTTTTACACAATTATGATGCCGTAAAATTTGAGAAAGATTGCTTTATGGTAAGGTCTTTACAGGAAGCTTATGAAGAGATAACAGGTCTAGATGGTACTCCAGTGACAACTACAGGAGGTACTTATGCTAAGGCCATGCCTAATATAGTGCCTTTTGGTCCTTCTTTCCCAGGGCAAAAAGGAATTTCCCATAATCCTAATGAATACATGGATATAAGTGATATAGAGACAAATGCAAAAATATATGCTCAAGGGATATATAAACTTGCAAAGTAACTTAAAGAAGAAAAGAGGTTAATAATATGAATTTAAGTAAAAATACATTGGAATTGATGAAGGAATTTACTCAAACAATAGGAGTTTCAGGAAATGAAGTGGAAATATGTAAAGCACTTCAAAAGTATTATAAGAAATACGCAGATGAAATAATATTTGATAATTTAGGATCTGTTTTTGCTGTGAAACGCTGTGGAAAAAGCAACGCCCCTAAGGTACTAATCAGTGGACATATGGATGAAATAGGTTTTGTAGTAAAGGACATATCTAAAGAGGGATTAATAAGAATTCTACCTTTAGGCGCTATATGTAAACAAGGACTTATTGGACAAAGAGTTAAAATATCCAATGGAAAGGATGAAAAAATTAATGGTTATATACTATCAACCTTAAAAGAAGAATCTAAGGTGCCAGAGGTTAAGGATATGGCTGTAGATATAGGATCAACCAGCAGGGAGGAAGTAGCACAACTAGGAATAAAACCAGGTGATTCAGTAGTAGTTGCTGGAGAGTTTCAAGTGTTAGCTAATGAGAAAAGACTTCTTTCTAAAGGATGGAACAACGGCTATGGCTGTGTAATGGGAATAGAGGTTTTGGAAAGCTTAAAGGATGAGAAGTTAGACTTTGATCTTTATGTAGGATGCACAGTACAGCATGAAGTTGGATTAAGAGGAGCACAAACTTCAACAAATCTGATTGCTCCAGATTTAGGAATTGTACTAGACTGTCTTTCAGCCAATGATGCTACAGGAGATAGTGAAGCAGTTGGAAAACTTGGTCATGGAGTTTTGATTAACTATTATGATAAATCTATGATGCCAAACAGAGCTTTGTTAGGACACTTAACAAATTTGTGCAAAG
This sequence comes from Clostridium sp. UBA5530, assembly GCA_002423705.1. GTDB lineage: Bacteria > Bacillota > Clostridia > Clostridiales > Clostridiaceae > Clostridium_X. The sequence goes on from DINW01000039.1 coordinate 72,564, forward strand.
AAAAAGAAATAAAGCATCAACCTTATTTTTCTATGGGAGATGGAGATGGAGGCTGGATTCACAAGCTTCTTAAGGGGTGCCCAACTTTAAATATTTGCATCTGCGGAAGGAACCTTCAAAGTAATAGCGGAGTTATAGATGTGGAAGATTATATAGCATCTAGGAAAGCTATTATAGAAGTAATAAAATCTTTAAGTGTAGAAAAAATTCAAGGCTTTAAGGCAGAAAATAGATAGTCTTAGGAGGGAAACTCATGAAGAGAAACAATATAGAACCATATGGTGAAGTAGACTTACAAATGTTAAAGGATCTCACTGAGGCTGACGGAATTTCAGGCTGTGAAAAAGAAGTTAGCAGGGTGATGAAAACATACTTAGATAGATATGCAGATGAAATATCCTATGATAATTTAGGATCTATCATTGGTTTAAAAAAGGGAAAAGAAACTGGACCAAAGATAATGATTGCAGGACATATGGATGAAGTAGGGTTTATGGTAAAAGGGATAGATGATAATGGATATGTTAAGCTCTTGCCTGTGGGAGGATGGTGGGGTCACGTACTTCCATCTCAAGAGATGATAATAACTACTTCTTTAGGTGGAAAAATCCTAGGGGTAGTTGGTAGTAGAGCACCCCATGGTATGTCTCAGGAAGAAAAGAGCAAGGTTATAAAGCCTGGAGATTTGTTTTTAGATTTAGGTGTTGATAGTAGAGAACAGGTGGAGGCATTAGGGGTACAAATAGGAGATATGATAACTCCTAATACAAAGTTCCAAGTTATGAATAACCCTAATTATTTATTAGCTAAGGCATGGGATGATAGAATTGGAGGAGCGGTGGCTATAGACGTTCTAAAGAATCTTCAAGGTTCAGAACATGAAGCTAATATTTATGCAGTAGGCACAGTACAAGAAGAAGTGGGTTTAAGAGGAGCTAGAACTGCAACACATAAAATCAATCCAGATATAGCTTTTGCTTTAGATGTTACTACAGCCAAGGATACTCCAATGGATAAGGGCGATATAAACTTAGGTGGAGGAGTTATACTTAGCATATTAGATTCATCAACTTTGGCACATAGGGGACTTTTAAATAAGATGGAAGACATATGTGAAGATATTGGTATAGATATAAATTATGACTGTATGGTAGCTGGAGGAACTGATGCTGGGAACATACACAAGACCTTTCAAGGAGTTATAACTATGACTTTATCTATTCCAACTAGATATATGCATTCCCATAGGCTTGTAATACATCGTAAAGACTATGTGGATACTGTAAAGGCAATCACGGAATTTTGTAGAAGAATAGATCCCCACATGTTAGAGGAAATTAGAAACATGAAGAGATAGGAGAAAGCTATGGATTTTTTTCAAGAATTTAAAATAGAAGAAGATTTTTTAAAAGATTTAAATTTGTTATTAAGTAAAGCTACAGTAAAGGGAGAAAAAACTAAGGAGTATCCCTTTGGAAAAGATGTAGCCATGGGATTGGAAAAAGCCTTAGAAATAGCAAAAAGTTATGGCTTTAAAACAGTAAATATGGATAATTATATAGGCTATGCGGAATATGGTGAAGGAGATGAATATGTGGGAGTCCTAGGACATATTGACGTAGTGCCCGTAGGGGAAGGTTGGGATTCTAATCCCTTTGACCCTGTGATTAAAGAGGGAAAGATATATGCTAGAGGAGCAATAGATGACAAAGGACCCTTAATGGCAGCTCTATATGCCTTAAAACTTATTAAAGATAATAAAATAAGATTAGACAGAAAGGTAAGAGTAATATTTGGAACTAATGAAGAGTCAGGTACAGAGGATATAGACTACTATTTAACTAAGGAGAAGCCTCCTATAGCTGCCTTTACTCCTGACGCCCATTTTCCAATAGTTACTTCAGAAAAGGGAATATTAACTTTTAATTTTTCTTATGATATGAAAGTAGAGACAAAGGGATATAAAATTGATTATATAAAAGGCGGCAAGAGATCCAATATAGTACCAGATATATGTCAATGCAAGTTTGTTTATGGAAATAATGGGGATTTTGTGGATAATTTTAGTGATGAAGCCCTAAAAAAGGATTATAATATAGATATAAGATTTGATGAAGGAGAAGTTATAGTTACAAGCTCTGGTGTAGCAACTCATGGAAGCACTCCAGAATTGGGTGACAATGCTGTAGCTAATTTGCTTTTATATCTAAACAAAGCTTTAAACCTTCAAGATGAGTTTACTAAATTTTTAGAGGATTTTAATCAGGTTATAGGTAAAGGATATTATGGAGAAAAACTAGGAGTCAATTTCTCAGATGAGGAATCAGGACCATTGACTTTAAACCTTGGAATTATTGAAGGAAACTCTTCTAATATTACAATGAGGTTTAATGTTAGATATCCAGTTACCATATGTTTAGAACAGATATTAGAGATTATAAAAGAAAAGCTTGGGAAAACTGGATTCAATTTTGTAATGGGAAACCATAATCCACCGTTACATTTTCCTAAAGATCATCCTTTAGTAAAATCATTAAAAAAAGCTTATGAAGAATCGGTAGGAAAAGAAGCAGAATTGTTAGCTATGGGTGGAGGAACCTATGCAAAGCTTATGCCAAATACAGTAGCTTTTGGACCTTTATTTGAGGATGATGAAAATTTAGCTCATGAAATAAATGAAAATATAAAGTTGTCCACTTTAAAAAAGTGCATAGAAATATATGGACGAGCTATTTATGTAATGGCTAATGAAAAGCAGTAATAGAAATCAATTGATATTGGGATGAAGTTTTATGCTTCATCTCAATATCAGTTAAACTTACTTACAGGATATATAAAATGAATAAAGCTAAAAATAATATTTCTGTACTAGACAGATTAATATTATAGGTTTTTTCAACAAGAGATTTCAGGATGGAAGCCTTTAAGTAACTTTCTGGGAATACATCCTTAATCCTATTCAAGGTTGGAATTGCATTAAAATCCATAAGACTTATTCTATCATATAACATATCTATATGAATGTGGAAAAAGTCTTTTATTATATCATCTGTAAGAGCAATTTTCATATCCTCATTAGATTCAGAAATACTTAAAAGAACTTCATCAAAGGCTGAGTTGTTTAAACTATAATGATAGTTAGAAATATTTTCAGCTATTATTATAAAGTATTCCTTAAATAACTCATTAATTAGAGACTTATCTGTACTTTTCCCTTTTACATTCATATCTACATCTCGTATAAGCTTTTTAAAGGCTAATAAGATTAGATGTTTTTGCTTAAGGAAGGAGAGACTAGTAATTTCAGTGTTTTCATCATAAGTAAAATAGCCTTCAGTGCTTTCTAAAGAGTTTAGTAGCTCTTTTTCTTTAGAAAGATTATTTCCAAGAACCTTTTTTAGTTCCATTGGCAAGTCAGGGCTGTTTATCTTAATTTGCTTTTTGTTGTTTATAAAATACTCTGAATAAGCATTGGCTACGGATAGGGTAATATCATTTTTTAATTGACCTATATTATAGGGACAATCATAGGACAAGAGGCAGAGCATAGCATTATAGGAAACAAATACAGGCTTTCCTAGCTTTTTGCTTTCCTCCTTTAAAAAACCCTGAATTAAAGTAAGTCTTTCCTCAATAAGTCTTTCATTTAGACCAGGTATATATATTTTAATTGGTATTCTTCTTATAAAAGTATTTAGCAAAGAAGCGCTTATATCTTTATTAGTAGCACAGATAATTCTAGCAGAGGATTTAATTTTTTTAGATACTTCTCCTATGCGTTTAAAATAACCTGTATCCATAAAGATGAAAAGCATTTCTTGACCCTCACTAGGTAAGTTATGAATTTCATCTAAAAATAATATACCACCATCAGCCTGTTCGATTAAACCAGCCCTATCTTCATTGGCACCAGTAAAGGTCCCCTTTTTTACACCAAAAAGCTGGGTGCTTAAAAGTTGAACATTATTAGAATAATCGGAGCAGTTAAAATGTAAAAATGGCATAGGTTTGTCCTTACTTAAGGAATCTGCATATTCGTGCATAAGTTTAGCTAGCATAGACTTACCAACACCTGTATCACCTATGATTAAGCAATTCATTCCATTTGGAGGATACAGTATTGCAGTTTTTGCAAGTTTTACTGCTGGACCCAAGGATGGATAAAGATAAGCTAGGTTGTCTAATGCAGACTTAGCTGTTACATCAACTCCATTGGGATTGTTTAAAAAATACCTTACAGGTCGGGAATTGTTTTTGTACAATCCGCCTTTGTTTACTAAAATATTTAGGTCTTTGCTCACATTAGAACGCTCAAGAGCAAGAAAATTGCTAGCTTCCAGGGTTGTGACACCATGACCTTTATCTAAGGTCTTGATAGCATTAAATATCAAATCTATTCTTTTCAACTTAGTTATAGCTCCTTTAAATTATAATTGTGTAATAAAAGTATAGGGTATTGTATTGATCTTTGTATCTATGAAGAAATACTGTATTAAAATTAAATACAAAAACCTATTATATGTATCATATTATAATACACTAACTAAAAAAAGCAAAGTAAACTCAAATATAATACTAACAGTATACAAATATAATAAATAAAAATAACTAATTAAGGGTTGGCATAATTATTGCTATATATAATCTATATAAGAATTAATTATTTCACTTAATCTCATGTCTATCTGCTGTAACCCTCAACCCTCTTTGGGTTGCAGATAACAGCAGCTACGACCTAGATAAGTTCAAAAATATTTAGATACAAGGATATTTAAAGTTGAAAATTACTTTACATAAGTATGGAAATGGAGGACTAAATATGAAGTTTGCAATGATAGCTACTTGGAGAATGGCTGTTGAAGGAATAACAAAGGCTACTGAAAGTCTAAAAAATGGAGGGTCAGCAGGTGATGCCATAGAGGAAGCTGTAAAGATGGTGGAAGATTATCCATATTACAAATCAGTAGGCTATGGCGGATTGCCAAATGAAGACTGTGAAGTAGAATTAGATGCAGCATATATGGATGGAACAACCCTTTCAATAGGTGCCATAGGTGGAATTAAGGATTTTAAGAATCCCATAAGTATAGCTAGAAAATTAAGTGATGAAAGATTTAATTGTTTTTTAGTAGGAACAGGTGCTGAAGCTTATGCTCACAAAAATGGTTTTGAAAGAGTAAATATGCTTACAGATAGAGCAAAGTTGCACTACGAAAAGAGAAGAAAAGAAACTATAGAAAATGGATTGAGTCCATACATAGGACATGATACTGTGGGAATGATAGCTCTAGATGATAAAAAGAATATGGTAGCAGGAACCTCAACCAGTGGATTGTTCATGAAAAGAAAAGGAAGAGTTGGAGATTCTCCAGTGTCAGGATCAGGATTTTATGTTGATAGTGAAGTTGGAGGAGCAACAGCAACAGGCCTAGGAGAAGATTTGATGAAGGGTTGCATATCCTATGAGATAGTTAGACTTATGAAAGAAGGACACCACCCTCAGGAAGCAGCAGATATGGCAGTGTCCAACCTTAATGATGAGTTAACTAGACGTAGAGGAAAATCTGGAGATTTATCAGTGGTATGCTTAAATAATAAAGGTGAATTTGGAGTTGCAACTAATATTGATGGTTTCTCATTTTCTGTAGCTACTGAAGATTTAGCTCCAACTGTTTATGTATGTAAAAATGAAAATGGAAAAACCACCTATGAAGTAGCTAGCGAAGAATGGCTTAATGCTTATTTAAAAAGAATAAAATCACCAATAACTTTTGACTAGTAAAAGAGATGATCTGATGTGTACTTGCTGTAACCCCCTGCCATTTTTAGGCTGGAGATAACAGCAGGTACTACCCTAGATAAGCTCAACTAACAGTTTGGATAAAGTTCAAATTAAGTTTCACTTGATTAGGAGGTGAGGTAATGGCTATTTTTGAAGCTTGTGTAGGTAGTTATATAGAAGCCAAAGCAGCAGAAAAATTAGGAGCTGATAGAATAGAACTATGTGATAATCTATTAGAAGGGGGAACCACTCCAAGTTATGGTACTATAAAGAAAACATTAGAAAGTGTTAAAATTCCAGTGATGGTAATAATAAGACCAAGAGGCGGGGATTTTGAATTCTCTGCAGATGAAATAGAGATAATGAAAGAGGATATAACTAGGGTAAAAAAATTAGGCGGATATGGAGTAGTTATAGGGGCACTAAAAGGAGACAAAATAGATATTGATGCCACAAAGGCTTTAATAAAAGAAGCTAAACCTATGAGCATAACTTTTCACATGGCCTTTGATGAAGTTAAAGATAAATTTTGTGCTATAGATCAATTGATTGAGCTAGGAGTAGACAGAATATTAACTAAGGGTGGAGCCCAAAGTGCCATGGAAGGTAAGGAACAATTAAGAGAATTAGCAGCATATGCTAATGGAAGAATAGGGATTATGCCAGGAAAAGGTGTAAACAAGGGAAATAGGGATTTTCTTTTAGAGTATACTAATACAAAAGAAATTCATGGAAGTAAAGTGGTATAGGTTAAACTAATATTTATAGGAAGAGGGATAGAATATGGAAGATTTGGAATTGGTATCATTTCAATTAATAAGCAATGTTGGAGAAGCAAGGTCAGCATTATTTGGAGCAATTAAGGCAGCAAGAGAAGAAAAATTTCAAGAGGCAGAAAATCTTATAAAGGAATCTGAAGCTAGTTTATCAAAGGCTCATGATTCTCATATGGGATTAATTCAACAAGAAGCAGCAGGAAATGCAGTTACCGTATCATTACTTTTAATGCATGCAGAGGATCAACTGATGACTACTGAAACATTAAAGGGAATAGCGGAAGAGATGATTTTAGTGCATAAGAAATATTCAAAATAAATTTACCCTAGGGCTAACTACTTCAACATGTGAGTTTCTTTAGTATGAAGATAGCAGCAGATAGGCTTAATTAGGAGTATGGTGAAGTTAAAATCTAACTTTAACTTAAGTTTCATTTCATGATGACAGAACTAATTTAAAATAGTTCTGTCATTTTTTGTGTTAAAAAAATTTGAAACTTATACATTATATTTTTAGATACGACATAATATATTCAAATGATTCATATTATATGGTACAATAAAGCATATTAAAAATATTAAGAAAATTAAATAATAATATGAGGGAGAGGATGATTTGAAAAAAACAGAAACAAAGTTATGACTTTATTAGTTGCAGTTGCTTTACTTTTTACCCAAGTAGGCAATAGTGTATTTGCATCAGAGATATCCAAACAGTCCATTGAAAATATAATATATTTGGACGGGGTATCAGGGGATGACACATATGATGGAATAACTGCTAAAACAGCAGTAAAGACTATTAATATGGCTCAACAGAAGTTAGGCCATAGTGGTACCATAGTAATCTGTGGGGATACAACTATTGGAACTTATAATTCTAAACAAATTGGAATTAAAGATAGGTCTATTACTATAAGGGCAGAAGGGAATGGAAGCTTAACAATTGACCAGTCAATTGCTCTTCTAGGAGATGTAACCTTTAAAAACCTTAAATACAAAACCCATAGGGGCAGTAATATATATGCTAATGGACATACCCTTGTCTTTGGACAAGAAATTGAACCAGTGGAAAAGGATAAGGAAGAAATTTATTTTGCATGGAATGTATATGGCGGAAATGAGAACTATGTCAATGGAAACACTAATATAATAATAGAAAGTGGAGCGTTTAGAAGTGTTTATGGTGGGGGAAAATGGGCTGAAGTTGGCAATGGAACAGCTAATATTACGGTAACTGGTGGAAGCGTAAATGAAGTTTATGGTGGCGGACAATATCCTAATGCCAATATAGATAATACTAATATTTTAATTACTGGAGGAATAATAGAGACTAGTGTATATGGAGGAGGGGACTTTAAAGGTTCTAAGGTAAAAAATACTGCAATAAAGATTAGTAATAAAGCCTTGATTAAAGGTGGTGTATATGGTGGAGGGCGAAGCGGAGAAGTCCTTGAAAGCACAAATGTGACTATAGACGGAGGTAAGACATCTGCAGTTTATGGAGGCAGTGAATATAGAACTGTAGGAGGTAATGCTAATGTACATATTGCTAATGATGCAATTTTAGGAACTGTTTATGGTGGTGGAGCCTTTGAAGGGGCAGATGTAGCTGGGCATGCAGTTATAAATATAGATGGTAATGCTGTTATTAATGAATCAATTTCAGGACAAGGTAATAAAGGAAAGGTCATAGGAAATAATTCCGTTATTTTAGGACATGAAGGAAAAGGAAGCTTAGTTGTAGGAAAAATTGATGAAACTAATGATGTGATAATAGAAAATGATTGTTATGTTACATTAGGTAGCACAAGTAAGATTCTGCAAAATTTTTCAGGGCAGGGCACATTAAGACTTAAGAGTACTGATGGAATAATACCTAAGATTAATATTGACGGAACAATAGGAAAGGATTCTAAAATTAATATATCATTGATGGACGAAAAATATTCTGAAATTAGACCTCTTCCTGATACCACAATATTTTCTTTTAAAGATAAGAATAATGCTAGTGATTCTCTAAAGGCTCTTGTGCCAGACAACAAGGGTGAAAAGAAATTTACACTGCAAAACAATGGAGTGGATATAGTTGCAATGCCTTATGCTGGCAATATAAACATAGAGAATCAACAAAAAGAAGATGTGCCTAAGGTTCAAATTTATGAAATGGATAAATTGAAAGATATGGTAATAACAGAAGAGGACAAGGAAGCAATAAGAAAAGGAGACAATATAAATATTATATTTAAGGTGGAAAAATTAGATATCACTAAGGATAGTCCAGAAGAAAAGAGTATAGCAGCTATTCTTGATGGCAGAACATTAGGAACCTACTTAGATATAAAGCTATTGAAGCAAGTTGGAAATAATGAACCTAAAGAACTTAAAGAAATACCTAATAAGATTAAAATAACTATTGATATTCCAGATTCAATATTAGCAAATGGTGATACTGCTAGAATTTATGATATAGTCCATCTGCATAATGGGGTGGCAGAGATAATTAAGGATATTGATGATAACCCAAAGACTATCACTATAGAAATAGATAAATTCTCCACTTTTGCCATAGTATATAAGGATAAAATAGAACACATTGGCAATACTGAAACAGGAACTTTGCAACCAGATAATAAAAATCAAAGTAATAATTCATCTAGCAATGTACCCAAAACAGGAGACAATAATTTTATGTTTATTATCAGCATAATTGCCATGCTATCACTTATAACAATAGTGGGAATTAAAAAAACAAAGAATATATCTAAGAATTAAATAATTCCAATATTAAATGCTTCAGATTTGCGGAACTGGAGCATTTAATATTGAGATTGAAGAGTTTGATTATATAGAATTTAATATTTCGTATATTTCTGGGTATTCAAATAAGTCACCAGCCTTTATCATAGATTTAAATTCACTAGGGGTAACCCATTTAGCAGCAGATACCTCTTCTTTTTGCAAAATAAGTTCTTTTATAGAAAAGTCCTTATTTATTATATATATATCCCAAATCATATCAGTTCTAAAAATTCTTCTTAGAAAAAATGGGTCATGTTTTTCAATATGTAATCCTAATTCTTCCTTAACCTCTCGAAGGCACCCATCTATAGAACTTTCCCCAGATATTAACCGTCCTGTGGTAAGTCCCCAAAAGTTTGGAAGAACTTCACAACAGTGAGAACGCTTTTGAACTAAAATTTGGCCCTTGGAGTTTACAATCCAGGCTTCGATGGCTAAATGATATTCTTCAGGAAGTAACTTGTCCCCTTTTCTTTTAATAATGTTTGTTTTTTCTCCCTTTTTATCATAAATATCCCAAAGTTCATTAGAGACCGTATGCAAGTAAAACACCTTCTTTTAATTATTAAGTGAAACTTAGCTTGGGTTTCACTAAAATATTAGTTGAGCTTATGTAGGGTCGTAGCTGATGTTAACATTTTATGGTGCAATACTATTTTAACATAGACTTAATCATAAAAAAATCCTAAGGCCAATATAAATCAACCTTAGGATTTTTTTTATAAATCTTTTCTTTTTAGATAATCATTTAAACTTGATTTAACTATAGGGGATAGAGCTAAAAGTGCTACTAGATTTGGTAAAACCATCAAACCATTGAAGGTATCAGCTAAGCTCCATACTAAATCAACTTTAGCACAGCAGCCTAAAAATATAAATATCATTACTAATATTCTATAAGGTGCAATACCCTTTTTCCCAAACAAGAACTTTATATTTGATTCTCCAAAGAAGTACCATCCTATGATTGTGGAGAAGGCAAAGAAGAATAGAGCTATAGCTATAAAAGAACCACCCCACTGTCCCATACCTAATTTAAAAGCTTCTTGAGTTAATACAATACCATCAGTTCCTGTATTTAAAGCTCCAGTAGTCAAAATTGTAAGAGCAGTTAGAGTTAAAATGATGAAAGTATCAATGAACACACCAACTATGGCAACTAGACCTTGCTGTGAAGGATGAGCAACCTTAGCGATAGCATGAGCGTGTGGGGTAGAACCCATTCCTGCCTCGTTGGAAAATAAACCTCTAGCTACACCGAATCTTACTGCTTTCTTTACAGTTATACCTAAAACACCACCAGTTATAGCAGAGGGATTGAAGGCACCTACTATGATCATCTTGAATGCAGGCAATATAAGAGTATAGTTTTTAAATATTATAAATATGCTTCCTAATATGTAGAATAGAGCCATGAAAGGTACAACTTTTTCTGTAAAAGAAGCTATACGAGACACTCCACCTATAAATATTACCCCCGCTAGAAGAGCAACTACTATACCAACTATTCTTGGATCTACATTAAAAGCAGAACTGAAGGCACCACCTATAGAGTTAGATTGAACCATATTTCCTATGAACCCTAGGGCTAGTATTATTGTTACGGAAAAAAACACTGCTAATTTTTTGCTTTTCAAACCTTTACTTATGTAATAGGCAGGACCTCCTACTACTTCCCCGTCCACCTCTTCTTTATAGGTTTGGGCTAAGGTAGCTTCAGCAAAAATTGTACCCATACCAAAGAAAGCGCTAATCCACATCCAGAATATTGCTCCAGGGCCTCCAGCTACAATGGCAGTTGCAGCACCAGCAAGATTGCCTGTTCCAACTTGGGCAGCTATTGAGGTAGCTAAAGCCTGAAAGGACGACATGCCATCTTTTCCAGCCTTTTTTCCAAACTTTATATTTCCAAAAGTTAATTTAAAAGCTTCTTTAAATTTTCTAACTTGAATGAAATTTAACTTGAAGGTGAAATAAATGCCAGTACCACATAACAAGAAAATTAGCAAATAATCCCATAAAATACTATTAATTTTTGTAACAAAATCCATTAAAAAGTCCATAGATATTCCTCCTTTTTCTATAAAGAAACAAAATAACCATATTATATATATAATTTTATAGAAATAAAAAATAAATATCAACAATTTATTAAATTTAATTGAAATATCAGAAAAATACATAAGTTTAGCTAGAAAAAATAGTGATATTCCATAGGCAATTAGCAAGTTGACAAAATTCATAGGATTTAATAACTTATAATTAAGTTATATATGGATGTTAATTAAGAAAAAACTAAATTATGATAGCTAAGTTAGGAGAAAAGTTATGATAGAAATTGAGATACCAGGATATGAAAATATTAAGATAAAAAACATTGTATTTGATTTTAACGGCACTATTGCTGAAGATGGAGTTTTGATTAAGGGAGTAGAAGGGAAGATTAAAGAGTTATCTTTAAAGGATATAAATATTTTTGTGCTTACAGCAGATACCTATGGAACTGTAGTAAAACAATGTGAGGAGCTACCTGTAGAAGTAAAAGTCTTCAATAAGGAAAATGCATCAGTTGACAAGAAGAATATAGTGGAATCCTTAGGCAGAGATCTAACTGTTTCCGTGGGCAATGGAAGAAATGATATGGAAATGTTTAAAAGCAGTTTAATATCTATAGCTATAGTAGGAAAAGAAGGTTGTTATGCAAAGGCAATGATGGAGGCAGATATTGTAGTAACTAGCATAATTGATGCTATTGATCTACTGCTAAATTGTAATAGAATTAAAGCCACATTAAGAACTTAATATATATTTTCATTTAAAAACCAACATATCGTCACATAACCATCACAGAGTTATATTAAAATTAGATTATAAGAAAACATAATTTTTGTTGGAGGTAAGCTAGCATGTATAAGATACTGGTAACAGATGATGAGGAGAAAATAAGAGAACTTATTAGAAAATATGCTGAATTTGAAGGTCATTCCATAAAGACAGCAGCTAATGGTATGGAGGCTATAGAGTTAAGTAATAAAGAGAAATTCGATATAATTATCATGGATATCATGATGCCAGAGCTAGATGGATTTTCTTCAGTTAAGGAGATAAGAAAAAGTTCTGATGTACCAGTCATAATGTTATCAGCAAGAGGAGAAGAATATGATAAGATTCATGGTTTTGAATTGGGAATAGATGATTATGTGGTAAAACCTTTTTCACCTAAGGAGCTTATGATGAGGGTAGATGCCATAATGAAGAGAAGCAACAAGGGCTCAAGTGAAAACCATCATGTCTTTGTGAAAGATGGACTTAAGATAGATTTTACTGCTAGAAAGGTCTCTATAGATGGAGAGAACATAGATATGTCTCCAAAGGAATATGAACTTATTTCCTATATGGTTGAAAACAGAAACATAGCATTGACCAGGGAAAAACTCATTTATGAAGTTTGGGGATATGACTTTTTTGGAGATGACAGAACTCTGGATACCCATATAAAGTTATTGAGAAAGAGCTTAGGAGAGTATAGCAAACTAATTGTAACATTAAGAGGTGTAGGCTATCGATTTGAGGAGTGAAGCCAATGAGCTTAGAAAAAATGAAAAAAAATCTTAACAATATGAGTATAAAAGGAAAGGTATTTCTTTATTTAATTGGTTTTTGCTCTATCCTTCTAATTCTTTTATGGTGTTTTCAAATTATCTTTTTAGATAAATTCTATAAGAATATAAAGATAAGAGAGGTTAAAAATAGCGCCATAGAAATAGCGAAAANNAAACATAAACAAAGATGATTTAGAGGAAGTTGTAGAAGATTTAGCTTCTCATAATGATTTATGTATAGAGATAATATCAGATAATGGAACAAGAATAAAATCTGGGGAAGGAGCTAATCAATGTATAATTCACAGGATGCCTCAGTTTGAAAAGGTTAAATTCTTTGTTGAAGCTGAACAAAAGGGCGGAGAAATGTTAGAGTATTATGATTCTAATAAGCCTAAAGAAAATATATATGAAAAAGACAAAGTTATGATAAAAGAAAAAGATAAGGATAAAGAGGCACCTAAAACTATAATTTATTCTAAAATTGTTAAGGATAAAGAGGGACAACAATATGCAATTCTTGTGAATTCAATGATAAGTCCTGTGGATGCTACGGTTCAGACTTTAAGAGTTCAATTATGTTATATAACGGCAGCTATGATATTATTCTCTATCCTGCTAGCTCTAGCTATTGCTAAAAGGGTATCAAAGCCCATTGAAAATATCAATAAATCTGCAAAGATGTTAGCTACAGGAGACTATGAAGTGAAATTCTATGGCAGCGGATATAAAGAAATAAATGAATTATCAGATACATTGAACTATGCAGCAGTTGAACTGGCAAAAGTTGATGGACTAAGAAAGGAATTAATAGCTAATGTATCCCATGATCTTAGAACTCCATTAACATTAATAGGTGGATATGCAGAAGTAATGCGTGATATACCCAATGAAAATAATTCCGAGAATGCTCAAATTATTATAGATGAATCTAAAAGGTTAACAACTCTTGTTAATGATATGTTGGACATATCTAAAATACAGGCAGGGGTTCAAAAGGTTGATATAAAAGAGTTTAACTTGACGGAGGCATTGAATGATGTAATAAATAGAATGTCAGAGCTTGTTAAGAAAGATGGATACAATATAAAATTTAGCTATGATAAAGAAGTAAGGGTTAAGGCGGATGAGCCAAAGATATGTCAGGCTTTTTATAACTTAGTTATAAATGCTATAAATTATACAGGAAATGATAAAAGTGTAGAAATAATCCAAGTATTGAAGAATAATATGGTAGAGATACAAGTTAAAGATAGGGGAATAGGCATAAGTGAGGAAAGCTTGCCCTATATATGGGAAAGGTACTACAAAGTAGATAAGACCCACAAACGACCAATAACTGGTACGGGATTAGGATTATCTATTGTAAAGTCTATAATAGAGCTCCATGAAGGCCAATATGGGGTGAATTCAAAGATAAATGAAGGAAGCACCTTTTGGTTTAGGCTGAAACTCTAAAAATTTTAAATTTCACAATACCTTCACATAACAAACAAAAAACCATCATTTCTAGCATATATAATTACATTATAGAAGAAAACAAAGATAAATGAAGGAGAAGGAAATGATGAAAAATAAAAAAATTATTTTAGATATAATAATGACAATAATATTTATTGTGCTTATGGACACATCTATAACGGGAATAAAATTTCATGAAATATTAGGACTTGGGATATTTGCTTTGTTTCTTATACACAAAATATTAAACTGGTCATGGATAAAAGGAGTTACAAAGAAACTAGCAGACAAAAATTTAAATATAAAAACTAGGATTATGTATGGAATTGATGTGATAATGGTTTTACTAACCACATTTGTAATAATAAGCGGAATACTTATTTCTCAGAACATATTTATGGAATTTGCAGCAGATAATATTGAAAAATGGTCTAATCTCCATCATCTTGGTTCATATACATTGCTAGTAGTATTGTCAATTCATGTAGGTCTTCATTGGAATAGCATTTTATACGGTTTTAAAAGAATATTTTCAATAAAGGATACTAATAAAGTAAGAGCAGCGGTATATTCTATCATATATTTAGTAATAGCAGCCTTAGGAATTAATTCACTGCTTAAACCAAGAGTTATTGAGAATTTTACAGCTCCCTTTAGCGAAAAAAATATAGATATTAAAGAAAGTTCTAAATCTAAGGAATATAGAGGTAGCAAAGAAAATCCAGAGTTTAAAGGGAATAGGGAAAAAAGAAAATCTAAAGAAGATGAAAACAATAAAACAAGCTATTCAGCATCCACAGAACAAAGTAATGACTCGGCTTTGGATGATTATCTCAGCAAGCTAGTCTGCAATGGCTGTGGAAGAAGATGCCCATTAACAGCACTAAGCTGTGGGAAGGGACAACAATATAAGAATGGGGCCATAGAGGAGTATAATAACAAGAATTCAGTAGCAAGTACAGATTCATCACAGTCAAATTTAAAGAAAGAGGCTAATGGATATGACGGAACCAAGGTACTAGATGCTGTATATATAATGGGATTCATTATTGGCGGCACTCATTATGTGGTTAAAATACCAAAGAAATTTAATAATAGTAAGAATTAAAATTAAAAACAGATAATCTGAAGCCATTAGAACACCCCCCTCGTTCTTACTAAATGGCATAATATAGATTAATAAAACTAACCTCCAATGGAGCTAAATGCACCAAGGGAGGTTAGTTTTTTATAGCACATAGACATCAGATTAAGTGAAATTGGGAAGACTATATATGAAAACTAGACATAAGATAAAAATCCAGGTTAAAATATTGTGCAAAGGTTGTGCAATGTTTTGGTATTGTAAAATTTCATTATAAAAGTGACAATATAAGTAAGGAGGACGCAATGAAAGAAAGAGAAAAGGAAATATTAGATTTCATTATTGAAAATAAGCAGGTTTCCAGTGAAGACATATTAAACAAATTTCAAATATCAAAGAGGACTTTATATTATGACATAAAATCCATAAACTATGAAATAAAGAAATATGGACAGATAAAAAATATAAATCATAAATTTGCTTATGTAGGTAGTTATAGCAACTTATCTATAAAAGAACAATGTAATGATGAACGGTTTTTTAATATTGAAAATAGAAAGCATTACATATTGTATGAAATAATAAATGAGCAAGATGTTACTATCGATAATTTAGCAGATTTTATGAAGGTTTCTAAAAATACAATTGTACAAACTATTGAAGAGATAAAGAAAGATTTGACGCCAATGGGTCTACAACTTATATATAAAAAAAACTATAAGATTGTGGGCCATGAGTATATGGTAAGAGAATTGTTCATTATACTCATGCAGGAGGATTTAGAATTATTATCTCATATAAATAAAAAAACCTTAAACTTTGATAAAGAAAATAATATTAAACTCACAGATTATTCCTTAGCCAATCTTTCTAAGTTTGTTGAATTCCTAAACAAAAGAATAGAAAAGAACTTTACTATAGCTAATTATAAATATAGAAATGAAGCAAGAAAATTCTATTTTTATAATTCAGCACAACAATTGCTACCTAAAGATGCAAATGATGATGAAAAGGCTTATTTATGTGCATATATTAGCACACTGTCTAGCTTAAACAGTGATGTAAAGGAACAACTTATAGAAAATTATGTAAATAAACTCGTATCTAGATTTGAAGCCAAAACAGCAATTACATTGGAAAGTAAAGAGGAGTTCAAAAAAAATATCAAAAGGCATTTATTATCCTCTTACTATAGAATTAAATTTAGATTTCCAATAAGTAGTGCTGCATTAAATGAAATAAAGATTAAACATAATTTACTTTACACCATAATAAAGGACATTATTCAAAATGAAAAGGATTTCCCTGATTTGAAAGGCATTAGAGAAGAAGAAATAGCTCTAATAGCAGCTTATTTTGGGGGATATTTAAAGGGGTCAAGAGAAAGTGGAGTAAGAAAGAATAGGGTTATATTAGTATGCCCCAATGGATTAACAGTATCTAAGATATTAGAGATACAGCTCATAAAATATGTACCTACTGTTGAGATAATAGATACAATTTCCCTAAAAGAACTTAGTGATTATAAGGGAAAATATGATTATATTGTTTCAACCATAGAGTTAGATGAATATGAAAATGTAATAATAGTTAATCCAGTGTTAACCAAAATAGATATTGAACTATTGCAAAATAGATTAATAAACTTCAAACAAAGCAACCTTAACTTTGATTTTGAATTGATAATGCAGGTGATTAAGAAGAATGCCAATATTATCAATGAAGAAAAGTTAAAAGAAGATTTAGTAAACATAATTTATAGACTTGAAGAACGGGAGGAATATCAGCCTATGCTTAAGGATTTACTTAACGAGAAAAGAATAAACAAAGTGAAAAAAGTAAGTGATTGGAAGGAAGCTATAAAACTAGCGGCAGCACCATTGCTAGAGGATGGATCTATAGATTCACAGTATGTAGATGGAATGATAGAAAGCGTAAACAAATATGGACCATATATTGTTTTAGCAGATAGATTTGCATTGCCTCATGCTAGTTCCAAAGTTGGAGTTAATAGATTAGCTATGTCATTGCTATCTATAGAAGAAGAGGTGGATTTGCTAGGGGAACCAGTAAATGTATTTATGGTTTTAGCAGCCATAGATAATACTTCACATATAAAAGCTTTAGCGGATTTATCAGAACTTTTGTATGAAGAAAAGAATTTAGAGGTATTTAAAATAGGAAACAAGGAAGAAATCTTAAACCTAATAAATAGTAATAACTAAATTTAATATAAAAATTAATATAAGGGAGGCATGAATATGAAAATTTTAGCTGTATGTGGATTTGGTGTTGGTTCTTCTATGATTTTAAAGATGTCTATTCAAAAGGTATTAAGGGACATGGGCATAGAGGGAGAAGTAGAAAATACTGATATCAATGATGCTAGGGGAGCAGACTGTGATGTTATTTTTACAAGTCATGAGCTTTGCGAAGAACTAAAGAGCAACTGTAGAGTTCCTGTATATCCAGTAAAGAAATACATGGACTTAGCAGAAGTAAAATCAGTGGTAGAAAAATATCTAAATGAAAGATAGGGGGAAGTATAATGAACACTGTTATGGACTTTATAACTAATAATATTTTACGTAATCCACCTTTATTACTTGGATTAATCGCAGCTTTAGGCCTTATGCTTCAAAAGAAGAAGGTACAGGATGTTGTAAAGGGAGCTTTGTTGGCAGCTTTTGGTATGGTTATTTTACAAGAAGGTACTAATATGCTAATAGGATCAATAGCTCCAATCAATGCAGCAGTACAATCTTTAACTGGAGCAGCTGCAGCAGCTGAAGGACTAAATGATGTAACCTTCACTGCTACTTATGGAGGACAGATAGGACTAGCTATGTTTATAGGACTTATAATTCATTTATTAATAGCTAGATTTACACCTATTAAAACAATATTTTTAACTGGTCATATGTTATGGTGGTTTCCATTTATATTCATTGCTGCTGGAGTAGAAGCAGGGTTAAAGGGTGGAGCACTAGTAGCTTTTGGAGCTATCTTATCAGCAGTATATTGGTCAGTAATGCCTTGGTTATTAAGAAAGTATGTAAAGGATGTAACTAATGATGATTCCTTTACTTTAGGACATCCAGCAGGAACTTTAGCACTTATATCTGGATTTGTAGCTAGTAAAGTAGGAAATAAAAATAAATCAACAGAAGACTTAAAATTACCAGCTTCGTTATCTTTCTTTAGAGAAGTATCTATTACAGGCGGTATAGTAATTTTTATAATGTTTTTAGTAGTAGGAATAGCTATTCCTTCATTAACAGCAGATATTAATCAAAATCTTTTCATGTATGCAATTCAACAAGGATTTATGTTTGGTGCAGGACTTATTGTAATGCTACAAGGAGTTAGAATGCTTATAAATCAAATAATTCCAGCATTTAAAGGTATATCTGAAAAACTTGTACCTAATGCGCTACCAGCTTTTGATTGCCCTATATTATTTAACTATAAGCCAAATGCAGTGTTAATTGGATTTTTAACAGCAATGATAACTTCAACAATACTTATTTTAATATGCAATACCTTTAATGTATTTAGTGTACTTCTAATACCTTTAGTAATAACATCTTTCTTTGAATGTGGTACAGCAGCAGTAATAGGAGAAGGTCAAGGTGGACTTAGAGGTGCCATAATCGGTACAGCCATTGCTGCAATAGTTATGGTAGTTCTTGTTGGAATTTCAGCTGCTATGCTTTCTTCAACTGTTCAAAACTGGATATTGATTTTTGGTGGAAATGACTTATCACTATTTGGAATAATAGGAAAGTTAATAGGAAGCATTTTCGGAGGTTTTTAATAAGATATGAAATTTGAATATATGGATAAAATAAGGGATATTCTACAGGTTATAGAAAGAGAAGAGAATACCAATATGGAGAAAGCAACTAATATATTAGTTGAAGCTATTCTAAATAAAAACTCTATTTTTACCTTTGGAGCATCCCATGCAGGAATACTTAGTGAGGAAATGTACTATCGTGCAGGTGGATTAGTATTAATAAATCCTGTTTTTGAAAGATCTTTAATGCTAGATACTGAGCCTATAACAGCTACTAGTAAAATGGAAAGACTTGTTGGATATGGAAGTATTATAGCTAGTAAGACTCCAATAAAAAAGGGCGATGTGGTAATAGTTCATTCTGTATCAGGAAGAAACCCTGTTAGTATAGAATTTGCTATGGAAGCTAAAAAGAGAGAAGCTACGCTAATATGTATCACAAACTTGAAGTATTCAAAATCTGTAACTTCAAGGCATCCATCAGGTAAGAATCTATATGAAATAAGTGACTTAATTTTAGACAATCATGGCCATATTGGAGATGCTTGTGTGGAGATTCCAGGAATGAATCAAAGGGTTAGCCCAACATCTACAGTAATAGGAGCAACAATGATGAATTCCATAATTGCAGAAGCGGTAAAAGAATTAGTAAAAAGAGGTATAGAAGCACCTCCAATATTCTATAGTGCCAATATGGATGGCGGAGATGAAAAAAATAAAGAAATCTTTGAAAAATATAGAGATGCTATTCATTACCAATATTAAATTTTAAATTATATTTTTAGGGAGAGTTTAAGAGAGTATTGTAAAACCACATTAGATGGGGAGCAATACTCTTTTGTTGTATGAAGATAAAAGTTTAATTATACTGTAAAAAACCATTAATAAATTTATTTTAAATACGATAAATTTATTAAGTATTTGACAAATTTACATAAAAATCACCTTAAAAACATTATTTTTACATAGCAATGTACAGAGGTGGATCTACACATGATAGTACTGCAACGCAGAAGCTGGTCTTTAATACAAGGAATTAATAAAACCACATTAGTAAAAGGTCTAATGTGCAATTTATTAAAAATTGAGGAGGATTAAAATGAAATCAAATTCTAAAATCAGATTTGACATCAAAAAAAGATTGATGGTGTATATGGGACTCATGATATGCGTAGCATCTATTTGTATAAGTTTTTTTACATATAGAAACACCAAAACAATGATGGTGGATCAGGTTATTCAAAATAGTCAAGATATATTAAAGGTACAACAAAGTACAGTATATGCCAGTGTACAAAGAGAAATATTAGGAGCCCACTTAAGAACAGATGTAAAAGAGATATACAGTTGCTTGCTACCAGAAAACAATGGAAATAAGGATATGATATCAAAGGCAAATGAACTGTTAGACCATTGGCAGCAGGAAGAAAAGGAATCATTGGAACATATATTTCTTGTGGACAAAAATGGAATTATAATTGCAGATAGTTATGATGAATTGCTTAATGCAAATATAAGTGATAGACAGTATACTTCAGATACTTTAAAGGAAGGAAAGACCATGATTAGCCCAGTTGTAAAATCCAGGGCCACAGGAAAATACACCTTTATAGTGACGGCACCTATATTGGACGGGGACACAGTAATGGGATTTTTAGGAACAAGTATCTTTTCTGATTCTGTAACAAAATACTTTGATAATATGGACAATAATGAAGGTCAGTATTTGTTTATATTAGATACTAAGGGAAATATAATATATCACCCAGATAGCAGTAAAATAGGGCAGGAGTCTAAGACACAAGAGCTCCTTGATATAGTAAAAGGCCTAGATGGCGGTAAAAAAGTTGAAAAAGGAATTTTAAATTATACAGATGAAAATAATATAAAAAAGATAGGAGGTTATGAAGCATTACCTGGATTAAACTGGTTACTAATAAACACAACTACTGAAGATGTTATAAATGCCAAGGCTTTTAACATGGCAAGAGGAAGTATAATAGTAGGGCTAATAGTATCTGTATTAGGCATACTTATAGCTATATTCCTAGCAATGAAGATAAGCAATCCTATAGTAAAAGTTACAGGTTTACTTAAGAAAACTCAAGAATTAGATCTAAGAGATGATTCAGAGTATATTAAATTAGCCAAGTCAAATGATGAAATAGGTGATATTGCAAAAGCAACTTTAGACACTAGAGGAATACTTAGAAGAATGGTTGAGGAGCTAAATGGAATTACTGAAACCATGGTTCAAGGAGCAAATCTTTTAAGTGAAGTATCCGTTAAGCTTAATGACAGTGCTGGTGATAATTCAGCAACCACAGAAGAACTATCTGCAGGAATGGAAGAAACTGCAGCTACCACAGAGGAGGTATCTGCTACCACAGAGGAAGTTAGCAGTTCAGTAGAAAATATGACTCAAAGCATAGACAACGGCTTAAATATTTCAAAAAATATTAAAGGGTCAGCAGAAAACGTTAAGAAAGAATCAAAGGAGTCTTTAGAAAAATCATTAAACATATATGAAAAAGTTAAGAAAAACATGAGGAAGGCTCTAGATGACACTAATAAGGTAAAAGAAATTGAGAACCTAACAAGTGACATTTTACAAATAACTGAGCAAACAAATTTGTTAGCCCTTAATGCATCTATAGAAGCTGCTAGAGCCGGAGAAGCTGGTAAAGGCTTCGCAGTGGTAGCCACAGAGGTTGGAAAGTTAGCAGAGCAGTCATCTAAAACAGGAGAAACAATTCAAGGAGTGGTTCAAGGAGTATTAATAGCTGTAGAAAATATGAAGAATAATGCATCAGAAATGCTTAAATTTATGGATAATGAGATTAATAACAACTATAAAACCATGGATACAGTAAGTAATCAGTATCTAGAAGATGCGGAGAAAATAAAGGAACTTATGGAGTCTGTAAATGACGAGTCAAAGGTTATAAAAGAAGCTATATCTAATATAAACGTAGCAATTAACGAAGTGGCCATTAATGTTTCTGAAAACTCTAGAGGAATTCTAAACATTACTGAGAAAACGGGAGAAATAGTAGAACAATCAGATAAGATGCAAGGTATGTCTAATGAAAATAAACAAGTTTCAGCAAAGGTAGAGAGTCTTGTTAGCAAGTTCAAAGTAAAGTAATAAATAATATGGCATATGAAATTTAAATTGAATTTCATATGTCTTTTTTTTATAATATTAATTGTAATAAATTTTAAACTAAGTAAAAATATATAAAATAGATTAGGGAGAAAGATATGAAAAAAATATTCATAAGCCATAGTTCTAAAGATAAGGATATTTTAAATCCTTTTGTGGAATTCATGAAAAACTTAGGATTAAGGAATAAGGAGATAATATATACATCTAATAGAAGCTACGGAATTCCATTGGGAGAGAATATATATGACTATTTAAAGAACAGTTTAAATAGTGATGATGTTATTATACTATTTGCTTTATCTAAAAATTACTATGATAGTGTAATCACATTAAATGAAATGGGGGCAGCATGGGTTAAATCAATAAAGCATTACAATCTATTACTTCCAGGATTTAAATATGAGGATATAAAAGGTACTATAAGTTCTTCAGAAATCTCTTTTAAAATAGATGATAAAGAAGGTATAAATGAATTCAAAGACATATTAATTAATGAATTTAATTTAGAAAAAAACTGTAAAGAAATAGATGATATTAGAATAGAACAACTTGTGAAAAATATTCAAAAATTAAGTGGTGGAGAAAAGAAAAGTTATCATATAGAAAATTGGCAAAAAGAAGTGAAAGATATAATTACTAGAGAAGAATTATATGGCAGTAAAAGATTTAAAGATCAACAATATATTATAGAAATATTAGAAAAATATGTAGAAATTGATAAAGATGAAGAAGGTGTCAATAACATTATAATAGATAGAAGTGAGGTTAAGAACTATATTATAACGGACAAAGGAAAGGACTTATTAGCCCAATATATAATAGATAACAATCCTATAGATGAATTAATAGAGAGAGATATGGAGATACAACAATTTTTAGCATATAGCAATAAACAAAGAAATATACAGGAAAAGAGAATTATAAAAAATGTACCATTTAGATGGGCATCGGGTGGTGTACTACCTATAATAGAATACAGGAATAAAGAATACGTTACTTTTTTCTATAGAGATAAGGCGCCTTTTGGCTGGAATATACCCTTAGGGGCTTCCCAGTGTAACTTTGATGAAGAAACTATGAATCTTAGAGAACTAGATAGCCCTATTGATTTTATTATGAGAGAGTTTGAGGAAGAGTTCCTTGTGCTAGATTCTATACCTAAAAAACAAAGTAAAGTTTTTTATCATGGATTTATTCATAGTCATGGCAATAAGAGATATTCTGATGCTCATATAAAGCTGAGAGAATGTTATGATGATATTGTACTAGAAGAGGGAAAACCAATACTTTGTGAAGAGCTAAATACAAGTATGAACCTTATCATAAAGAATGGAGATAAAAAACCTGTTAAATATATTGATAATATATTAGCAGCCTTTAATTTTCTTGAGGGGGGAATTGAAATAGTTAAAGTTATTAAAATAAAACTTCCTCAGTACAGTTATTTATTAGATGGAGAAATACTAGATGTATTTAATAGAAATGGAGAGATACAATCAGAGCTTGTAAGAATGCCCGTTGCATTAATATCTTGTAAATATTTGGAATCTGTATTTAAAGAAGATATAAGCATTAACCAATACACAAAAGAAAAACAAGGTAATATTAAGATTAAAGAAAGCATACCTGAAGAAGCTATGATATTGTTTAACTATGACTTGATGGAAAGGAATAAGGTAATAAAAGGATTAAAAAAGAATTATGGCATAAAAGAAAAAGAAAGGTACCAAAGAAGCTTTGAAACTTATTTTAACAATGAGGATAATACCATTAAAAAGGAATATACAAAATTTTTCACTCCTGCTACAGCTAAAATACTAAACATGTATTTTAATGATACTAAAAATAGACAAAAAATATAAAATTATTTAAAAAGATTCTAGAAAATTCAGAAATCATTTCTTTATTTTCTAGAATTTTTTTATGAATAAAACAAATTATACAGAATAATTAAAAAAATTATGTCAATAAAATTGTTTACATGTAACAAATAATTATGAAAATTAACAAATTTTTAAAAGAATATTAATTTAAACTTGAAAAGTGACAAGAATCATGATAATCTTTAAATGAGTTTATTGGACAAGTTAAAAACACGGGTTTTCATAGCATAATTTTGCAATTTTATACAAAAATTATCTTAAAATTCTAAATAAATATTTTCATCTGATAAAGTTAATTATCACAATATTTTAAATTACCTTGGAAATGTGTGTATTGCTATAATAGCTAGTTATAAATTAAATGTTTATAGATGGAGTTGGATGAATAGATATTTTAGGGTAGATAAAAAGAGATATTTAAAATATCAGTAAACGTTGTCACTACCTTTGCTAAAATTTGCTTATGTAAAGATAATTGCAGTAAGTGTTCATTGTTCGATAAGCATCATAATTTTTATTATGAAAGGGTGTTTTTATGTTAAGCTTAATTGGTGTAGTTATTGTAATTGTAGGTTTTGCACTAAAACTTGACTCCATCCTAATCATCATTTTAGCATCAATGGTGACTGCTTTATGTGGAGGATTAGGAATAGGTGATTTCCTAGAAACATTTGGTACTACTTTTGTAGCAAATAGAAGTATGAATATGTTTATTATCACTATGCTACTTACTGGTACTCTAGAAAGAAATGGTTTAAAGAGTGCAGCAGCAGAACTTATTACTAAGATAAAGGGAGTTAGTTCCGGAGTTGTTATTGCTATTTATACAATATTCCGTTTCATAACTTCAGCATTTAACATCAGCTTTGGTGGAGTTGCTGGATTTATACGTCCAGTATTAATGCCTATGACTGTAGGAGCAGTAACTGGTAAGGGTTACGAGATGACTGAGGAATATGAGGAAACTTTAAAATGTACTTGTAGTGCATGTGAAAACGTTGCTTGGTTCTTTGGACAGCTATTATTCGTTGGTAGTGGTGGAGGAATATTGATTCAATCTACATTGAAGAATGCAGGTTTTGAAGCAAGCCTAATTGACATTGCCAAGGTTCAAATTCCAGTTGCTATATTTGCAGCAGCAATGTGTTGTGTTTATGTAATCATAGTAGATAAGAAGATGTTTGCAAAAACTTATGGTGGACAACTACTAAATAACAAGTAGAAGGAGGTTTTTATATGTCATTCTTTACAAATCCAGAGATTACATTGAGCGTTAAGCTTGTGGAATGTCTTTATATAATAATGGGTTTAATTTGTATGCGTGCCGGAATTAAAGGCTATTTAGATAAGAAAAATCAATCTAGACTAGGTACAGGAATATTTTGGATAATATTAGGAATTACATTTACCTTTGGTAAATGGCTACCACCTAAAGCTAGTGGTATCTTAGTAATAATCATGTGTATACCTGCAATACTTAAGAAGGTTAAACCAGGTTCAGTTCAAGGACCTACAAAAGAATATTCTGATAAGACCTTTAAGAAAATAGGATATAAATTATTTATCCCTGCTTTCTGTGGAGGTGCAGGTTCTTTAATTTTTGCTAATTTCACAAAGATAAGTTCTTTAGTTGGGTTATTCGTAGGGGTAGTTATTGGTATAATTCTTTTGATGATATACAATCGCGAAAATACACCTCAAACTTTCTTGGAAGACAATAGAAGATTCCTTGATATAGTTGGGCCTCTTTCAATGCTTCCAATGCTTCTAGCATGCTTAGGTGCTGTATTTACTAAGGCAGGTGTTGGTAATGCTGTAGCTGAAATAGTTGGGGGAATTGTTCCAGCTGGTAATGTAAATGTAGGTATAATAGTCTATGGAGTAGGTATGATGCTATTTACAATGATTATGGGTAATGCATTTGCAGCTATAACTGTTTTAACTGTTGGAGTAGGAACTCCATTCGTATTTGCTTATGGTGCAGATCCAATCCTAATAGGTAGCCTTGCAATGACTTGTGGATATTGTGGTACACTAATGACTCCAATGGCTGCAAACTTTAACATAGTTCCAGTAGCCATACTAGAAATAAAGGATAAAAATGGAGTTATTAAGAAACAGGTAGTTATGGCTTTAATTATGCTAGCATTCCAACTTGCATATATGATTATGTTTAAGTAATATAGAAATATGAAAGTTAATTGAATTTGAGATGGGGTTTATTGCCCCATCTTAAGTTTAGTTTAAATAATACAATTTAAATTATAATAATGACACTTTAGGAGGAATATACAATGAAAGTTTTAGTTACAGGATTTCAACCTTTTGGAACAGATACAATGAACCCTGCTTATGAGGCAGTAAGAATGCTTCCAGATGAAATAGCAGGAGCAGAAGTTGTTAAAATTGAGATTCCAGTAGTATTTTATAAGGGAGCAAAAGCTGTAGAAGAAGCTATAGAAGAAGTAAATCCAGATGTAGTAATTTGCGTAGGACAAGCTGGTGGAAGAGCTAATATGACAGTAGAGCGTGTTGGAATCAACTTAGCAGAATGTCCAACCTTCCCAGATAATGAAGGAAATGCTCCAAACGGAAGAAGAATTCAAGAAGATGGTAAGGATGCATATTTTGCAACTATTCCGGTAAAAGCTATGGTTAAGAATATGCAAGATCATGGAATACCTGCATCAATTTCTTATTCAGCAGGTACTTATGTATGTAATGATGTAATGTATAATTTACTTTATCTTATAGATAAAAAGCATCCAAATATAAAGGGTGGATTTATACATGTACCATTTGATACAAAGCAAGCTATAGGGCGTCCAGCTTCTACCCCAACAATGCCAATTGCTACTATAAGTGAAGCATTAAGATGTTGTGTTGAAGCTACAGT
This sequence comes from Clostridium sp. UBA5530, assembly GCA_002423705.1. Lineage (GTDB taxonomy): Bacteria > Bacillota > Clostridia > Clostridiales > Clostridiaceae > Clostridium_X. Next base: position 99,818 of record DINW01000039.1, read on the forward strand.
TACTAATAAAGATGATATAGTAATTGAATGTGGAGCTACTCATTAATAAAAAGTGGGTGAAATAATTGAGTTTTTTTAGAAAGAAGCCAAAATTTGAAGTAGAGGTTGTTCCAATTAAAGATGAGATGATTTCCGTAGGGATTTCTATAATTTCTAAAGATGAAAAACTAACTAAAGATGCATCTTTTCTTCAAAAAGAATTTGAGGAAAAGAAGTCAGACATTAAGGAAAAACGAGATCCATGGGGAATGACTATCATAACCTACAATAAAGATGCAAATGGAAGCTATGAGTATTTTATTGGAGAGATAGTTACCCAAAAGGAGATAAACGAAGAAAAATTTAAAGTTAAACATATTCCAGAAGGACTTTATGCTCACATAAATGTAAAATATAAAGGGGCTATAAGGTGGGCCATTGATATAGCAAAGGCTAGACGCTTCTTTCATGAAAAATGGTTACCTACTTCGCAATATGAAATGTGTGGGCCTTTTGTAGATATGGAATTCTACTCCAGTAAAAGTAGACACAAATATGGCTCCATAGATTTATATTTTCCAATAATAAAAAAATAATGATTTTTATGAAAGTACAGGATAATTAAAATTCTGTACTTTTTTAATGTTCAATAACATTGGATTGTGATAAAATATGGTATTATGTGAAGCTTAAATTCAAATGGAATTTTTATTAAAACTGAGTTGAAAGTCTATTGGTGTATAACTGGTACTATTAAGATAAATTATTGAAGGATTAAGGAGGGCAAAAGAAGTGGATAAGAATTATAAAGAATATGACAGTGCTATTTTTGCAGGAGGCTGTTTTTGGTGTATGGTTTCTCCATTTGATATTTTAGATGGCATAATAGAAGTAAAATCGGGGTACACCGGAGGAGAACTAGATAATCCTGAGTATAAAGATGTTAAGGCACAACAAACAGGTCATTATGAGGCTATAAAGATTATTTATGATCCTCAGATTATAAGCTATAATAAACTTCTGGAAGCCTTTTGGAGACAGATAGATCCAATGGATGATAACGGACAATTCCAAGATAGAGGATCTTCTTATAGGGCAGCTATATTTTACAATTCTAATATCCAAAAAGAAGAGGCTATAAAATCAAAGGATGATCTGGAAGGATCAGGTAGATTTCCTAATAAGATAGTTACAGCAATACTTCCCGTAGGAAAATTTTATGATGCTGAGGAATATCATCAAAACTTCTATAAGAAAAATCCTGAGGAGTATAAGAAGGATAGATCTAAGTCAGGAAGAGATGAATTTATTAAAAAATATTGGGGAGAAGATTACTATTCCATTTATTAAATTTTACATAATATGAAGAAAGAATTAAGGAGACTTTATTAAACCTTAATTCTTTTTGTTTTTTCGGAAATAATATTAGTTGAACTTGATGTAAGCTCTTAACTTCTGTCATCTTCATACTAAAACTACTGAAGTGTTACAAGAGAAACACATTAAAAGTTGATTTTAGAAGCATAGCACCTTATAATATATATAAAAGTAATTATTACATAAAATTAATTATTATAAGAAAATATTTAGAAGGGTACGGTTTTATAATGAGCATTAGAATAAAGAAGAGAAATGGTGAATATGAGTCTTTATATGTGGAGAAGACTAAGAAGATGGTTAGCTTTGCCTGTAGTGGCCTGGATGGATGCAATCCTATGGAACTAGAGATGGACTCTAGAATTCAATTTAGAGATGGGATGACCACAAAAGAAATTCAGAAAATACTTATACAGACAGCTATAGAAAAGGTAATACAAAATGAGGAAGATGCTTATGGAAACAAGATGAAAAGGACCAATATTAATTGGCAGTATGTAGCTGCTAGGCTTTTAATATTTGATATGTATAAAGAGGCAGGAATAAATAGAAAGTACAAAGGTTTTGGGTATGGGGACTATTATGATCTTATAAAAAATCTTGTGGATATGAATCTATATGGAGAATATCTCCTTGAAAATTACTCAAAGGAAGAGATAACTGACCTAGCTGAATATATAAATCCTAAAAGAGATGAGCTATTTAACTATGAAGGTTTGAAACTACTAAATGATAGATATCTTATAAAGGGTTATGATAAGGAAATAATGGAGCTACCTCAAGAGAGATTTATGACCATAGCTATGCATCTGGCCATCCCAGAGGGAAATAAGAAGGTCTTTTATGCTAAAAAATTCTATGATTTAATGAGCACCCTTAAAATGACAGTAGCTACTCCAACCCTAGGAAATGCAGGAACCAAATTTTATCAGCTTAGTAGCTGCTTTATATCTGTAGTAGGAGATAATCTTTGGTCTATATACGATGTTAATCAAAAATTTTCCCAGGTGTCGAAACACGGGGGAGCTTTAGGTATATATATTGGTAAAGTAAGGGCTATGAATAGTGAAATAAGAGGTCACAAAAATGCTTCAGGTGGAGTAGTACCATGGGTAAGACTCTACAATGATACGGCAGTGGCTGTAGATCAGTTAGGCAGAAGAAAAGGAGGAGCAGCCATAACTCTTGATATATGGCATAAAGATATATATGATTTTCTTGAGCTTAGAACTAACAACGGTGATGACAGAAGAAAAGCCCATGATATATTTCCATCCCTTAGCATACCGGATTTATTTATGGAAAGGCTTCAAAAAAGAGAAAACTGGTCTTTATTTGATCCATACACAATAAATAAACTTATGGGTTATCAACTAGAAGATTTTTTTGACGATGAGGATAATAAGGAGTTTACTAAGAGATACTTGCAGTGTGAGGGAAATACTAGTATACCTAGGGAAACGGTGCCAGCTTTGGATATAATGAAAAAAATAATGAAAAGTGCAGTGGAAACAGGAACTCCATTTATCTTCTTTAGAGATACTGTAAATAAATTAAATCCCAATAAGCATAAGGGCATGATATATTCCTCAAACCTATGTCATGAGATTGCACAAAACATGAGCGAAAGCATTTTATTAGATGAGGAAATAATAGATATTGATGGAGAAACTTGTATATCGACAAAAACAAAAAGTGGAGATATGGTAACCTGTAACTTAAACTCCATAAATTTAGGTAGAGTAGAAATGGAAGAATTGAAGGAAACAATTCCTCTTCAAATAAGAATGCTGGATAATGTTATAGCCTTAAATAGGCTTCCAGTGGTAGAAGCAAAGGTAACCAGCGATAAATATAGGGCTATAGGACTTGGCACTAGTGGTTATCATCATTACTTAGCAAAACATAAGATAATGTGGGAAAGTGACAAACATATTGAGGTGGCGGATAAACTTTTTGAAGAGATTGCTTATAATTCAATAAAAGCCTCCATGGAACTAGCAAAGGAAAAAGGCCCTTATCCAGAATTTAAGGGTTCAGAGTGGCATACAGGAAGATACTTTGAAAGAAGAGGTTATACTTCGGAAAGATGGCAAAACCTTAAGGCGGATGTAATGACCTATGGCATTAGGAATGGATATATAATGGCAGTAGCACCTACAGGAAGTACCTCTAATATTGCTAATACCACAGCAGGAATAGATCCTGTATTTAAGAAATTCTTTGTGGAAGAGAAAAAAGGAAGTTTTACTCCTAAAACAGCACCTGATTTAAATGATGATACTTTTTGGTATTATAAAGAAGCTCATCATATAGATCAGCTTTGGAGCATAAAAGCTTGTGCCACACGACAAAAACATATAGATCAAGCACAGTCCTTTAATCTTTATATAACTCCAGAGGTGAAAGCAAAAGACATATTAAATATGTACATGGAAGCGTGGATACAAGGAGTTAAGACCATATATTATGTAAGAAATAAATCCTTAGAAATGGATGAATGCACAAGCTGCTCTAGCTAAGAGCAGTTCCTTAATAATAGAAAGGTGATGTTTATTATATGTTGAAGAAAAAAATCTTTAATGAAGATGGTATTAGAGGAACAGAATCCATAATTAATGGAAATACTACTAACCTTAGAGAATGGAATAGGATAAAATATGACTGGGCAAATGATTTATATAGAACTATGCTAAACAATTTTTGGATACCAGAAGAAATATCTCTAAATGAAGATGTTAAGCAGTTTCCATATCTTACTGATGGAGAAAGGAATGCTTTTGATAAGATAATATCCTTTTTAAATTTTCTAGATTCCATACAAAGTGAAAATCTACCTAATTTATCTAGATATATAACTGCATCAGAGGTATCTTCTTTACTGAATATTCAAGCCTTTCAGGAAGAAATTCATGCTCAGAGTTACTCTTATATACTTGATACTGTAACTAATCCTATAACTAGAGATAAGATATACGATCAGTGGAGAGAGGATAAAGAACTTTTAAAGAGAAACAAATTTATTGCAGGAATATATCAAGAGTTTAATGAAAATCCTAATGTGGAAAATTTTCTAAAGGCCATAATGGCAAACTACATATTGGAAGGGATATATTTCTATTCAGGATTTAGCTTTTTTTACACTTTAGCAAGACAAGGAAAGATGACAGCTACTAGTACCATATTTAAATATATAAATAGAGATGAGATAACTCATTTAGTTTTATTCCAAGACATAATAAAGGAACTAAGAAAGGAAAATCCGAAGATGTTCACTAAGGAATTAGAAGAAACCTTTAGAGACATGATGAGGATGGGAGTAGAACATGAAGTTGCATGGGGAAAATATGTAACCAATAATGAAATTCTAGGATTAAATGATGAACTAATAGATAGATACATTAAATATCTCTCTAACTTAAGGTTGAAAGCTATAGGCTTGGATATACTTTATCCAGATATAACAACCCATCCAATGGAGTGGATAGATAGTTTTTCAAAGCTTAATAATACAAAGACGGATTTCTTTGAAGCAAAAGTTACCAACTATACCAAAGCTGCGGCCTTTAATTTTGATGATTTAGAATAATATTTATCAAGGGTTTCCCAGGATGAGTAAATTTCAGGGAAACCTTTTTATTGTGTGGATTAGAAAAACAGATGGTACTATAATAGATATGTGTTAGTAATTATTAAGAGGTGAAAAAATGGACAAGACTACAAGAAAAATAACATTTAATCCCCCTAAGAAGTCGGATAAATTATTACAATATGTATGGAAATACAAAAAAGAGTTTATATTCACAGCTATATCAGGAATTCTATATAATACTATAATAGTCCTAGGACCTATATTTCAAGGTAAATTATTAGACTCTGCAGTAGATGCTAAGGATGTTTGGGGAATAGTCTTAGCTGGAATAAACTTCATTCTTATAACTTTAGCATTTCAGTTTGCTAGGTTTTTCAAAAGGTATTATGTTAGAGACATGGCAAACTGTATAAGTGGAGATATGAGAATAGGAATAATGGACTCTATATTAAAGACAAATTTAAATATTTTAGAAAAGAAAAAGGTTGGGGATATGATGACTACTACCATTGGGGATGTAGATATAGTAGTAGAAGCAGTTAGAAAGACAATAACAGAGTTGTGGGATACTTGGGTACTTATGATAGCCTACTTTGTTGCTCTTATGTTTTATGATGTGAAAATAACCTTAATAGCATCTATTCCTATACCTTTATCTATTTTTGTAGCACAACTTATGAAAAATTTCGTTCAGTCAAAGAATAAATTGTCTAGAAAAGCTAGTTCCAAAACCATATCTCAAATAAGAAGTATGATAAGTGAAACTAACACATTAAGATTATATGGCAGGGAGGAAGCCGAATTAGAAAGGCTTAAATATAAGTTAGAAGATCAGACTAAAAAAGCTACAACAGCAGCGGTATTAAAAAGTGGATTAGGGCCAATATACTCGGCACTAGCTACATTGGGAATTATATTAGTAGTAGCCTTTGGGAGCAAGGAGGTAATAGAGGGGACATGGACCATAGGTACTTTTACAGCTTTTATAACCATGTTTACATCTTTAGCCACTAGAACTACTACAGCAGCAAAGGTGTTTAATATTCAGCAGGGAGCTAAGGCGTCTTGGGAAAGGATAAAAGGATTAATAAGGAATGACTATGAAAAAAATGAAGAGGTACCTAAACATAGCATAAGGTGCCAAAGGGTTAAAGTTTCTGATCTTAGCTTTAGTTATCCAATATCATCTCAATATGCAGTAAGAAACCTATATTTTAATGTAGAAAGAGGAATGATAGTTGGTATTACGGGGGCTGTGGGTTCTGGTAAAAGTGCTTTGGGATTAGCCTTAACTGGGCTATATGACTATGAAGGAAGTATATCTATTGATGATATAGAACTCAGGGATATAAAGGAAAAAGATAAATGTGCAACCATAAGCTATATGGGACATAATCCATTTCTTTTCTCGGAAACCATAAAGAATAATATCACTTGGGGGGATAAGGAAAACAAAGAACTCTTAGATAAGGTTCTACACATATCTCTTTTGGAAGAAGACATAAAAAGGATGGAAAAGGGAAGAGATACAGAGGTAGGAGAAGTGGGAAAGAAAGTATCTGGAGGACAAAAACAACGAATAGGATTAGCAAGAGCTTTATACAAAAATTCAGACATAGTAATTTTAGACGATCCATTCTCTGCGGTAGATATAAGAACAGAAAGCAGGATAATACAAAGGTTAAGAGAAAATTGCAAAGATAAGATTATATTTATATTTTCTCATAGATTAGATGCTTTTAAATATACTGATATGGTAATGGTGGTAGATAAGGGTAATTTAGTGCAGCAGGGGCATCATAATGACCTTGTAAAACAACAGGGAATATATAGAAGTATCATAGAGTCACAGGAATTCTTGGGAGGTGAAGGTTATGAAGAAGAATAGCACTGTAATAAAGGCTTTCAAAGAAACCTGGGAAAAAACCCCTTGGTCTGTATTAGTATTAATTTTATCAATTCTTTTAGGTATCGGAATGCAGCTATTGCCACCTCAGATTCTAAGGAAAATAATAGATGATAATATATCAAAAGGTGTTATGGATGGAGTATGGATATTATCAGCTTATTATCTATTAGCAATTATAATAAGTGCTGTAGCAGACTTCATAAGAGAAATGACCCTTGAGGCTGTGGGACAAAATATGTTAGCAAATATAAGGTTCAACATGGCAGAGAAATTAATGAGACTTCCTATAGCGTATATGTCTAATAATTCCGTTGGAAATATAATGAGTTATTTTACATCTGATGTAGATGCAGTAGGAACAGTATTGACCTCAGGAGTTATAGGAATTATAGCAGATGGCTTAAAAGCGGTAGGAATACTTATATCCATATATATATTAAGTCCTGCTCTATGTATATATGTGGGGATGCTAATGCCAATTCTATATTTTATAACAAAGAAGTTTAACAGTATAACTTTGCAATCCCAAATAGAAGCTAGAAGAGCTGTAGGCAAAATCAACGGGTACATACAGGAGCTTTTTAATGGTATACGAACTATAAAATCCTTTGGTAGAGAGGGGCAATATGTAGATAGGTTTCAAGATCCATTAAATCATAACTTGGATGCAGTTCACAAAACAAGTACCTATGACTCAATATTTCCCTGTATAACTCAGATGCTGAGAGCAATAATAATAGTTGCTATAGTTGTTATAGCATCACCTAATGGAGTTGGAGCTATAGGCCTTACAATAGGATCCATAGCTGCTTGTATTGACTTGGTATCAAGAATCCTTGCACCTATAGAGTCTATAGCTATGGAATTTCAAACTATCCAAGAGGCTTTTTCTGGAATGAGAAGAATTGAAGAATTTCAGAATTTACAGGAAGAAGTTAGATATGATGAAGAAGATAAAATAGGGCATATAAGAGCTGATGAAATAACAATAGAACTTAATAATGTATCTTTTTCATATGGGAATAACAAAGATGTAGTAAAAAACTTATCATTTAAGGTAGAACCGGGGAAAAAGATTGCTTTAGTAGGAAGAACAGGAGCAGGGAAAAGCACAATATTAAATTTGGTTGCAGGGCTATATGAGCCTAATATGGGCAGTATTACAATAGGTAATTTCAATCCTTTTAAAATTCCTCCGAATTTAAGAAGAAAACTAATAGGAATAGTGCCACAAAATGCTACTATATATGATGGTACAGTAAAGGATGCTATAACTTTATTTGATGAGACAATAACAGAAGAGCAAATTATAAAGGTGGCCAAGGATGTGGGACTTCATGACGATATAATGAATTTGTCTAAGGGATATGATACTCTTATAGGAGAAGGAGAAGAACAGCTATCTAATGGACAATATCAATTGTTATCCTTAGCCTGTGCCATAGTATGCAATCCACCCATACTGCTTTTAGATGAAATGACATCAGGATTGGATGCTATAACGGAGAAGAGGGTTTTTAAGGCGTTAAAGGATATATCACAAAATAGAACCATATTAACCATAAGCCATAGGGTGTCAGGCATTGTAGATGCAGATGAAGTTATAATACTTCAAAAAGGACAAATTGTGGAACAAGGAAGTCCAAAAGAACTAGCAGGCAAAGAGGGATGGTACTCTAAATATAATCAAATTGAAGAACTTGGATGGAAGGTGGAATAGCATTGCTGTTCCCCTTAATTATTTTTTGTAGGATTTTAATGCTAAAGTATCGGTAAGAAGAATAATAATTTAATATATATTATTTTAGGAGATGGTTTTATGTTAAATCTATTTGATCTAACTGGGAAAGTGGCAATAGTAACGGGAGCATCCAGCGGAATAGGTATACAGGTGGCAAAAGCATTTGCAGAGCAAGGAGCAGATGTGGTGTTAGTTGCTAGAAGATTAGAAAAACTAGAAGAGGTAGCTAAGGAAATAAAAAACATAGGAAGAAAAGCATTGGCATTAAAATGCGATGTAACAAAGGAAAATCAGGTTAAAGTAGCAGTAGACACTATTATTAAAGAATTTGGAAAGATAGACATACTTATGAACAATGCTGGGGTTGCATCAGCTGGATCCGTGGAAAATATAGAGGAAGCTGAATGGGATAGGGTTATGGACACAAATGTAAGGAGCATATATTTAATGTCTAAGTATGTGGTGCCTTATATGAAGGAAAGAAGGTATGGTAGGATTATAAATGTAGCTTCTGTTTGTGGAGCAGTTGGGTCAAAGAATGCTCCTCTTCATGTATATAATGCATCTAAAGGTGCAGCAATCAACTTGACTAGGGGAATGGGAACATCCTTGATTCAACATGGAATAACAGTAAATGCTATAGGGCCAAGTCTTTTCAAAACAGAGATGACACAAAACTCATTATATGAGGAAAGCTATTTAAGGATATATAATGCAGTTTGTCCAGCTGGCAGACCAGGCAATGAAGGTGAGTTAAATGGTGCAGCAATATACTTTGCTTCAGATGCTTCAAGCTATACTACAGGACAGGTGTTATTTGTAGATGGTGGATGGACCGCAGTATAAACCAAGTGAAGCTAATATTGTGGTGGGAAATTTCCCTATCACAATATTAGCTTATGTTTGTTGCAAAATGCATATTATATTGATAGAATAACTAAAGGAAATAAGGCAAATTTAAGGAGAAATTCTATGACCCAAAAAGAAAAACTTAAGTTTAAAAAAATATATGTGGAAATAACTAATATATGTAATATGAGTTGTGAGTTCTGTCCTAAGACCCATAGAACTCCAAAATTTATGAACAAAGATGAATTCAGATATATTGCAAGAAAAATAAGGCCCTATGGTGAGTACATATATTTTCATATCATGGGGGAGCCATTTTTAAATACTAATCTACCTGAGTTTTTAGCTATAAGCGAAGAAGAGGGGTTAAAAGTTAACATAACAACAAATGGAACTTTAATAAAAAAAGTTGAGAAGGTGCTATTATCCTCCTCGGCACTAAGGAAAGTCAGCATATCTCTCCACAGTTTTGAGGCAAACAGTACAGAAATTAATTTAGAAAAATACATAGAGAATATAATAGACTTTGTGAAAAAGGCTTCTGATGACAGTAATATAATATGTGAATTGAGATTATGGAATAGAGATAGTGAAGAACTTAAAGCTAGCAATTCATTGAATGGCAATATATTAAAAATCATAGAAAAAAGATTAAGCCTAGACTTTGATTTACAACAATGGATTAATGAAAATGGAAGTTGTAAATTAAGAGATAGAGTATATTTAGAAACTGCAGAAAAATTTCAATGGCCTGAAATAAACATAGACCCAATAAGTGAAAGTGGCTTTTGTTATGGACTTAGAGATCAGATAGGGATATTTGTGGATGGAACTGTAGTTCCATGTTGTTTAGATAGTGATGGAAATATACCCTTGGGAAATATATTTAAAGAGGATATAGGTGATATATTATCTTCTAAAAGAGCCAAAGATATATATGAAGGATTTTCTAAAAGAATAGCAGTAGAGGATCTATGTAAAAGGTGTGGATATGCTAGAAGATTTAAAAAGTAATTTGAAAAGCTACTCCAGAGCAATGTAAATATTACTCATATAGAGTAGCTTTTATATTAATTTAAGTGGAGAAGCTTTTAGCTATAGATTATTGGAAAACAGCTTTTAAATTGTAAGCTGTAGAAGTACTATAAACTCCGTTATAACCAATTACCTTTATATAATAAGTGCCAGCAGACGCATTGTAGCTTATTGATTCATTAGAAGTGCTGCTCTTTGTGGATTTAGCTACTTGAGTTCCTGCACTATTATATAGATATAGATCATAGTCATAAGGAAGGTTAGTCAAACTTATAGTTACTGTTCCAGTTCTAGATGGTGTAATTTTATAATAATCTACGTCAGAAGCACTAGAGATATAAGAAGAATAAGTTGTGTTTGAAGTAATAGCATAAGCTTGAGCAGTAGTGTTGTTTGGCTCATAGGTATCTGGATTAGGTGTTGAGCTGCCTACGCCTACAGTTGAGTAAGCGGTTGTTATAGCTTGTACTTCTTGAGAGTTTGCTCCATATAAATCTGTAGCTGCTTGGACGAATCCGTCTCTGGCACCTTGGAAGTTAGTACTAGCATTAAAATAGGTAGTTAAAGCTCTATAATAGATTTTAGCAAGTTTTTCGCATCCTATATTTTGAGCTATTAGATAAGCGGCTTTGTTAGGAATACCACTGTTTATATGAACTCCACCGTTATCTTGAGTTCCAGTATAAAGATTATTCATGTGAGCAGGTTGATTGTAAAGAGTTGGGTCAGCTAAACTTCTTAGAGCATCTCCAGGAGTATTAGGAGTTGTTATTTCATCTCCAACTACCCAGTCAGCAGCATTAAATTGCCAAGCTCCATTATTTCTTACATTATATTTATCCCAAGTTTGGATAAGAACACCAAATACATCAGACATACTTTCATTTAAAGCACCTGATTGGTTACGATAGGTAAGGTTAGCAGTATTGCTAGTTACACCGTGAGTCATTTCATGACCTACTACGTCTAAATCTCCAGCAAGACACTTAAACTGGCTACCATCTCCATCACCATAAGTCATTTGATATCCATCCCAGAAAGCATTGTTGTAGTTACTTCCATAGTGAACAGTAGATGTTATGGTCATACCGTTATTATCTATAGAATTTCTGTTAAAGAATAATTTATAAAAATCATAAACAACTTCAGCATAAGAATGAGCACTTACTACTGCAGGATCGCTGATAGTTGTAGAGTTAGAAGTGCACAAAGAACCAGGTTGGGTTTCTGCATAGTTTGCTGTATAAGTTAATATTTGGCCATTCATAGGCTTAGTTGTATCTTTAGCCTGATAAATGTTGCCTGATTGATAAAGGTTTAAAGATCTTTGAGTTCCATTAACTGCTGTACCTGAGCCAGTTACAGGACCATCCATCATTATTTTGCTTACTTGCTTAACTATATTTCCAGAAGTAACATCTACATATACATCGTAGTTTTGAATTTCAGGTTGTTGGTAGTAAACATTAAATTTATAGGTTGTATGAGGAGCATCATTGTCTAAAATTACAACTTTTTTAACAAAGGAGATTTTAGCATCTATGCCCTTAAATTTATCTTGAACTATAGTTTTAGCACTATTTTCATTTATATTTTCTGTAGCCTTAAAGTTGCTCTTCAATAAGTTTTCATTTAAATTGGTAGTAACGTTAACTAAGAAGTTTTTGTTATCAAAGTGAACTGTAAGTTCCCCATCTTCAACAGCTACTCCATTTAACATCTGTTCTAATCTTATATGAGTATATCCTAATTCATCCTTATTTACTTTTACAACTTTTAAGTTATCTTTAACATTAGTTAAGGAGAAGAGTTCTTTGTTTTGGTCTAAGAAGTTCAAAGCTTCATCTATGGATCCAAGTCTTCCTGCATAAAGCTTTCCTGATAAGAATACTTGAACTCCATTAGTTTTGTCCTCTGTAATTCTGATTGAATCTTTGCTAAATTCCTGTAGTTTTTTAATTATGTCGTCTTTAGTATTGATAGGAGCAGCTTTAGCTGATGTTCCTCCAGCGAAAGAACACATAAGCAATGCTGCTGTTAGGGTTAGGGATAGAACTTTTTTCTTCATTGATTCGACATCTCCTTTAAATCTGATAATATCAAAAAAATCTATACTATAATATATGAAATACATATGCATAAGTTACCTATTTTTTAAAAAAAATTATAAAAGTAACTATTTATTATCACAATAAAAAAGGTGTACTTTAAAATATAAAAATATTTCAGAAGCCTATTTGATAAATTCATTCTAAATTAAAGACTTTGTGAATTTTTTCTCCAGTTTCTTTAGACAATACATGGCTAGGGTTAAAAATAATGTAATTTCTTAACTTTAAACTTTAATCACTAAAATTTTATGCATATTTCTTGTTAAAGCTAGGGAAAAGCTAATTGAGTATAGTAGAATTTTTACAACTAGACCTTAATATAAGAGGGGAATGGCATGGTTCTAAACTTTGGATAAGGAGATTTTGATTATGGATATAGATAGTTTTAGATGTACTTAGTAGAAATTTAATCTAATGGCTACCTGCTATAATCTTCCTCAGGCTGAAGATAGTAGCAACTACGACCCTAAATAAGTTCAACTAACATTTTGGTGGAGCCAAACTTAAGCTTCGCTTCATTCAAGGGTAATCTTTTTAGGGTCTTAAGTATATATGCAGAGTCTTTATTTTTATACACAGCAATTTATTTGTGAATATATTATGAGATTATGGAGAGCGGTGTCTAAGAATATTGGTGTTTTATAAGTATTATTCTATTAATTACATGTATTGCATATTAATTTTTACAGTAGTTTCTACTATTAAAAGATGTATCATTTTTTATAAAATAAGTTACTATATAACTATTTAGATGTTTTATTGAAATCATATTATATGCACACTGAAATTTAAAAAAGGAAGGAATACTGATATATTTTCTTATGTTGATATATATATAAGATTTATGTTTAACAAAACTATAACGAAAACCATGTTTTTTTAACATATATTTCTATGATATCCTACATATTGTTATATATAATCTATTAAAGGGAGTAGTGATATTGTGAAAAAGAAGACTTCAATTTTAGTGCTTATGATAATGAGTTTTATGTTCATGACCATCTTTGGACAAGGTTTCTATGTAAAAGCGGAAACAGAGGAAGATATTCAATATACTGTAAATCCCCAATTTTCAAGTGACGGCCCCAATGATTCTCATGAAAAGTTTGCAAATCAGGGTTTGGAAATTTTAGCTAATGACAAGGGAAATGAAGCCATAGAAATTTTTAATAAACACAGAAATGTATTGCTAGAATACTGTGATAAGCCTGATAGCGATGAGAAGCAATATTTGTTTGCATATCATTTTTATGATCCCTATACAGGAAAAAACTTTTTACCTAGTTTTTTAAATGCATCTCATATAACTGGCTTAACTAAATTTCAAGAGCATATGACAAATGCAGTTAGTTCTTTTAATAATAATAAGGATTATTCTATAAAAGAATTGGGAAGAGCCATACATTTTTTAGAGGATATAAATGTACCTCATCACTCCGCTAATCTCATAGCTGTGTTCAGCACTCATAGTATGTATGAGAAACACATAAGTGAAAATAATGAAAAGTTTTTCATAAGCAAAGGTACCATGTATGAATATTGTTCTCAATCAGATTTTAATAACTTTTGTACTGAAATATTTAATTACTGTGCAAAAAACTCATACTCCTATAAGGATATAGCTAATACTTTGGACTCTAAGAACTGGGATATAGCAGCCTATGGTACTGTCCCTAAAGCACAGGAGGCTATAGCGGCTTTGCTATACAGATTTGCTCAAGAGGTAACAAATAAGTAGACTAAAGAGTTATTAAGGAGGCCTTATATCAAGGTCTCCTTAAATAGTATAAAAAATATTGAAAGAATAAAGAGGGAAAATATAGAAAAATGGTGAATATATATTATTAAAAATATATATTGAATATAGGGAGAGAAATATGGAAGAAAAAATAGACTTTACTAGGATAATAGGAACTGGAGCTCAAGCTAAGGTATACGAAGTAGAGGGTTATGCTATAAAGGTATTTAACCAAGGTTATGATAAAAAACACGCTTTTTACGAAGCTTGGATAAATTCAATCATTGAAAGCAGTGGTATACCAACAGCTAAGAATTATGAGGTATTAAACATAAATGGACAGAGTGCTATAAAAATGGATTACATAAAAGGAAAGACTTTGCAAGATATGATTCTCCAAGATAAAGATAAAACTATGTTTTATATAGAAAAAATGATAGACCTGCAGATTGAAATTCATTCTAAACATGTTCAATTACCATTAACTATGAAGTCCAGGCTCACCAATAGAATTGAAAATAATAAATTTTTAAATGATGACCAAAGAAGGAAGTTATTAAACAGATTACTAGAGCTACCCCATGGAAATTCAATATGTCATGGAGATTATCATGGATATAATGTAATGATAGAGGAAGAAGAATATAAGATTATTGACTGGATAGATGTAACGGAAGGATGTCCAGAAGGGGATGTATGTAGAACCTATATACTATATCATTTCTACGAACCTAAATTAGCTGAAATGTATTTGGAATGTTATTGCGAAAAAAAACATATAGAGAAATCAAAGGTCCTTAATTGGATGCCCGTAGTTGGTGCAGCTAGACTTTTAGAAAACAATGGAGAAAATAAAGAGGAAATTTTTCAATGGATAGAAAAAATCAATGATTAGGATTTAATATAATAAAGTTAAGGAAGGATCCTGGTGTTTAAACAAATCAGGACCCTTCTTTTTTAATTCCCAGACAAAAATTTTTTTATCAACGAATCATCAAAGCTATTTGTTATACGATAGGTGTTAATAGAGCTATTAGTTGAATTATAAATTGTAATATATTTTGAATCATAAAGAGTCATTCCAAGAAAATTATGATTATTGATACCATTAGTAATGGATGTATCAATGGAGTGTGTGAAGTTTTTTCT
>DINW01000002.1:0-9583 GCA_002423705.1 Clostridium sp. UBA5530
TTCTAAAAACAAAAAAGAAGCTTTCTGATGAAACCTACATGAATGGTGAAAACCTTTCAGGTGGAGAAAAACAAAAACTATCCTTAGCCCGTGGAATTTTGAAGGATTGCAATTTGATTATTCTAGACGAGCCAACCAATCATCTTGATAGAAATGCTATAAAAGTTGTTAAACACTTAATTTCAAATATGAATGTCACTGTAATACTTGTTTCTCATGATAAAGACCTTGAAGATTTAGCTACTGTTACTTTTAATTTATAAAAACATTCCCATCAATGAATTTTATCATTGATGGGAATATGTTGCATCATATCTATTCTGATATTGTTTGAATTTTGCTAGAATCAGGCTTTACATTTTTTAGAGCTGACTGGTCAATAGAGTTTGACAGATGCAAAGCTGCTTTAGCAGAAGCTGGTCCTACTAATTCATAAAGCACTGCTGAAGATAGTATTATAGTAGAAAGTAGTCCTCCTATTTCTGGAGGTAATATTCTTTGGCCAAGTGCTGCCAATCCTATAGAAACCCCAGCCTGAGGAATCAGTGCAAGTCCTAAATATTTACGTATCTCCTCCGATGATTTGCAAATCTTAGCTCCCCAATATGCACCCAGGTATTTCCCTATGATTCTCACAAAAAAATAAACTATTCCTATAACTCCCGCTGATGCTAAAGATGGTACATCTAATTTCATACCTGACAGCACAAAAAATATTGTCAATATAGGTGGTGTAAAATTATTTATTTGCTTAAACAACTGACTATTATTACTTAAATTTATATAAGCTGCTCCTAAAGCCATAGATGACAATAATGGTGACACATCTAAAACTGAACAAATTCCAGTCATAGCAAGTATTATTGCAATAGTTATAATCAATCTATTATCTTGAGATCGCCTGTCACTTATAACTTTATTAAGTATAAATCCCATGACTATACCTCCAATTATAGCTATTAAATTAGTTACTATTGGCATCAAAAATACCGATGGACTCAATTTAATATTAGAGCTCATAGCTTGAGCCACCGCTGCACATATACTAAAGGCAACTAAAGCTACCACATCATCTAATGCTACCACTTGTAATATAGTATCTACAAACTTTCCCTTGGCGTGATATTGCCTAATAGTCATTATAGTTGATGCTGGAGCTGTAGCGCAGCCAATTGCTCCTAACATTATAGAAAAAGGTACTGATAAATGAAATACAAAGATCATTACAAAAGTAATAACTATAGCTGCCACTAAAGACTCAAATAAGGTTATGATAACTACTTCTGATCCACTTTTCTTAAGGGTAGAAAGTTTAAAGTATTTTCCTACTCCAAAAGCTATAAATGCCAATGCTACATCAGTGACAAAGTCTAATCCATTAATAATATTTTTAGGAATTATACTCAATACATAGGGACCTATTAATATCCCAGTGATTATATAGGCAGTAACATTGGGTAGTTTAAATTTCTTAGTTATTCTTGTAAGTAAAAAGCTAGTAAATAGTATAATAGCCAAGCTACTTATAATTACAGCATTTTTATTTAAATTTAATGTTGATACTATCATATTTATCCCTCCATAATTTCCTTTTGGTTGTTATGGTTGATTATATGGAAAGATAATGATAAAATCAAATAATAATTCTATATATTATTATAAATATAATTAATAATTATTTTTGTTTATAGGAGGTCTTCAAGATGTTAGATAGTAAAATTATAACTCTGCTAGCCTTAGTAAGTGAAGGAAGTTATACTAAAGCTGCAAAATCCCTATCCCTAACTCAGCCTGCTGTAAGTCATCATATAAAGTTATTAGAACAAGAATACGGGATAAAAATTTTTTATAGTGATAAAAAAAAGCTTACTGCTACTCCTGATGGGGAAATTTTGATAAAATATTCTAGGCGAGCTTTTGCCTTGGCGGAAAATACTATAAAAGCTTTGGAAGATAATAGAAGGCAAGTAAAAAGCTTAGCTATAGGTATTACCCCTACTGCTGAGGAAAATTTAGTTCCTTATGTTTTTGCTTCTTATTGCAACAAAAATCCTAAGGTTCATATTAATATTGTTACTAATAATATTAATATTATTTATGATATGCTTAAATCTTATGAATTAGACTTAGCTATAATAGAGGGCAGAATTACCGATGAGCGATTTACTTCTATACTTTTAGACACAGATTATTTATGTCTAGCAGTATCCCCTCAGCATAAATTTGCTAAAAAGAAAAGTGTACACCTATTAGAACTAAAAAAAGAAAATTTCATTTTGCGTCAGCCAAATGCAGGCACTCGTACTCTATTTGAAAACCACCTTATAAGCCATTCAGAAAACATTAAAAATTTCAATGTAATAATGGAACTTGATAATGTGGCTCTGATAAAAGATTTAGTTTCTTCTAACTTAGGGATAACAATAATCTCTCATAAATCCTGTCGTGAAGAAATTGCTTCTGGTAAATTAGTAATTATCCCAATAGAAAACCTTATGATGCCTAGAGAAATCAATATGGTTTATCCTAAAGATTTTCGTCATAGAGAAATTTTAGAAGACATACAAAAGGCTTATAATTCGCAAATTTAAATTATTAAGTAAGAAAAGTATATGCTGTTGCAAAGGTGGTATT
Source organism: Clostridium sp. UBA5530 (assembly GCA_002423705.1). GTDB lineage: Bacteria > Bacillota > Clostridia > Clostridiales > Clostridiaceae > Clostridium_X. The sequence goes on from DINW01000002.1 coordinate 2,635, forward strand.
ATACAACGCAGATAGAATAAATCTAAGCACTCTGTATTCTATACCCATCCAACGTAACAGCATATGCCTTCCTAGGTCAGTTCAGTGTACATGTACCTTTTTTCTTTTTTATCTAACTTGGCTTCCTGTTGGCAATTCTCCTGGAATTGATACTGCAAATAATTTTGAATCATCATTAGTAGATGCTGCTAATATCATTCCTTGGGATAACTCTCCTCTTAGTTTTACTGGTTTCAAATTAGCCACAAGGACTACATACTTTCCAACTAAATCTTCTGGTTTATAATACTGAGATATTCCAGAGATTACTTGTCTTTCCTCTCCACCTAAGTCTACTTTAAGCTTTAACAGCTTCTTAGCTTTAGGAACAGATTCACATTGAAGAACTTTCACTACTCTTAAGTCTATTTTGTCAAAGTCATCTATGGTGATTTCTTCTTTTAGCGGAATCATTTCTTCCTTCTCTTCTTGTTTTTCTTCTGTAGCCTTCAATTCATCAAGTTCTTTTAACTTTGCATCTAAGTCTATCCTTGGGAATATAACAGGTCCCTTATTTACCTTAGTTCCTGCTGCAGTTCCATCAAAAGCACCTAGACTATTCCATGATAAAATCTCACTATTTATTTGCTTTGCAATAGACTCTGATGTATGAGGAAGGAATGGTCCCACAAGAACAGATACAAATCTTAAGGTTTCAATTAAGTTATACAATACTGTTCCTAATCTATCCTTCTTCTCCTCATCTTTTGCAAGAATCCATGGTGTAGTTTCGTCTATATACTTATTTGCTCTTCCTATAAGAGTCCATATATGGCCTAGGGCCTCTGGAATCTTTAAAGAGTCTATTGATTTTTCTACAAGTCCAGGAGTTTTTAGTGCTAATCCTATCAGTTCCTCATCTATATTTTCCTTTGCTACTGGTGCTGGAATAACCCCATCAAAATATTTTTCTACCATTGTCACACTTCTTGATAGGAGGTTTCCAAGATCATTAGCAAGATCTGAATTTATTTTTTTTATAAATGTTTCATTATTAAAAAGACCATCTGCTCCAAAAGGTATCTCTCTCAACAAATAGTACCTTATAGCATCCACTCCAAAATGCTGTGCTAAAACTACTGGGTCAACTACATTCCCCTTAGATTTAGACATTTTCCCTCCATCTACTAAAAGCCAACCATGACCAAAAACTTGCTTTGGAAGTTCAAGACCTAAAGCCATAAGCATTATTGGCCAATAAATTGTATGGAATCTTAAAATGTCCTTTCCTATTAAATGAACATCTGCTGGCCAGTACTTCTCATAGAGCTCCCTGTTTCCTGAGCCATAACCTAAAGCTGTTATATAGTTAGATAAGGCATCTATCCAAACATATACTACATGACCCTTATCAAACTCTACTGGTATTCCCCAGTTAAAAGAAGTTCTAGATACACATAAATCTTGAAGTCCTGGTTTTAAAAAGTTGTTGAGCATTTCATTTTTTCTTGATTCCGGTTGAATAAAATCAGGATGACTCTCTATATATTCAATTAACTTATCTGCATATTTACTCATCTTAAAGAAGTATGCTTCTTCCTTTGCCTTCTCCACTGGTCTTCCACAGTCTGGGCAGTTTCCATTTACAAGCTGGGTCTCTGTCCAGAATGATTCACATGGAGTACAGTACCACCCCTCATAGGAGCTTTTATATATATCACCTTGGTCATAAAGCTTTTTAAATATATCCTGAACTGCCTTTACATGATAGTCATCAGTAGTTCTTATAAACTTATCGTAGCTTATATTCATAAGCTGCCATAAATCCTTTATTCCTGCTACTATTTTATCAACATATTCCTTTGGAGTAACCCCTTTTTCCTCTGCTATTCTTTGAATTTTTTGTCCATGTTCATCTGTACCTGTTAAGAACATTACATCGTATCCCGTTAATCTCTTAAATCTTGCTATGGCATCTGCTGCTACTGTAGTATAGGTATTTCCTATATGAAGATTTGCAGATGGATAATAGATAGGGGTTGTAATATAGTATTTCTTATTGCTCATGTGAATTTCTCCTTCCAAATATATATCAGTTTATTTTTTATTTGCAGTTTTCCTTTAATCTTTGTATTTCTTTTTCAACCACGGTTTTTTCTATTCTAGAATATAGTGGCTTTACATCTCTCAAGGGTTCCTTAGAATTAAAGTAAATCATACTCCAACTATTATCTTTTATATGAAGCATATTTCTTATTTTATCACAACTAAAGGGCAAAAAGGATTCTAATAAATTTGATAGATTAGCTATTATTTGAACACAGTTATATAAGGTATTGCTACAACTTTCTCTGTTCTCCTTTATTTCAATCCAAGGAGACTTTTCGTCAAAGTATTTATTTCCATATTTAATCAAATCAAATATGGACTCCATAGCATTTTTAAATTTAAACTCCTCTATATAATTTCCAGCTTTATTATAGGTTTCTTTTATTTCATTTTCAACGGATTTTTCTAACTGTCCCTGTGGAACTACTGCCTGAAAGGATTTTTCTACAAAAGCTAAAGTTCTGTTTATGAAGTTTCCAAAGGCTCCTAAGAGTTCTCCATTATGCCTATTTACAAACTCCCTCCATGAAAAGTCACTATCTCTCTTTTCTGGCCCATTTATTATTAAAAAGTACCTTATTGAATCTGCATTATAGTTTTCTACCATATAGGGCACCCATATGGCCCAATTTCTGCTTGTGGATAGTTTTCTACCCTCTATGGTTAAATATTCACTAGAAACCATATGATCTGGAAGATGTAGATTCCCAAGACCTAATAGTATGGCTGGCAAAATCAAGCTATGAAAAGGTATATTGTCCTTGCCGTGAATAAAATAGGACTCAACATCCTCACCCCAAAAATCCTTCCAGCATATATTTCTTTCCTCACTGACAGCTTTAGTAGCTGATAGATATCCGCATACTGCCTCTACCCAAACATATATTTTTTTATCCTCATATCCTTCTATTGGAACATCTATGCCATATTTTAAATCTCTTGTAGCAGCTCTTTCCCTTAAACCTTCCTTTAAGTATCTTTCCGTCATAGCTATGGCATTGTCTCTCCAACCTTTAGCTGATTTAACATATCTTTTTAACTGTTTCTCATATAGAGGCAGTTTTAAAAATAAATGCTGTGATTGTCTAACCTCTGTTTTCCCTCCACATAGTCCACATTTTTTATTTCTTAATTCCAATGGTTCTAATAGTTCTGAACAAAAATCACATTGATCCCCTTTTGCCTCATTTCCACAGTGGGGGCAAGTTCCTTCTACAAATCTATCAGGTAGAAACTGTTCACAGTGAGGACAATACACTTGTTTCATTTCCTTAGGATATATTCCCCCATTTTTATAAAGTTCTTTAAACACTTGTTGAACAAAATCATAGTGATTCTTTGTATCTGTTTTAGTATAAATATCATAAGAAAAGCCTAATTTTTCAAAGCAATAGGTGAATTCACTGTGATATTTATCAGTTATAACCCTTGGCACTACTCCCTCTTTAACTGCCCGTAAGGCAATAGGGGTTCCATGACAGTCACTTCCTGAAACATAAAGAACTTCATCTCCCTTAGCCCTAAAATACCTTGCTAAAATATCTCCTGATATTAGCCCTGCCACTTGACCTAAATGCAAAGAACCATTTGCATAGGGCCATGCTCCTCCAATAAATCTTTTTACCATAATCATACCTCCTGAATATAATTATGATGATAAAAGAAGAAACCTTTAAAATAAAAAAACCTCTATGAACTTTTATAAGTTCATAGAGGCGTTTGAACGCTTTACCACTCTATTTCACACCCTTTGTTGCCAAAGGATATCTCACTAAGTGACTCCACCCTCCTAAAATCTAGGTTTAGCTTTTATCACCTTGCAATATAACGGTTGCTCCCGTATTTCTCTAACCATAATAGCTCGAAAAATCTGCTCAAAGACCATCTTCATAAAATGCTCTATGGTTGGCTTTCACCACTTCCAACTCTCTTTACATATCACATCATATTACTCTTCTTGTCATTGCATTATTTAATTACATCATAATGAAAATTTTTATCTATGTCAATAACTTAGGAAAATTTTTTATCTATTTGCCATAAAGGCTTCTATTTCCTCTACAGTTCTTATCATTCCCTTAGTTATGATTTCGCAACCATCTTTAGTAACAACTACGTCATCCTCTATTCTTATACCTATACCCTCTTCTGCTATATAAAGACCTGGTTCCACAGTTAATATCATTCCTTCTTTAAGCTCTGCTTCCCTAGATCCTACATCATGAGTATCTAAGCCTAAGTGGTGACTAACTCCATGGAAATAATACTGGCTAAGTTCCTCATCATTGTTTATTAAACCTATAGCTTTAAGACTTTCCCCTAAGGATTTTCTTGTAACCTTATTTAACTCTGGGAAAGGTATTCCTGGTTTAATAGCCTTTATAGTATCGCTATGAGCCTTTAGAACTATATTGTAAATAGTTTTTTGTCTTTCTGTGAACTTGCCATTAACAGGGAAGGTTCTGCTTATATCTGAATTATAATAATTTAATTGAGCACCTAAATCAAAAAGTATTAAATCACCATCTTTAATTTCACTATCATTAGTTACATAGTGAAGAACTGTGGCATTCTTTCCTGCAGCTGCTATGGTTTTAAAGGCATAGTCCTTAACTCCATTTTGTTTTAAAACAAAATCAAAATAAGCTTCAAGTTCATATTCCTTCATGCCAGCCTTAGCGTTTTTCATAAGAGACTCTACACCCTTTATAGTTATGTCTCCAGCCTTCCTTATTTCTTCAATCTCTTCATCACATTTAACCATTCTAAGCTCTGCTATATCATTGAATATGTTTAATATGTCTATATAAGGATACTTATTTTTTAGTATATCAGCATATTCTTCTTCATAATTGTTTCTATGTTCAAATCCATCTCTCTCTATATTTAAATATATCTTATCTATCCCCTGAGTAAAGATTAATTTGTGAACATAACTTTGTAGATCTTCTACATATTTTATATCTTCTACTCCTGATACCTCTATAGCCTCTTCTGAAGATATGGTCTTTCCTACCCATCTTTCCATAACTGGGTCTGCCTTTTTTATAAATATAGTTTCTTCAACTTTTTCTTTATTTTTTACTGCTAAAAAAACAACATCTGGCTCGTTTATTCCTGTTAAATAGTAAAAGTTTCTATTTGGAGTAAATGGATAGTTTTCATCAGCACTTTTCTTAGGTGCCTTACCTGCAAACATCAAAACAATAGAATTGTCCTGAACTCTTTCCATCAAATTGTTTCTATTATTAGTAAAAACTTTTTTATTCATATAGCCCCACCCTTTCATTTTAATTATTAACTTCATTTTACTCTATAAAAAGTTTTTTATCCATACTATAGCATTAACTTCCTTGCAGAAATAAAGAAAATGTGTGACAATTAACATTGTTTCCATATTTTTAATGATATGTCTATCTGCTGACTCACTTTACCACCCTAGGTTCAAGTTAATAGCAGTTATCATATTAGATAATTTCAACTAATACTCAGTTGAAGTTCAAACTCAAAGAAATTAAATTTCACTTGATTGGAGCTGGTTTTACTTATGATGGATATGACTAAAGGGAAACCTTCAGCATTAATATTAAAATTTGCATTACCTATGATAATAGGTAATATATTTCAACAACTCTACAATGTAGTAGATACCATAGTAGTAGGAAAATTTATAGGAAAAGATGCTCTAGCAGCTGTAGGTTCTTCCTTTGCAATAGTTGTATTTATTACTTCCATTATAATAGGCCTATGCATGGGAGCGGGGGTTGTTTTTTCTAATCTTTATGGTTCCAAAGATTTTCATAAGCTATCAAAGGCAGTATTTACTTCCTTTATATTTACAATGGCTATAACTATAGCTATTATGGTTATTTCTTTATTTTTTATTGACGATATTCTAAAATTATTTAGAATGCCTTCTGAGCTCTTATATGATGGTAAAACTTATCTATCTATAATATTAAAGGGACTGTTTTTTACCTTTATCTATAATGCTACCACCAGCCTTTTGCGAGCCCTTGGAGATTCCAAAGCTCCACTATATTTTTTAATTATAGCTGCCATAATAAATGTGATTTTAGACTTATTTTTCGTACTCTCATTACACATGGGTGTTAGTGGTGTAGCTTGGGCTACAATAATAGCTCAACTCTTTTCCGCAATTTTAAGCTTAATCTATACTTATCGAAAGTTACCTTCAATAGGCTTTAAATTCTCTAACATGTCCTTTGACATGGAGCTGTTCAAGATAAGTGCAAAGTATTCTATTTTAACCTCCATACAGCAATCTATAATGAATTTCGGCATACTTCTAGTTCAAGGTCTAGTCAACACCTTCGGTGCCACCGTAATGGCTGCCTTTGCCGCTGGAGTAAAAATAGATTCTTTTTCCTATATGCCTGTCCAAGATTTAGGTAATGCATTTTCTACTTATGTTGCACAAAATGTTGGTGCTAATGAAAAACAAAGGGTAAAAGAAGGATTGAAAGCTATTATAAAAATTATAATAATCTTCTGTATTATAGTTTCTTCCCTGATTCTTATCTTCTCCAAAGAACTTATGCTACTATTTGTAAGCTCCTCTGAAAGAGAAGTTATATCTCTCGGAGTAGAATATATTTCAGTAGTGGGCATATTTTATATGCTCATAGGATTTTTATTCATGTTCTATGGTTTCTATAGAGGAATGGGGTATCTAAATATGTCTATAATTCTTACTATAATCNNTTAGGTACAAGGGTTTTACTAGCTTATTCTCTAGCTCCTACAGTTTTAGGTGTTAAAGGCATATGGTTCTCCATCCCCATTGGATGGGCATTGGCTGATTTAATTGGATTTTCCTTTTATCAAGTGAAACTTAGTT
>DINW01000002.1:9616-114024 GCA_002423705.1 Clostridium sp. UBA5530
CTGGTGTTATATCCAGCCTAAAGAGGCTGAAGTATTACAGCAGGTACACATCAGATAAAAGTAATACCTTTTCTCAGATACTAAATAATGATTTTAAAATATAAAAATATAATATCATTTATCTATTGACAATTATTATTATTTAATATATACTTTAATCATAAGATATCAACTCCCCTTATTTGATAACTTAAAGTAATTATAGAGAATATAGTTACCAACAATAAATTAATCCCCCTAAACCTAAAAGCCACAGCAATTCAAATATTGCTGTGGCTTAATTTTTTAAGGATGCCTTACTCCATTGCTATTAGCTTTACCTTTAAAATATTATTTATTTTTTCTATCTCACTTAAAACATCTCTTATATCTACTTTCATAGCACTTATATCAAAGGTAATTGTAACATTAGCTGCATTATTTATGGGTATATCCTGGTTTATAGTAAGTATATTCCCCCCACACTCGGCAATTTTATCTAATACCTTAGATAAAACTCCAGCCTCATGATTTAGTAAAAGAGCAAAAGTGGCCTTTTGTCCCTTGAGTCCTTCAGATACTAAAAACACGTGATCTTTATATTTATAATAAGCACTCCGACTTATACCTACTTTTTTTACTCCTTCAGATATGTCTTTTACTTTTCCAGTATATATTAATTCCTTAACTAATATTATCTTTCCAAAGACCTCTGGCAATACCTTACTGTTTACTATTAGAAATTTTTCTCCCATATTATCTCACCTTTATTTAAATTAAAACTCCCTTAATTTTAATAAGGGAGCTTTAATACTTCAAAACTATTTTACTTAATGTTTAATTTAACTCTTAACTTATTCAACATATCCTCTGTCATAGAGCTTAAATCATACTTGTTTTCAAATCCCCATTCATTACGTGCTGCTGAATCGTCTAAAGAATCTGGCCATGAATCAGCAATTGCTTGTCTTACAGGATCTACATCATAACTCATCTCAAAGGATGGTATGTGCTTCTTTATTTCTGCAGCTATTTCGTCTGGCTCAAAGCTCATAGCTGCTATATTAAATGCATTTCTATGAATAAGCTTACTTGGATCTGCTTCCATTAACTTAACTATTCCATTTAGAGCATCTGGCATATACATCATATCCATATGTGTTCCTGGAGCTATATAGGATGTGTATTTTCCTTCTTGCAATGCCTTATAATATATATCTACTGCATAATCAGTAGTTCCGCCTCCTGGAGGTGCTACATAGGATATAAGTCCTGGGAATCTAACTCCTCTTGTATCTACTCCAAATTTCTTGTAGTAGTAGTCACATAAAAGTTCTCCTGAAACCTTTGTTACTCCATACATGGTTCCCGGTCTTTGAATTGTATCTTGAGGTGTATGATCCTTTGGAGTTCCTGGTCCAAAGGCTCCTATTGAGCTAGGAGTAAAGAATGCACATTTATTTTCACGAGCAACTTCTAGTGCATTGCATAATCCTCCCATGTTTATGTCCCAAGCTAGTTTTGGCTTAGCTTCTGCTACTGCTGATAATAAAGCAGCAAGATGTATTATAGTATCACAGTTATATTTCTTTACTAAATCAGACATTTTTTGTGCTTCTAAAACGTCTAATGTTTCAAAAGGTCCACCTTCAACTACGGTGTTTCCTTCAACTTTTCTTATATCTGTAGCAACTACATTGTCATTTCCATACATGGTTCTTAAGTGAGTTACAAGCTCAGATCCTATTTGTCCAAGAGAACCCGTTACTAGTATTTTTTTCATAGCAAATCCTCCACTCTATATTTTATCTTTTTTAGTTGTTAATTAAAAATCCCCACCAACTGAAATACCTAAACTGACTTATTTAATAACACCTAGTTCTTTACCAACCTTAGCATATATTGCAATAGCTTTGTCTAGCATTTCTTTAGTATGTGCAGCTGTTGGCATATTTCTTACTCTTCCAGTTCCAAGAGGCACTGTTGGGAATACTATAGATTTAGCATAAACTCCCTCTTCATATAATCTCTTTGAGAACTGTTGAGTTAATTTTTCATCTCCAATTATACATGGAGTTATAGGAGTTTCACTATGTCCTATATTAAAGCCTAATTTCTTTAATTCAGCCTTTAAATATCTTCCATTTTCCCATACCTTTTCAACACGTTCTTCACTTTCCATCATTATAGTGATAGCTTCCATAGCAGCAGCTGCTGCTCCTGGAGTTAATGAAGTTGAGAATAGGAATGGTCTAGCTCTAACCTTTAACCAGTCAATTAATTCCTTAGAGCCTGCAACATATCCTCCTACAACACCTATTGCCTTGGATAGAGTACCTATTTGGAAGTCAACTTTGTCAGATAAGCCAAAATGTTTAACTGTTCCAGCACCTTTTCCCATTACTCCTGATCCATGGGCATCATCTATATATGTTATAAGGTCAAACTCTTCAGCAACCTTTATCATTCCTGGTAAGTCAACTACGTCTCCATCCATAGAGAATACGCCATCACTTATTACCATTAATTTTTCATAAAGTCCGCTTTCTTTTGCTTCCTTTGCTTTAGCTCTTAAATCATTCATATCATTGTGCTTATATCTTATGATTTTAGCTCCTGATAATCTAGATCCATCTATTATTGATGCATGGTTAAGTTCGTCTGAAAGTATTGCATCCTTCTTGTTCATTACTGCTGATATAGCTCCTGCATTGCAGTTAAATCCAGATTGGAAAGCTATAGCTGCTTCAGTATGTTTAAATTCAGCTATTTTTGCCTCAAGTTGACAGTGTATGTCTAAAGTACCGTTTATAGTTCTAACAGCTCCAGCACCTACACCATATTTTTTAGTAGCTTCTATACACTTTTCTACTAGTCTTTCATTTGTAGCAAAGCCTAAATAGTTGTTTGATGAAAGGTTTACGAGTTCCTTTCCTCCAATATTTATCATTGGACCATTAGCACCGTTTAAAACGTTTATTTCATTGTATAAGCCTTTAGATTTTAGGTCATCTAAATTTTCATGAAGAAAATTTTGTAATGCTTTACTTCCCATATTATTTTCCTCCTTTTTGAAATATGTACTTCAGTTGAATACATATTTTCAATTATGTCTATATTATACCAAACTAATTATGGTTTTTCTATATGATTTAAGAAGTTTTTTTATTTTAGATAAAGTTGTGAAAACTTTTACATAATATTATAAATTTCTTATTTATTCATTGTTTTTAAGTCCATTTTTATTAAATTTATTATTTTATGTCATAGTTACCTAGTGCTGCACTTCAAATGAGTATAAACTTCACTTGATGAGTTCTAAATATTCTTGGCCTATGTATATTTTCTTATCTAAAACTCTACTATTACAGATATTTTCATATAATTAAACTGTACCCTATCTTACTTCAGTGTTTACATGATATGATTATATGTGAAATTGCATTTTTAGAAAGGAGACTTTATGAAAGTTCATTTATCAACCATAAAAGACGTATTAAACCTAGCATTACCTGCCGTAGGTGAAAACATACTTTATATGATGATCGGAGTTTTTGACACCATGATGGTAGGGCAGTATGGAGGCAATGTGGCCGTTAGCAGTGTAGGCCTAAGTACTGAAATCATATATACATTCTCTAATATTTTGGTTGGAGTTGGAGTTTCTGTAGGAATAACCTCTTTAGTTGCTCGGAGGGTAGGGGCAAGGGACATTAAAAAAGCTGAAGAATATGCAACTTTAGGATTCTTCGTAGCTTTGATTTTAGCTCTTATATTGAGTTTATCCTTAAACTTGTTTAGCTCAAATATACTTAATTTTGCAGGTGCTGAGGAGGATGTCATAGCCTTGGGTGCACCTTATATGAGTATTGCGGCTATTGGAATTTTTTTCAATATGCTTATGAGTGCCCTAAATGGAACACTAAGAGGTTTTGGGAACACTAAAACACCTCTTTTTGCCTCTGCTCTTATTAATGTAATAAACATATGCTTGGACTATATACTGATTTGGGGTAAATTTGGTTTTCCAGAGCTTGGTGTCAGCGGAGCTGCCATAGCCAGCTCTACAGCACAATTTGTAGGATTTTTATTCATAGCTCTCTATATGATTTTTAAATCTAACATCAAGCTTAGACTTCATTATTTAACCAATTTTAAAAGTGGTTCTTTAAAGACTCTCTTAAAACTTAGTGGGCCCTCTTCCCTTCAGGAGGCTTCCATAAGCATAAGTAGGTTGTTATGTAACTTTATGATAATCTCCCTAGGTACTGTGGCTTTTGCTGCTAATCAAATAGCTGTAACCATAGAATCCATATCTTTTATGCCAGGATGGGGATTTTCTGTAGCTGCTACAACCTTAATTGGTCATAAGATTGGTGAGAAAAATTATGAGAAGGCTAGAGAATATGCTAAAGTATCCATTCTTATAGGTACTTTATTAATGCTTGTTTGCTCATTTTTATTCTTGTTTATCCCAAATATATTAATAAAGCTATTTATAAATAGCTCTGAAACAGAGGTTATAAGGCTTGGAACCCTTTGTCTTATGGCCGCTTCCTTAGAACAGCCTGTTATGGGACTATCTATGATAGTTGGGGGTGCATTAAAGGGAGCTGGAGATACTAAAACTCCGTTCATAGTTTCCTTTGCATCTAGCTGGCTAATACGTCTTCCCCTAATGTTTTTCTTCGTATACACTTTAAAAACATCTGTGGTCTACGTATGGTTTATAACTGCTCTTCAATGGGCATTTGATGGAATAGTTATATCCTATTTATTTAAAAAGTCCTTGAAAACTAACTTTAAGTAAAAATAAAGGGGTATGTCTCAAAATAATTTATAATTTTGAGACATACCCTTTTCTTATCTAAGACCTAGTATACCGCCAACAACAACTCCTATGGTTCCACACAGGGTCATTCCTAATAGTACATTATTCATTATGGCGCCTAATATAATTCCTACCCCTGACCCAAAAGCTATTCCTAATGCAACCTCTTTAGTATTATCTTTATTATTGATGTTGCGCCTTAATTTTCTCATATAATCTTCCTCTCCTATACACTTTATCCTTTTATAATATTAGACGCTTGAAATATAGAAAAATACTCACAATTTTTATGATTTAAGAATTTCTTAAGAAAGTCTTTCATAAAGCTTTGAACCTTTAGTTTTTAAATATTTAACCGCTACCATATTTACTACAATCAATATTACAAGTTCTATTAAAAATGTAGTCATCATTGAAGTTTTTAAATTGTAAAACAATATTCCATTTAAGGCAGCCATAGCCATTCCACCAAACATGGATATCATAGCATTAAAATTTTGTTTCACTGCCGCAGTTTCATTATCCCAATTAAGCTTTGGTCTCATTAAGTCTAATATTAATCCTAGGAAATTAGATGCTGATATAGTTACTGCAGATAAAATTAAAGCTAAAATTATTAATGTAACTGGTGCCTTTGTTAAAATTCCTACTATTAATATAAAGATCAAATTTATAGCACTAAATGCCATTCCTGTATAAGCCTTTGCCAAAAGTTGGCTGTCATAAGGTATTGGAATGTATTTAGAAAAAAATAAATTTTTTCCCTCTCTTGATATNNATTAGAATTTCCCATGAATATCATTGCACTTACCACTATTGCTAAAATAAATCCATTAGTTCCTTCAGTAAATATATGCGCTGTATTTTCTCCAATGGTTTTAAAAAGTTCTGGCTGCATAGCTAAAGGAATCATAAAAAATATAGGCCATAAAAAATTCATTAACACACAATTTAAAAAGTATACTGGTGTTCTAAATAAGGCCTTAACCTCTTTTAATATAAATGCCTTAGTCACTCCTTGAACTTTAGTAGACTTAGAGAATTCTTCTTCAGTAAGCTTCTTTCTCTTTGAAAATGTCTCCGATGCTCCTAAAGCTCCCTTAAAGTAAATTTTATTTGCTATTACTAAGAATATGGCTAATGTTGCAGCAGTTAAAAGTAAGAACAATCCAAAATTCATTAAAGTTTTATGTCCTACTAAACTTTCAGCTGCAAATTTACTTGTTGGAAATATGGAAGATACTACAGAAACCAAAGAGTTGTTTCCTTCCATAATCATGTCCACCATCTTTTCTGGAGAAGATGTCACATTTCCCATTTTATTTGACAAGAAGCTAACTCCAAACCCCAAGCCTATTGCTAATATAGCTCCTAAGGTTCTTAATGCATCCTTATGTTTACCTATATTGGTGAAGCTCATAACAACCATATCTATTATTGATGCTATAACTAAAGGAAATACAGGTAGCAATATTAAAGTTAATATCATGATTATCCAATACCCTATAGATGCATTATCCTTAATTCCGTATATAATAAGAGGTAAGAGCAATATTATTATTTCTGTCATGTATTCATATATAACTACTGTGGTAAACTTAGCCCCTAGTATTTCATAAGGCTTTAAAGGCAATGGTAAAAGATATTCTATATCTTTAGCAAAATAAAAGGTTGCCATAGAATATGCTATTCCAAAAATAAAAATCATAACGCTGGCTATTGCCATTAAAAGCCCTATAACTAATCCTTGCTGCTGCAATGGAACTAAATTGTCATAAAACTCTGATGTCATGGCAGCTAATGGCACTCCTAGTGAAAAAATCATAAGGGCCACCATAACTATCATAAAAGCTATAGAGGAAGATTTCTTCTTTCCCTCAAAGGATTCGTCTCCTGTGGTTTTTAAAAATACTTTTACTAATGCAATCATCTTACTCATTTTCAGTCATCTCCAAGAACATTTTTTCTAAGGAATTGTTTTCCTTGAAGTGATCTTTCATCTCCTCTAAAGTTCCACAGAATAGAATCTTACCTTTATTTATTATAGCTACTCTATCACATACTTTTTCTGCTACTTCTAATACGTGAGTTGAGAAGAATACTGTATTGCCATTATCAGCATGCTCCCTCATCATTTCCTTTAGTATAAAAGAAGATTTAGGATCTAATCCTGTCATAGGCTCGTCTAATATCCATACTGCTGGGTTGTGAATCAATGCTCCCATCAAAACAATCTTTTGTCTCATACCATGGGAATAGCTTTGTATCTTGTCCCCCAATGCTGTAGCCATATCAAAGCGATTAGCAAGGTCCTGTATTCTATCTTTTCTAACCTTAGCCTCTACCCCATATATATCTCCCATAAAGTTTAGGTATTCTATGCCTTTAAGCCTTAGAAACATATCAGGGCTATCTGGAACATATCCAAAGGTTTTCTTGCTCTCTAATGGCCTTTCCTTAGTATCAATACCATTTATTTTTATAGTGCCTGAATCTTGTGTTGCTATTCCTGTGATCATCTTTATTGTAGTTGTTTTTCCTGCTCCATTAGGTCCTAAAAATCCAAATATTTCTCCATCTTTAATTTGAAGATTCACATCGTTTGCTGCCTTGTAGGTGCCATTATAACTTTTGGTTACATTAGTTAATTCAATCATTATTACTCCCCCTAAACATTTCTATATATCCATTTTACCTCTAATAACTATTAATTGGAATTAACAGTTTCTTAAATTTAAAAGGACTATATTCGTATTATATACTAGGGATTAACTTTAAACAATATCATTTTTATCACTTAAAGGGTTATTTTATACTTTTTAAGCCATATTTTCATCATTGCTCTTCTTCTATCTCTCCCTTGCTAAAAGTTTCACATTATTTTAACCAAAAGTTCACTATTGTAACAGCCATTAATATAGCCACTATATCTGCAGTTATAGCCGCCCATAGAGTATGCCTAATCTTTTTTATTTTTACAGAACCATAATATACCGTTAAAGTATAGAATATAGTTTCTGTAGATCCCATTATTATTGAAGCTGTAAGACCTATGGCACTATCTGCTCCATACTGCTTCACTATATCTGTGAATATTCCTAAAGCTCCACTTCCTGATAAAGGTTTTACTAATATTAATGGCATAACCTCAGGTGGAATACCCATTTTAGATACTATAGGCTTTACTAGGGTTATTAAATATTCCAGCATTGATGAATCCCTAAATATCCTTATGGCTATAAGAATTGCTAAAAGGTATGGAAAAATCCTCATACATATACCTATTCCTTCTTTCGCCCCTTCTACAAAGACCTCATAAACCTTAACTTTCTTTACTATGCCATATATCACAATAAAGGCTATTATAAGAGGAATAATAGATGCTAATACATATTGAAATATATCTTTCATATTTTTTCCCCCTTAAAAATACCTTTCCATGATTTTGCACACCACAACTCCTACCAAAGCTGCAGTTCCTGTTGCTATTATGGCCGGCACTATTATAATTCCTGGATTCAATGACCCCTGAGCCGCTCTAATTGATATTACTGTAGATGGTATGAACTGTATACAGGCTGCATTTAACACCAAAAACAGTACCATATCATTGCTGGCTTCTCCTTTGTTTCTGTTGAGCCTATCCATTTCTTCCATGGCCTTTATTCCAAATGGAGTAGCTGCATTAGACAGTCCCATCATATTTGCAGTAAGATTCATGACTATAGCGCCCAAAGCCTTAGGATCTCTTGCTGCATCCTTAAATAATAATTTTAAAACAGGCATCAAGGCTTTGGCTATCTTATCCATAAGACCGCTTTTTTCTGCTATTTTCATAACACCGCACCACATACACATAAGTCCAACTATTCCTACAATAAGTTCTACCGTTGATGTGGCAGCACCTACAATTCCAGTGGATAAAATCTCTCCCCGACCAGTGAATATTCCAAAAACTACTCCTAGTATAATCATAAAAAACCATATGTAGTTTATCATAGAACAATCCTCCCTATTAAATATACTCTATAAATAATATGTGAGAGTTTTTAAACTTATTAAGGTTGCATTTAAATTAATACAATGCTAACATTGAAATATAATTTTCTCTTAATGGGAGGTAGCTTATGACTGTAAATGAAATAATGCAGTATATAGAAAGCGAATATAACATCATAAACAGCACTCCTTGTGAAGTTTGTGGTGGAGACTTTATAACTGATGATTCCCTCGTGGCCTTGATTGACAACATGCCCTTTGACATCTGCCAATGTATATGTTCGAGCTGTGGCCATAAGAAAAGATTCTTTTTTACAGCACCATTTATACCAGCTATGGATAGTGATGAATTAAAAAATAGATTAAACTAAAGGAGACATATTATGAAGGAACATTCTTTAAAACTAGCTCAAAGAGACATTGACGAAGCTTTAACAGCTGTAGAAAACATCCAAAAATCTTTAGGATGTGAAGATTCCTCTAAAGAAGAGATGAAGGAAAGCTTTATGGTATTATCTAAGAAGGTAAATGAATTAGAAAATCTATTAAAAGAAGAAGGAATTCTATAAAAAATATGGTTCAAAGGAAATTTAACTTTCCCTTTGAACCATATTTTTTTCTTTCTTATTCAATATATTTAGCTCTCTTATTAATAATATGAATGTCACAATAGATGCCAATGCATCTGCTGTAGGTCCTGCAAGCCAAACTCCTGTAAGTCCTAACCCTCCAATTTGTGGTAATATAAGGATTAATGGTATTAAAAATATTACCTGTCTAGTCATACTTAGAAACATAGATATCTTAGCTCTTCCTATGGCTTGGAAGAAGTTAGAGCTTATAACCTGAAATCCTATGACAGGTAGCATGGATAGGAAAATTCTTATTCCTGGTACACCTACATCTATGAGTCCTCCGCTACTATTAAAAAATCTTATTATCTTTTCTGGAAACAATTGCACCATAAAAAATCCAAATGTGCAAATAGTTGATGCAAAAATTATTGCATATTTTAAAGTTCCCTTAACCCTTTTATATTCATGAGCTCCATAGTTAAAGCCTAAAATAGGCTGAGCTCCTTGATTAATTCCAAATATAGGCATCATAATTAACATACTTACACTATTCACCACTGTCATAGCCCCTATTGCTAAATCTCCTCCATAAAGCTTTAAGCTTCTATTAGACAATACAGATATTATACTTGCTGCTATCTGCATTGCAAAGGGAGCCATTCCGATGGAAACTATTGTTTTTATTACCTTTGGATTTAGCTTCATGTTCTCTTTTTTTATCTTTAGAAGGCTTTTGCCCCCAAAGTAATACCATAATACCCATATACAAGATGCTATTTGGGATATTATTGTGGCTATAGCCGCTCCTTGGACTCCCATGTTAAACACAAATATAAATATTGGATCAAGTATTGTATTTAGTATTGCTCCTAACAGCATGGTATACATGGATATCTTAGGGCTTCCTTCTGCCCTTATTAAATTGTTCATTCCATTGGCCAATATATTGAAAGGTACTCCCAAAAGTATTATAGTCATGTATGACCTAGCATAAGGCAATGTATTTTCTGATGCTCCAAAAACTTTTAGTATCTGATCATCAAAAATCAAGCACACTATAGTTAAAGCTATGCCCTCTATTAATAGTAGAAAAAATGCATTCCCTAGTATGTTCTCTGCTTTATCCTTTCTCTTTTCCCCCATTTTTATTGAAGATGAAGCTGCTGCCCCCACTGCTATAAGCATACCAAAAGCCATTATTATATTATTTATTGGTAAGGTAAGGCCCACCCCTGTTATGGCATATTCTCCTGCCCCTGGCATATTCCCTATAAAAACTCTGTCTACTATGGTATATAGGGCATTTACTAACATACCAACTATACTTGGAATTGAAAAGCTTATAAGAAGCTTTTTTACATTCTCTGAAGCTAATCTTTTTTCTCTATCTTTGTCCAATCACTATTCCCCCTTTTCTGAGTTGGCATTGTATATCATCCTCTGTAATAATTCCAATGCTATGTCTTTTTCACTTTCAGTGAACCCATTTCCAATTTTAGTACTCCAGCCATGGAGTATTTCAAAAAACTTTTCTTTATTCTCTAAGGCTTTTTCCGTCACATATACCCTATGAGCCCTTTTATCTTCTTCATCCACTTGGCGACTTATATAATCTAAATCCTCTAATTTTTTTAAAGCCCTAGCCGTAGTAGCCTTATCTATGCAAAGAGCCTTAGTTATATCCTCCTGAGTAACCCCAGAATTTTTGTATAAAAACAATAAAAAAAGATACTGTCCACTACCAATACCCATGTCTGCAAAGGCCTTAGAAAAATATATTAAGCTGCTCCTATATAATATTGATATATACCTTCCAAGATTTTTCTCACTATTTATTTAAATCCCCACCTTTAATCTTCATATATTATATTATATTTAGTATTAGTTGTTATTGCAACTAATATTGCACCAGGTAGATATCTGATAACGTTAAAATAAAACAGGGATTATAAAAATTTTTAACTTCTCATAATCCCTACTCTCTCATTCTTAGTACATCTATATAGCAATATAAAATAGATACATACCTAAAAGAATTATTATAATTCCTAATATATACTTTAGAATATTCCCCACCCTAATGGTTTTCTCTGAATTAGTTAGATTTTCTATAAATCCTATAGAAGTTCCTCCTAAGATTATTATTATACAATGCCCTAAAGAATATAATATAAGCATTGCTACACCTAGTATGACACTTCCCCTTTCTGCTACAAAACCTAAAATTGCCGCTAACATAGGTGTTGCACAGGGAGATGCTAGAGCTCCCCCTAGCAATCCTAGTATATAAGCTCCTAAGAACCCCTTTTTATGATAAGGTCCAGTTCTGATGAGACTCTTACCCCCTATAGATATGACTCCTAATAGCTGCAATCCACTTAACAACATTATTATTGCTAGAAACATATACCACCATGTCCCTGCTCCCTTTAAAAATTTTCCCATTATTCCTGACAATAGTCCTAATATTGTAAAGGTAGTCATTATCCCCAATGAAAATACTATAGAAATTTTTAAAGCTTCCTTTTTATCTCCAACCTTCTTTCCTTGTAAGTACCCAACTATAAGAGGTAAAGAAGATAATGCACAAGGGGTTAGTGTAGATACAAGGCCTCCCACAAAGGCCAGCCCTAGAGACATAAATAGATTATCTCCTATCATTGTAGCTAACTGACTTATAAAATCCATCATTGCACCCCCATTTCCTTCATGACCTTTTCTATATCCTCTATAGATATGACTCCTTCATATCTAGTATGAACTTCTCCACTATCATTTAAAAATACCAAGGTTGGCATAAGTCTAACTCTATACTTCTCAGCTAAATCCATATTCTTTCTATCATTTATATCAACCTTTATAACTTCCACCTTTCCCTTATATCTATCTCTTGCCTTTATAAGGACAGAATCCATCTGCCTGCAAGCTGGTCACGTATTACTCCCTAATTCCAATATTATAGGCTTAGAATAATTGCTTTCCTTAGGATTAAATGTAGTGTATGGAATGCTTTCATTGCTATTGCCAACATCAATGTCCTTATTGGTAGTTTTTATATAATATAAACTGGTTAATATGGTTATTATAACTAAGATTACTGTAAACTTAACTTCCTTTTTCACTTTATCACTCCCTATACCCGTATATGGTATATCATAAGGTATTTTTACCTAAAAATCAACAAAGTTATTTTGAACATTTTTTTAACTTATAAATTTATTGTGTCCCACTATGACTCCTGCTATTAACAGTGCTCTATCTATGCTTCATTCCATTAGGCAAAGTAAAAATTAAGGGATTTATCACAAAACATGTGATAAATCCCTTTAAGCTGATTATTTACATGAATCTCTTTCTACTAAATCGTGAGGAAGGACAAAGTGAGTTTCATCAAGTTCTTGATGATTTGCAAGCTTTATCAACATTCTCATTGCTACAGAACCCATATCATACATAGGCTGGGAAACTGTAGTAAGCCTTGGATAAAATAAGGATGCTGTATA
Organism: Clostridium sp. UBA5530; assembly: GCA_002423705.1. Lineage (GTDB taxonomy): Bacteria > Bacillota > Clostridia > Clostridiales > Clostridiaceae > Clostridium_X. The sequence continues at coordinate 22,504 of DINW01000002.1, forward strand.
AATGTCATTAAAACCTATAACGTCTACATCCTCTGGAACCCTTATTCCTTTATCCCTTAAGGCATTTATTGCACCCATGGCAATTTCATCAGAGGCACAGAATAGTCCATCAAATTTTTCTTTCTTATCTAATATTTCATTTACACCATCATATCCTGACTTGGCTCTTAGGTCATTGAAATATGTCAAGTTTTCATTTACCTCTATGCCCTTTTCTTCTAAAGCTTCTTTATACCCATCATATCTCATAGACCAAGCATTAGCACTATTCTTATGTACTCCTATAAAAGCTATCTTTTTGTTGCCCTTATCTAGTAAATACTTTGTTACCTCACTAGCTGCTAGCTTGCTATCTATCGTCACACTAGGAAGAATACCTCTTTCATCCTTAGTTTCTACAAGAACAGTGGTTACCTGAAGTTCATTTATAAGGTCTATTATCTCTTCCTTCAAGGAGCTACTCATATATATAACTCCATCCACCATCTTTTCCTTTAAAACTTTAAGATATTCCTTTTCCTTCTCTATGTCTAAATCAGAGTTACATAACATTATATTGTAATCGTATATATTGGCTACGTCTTCAGCACCTCTAACCACTTCTGGGTAAAATTGGCTAGATATATCTGGCACTAATATTCCTATGGTTCTTGTTTTTTGTGTTTTCAAACTTCTAGCTACAATATTAGGTCTATAACCTAACTTTTTTATGGCTTCTTTTACCTTTTTCTTTGTTTCCTCGTTTACCACGTCTACATCATTAAGAACCCTTGATACTGTGGCAATAGAAACACCTGCTTCTTTAGCTACATCTTTAATTGAAGCTGCCATTAGATTCACCCCTATCTTTTTTTTAATATGGTTATCTTATTGACTACATATTTTATCATAAACCTTTACAGCATACAATAGAGAAGGATGAAGCTATAGAAAATCCTATGCCTCATCCTTAATGGAAATTACTTAATAACTTCTACTGCCATCTTTAATTCTTCACCATTGATGCTAAAACTACTATAGTTTATTTCACTATTATAGTTTATTTCCTCAGTTAAGGTTTCCTTCTTTATCACATCTGAGAATTTCTTTATAACTTCTAAAAGCATATTATTATCTGCCACATACAAATTTATCTTATCTGCCACTTCAAAGCCACTTTCTTTTCTCATGTTTTGAATCTTGCTTATGATTTCTCTTAGATGTCCTTCTTCTCTAAGGTCCTCAGTTATAGTGCTGTCTAAAACAACTCCGATATCTCCCTCTCCTGAGAAAGCATATCCTTCTAATCCTTGCATTGTTATAAGAAGATTTTCACCATTTAACTCTATCTGCTGTCCATCCACATTAATAGTTACAACACCGCCACCTTGAATGGTTTGAGCAAGTTCCATTTGATTTCTTGTACCTATTTCTTTTCTTATTTTAGGTATAAGTTTTCCATAAGCTTTTCCTAACACAGGAAGATTTGGCTTTATTTCAAAGTTTACATACTTTGATAAATCTGCACCAAACTCTACTGATTTTATATTAAGCTCATCCTTTATTATATCTCCATAGTATTCTGGAAGGGAAGTTGTACTTATAAGCATCTTAGATAATGGCTGTCTGTTCTTAATATTAGCTCCGTTTCTTGCACTTCTTCCAAGTTTAACTATCTTATAAGCAATACTCATATGCTCTTCTAATTGGCTATTTACTTCACTTTCATCATATTGTGGCCACTTGCATAAATGAATACTTTCCTCTGCCTTTGGATCTAATGCTACTACAAGGTTTTGATATATTTCCTCTGTTAAGAAAGGTATAAATGGAGCTGCAACCTTTGATAAAGTTACTAAAACTCTATATAAAGTCACATAAGCACCTATCTTATCATTATCTAAAGTTTCCTTCCAGTACCTTGATCTATTTCTTCTTACATACCAATTAGATAGTTCATCTACAAATTCTTCTATCCTTAATGCTCCTTGAGTTATTCTGTAGGATGCTAAATCCTCATCTACCTTCTGAACTAAGGTATTAAGTCTAGACATTACCCACTTATCCATTACATTTTCAGACTTGAAGTCTTCATACTTTGTTGGATTGAATTCATCAAGGTCTGCATATAAAATGTAGAATGAGTATACATTCCATAATGTACTAAGGAAGCTTCTTTGAGCTTCTGCTACATCATCCTTAGAAAATCTAGTTGGTAGCCATGGTGCACTTGCTGTGTAGAAGTGCCATCTAGTGGAGTCTGCTCCTTGAGTTTCTATAACATCTATNNAATCTATAGGGTCTACAACATTACCCTTATGCTTTGACATCTTTATTCCATTTTTATCTAAAACATGGCCTAATACTACACAATTTTCAAATGGATTAGTATCAAATATAGATGTTGATATTGCAAGAAGAGTATAGAACCATCCTCTTGTTTGATCTACAGCTTCTGATATAAATTGAGCTGGGAAATTTGCTTCAAAGATTTCCTTATTTTCAAATGGGTAATGATATTGGGCAAAAGGCATTGACCCTGAATCAAACCAACAGTCTATAACCTCGCTAGTTCTTGTCATTTCCTTTCCACATTTTTCACAACGTAAATGAACATTATCAATATAAGGCTTATGAAGCTCTATTCCATCTGGCACATTGATACCTTTCTTTTTAAGCTCTTCTATACTTCCTATACACTCTCTATGACCACATTCACATTGCCATATTGGAAGAGGTGTTCCCCAATATCTATCCCTAGATATACCCCAGTCTATTACTCCTACTAAGAACTTTCCTAATCTCCCTGTTCTTATGTTATCTGGATACCAGTTTATCTTATTATTATTTTCTATAAGCTTATCTCTAAGGGAAGTAGTTCTTACAAACCAGCTCTCTCTTGGATAATATAAAAGTGGTGTATCACATCTCCAACAATGAGGGTAGGAGTGAGTGAATTTTTCTGACTTAAATAGCATATTATGTTGTTCCATATACTCTAATATCTTCGGATCTGCTTTTTTTACAAATATGCCTTTCCATGGCTCAACACAATCTACAAATTTACCCTCTGAATCTACTAAGTTGATTAAAGGAAGATCATATTTCTTACACACTAGATTGTCATCTTCACCATAAGCTGGTGCAGTATGAACTATTCCTGTACCATCTGTCAAAGTTACAAAATCCCCATGGATAACTATGAAGGCTTTTTCCTTAGGAGTTTGGAATTTAAATAATTGCTCATATTCCATTCCAAGAATTTCTTCTCCCTTAAACTCCTTAACTATTTCATATTCCATATCCTTTAGTACCTTAGGTGCTAATTCTTTGGCTAATATGAATATTTCATTATTTACTTTAGCTTCTATATAATCATACTTTTTATTTATGGTTAAGGCTACATTAGATGGTAAGGTCCAAGGAGTTGTTGTCCATGCAAGTATATACTTATTTTCTTCCCCTTTAACCTTAAATTTAACTACAGCTGTGGATTCTTTTACATCCTTATATCCTTGAGCCACTTCATGGGAAGATAGTGTTGTTCCACACCTTGGACAGTAAGGTAAAACTTTGTGTCCTTTATATAACAATTCTTTATCCCACATTTGCTTTAATGCCCACCATACTGACTCTATATAGTTGTTATGGTAGGTTACATAAGGATTATCCATATCAACCCAATAGCCTATTTCTTCAGACATATTCTTCCACATAGAAGAGTATGTGAATACACTTTCCTTACATTGCTTTATGAAGTCTTCTACCCCATACTTCTCTATCTCTTCTTTTCCTGATATTCCTAACTTTTTCTCAATTTCAAGTTCTACTGGTAAACCATGAGTGTCCCATCCAGCTTTTCTTAATACCTTATATCCCTTCATAACCTTATATCTTGGGATAAGGTCTTTCATAACTCTAGTAAGAACATGGCCTATATGAGGTTTTCCATTAGCTGTTGGAGGACCATCATAAAAAGTAAAATACTCACCATCTTCATTTAGGTTGAAATTTTTTTTAATAACATTGTTTTCTTTCCATAACTTTTGTATATCCTTTTCTATATCTACAAAAGACTTTGATGGATCAATCCTCTTATACATAACTTTTCTCCTTTCCATATTTCTGTATTATTTTTTTACTTGATATATTAAGTAATTCCTATCCTAAGCCTTCACCATGACTTAGAAAAAGTAATTTTAAACCTATGAATAATTATATCCACTAAGCTGTTTTAATATATGAAGAAATAAAAAAACTCCATCCAAACGGATGAAGTCAACACTTCTTATACCACCATTGGTAAGCCTAGCTATAATAAGGCCTATTTTCAAGTACTTTCATACTCTATTCTTTAACGCAGAATTACGTAATAGCTTACTGTTTAGTTCAGCCTTCAACTCCTAGGTGATTTTCCTTAAGCTATATTCCTATGGCTTTGCACCTACCGCCACTCTCTGAGAAGTCAAGTCTTAAGTACTTTTCCTATTCATAGTTTTTCATTAAGCTAAATTATATTATATATAAAAAATAATGTCAATTACAAATATTGATTATATTAGCTTTTAATACTGAATATATTTTATTAATAAAGCAAGTACAGGCGGTTTTGTTATGCATATTTCTATTCTCTTCGTAAACACAATAGTACTGATAATTATATTTACCTTAGTTATAAAATCCTATAAAGAAAAAAGACAGAGCCTAAAGAAAAAAGAGATTTTATTTAAAAAGCCATTAAAGCGCTTTTCCTTTTTTATCCTTACTTATCTGCCTCTTTTTATCTGCCTCCTACTGTGCATGATTTATGGCTACTTTTTAGGAGGTTTTTTTATCTTACTGTTATGTATTACAAATATAATTCTTCAGCTTAAAGCTGGTTCTTACTGCTTTTGTATATGCAAGAATGGAGTAGGTATATTAAATGGTTTCAATGAATTTATATACTTTGTATCTTGGGATAATCTTTTTCAATGGTACTATGATGAAAATAATATTTTAAAGATTTCTATACTTATTAAAGAAGGCAGTGAAATAAAAAATCTGGTTAATCTAACCTTTACCTTGGATGAACTAGATCTTTTTAAAACTTTAATGATGAGATATGCCTCTGATAAGTTAGTCATTTCTTAGAGTCATAGAATACATTACAACAATTAATTTATTACTATAATAATTAGGAGTTTTGCTGCTGACTTAAAGTCCCCTTGCAAAACTCCCTTAATTTTACTCAGTATCTTCCCTTGGTTGTGGCAATGTGATACTAGCTCTTTCCGTAGAAAATTCATTATCCAAATCAAAAGCTTCTATAGATACCCTAAGTGGCATTCCTTTAGGTATCATCTTAAATTTATTTATGTCTATCTTGTAGGAAGTGGCATTTTTTCCTGCGGTACCTGCATAAGCATCATTCAAATATAAATTATATCCTGATATGTCTGCATTAGATGGCTTATCCCATGTTACATCTATGATATTACCATTTCTAGTTGCATTTAACCCGGAAACCTTTTGAGGCTGTTTTAATAAATCTAAGGTATCTGGTCCCCAGTTCAAATCTGATGGTGAGCTTACCCCATTAACCTTTCCTGACTCTGTAAACTGCCATACCTTCCATCTTTCCCATCCTCCCTGATTCTTAGGATAAGGTGGATTCCCTGGAATACTAGGGTACATAGCTATCCATAATGGCATATCAGACAATATAAATCCTCTACCTGGATAATAGAAGTTGTCATATATGTCTATAAAGAATGCCCCCGTATATAGCATAAGTCTTCTTCTTGTCTTTTCTTCAAATCTCTTTCGAAATCTTTCAATCCAACTTAAAAGTTGCACCGTGGTTATAGATTTATCTACTGGGGCTTCCACATCTACTACAGGATAAATATCTCCATAGTTTCCTTGTCCAAAACCCTCTTGCAATATTTTTATAAAGTCATCACATTGTACGTCTGCGCTAGTTATATCTGCTGATGGTAAAGCATAATGGTATGCTCCTACTGGTATGCCATAGTTTCTAGCACCCTTTGCAAACTCAATAAATTTTTTATCTTCCCTGAATCTTCCACTACCTGATCCTGATGACCTTAAGTATAAAAAATCTACAGATGTAGCTAAAATTCCAAAGTTGACGTTCTGACTATACTCATTTAAATCAGCACCAAAAAGACTGTTTGGATTTTTATCTTGCATATGCTCCTCCAAATTATTTTTAACCCTATAGTATTTTATACTTAATTATAGTAATTTGTTACAGTTTTATATGTTTTTTCTATGTTTTTAACCCCTTCTTTGTAACACTATTCTATGCTATATTAGAAAATATCAAGTTCAACTAAGAATTTGGACTTACTGAAATTCTTAGTTGAACTTATCGAATGTTTAAACTCAAAGGAGAGTGAACTATGAAATACATATCCAATATAGAAGTACCTAAAATCAGCATCGCTCCTATGGTAGATAGAACTGATAAACACTTTCGGTACTTTATAAGGCAGATAACAAAGGAATCTTTATTATATACAGAGATGATAACTGCTCAGGCTATTATCCATGGAGATTTAGCAAAGCTACTAGATTTTGATAAAATAGAGAAACCTCTAGCCTTGCAAATAGCAGGATGTAATGCTGAAGATATTTTTAAAGCTGTGAAAGCAGCGGAACCCTGGGATTATGATGAAATAAATTTTAATGTTGGATGTCCCTCAGACAGGGTATCTGGTAATGCCATGGGTGCATATCTAATGGCCTATCCTGAACTAGTTAAGGAAATTCTTTGCGCCATGAGAGAAGCTACCAATAAACCTGTAACTTTAAAACATAGAATAGGTATCGATGGTACAGGAATAATAGATGGCTCTACCTGTAACAAAACAATTTTAAATACCTATGAAGATCTCTGCAATTTTATAAACTCTGTAGAGAAAGCTAAGATAGATAGATTTACCATCCATGCTAGAGCAGCTATCTTAAAGGGTTTGAGTCCCAGGGAAAACCGTGAAATTCCTCCTTTAGATTATAATATGGTCTATAGGTTAAAGGAAGATTTCCCTTATCTAAACATAGAACTTAATGGTGGAATAAAAACTCCTATAGATATAGCAAAACATCTGCAAAAGGTAGATGCAGTGATGATTGGAAGAGCTTCTTACGAAAATCCCTTTATGTTAAGAGAAGTAGATGGTTTCTTTGAACATGGTAAAAACAACTTAATCTCTAGAGCAGAAATCCTTAAAGGTATTATTCCCTATATGGAAAAATTAGAAAATATCAATCAATCTTCCTTTGCTATTTTAAAGCACAGCCTAGATTTGTTTGCCGGGGTTCCTGGTAGTAGACAGTGGAAGCAATTAATCAGCCCACCTTTTAAAGATATGCCTGGGTCTAAGCGAGTTAAAAGGGCTTTAGAAGAACTACCTGAAAACTCTTTGTATACCACTGCCCCGCTATATATTAAACAGTAAAATTCTTATTGAAATTTAACTTCTAATATGATTTAATATAATTATTATTAATTAATAATTAGTGTTAATTATGGAGGAAATCATGGACAATAATTTGAATGAAGAAATTTTAGATAAATTGACCAAAGTATGTATATGCAAAGCTATAAATAGAACTACTATAAAAAAAGCTATAGCTGGGGGAGCTACTACTGTAGAACAAGTTCAAAAAACTACAGGGGCTGGATCCGGTGGATGCGGAGGTAGGCGCTGCACACCTAAGATATTGGAGCTTATAGAATTAAATAAGTAGCAAAAAGCTAGTTTAGATGAAAATCTATAACTAGCTTTTTATTTTTACATTTATGTGTATTTTTAAATTTCTAATATAATAATTATTTTTTTATATTTTTTATATATTTTCTTAAATATACTAATTTCTTTTATTATTAAGTAACTCAAATGCTATACATTTTATTGCTTAGATTTACAAACATTTTTTTACATGTTATATTATGAATGTAAAACAATTATTTGTTAAAACAAACAAAAGGTGGAGATTTATATGAAAGGAGAAATACATGAAAAAGCCTTTGAAATGGTTATCTAAAAATTTTATTTTAATATTTACACTTGTTGTAATAATATTATTTTTCTCTTTAGGATTATCAAAAGTTAAAAATTTTGCAGAACTTGAATATGAGAACGAGTATTATCTTNNTCTTCTTACAAGGAGGTTATTACCTCTATTATGGATAATTGCAACTATAACTTATTTAATACAACACTACCTGGTCAATCCTATTTTGCTAATGGAATATATTTAAAGGAAAATTTAAAAGTAATTCCATCCCTTATAAGAGGGCGATTTTTTAATAAAGATGATTTTTCAACGGAATATGAGGAAAGTTTAGTTGTCATAGGCAAAGGGCTATTAGATAGGGTTGAAAAGGAAGGAGAAGACGAATATATATTTTTTAATGAAAAGAAGTGTAGAGTACTAGGTGTTATGGGTGATGAAAAGAAACAAAAAATGCTTGATTACACTTTGATTTTCAATTTAAAAGACTTTTATAATAATAATCAATACCCTAAAATTTCAAAGGGATGGTATCTAAGTAGCAAGGATAAAGCATCCGATTTATATAGCACAATAGATAGTGCAAATAAAGCTATTGGCAAAAATGGTAATACAAGATTTACAGTTTCAAAGCATAATATACAACCTAATCCTATTATGACAGCACTGAAAGGCACAAGCAATGTAACTACATATTTTGGATGTTTTGCCATAATCATAGCTTTAAATATATTTATAATAGTTAAACAGTGGGTAGGTGATAGGATTAAAGAAATTGGAGTTAGAAAAGCATTTGGAGCAAGAAATGACCAAATATACAAATTGGTGTTTAAAGAATATATGGTCATTTCATTATTTTCTTCCCTTGTAGCTCTTTTGATTCAGTATATAATAATTAAATTGAATATTTTCGATATATCTGGAAATATTGCATTTTTAAATTTTGTGGCAATCACTATATTTTCTTTTATTTTTTCATCAGTACTTCTTCTTATATCCATCAGAGAAATAAATAAGATTCAAGTAAATAACATTATGAAGGGAGATGTATGATGTGAGAATATTCAAATATGCCTATCTTAATATAAGCAAGAAAATATTTATAAATTTTATAATAATGATTCAGGCAGTAGCAATATGTTTCCTTTTCTACTCAGTTATGGATGTTAATAAAAAAATATCTGATGAAGCAGATAAAATTCTTAATGTTTTTAATGGAAAAAAAGCATGGTATATGAAAAACTCTAGTGAATTTCATTATAGATTTTTTGATGGAACTATGACTCCAGATAGAATATTAGAAGCATATAAAACAGTAAAGAATAGAGATCTTATTCATTTTTATCTTGATGATGATTTTTCTATGATGAAGAAATTTGAAGGCATGGACAATTTTATAGCGAATCCTTCAAGTAAAGTCATTGATGGTGAGGAATACCTAGCAGTTAAAGGTTTTAATATAAATAAAGATATGAATAACCAATTCACCATGAAGTTTATATCTGGCACTGGTTTTGAAGACAAGGATTTTGAAGCTATACAAGATTTGATGCCAGTAGTTTTAGGATATGATTATAGAGATACATATAAACCAGGAGATATCATTCCATATTTTGACCCTGTAACTTCAAAAATCAAAAAATATATAGTTAGAGGAATACTTGAAGAAGATACTTCTCTATTATATAAGATAAATACTCATTCTACTTTCTTGAATCTTAATTCAAGTATTGTAAAACCTTTTATTGATTTAGATAAATTACCAAAGAATGAACTTATGACAACCTATAATACACAAGTATTTAATTTCTTTAACACTTCATACTTTTTATTCGATGCATCTAAAAGTGATGAAGATATAAAATCTATTGTAAATAGCATAAATAATAAATTTAGTGAGCTTAAGATAGGAAAACAAGATATCACCACTGCTGACAAATATCTTGCTCTTAATAAAGAAATGCTTTTGGCTCAAAAGAAAAATTCAGAAACATTATCAATAATAGTAACTCTATTTTTATCAATAGGAATAACAAGTTCTATGATGTACAGCATAAAACGGGAAAAGAGCCAAATTGGTATCCATATTTTAAGTGGAGCTACTTTAAATGATATATCTCTCACAGTATTTGTGCAAAACTTTATGATTATGTGTGTAGGAGCAATAGCATCTTTAGGATTTATTAAAGCTAAGTATTCTTCTATAAATGCTATGTTTCTTATGTATATATTAATCTTAATACTTATAATAGCCATTATTACAAGTATTACACCAATAAGAGTTATAAAAAAACTTAATGTTAATGAATTGATTAGGAGTGGTGAGTAAAATGAGTTTAATTGAACTTAAAAATATATGTAGATTTTATGGAAAAGATGATGCACAAACTAAGGCCCTTAATAATGTGAACCTATCAATAAATAGTGGAGAAATGATTGCTATTATGGGAGCCTCTGGTTCTGGTAAGTCTACCCTTTTAAATATAATAGGGTGCTTAGATAAAAAGACAGATGGTGAATACTACTTTGATGAAAAAAGGATAGATGAATACACTAAAAATGATCTAGCTGCTTTACGAAATTCAGCTTTTGGCTTTGTGGTTCAGTATTTTGCTTTAATAGATAGCTATTCCGTTTATGAAAATGTTGAAATTCCTTTAGTTTATAACAAAACTAGGGTTTCTGACAAAAAAGAAAGAATTAAATCAACATTGTCTAAGCTGGGAATAGAGCATAAAATTCATAAACACCCTAGTGAACTTTCAGGTGGTCAATGTCAAAGAGTTGCTATAGCTAGAGCTATAGTAAATAACCCTAGAGTCATATTAACCGATGAACCTACAGGGGCTCTAGATACAAAGACTGGTGAAGAAGTAATGGGTATTTTAAAAACTCTAAACAATGAGGGAAAAACCATAATAATAGTAACCCATGACATTAATGTTGCAAATCATTGCCATAGAATTATTTCTTTAAAGGATGGAGAAATAGAAACGGACAATAAGTGTAAAAGCTATAATTTTAATTAGCATTCACTTTAAATTTAAACTATACCTAAAACTGAGTTTCACTTGATGTTAGGAGATAACTATGNNTTACTCTAACTATAATCATGTTGTTTTTTTCTTTAGGCATATCTTATATAAAAAATTATAGAGATTTAGTATGTGAAGAAGAGTACTACACCGGGGAAAAGTGCATTCAATTTAGTATAAATAAATTTCAAGAATCTTCATATAAAGAAATATTATCTTCATTAATGAAAAACAATAGTTACAATCTATTCAATACTAGAATGTTTGGCGATTCATTTCGTGCTCAAGGCATATATTTAACGGAGAATCTAAAGGTCACCCCCTCACTCATAGAAGGAAGATTCTTTACTAAAAATGATTTTACCTCCTCCAATAATGAAAATTTGGCTGTCATAGGTAAAGGCCTCCTAGATAAAATTGAAACCTTAAATGATGAAAAATACATACCTTTTAATAATAAAAAGTATAAAGTTATAGGTATTGCAGGGGATAAAAAAAGTCAAAAAATGCTAGATTATACCCTTATATTTAACTTAAAGGATTTATTTAATGATGCACAATTTCCTAAAATAAATGATTATTGGTATTTAAGTAGCAATGATAATAATGCTAATTTATATGATGTTATAGATAAGACTAATGCTTCTCTAGCTCAGTATTCCACTGCTAGTATCACAGCCTCCAAATATAATATAAAGCCTAACCCAACTTTAACAGCCCTTAAGGGCAGTAAAAATATCACTATTTACTTTGGTGTTTTTACCATAGTTATAGCCTTAAACATATTTATAATAGTTAAGCAATGGATTTGGGATAAGACTAAAGAGATAGGAGTACGTAAAGCCTTTGGTGCTAAAAACAGTCATATATATCTTTTAGTTTTTAAGGAATATACTCTCATATCCATAGCTTCCTCTTTGGTGGCTCTTATAATCCAAAGCTTACTGATAGAATTTAATATAGTTGCTGCCTCTATGGGATTAGTTATATTCAATCTACTGGCAATAACTATTTTTTCTCTTATTTTTTCTAGTATACTTTTAGCTATATCTATCAAGGAGCTAAATAAGCTTCCGGAAAATTCAATTATGAAAGGAAGTTTATAGTATGAAAATATTCAAGTATGCTTATTATAATATAAGCAAGAAGTTATTTTTAAATTTCATAATAATGATTCAGGTTATGGCTACATGTTTTTTATTTTATTCCGTTTTAGATGTGAACAATAAGATAGCAGAAGAATCAAATAAAATATTAAATGTATTTAATAATAAAAAAGCTTGGTATATGAAGGTTAGTAGTGAATTTAACCATAATTACAGCAAAGGACTCTTTACCTGTGATGATATTTTAAATGCTTACAAGGTTATAAAAGAAGGAGACTTTTCCCACTTTTATTTATCTGATACCTCTTTTTTAGTAAAGGATTTTAAAGATAGTAATGATTTTATAGCTAATCCTGTTACTAAAATAATTGACAATGCTAAATATATATCTGTCAAAGGTTTTTCCATGGATAAAGAAATGAATAAAGAATTTAATTTGCCATTATCTTCTGGACAAGGTTTTAAAGATACGGATTTTGAAAAAATATCAGATAGGATTCCTGTTATTTTGGGTAATGACTATACCGGTAAATATGAAGTTGGAGATACTATAACTTCTTTACATCCAATAAAAGGTTCTACATACACCTTGAAGGTCATTGGTATATTGAATCCCGATAGCTATCTATTGTATAAAATTGATACTGGAAGTGAGTTTTTAAATCTAAATAATTCTATTGTTGCCCCTTTTATAGATTTAGATAAAGTTCCGAAAGATACTTTACTAACTGACTATAGAATTCAATCTTTCGATTTATTTAATACCTCATACTTTTTGTTTGATAGCTCTAAAAGTGATGTTTCTATAGAAACAACTATGAAAGAATTAAATGATAAGTTTCAAAAATTGCACTTAGGCAAATTAAACATCCGCAGTGCGGAAGAGTATATAGCGCTAAACAAGGAGTCATTGAATAGCCAGAAAAAGCATTCTGAAACTTTATCAATTATAGTAACTTTGTTTTTATCTATTGGTATAACTAGTTCCTTGATGTATACTATCAAAAGGGAAAAGGGTGATATCGGAGTACATATACTTAATGGAGCTACTTTAAATGATATCGCTGTGATTACCTTAGTTCAAAATCTTATGATCATGTTTATGGGGCTTCTAACTTCCTTAGGCATAATTAAGATTACTTATTCTTCTATAAATTATAGATTTATGATATATATTTCCATAATATTAATTTTATTATCTATTCTAATTAGCATAATCCCAATAGCTACTATAAGAAAACTCAATGTTAATGAATTGATTAGAAGTGATGAGTAGAATGAGTTTAATTGAACTTAAAAATATATGAAGATTTTTTCAAATATACCACTGCATGAGATAAAAAGCATGAATAAATTTGTTTTTACACAAATCTACCCATGCTTTCTTTTTGTACTTTTTTTAAATTGCTTCCTTTTTTTCAAATTGTGAATTATACAGATTGGCATAAAATCCATTTGCAGCTAGCAGTTCTTCATGTTTCCCCTGCTCTACTATATCTCCATCTTTCATAACTAAAATCAAGTCTGCATCACGGATTGTTGACAGTCTATGGGCTATTATAAAGCTTGTTCTTCCTTCCATAAGGTTATTCATAGCCTTTTGAATAAGCACTTCTGTCCTGGTATCTACGGAGCTTGTAGCTTCGTCCAGTATTAATATCTTGGGGTCTGCTAATATGGCACGGGCTATGGTTAATAGCTGCTTTTGACCCTGAGATACGTTGCTGGCCTCTTCATTTAGTATCATATTATATCCATCAGGTAATGTTCTTACAAATCTGTCTACATGAGCTGCCTTAGCAGCCTCTACTACTTCCTCATGGGTGGCATTGAGTCTTCCGTATCTTATATTATCCTCAATGGTTCCATTAAATAGCCACGTATCCTGTAATACCATGCCGAACATTTCTCTTAATTCACTTCTATTGAAGTCTTTTATATTATTACCGTCTATGAGTATTTCTCCTGTATTAACATCGTAAAATCTCATAAGAAGCTTTACCATTGTAGTTTTGCCAGCTCCTGTTGGACCCACTATAGCAACCTTTTGCCCAGGCTTAATATGGGCATTAAAGTCATTTATTATAATCTTATCTTTTTTATAGCCAAAGCTTACATTAGTAAAGGTAACCTCTCCATTAAGTTTCTCCACTGACACTGGGTTTGGAACTGTTTGATCCTCTTCCTCTTCATTCAAAAATTCAAATACCCTCTCTGCTGCTGCTGCAGTGGATTGCATAAGGTTAGCCACTTGGGCTGTCTGTGCTATAGGTTGGGTAAAGCTTCTTACATATTGGATAAAGGATAATATATCACCTACTTCAATAGTTTTCTTTATAGCAAGCCATCCTCCTAGTATAGATACAAGGACATATCCTATATTTCCTATAAAAGTCATTATAGGCATCATCATCCCTGATAAAAATTGAGATTTCCATGCTGAATTATATAAAGTATTATTTAATTCATCAAAATCCTTAATGGCATCTTCCTCTCCATTAAAAGCCTTTACTATAGTGTGACCTCCATAAATTTCTTCCACTTGGCCATTAACATGCCCTAAGTATTTTTGCTGAGTTCTAAAGTGCTTTTGAGACTTTTTCACTACTATAGATATAAAAAGCATAGATACAGGAAGTATAACTAAGGCTACTAAGGTCATTATCCAGCTTATGGAGAACATCATAATTAATACACCTATTAAGGTAGTTACTGCTGTTATAACCTGAGTCATACTTTGGTTTAAGTTTTGGCTCACAGTATCAACATCATTGGTAACCCTAGATAACACTTCTCCGTGGGTCTTTGTATCAAAGTACTTAAGTGGCATTCTATTTATCTTTTCTGATATTTCTTTTCTTAGATTATAAGAAACCTTTTGAGAAATCCCACTCATTACAAAACCTTGTATAAATGCAAAGATGGCACTTATTAAATAAAGACCTAATAAAAATAAAAGTATATTTCCAATGGCATCAAAGTCTATCCCTGCACCTTCCGCACCTGAAAGTTTTCCTAAAAGACCTTTAAAGATTTTGGTAGTTGCTTTTCCTAATATTTTAGGCCCAGCTATGGAGAAAGCAGCACTTCCTATGGCAAATACTATAACCACTATTATTCCTATTCTAAAGGGTTTTAAGTAGTTAATTAGACTTCTCATGGTACCCTTAAAGTCCTTGGCTTTTTCTCCACCTCTCATAGCACCCATATGGCCTCCTCCAAAGCCTCTTTTCCCACTATTATGCTTTCTTTCTTCATTACCCATTAGCTAGCTCCTCCTTTGAAAGTTGTGATAAAGCTATCTGTTTGTAAACCTCGCAGTTTTCAAGAAGGGTCTTGTGATTTCCTACTCCCACTATTTCGCCCTCGTCCAAAACTATTATTTGTTCTGCATGTAAAATGGTACTTATTCTTTGTGCTACTATGAGTACCGTACTGTTAGAAGTTTCAGCCTTTAGTGCTTTACGTAACGTTGCATCTGTTTTGAAATCAAGAGCTGAAAAGCTATCATCAAATATATATATTTCTGGATCCTTAACTATAGCTCTAGCAATGGAAAGTCTTTGTTTTTGCCCTCCTGATACATTGGTTCCACCTTGAGATATTTCTGTGTCAAAGCCCTGGGGCATACTGCTTATGAATTCTGTAGCCTGAGCTATTTCAGCAGCTTTTTTTAGTTCTTCTTCCTTAGCATCTTCTCTAGCATATTTAAGATTAGAATCGATAGTCCCTGAGAATAGTACCGCTTTTTGTGGAACATAACCTATCTTGTCTCTTAATTCATGCTGAGTCATCTTTCTGATGTCTACTCCATCTATTTTTATCGTTCCACTGGTTATATCATAAAACCGTGGTATTAGATTTATAAGGGTAGATTTCCCACTGCCAGTACTTCCTATAATTGCAGTAGTCTCTCCTGGTTTTGCTACAAAGGAGATGTTTCTCAAAACATCCTCTTCTGCATTAGGATATCTAAAGGACACATTATTAAATTCTACGATTCCTGTTTTTCCTTCATGACCCTTTTCAGGATTTTTTGCATCTTTTATTTCAACTTCAGTACCTAGAACTTCTCCTATACGTGTTGCGGATACTGAAGCTCTTGGAAGCATTATTGATACCATTGAAATCATTAAAAATGCCATTATTATCTGCATTGTATATTGAATAAATGCCATCATATTTCCTACCTGCATTGTACCAGCATCTACACTCTTAGCCCCATTCCACACAATAAGAATAGTTATAGCATTCATTATTAACATCATTGTTGGCATCATTATAGACATGGTTCTATTTACAAATAAATTAACCTTAGTTAAATCTTTATTAGCCTTATCAAATCTCTTTTCTTCATGTTTTTCAGTGCTAAAGGCTCTGATTACCATCATCCCTGTAAGTATTTCACGGGTTACTAGATTTACCTTATCTATAAGCTGTTGTACCTTTTTAAATTTAGGCATAGCTACACTAAATAGAACTATAACCAATGTTAAGATAGATAAAACAGCTATTCCTATTATCCACGCCATAGATGTATCCGTATTTATAACTTTTATTACTCCACCTATCCCTAGTATAGGAGCATAGAATACTATTCTAAGGAGCATTACCATCAACATTTGAATCTGTTGAATATCATTGGTGCTACGAGTAATTAAAGATGCTGTGGAGAATTTATCAAATTCCACATTTGAAAAGGATATAACCTTTCTAAATACCCCGCTTCTTAAATCTCTCCCTAGTGCGGCAGCAACTCTAGCACCTAAATAACCTACTGCTACTGTAGCTATCATGCTTATAAGTGCTATAAGCAGCATCTTTCCTCCAGCTATAAGGATATATTTACTTTGAAGCTTATCTGTATCTACTCCTATAGCTTTATACTCTTTTTCTACATACTTTACAGCACTTTGAGTTATTATACTTTCCGGCATGTCTTTGAAGTTTTCATCTATTTCTTCATTTATCTTTGTTAGCTGCTCCTTTGGCATCATAGTGAATATCTTAAATATATCTTCTTGTCCTTGTGCTTTCATCTGAGGTGGCATATTCCCAAGGATTTGTTCTCTAATAAGCTTTCCCTGTTCTCCTTCATCCTCAAATCCAACTACTATTAATTCTGGCTTACCTAAAATTTTGTTTAACCTTTGTATATCTTCCTCATTCTTGGTATTTAATTCATAAAAAATTTCATCACCTATATTAGGATAAGCCTTTTCATATTTCTTTCCTTCCTCTTCTGTAAGCTTACTTTTATCTAATAAGTTATACTTGTCCAGTACTTCCTTTTTATCCTCATCATTTAAAAAGAGAGTTAGTTTTTCTAGTTGGCTTTTTCTTATAGCCTTTGGTACAGCATTTTCAATTCCGCCCTGTTGTATACCTACATTGACTATGTTGGACGTATAATCTGGCAAAGACAGGTCACATACTGCCTGTAAAGCTAAAAGTCCTATTATTACGATTATAGCTCCTGTGGATTTTTTTAGATATTTAACCAGTTTGAACATTGATTCATCTCCATTCTTAGCCTATTCTCATATAATATTTTAATCAATAATGAGTATTATATACTTGTAAACTTTATACTAATCTCATTACAATATATTAATTATATTTTCATAACTATTATAAGTCAATAACTATTTTGTTGAGTTATTGTAAATTTTAGTTTATAATATATTTATCTGATGTCTATCTGCTGTACCACTTAATTCTTTTGAGTTTTGAGATAGTAGTAGCTACGACCCTAGATAAATTCAAGTGGCATTCAGTTGGAGCTCGACCTCCTCCTGAAACTAAGTTTCACTTGATCAAGTTCAAGTACAGTAGGTAAAATATTATGAAGGAGGATATCAATGGAAACCGATAATTTAGCTAATATAGCTGATGAACTATTTTCTCTTGTAATAGGATTAAACAGAAAGGTAATGAACCCAGATGCTATAATGAGAGATCTACCTATGACTCCTTCTCAGTTTAAAATAATATTTTATCTCATTCATTGCGGTTCTCAACCAGTTTCTCAAATAGGAAAACACTTAGGTATTTCTAAGTCTAACATGACCCCTTTAATCGATAGATTGATAGATCAGGGGTATGTACATAGGTATGAAGATCCTACGGATAGACGAATTATTAGAGTTGAGATTACAGAAAAGGCCAAGGAATTTTTTAAAAATCAAAGACAAAAGGTTAAGAATATGTTAGTGGATAAGCTCTCAACCCTGTCCCAGGATGATTTAATCCTTTTACAACAATCTATGAAAAATATCTCTAACATATTAGTAAATTTATACATAATGTAAACATAAGACCTAAGAACTATAGCTTAATAATAAGCTTTAATTCTTAGGTCTTTTTCACTTATACTATTCCTCTTATTTCATCTAATGAATTTAAGTTGTTTTTATCCATGTACTCTTCCATTCCTTCAATAACAGAAAGGCTTATATCTGGCCTCATGAAGGATGCTGTGCCTATCTGGATTACTGTAGCACCTGCCATAATAAATTCTATGGCATCTTTCCATGTTGTTATACCACCCATACCCATAATCGGTATTGATACCGCTTTAGACACTTGATTTACCATTCTTAAGGCTATAGGCTTTATTGCTGGCCCTGATAAGCCTGCATATCCATTATTAAATACAGGTTTTCTTTTTTCTATGTCTATAGCCATAGCTAAAAATGTATTTACTAAGGATATTCCATCTGCACCCTCTTCTTCACAAGCTCTGGCTATGTCCACTATGTTCTCTGCATTAGGAGACAATTTTACCACTAATTTATGTTTGCATCTCTTTCTAATTTCCCTTACCACTTGGCTAGCTAAGGCAGTGTTGGTTCCAAAGGCCATGCCCCCATGTTTTACATTAGGGCAAGATATGTTAAGCTCTAAAATATCTAGCCTTTCATTGTTTAACAACTCTACTCCTTCAATATAATCTTCTAAGGAGTTTCCTCCTAAATTCACTATGTTCACTAAATCAAGACTATTTACCCATGATAAGTCCTTTTCTATGAAAGCTTTTACTCCTGGGTTTTCTAAACCTACACTATTCATTATCCCACTGGGGGTTTCCCAAATTCTAATACCATCATTGCCAGCCTTAGGGTTTAAGGTTAACCCCTTGGAAGATATTCCCCCAAGCTTCTCCATATCAAATATATCATTATATTCTCTACCAAAACCACAGGTTCCAGAAGCTAGTACCACAGGATTCTTAAATTCTATGGATGCAAAGTCTACTTTAAGTTTACTCATTTTTAAATACCTCCCTAGCTAAGAACACAGGACCATCCTTGCATACTTTTTTGTTGCCAGTATGAGATTTGCAAGTACACACAAGGCAAGCCCCTACACCACAGGCCATTCTGTTCTCCATGGACACATATACCTCTGCCTTAGAATTCATAGATTTATTATATAAAATTTTCATCATTATTTCTGGTCCACAACTTAATATGTAGTCGTATTCCTCAGGATTTATATCATCTGTTACATATCCACCTACATTGATTATAACTTTGTCTGCTACTTTTTTATATTCTTCTTCTAATACTGCCTCATCACTGAAGCCTAGATATATATCTATATTAGAATTTTCATCATAGCTTTTTAATTTCTTAGCTACTAAGTACAATGGAGCTATGCCAACTCCTCCACCAACCAATGCAATCTTTCCTTTAACCCTTGGAAATCCATTTCCATAGGGACCTTGAACTTCTATGTCATCATCTTTATGAAGCTTTGAAAATATTTCAGTGCCTTCTCCAATTACCTTATACAAAAAAGTTATTCCCTCTTCATCTAAATCATATATACTTATTGGTCTTGATAATATAGGATATTGTTCCCATGCTCTTACCATAGCAAATTGTCCCATATCCCCTTTAAAGTCACCTGATATTTTCATTAAATACATATCCCTTGATAGTTTTCTATTATATATAATTTTTGCCAAAACACTTGCCCTCCTCATCTCTATAAACCACCATTCCTTTACAGATGGTATACTTAACCTTCCCATAAAGCTCTGCTCCTATAAATGGAGAATTATTTGATTTTGAACTAAAGGTCTCTACCTTCCACAACTGATTTTCATCTATTATAACTAAGTCACCATCTCTTCCTACTTCTATAGTTCCTTTAGGTATATCATATAGCTTAGCTGGGTTTGTAGTCATCTTTTCTATAAGATCCATAAGGGTTAAATGTCCTGGCTTCACTAGATTGGTAATCCCCAAAGCCAGTGAAGTTTCTAGTCCTATAATTCCACTAGGAGCTTTTTGAAACTCAACATTTTTCTCTATGTAGTTATGTGGAGCATGGTCCGTAGCTATTATTTCAATGGTATTATCCTTTAAGCCTTTTATGAGCCTTTGCCTATGTTCTTCTGTTCTAAGAGGCGGATTCATTTTAGCATTAACCCCGTGAGTTATCACTGCCTCCTCAGTAAGAGAAAAATGATGTGGGGTAACCTCCGCAAAAACCTTAGCTCCCTTGTCCTTTGCTATTCTTATTATATCTACAGAATCCCCAGAGCTGATATGTTGAAGATTTATCTTAGCTCCTGTATTAAGTGCAAGAATGCAATCCCTTGCTACCATTATATCCTCTGCTAAGGCCGGAGCTCCTCCAAGGTTCATAGCATCTGAAACCTTACCTTGATTTACTCCTGGACTTTTCATAAAGGAACTATTTTCTTCATGAAAACTTAAAGGTACATTTAACTTTGATGCCATTACCATAGCCTCATAAGCCAATTTTTCATCCATTAATGCCATGCCATCATCAGTAAACCCTAGCACCCCTGCAGCTTTTAATTCTTCCATTTCTACTAACTGACTGCCTTTAAGGCCCATAGTAATTAATGCTGCCTGTATTATATTTATAGGTAATTTCTTTATTTGATTCTGTATATCTTGAAATACTTCCTTATTATCTACTACCGGCTTTGTATTGGCCATACAGACTACAGTGGTGAATCCTCCCCTTGCTGCTGCCGCTGCTCCTGTATTAAAATTCTCTTTATAAGAAAAACCTGGAGTCCTAAAATGCACATGAACATCTATTAGCCCAGGTGCCACAATTAGTCCTTTAGCATCTATAACTTCCTCATAATCTTCATCTTCATTAAAAAATCCCAAGCCAGCTATTTTACCGTCCTTTATTATAATATCCATAATTTTATCAAGTTTTGATTTGGGGTCTATGACTCTGCCATTTTTTATCAGTATCATCTTTGCCTCCTCTTAACCTAAATATTTAACTTTATCATCTATTTAAGTTTAATATTTTTTTTTCTTTATTGCTAGAATTATTTTTATGGGAATTTATTCAGCCTATTATATGTCTATGGTATAATTGTGTAAAAAGTATATATGTGAGGTGTTTTTATGTCAGTAATGGATGCTATAAAACAAAGAAAGAGCATAAGAAAATATGCTGATAAACCTATTGAAAAGGAAAAACTTATTAAGGTTCTAGAAGCTGGAAGACTTGCCCCTTCTGCCCGAAATGAACAAAATTGGAAGTTTGTAGTTGTAAGAGATAACTCCTTAAGGCACAATCTTGTAGATGCCTGTATGGGGCAAAAATTTGTAGAAGAGGCTCCTGTGACCTTAGTTATATGTACAAATAATGAAAGGAATATGAGTTGCAATCAACCAGCTCGCACCATAGATTGTTCTATAGCCCTTTCCTTTATGATGCTTCAGGCTAGTGAATTAGGACTTAGCACCTGTTGGTTAGGTAGCTTTTCTAATGATAAAGTAAAGGAAGTTCTAAATATCCCTAAAGAGTACAATGTAGTTGCTGTAACTCCTTTGGGTTATGCTGCTGAAGATGTAAGTTTTCGCCCTAGAAAAGATATAAACGACGTAGTTATATACGATTGCTGGCAATAGTAACTTAAACAAGCCTAGGAAGGTGCAAACCATCCTAGGCATAACTATTACTAGATTAATTTACCTATAACATGAAGATATTACAGTGTTGTAGCAGGTAGATATCATATCAAAGTCTTTTATTTTAAAAATCCCATCTGCTCACTATCAATAAAAAGTTTGCTTATATGATTTATAAAGTTTAACAGATGTTCTAAACCCTGATTTTCATAGATATACCATCCAAAATCATCAAGTTTCATCTTAGAGTTTAATAAATCCCTTACAGCCTGAGAATCCTTTGTTTTCTCCCCTACCATTAGAGTGTACTTCATCTGTCCATTGTTTCTAACAATTATATCTAGTCTATTATTTTTTTTCATATATGAATTTATTATTGTAGTAGCATGTCCTGTTATAGTAAGTTTATCTTCACTTAAAAACCTAAACATTCCATCTTCTAAAGATTCCTTCATAAAATTTTCTTTATAAATCCCATGACTTTTAGCTATATCCACCACATCTTTATATAAGATTTCCTTTCCTCCCCAATCTACACACTTTCCCACTGTATTTAGTATTGTTTCATAGAAATTAGAATATTTCATCATGGTTTCACTGAAGTACTCTCTCCTCTGACACAGATTCACTGTATAAGTATCAAAATTTCTCCAATATCGTCCACACTCCATTATCAATTCTCTATATGCATATTTCTGCCCACAGTAAGGTGGTATCATGTTGGCTATAAATCTAACTTCTTCTACTATTTCCTCTAAAGTTTTACACTTTTTCATCAGCCTAAGCTTAGATTTATTTCTGGTCCATTTTCTTTTTATAAGGCTTTCTACAAAACCTTGTCCTAAAGACTCAACCAACCACATCCAAAGCCTATATGTGTTATCTTCGAAAGATATTGTCATATGGCACTGATGTCTTTCATAGCTTCCTTCTTCCCCCATAAGGAGAAAATCTTTTTCAGCTCTAGAAGTAATGGTGTACTCTTTGCTATTGTAATAGGGACTTACAATGTAGTTAGCATATAAACACCCTATTAACTCATCTTCTATTTGATTTTTACTCATACCTATTCTTTCCCCGATATTTAATAATTGTTCCTTAGTTATAGTCCTTTGGTTTTTACAGTAATTCAGCATATTCTCATATAAATCCAATCTTTTCCCATTTATATTCATAAGTATGTTAAAAGAAGCAGAAAATTTGTCATTCATACCCTCATCCCCTTTTTAAATCTCAATAGGTAATTTTATCTTTATAGGAATTCTTAATAATGTCCACACTGTTTATAAATTTCTGTTATCTTATAAAGTGATGTCCACTTATCCTATTGCCAACATGTGACATAATCCCACCCCCTCAATTGGGATATAGCTTATGAGCTCTAGGATAATTTTATAGGCTTCAGCTGATTCCCCCCAAAAGAATTATGCTGAAGCCCTTTGATTTTATGTATATTCATATTTAGTTTCTACTTGATTAGTATTTTTGAATTGATAATAAGTCTTCAATTCTGTCGTTCATGTATTTATAAGAATCATATACTCCTTGATTATAAATTTCAGGAGCTATTTCTTCTAATATAAAGTTCAACATCATAGTAGCTGCTAAGTCCCCTAGTTCTTCTTCTCTCTCATTAAAAAAATAAGTCTTTATTGCTGATATCATGTCATCTTTTTTCTCTTTGGTTAATTTAATCTTATATTTATCATCCACTAATATTCCTCCCTATAGAATCCCATATAATATAATTATAACATATAAAAGGTACTATGAAGGGAAACTTAGTTTCAGGTGGAATTTGAACTCCACCTGAATGTTAGTTAAACTTATAGTACCTTTTACATAATCTTTAACAATCAATAATCTTGCAAATGTCTTTAGCCATATTTTCTAAATCCATATTATTTTTGTCTTTTATTATTTTCTCATATCCAGAAGTTATAGAAGTTACTCCGTTATAGGCTCCCCCTAATGCCCCTACTATACTTGCTATGGCACTTGTCTCATCTCCAATATTCACTCCGTCATAAATAGATGGCATTGTTTTACCATTGTTAGCGATAAATATACCTAAGGCTGTAGGTACTGTTTCAGAAATTGCTGGCCCACTGCCTACAAGTTCAGCTAATTTTACCATTGTATCCTCCGGGGTGCCTTCCTTCATTGCTATGTTTACAGCCATGTCAATCCTCTTTTGCACCGATGGTCCAGGATAATGAAGGGCAATATCATGTCCCTTTTTCTCTCCTACTCTAGCTCCATACATAGCTCCCTGGATTATGTCATATACTGAAACCCCTTGTTCCATAGCTCTGCTTAGGGCAGCAGCTATAGCACATGCCCCTGATATACTGTACTCATCATCATGGGATGACATAGTCACCAATACGGTTTCTTCTATAGCCTTATCTAAATCTCCTGGATGAAGTAATCCCATTGGGAAAGCCTTTGTTGCTGCTCCATTAGAAGATAATGCATAATAATGTCCCTTAAAAAGCTTATTACCTAAGTGTCCTGCAAAAGACCAATAGCTTACATTGCCTTCCTGCTCCATCAATGTGTTCACAGCTTTTCTAGTAGTCATTCCAGCAAAGGGTTCAAACAATTCTTTATGACTTCCCCATTCTATCAAAGCTCTTTGGGCTAATTCCGTAGAAGCTTTTCCCTGTGCCTTTATTAAGTGTTGAATTAATATATATGGTATGCTAAATGCATCTGTAATCTGCCCTGCCATTCGTCCTTTAGCTAAGGTGTCATTTGGAGGTGTCTTAAACTCTGTGACCCTGCCTCCAAAAGCCTCTTTAATTTGATCCATAGACCTTATTTCTGTAGCTGCTCCCATGGCATCTCCAACTGCTGCTCCTAACAATCCACCTAAAACTTTTTCATACATTACTTTCACCCCTATTCCACTGCCTTTTTATCTCTATAAATTTTTTCTATATTCTTAGCTAATCCTCTAATATCAAAGCCATTGGCCTTTTCTAATACTGGAAGAAAATGTTCTGGGAAAGCCCCTGCTCCACACAGCGCTCCTGCTATACCACCAGCAATGGTTGCAAGAGTATCTGTATCATATCCTGCATTGACACAACTTATTATTGTTCCCATGGCCTCTCCATTATTAGCTGCAAGCATTCCAAAGGCTGAGGGAACCGCTTCAGAAATATGAAGTCCTGTACCTATTCTCTCCGCAATGTCTACCATTTTTTCTCTAGTTGTTCCTTTACCAAATCCTATTTCTATTGCAGCCTCCATACGTCTTATTACTGATGGTCCTGCTACATCCTTGCCTATTTCTTTGCCTATACGTTGTCCTTCTGATGCTCCATATAGTCCTGCTCTTATTACATTATAAACATCTGCATCTTCCATCATAGCTCTGCTTACTGCTGCTGCGACTGCACAAGCTCCTGAAATGGCAAGATAGTTATCATGGGTTAACATGGTTACCTTAGCAGCATCCTCTATGGCCTTATCTATGTTTCCTGGATTTAATAGTCCTATGGGAGATATACGCATAGCTGATCCATTGGTAGCTTGTCTAGTGGATAGCTTTCCACCACCTGGCTTTTCAACCACCTCTCCCTCAAACTCTTTTATTGCTAAACGAGTAGTTGGTCCTGCAAATCTATCAAAGAATACTGCATGTTTAGACCAATCTACTAAAGCATTCTTAACTAGTTGTTCCTTAACAATTCCTCCACCTTCAACTATATGCTTAGCAACAAAATAAGCTGAACTAAAATCGTCAGTCACTTGACCTGGTTGGCTACCTGCTCCAAAGGTATCCATAGGTGGCTTTTCAAAATCTATAACTTCATGACCAAAATACTCTATAATCTGATCCATTGTTCTAGCCTCTGTAGCTGCTCCAATGGCATCTCCTGCCGCCGCTCCAATAAGGCCCCCTAAAATTTTATTATACATACAAAGCACCTCCTAATTGATTAAAAGGGCTGATTTCAAATCGGCCAATTACCTCCGGTCTAAAATCTGCCCTTAATTGATCCTATGTCTACTTCCAGCCTTCCATAGAACCTACTGTATCTTTATTTACTAATTTTATTGGAGTCCAAACTACTGATTCCTTAAATTCATCTCCACGAATAGCCTTCAATGCTGTTATTACACCAGCCTTACCAAATAGATAAGGTGACATTGCTACAGTCGCATCTAATTCTCCATTTTCAATGGATGTCTTCGCTTCTTCTATAAAATCAACACCTACTACCATTACTTTATCTTTTACACCCTTTGCTTTTAAAGCTTCTACTGCTCCAAGTGCCATAACATCATTTCCACAAGTAATACCTACTAAATCAGGGTTAGCATCGATTAATGCTGCTGTTAGATCATAAGCTTGTTGACGGTCAAAGTTTGCTGTTTGTATTGGTAATACTTCCATTCCTTTTCCTTTAAAAGATTCTACTGCTCCATTTTTTCTAGCTTCACTTTGAGTAGCTCCTGGTATACCTTCTATAACAGCTACTTTACCTTTTCCACCTGTCTTTTCTATAATATAGTCAGCACCCATAGCACCTTGCTTCTTAAAGTCTGAAGTTATAAATGCTTCTATTTTTCCTTTTGCTGCTTCTAAAGCTACCTTATCTACACCATTTCCTACTGCTACTACCTTTACCCCTGCACTATTTGCTTCTGCAATTCCAGGAATCAAATTTTGCTCTGTTAGAGGAGATACTGCAATAGCATCATATTTCTTTGATATAAGAGTTTTCATGATATCTAACTGTCCAGCAATATCTGTTTCTGTATTTGTGGCTTTTACTTCTATAGTTGCACCATATTCCTTTGCTGCATCTTCATATCCCTTTTGCATTGTAATCCAAAATGGATTTGCTAAAGTACTTTCTATCGCTGCTAATTTTGCCCCAGAATTCTTGTCTGGTAATGGTGCTAAAGCATCTAAAAGTTGTTTTTCTGCTTCTGCCATAGCTGAACTAGCTACCTGCTCTTTTTTTGTTTCTTCTTTCTTATCAGTTGCCTCTTCTTTTTTAGAACATCCTATAGCTCCTATAGATAATGTCATTGCCATAGCAAGAGCCAATGATAATTTTCTAAAGTTTTTACTTCTTTTCAACATTTGTAGTCCTCCTTAAATTGTTTTATTAATTAATTCCACAAAATTATTTTGCAGATTGAATAAACTTTTTTACATCTTCCATAGTGGCCTTGGTTCTAGGACCTTTTTGCAGACATTTTAATGCTGCCGATGCTGATGCAAATTCTATGGAATCTTCCTTTGTCATGTTTTCACAAAAATAGCTACATATAAGTCCTGCTAAGAAACAATCTCCTGCTCCCGTGGTATCTACAGCCTCTATATCATATGCCTTCATGTTTATAGTTCCTTTTTTATGTAACCAAACAGCACCTTCTGATCCTGCTGTACATACTACACCTTCTGGCACATAAAATCTTTCATAAAATTTTTCTATACCCTTTTTATAATCTTCTTCTCCTGTAATTTCATAATATCCATCTCTTCCACTGGTAAATACTGTAGAAAGTCCTATCATCTCTTCTATTTCTTCCATAGTTATCCCACAATGAGCCATAAAGCTTGGAGTGCATTGCATATTATAAACAACAGGAATACCTTTTTTCTTTGCTAGCTTTCCTAGGTATATTGAGGCTTTAGAAGAAAACATATCTGTATAAAACACATCTATATTATCAAGAATATCATCTGGAAGCTCCTCTGGATTCAAATCAGTTAAAGAGTTTCCTAGATTTGCAAATATGCAATGTGTTCCTCCTGGTACTGTAATTATATATGTGTGGAGAGTTGTTCCACCCTCTTTAGTTATTAAAAATTTATCATTGACACCATCTTCTACTAGAGTTTTTCTAAATTCATCACCGTATTTGTCATCGCCTATTTTCCCTGTTTGATATGGATCTATTCCATAGCAACCTAGTGCTACTGAAACATTTGACGCACTTCCTCCTGGTACCAAAACTTCTGAGTCTAAAAACCCAAATCCATCTTCTTTAGGTAATTCTTTTGTCTCCATAACAACATCCATTGCCACTGCTCCTAAAGATAGCACTCTTTTCTTTGATTTCATGAACTTATTCACTCCCTTAACTGCTCTTAATTCTATTTTTTCTTTTTATTTCTGATATTGATACTGTTAGTAAAATAATAATTCCCGTAAGTAATTGTTGATAATTAGAGGATATAGATAAAATAGTTAGTCCATTTCTCATAACCCCTAATACAAGACAGGCTACCACAGTGCCACTAACACTGCCTTTACCCCCTCTCATATCAGTCCCTCCTAAAACCACTGCTGCAATGGCATCCATCTCATATCCCATTCCAGCCAAAGGTTCTGCTGTGTTTAGCCTTGCGCTGATGATAAATCCAGCTATTGCTGCGCACAATCCACATAATGTATATATCATTATTTTATATTTTTCAGTATTTACTCCTGTTCTCCTTAAAGCTTCTTCGTTACACCCTAAAACAAGAGTATAATTTCCTAATCGAGTTTTTTCTAAGATAATGACCCCTATAATTGCCATAGTAAAAGATATAATAATTGGCCAATTAAAAGGCCCTACTGCTCCACTGCCCCATGCAGTAAAAGTTTTTGGAAATCCATAAATAGGTTTTCCATCTGTAATTAAAACTGTGGCTCCCCTGACAATTGACATGGTACTAAGGGTTACTATAAAGGGATTAATTTTAGCAAAAGAAACTATTACTCCATTAATGATTCCAACCAATATTCCTACAGCTAGTCCAAGTAAAATCCCTATTCCTACGGAAATACCCCCTTTTATTGATGCTGCCATGGTAACTGCACTAAGGGCTATCACTGACCCAACAGATAAATCAATTCCTCCAGCACAGATTACAAAAGTCATTCCTATTGAAAGAATTATGTATAGTGCTGTTTGATCCAAAATATTTCTTATATTTCTCCACGTTAAAAAGAAAGGAGAAATATAAGTAAGGATAATAACCATCAATAATAAAACTCCTATTAATAAAATTCTAGATATATATGGCTGTAACTTTCCCTTCAAATTCTTATTCATTGTTTTCTCCTTTATCAATTGCTCCTGTAATCATAGAAACAACATCCTCTGCCTTAACCTCACTGGTGTTCATTGTCTTTACTACTTTTCCTTGTCTCATTACACAGACTCTATGGGCAATCTGAAAAACTTGTTGAAGATTGTGACTTATTATGATAACTCCATAGCCATCCTCTGCAAGGCCTTTGATTAATTTCAAAACAGCAGCTGATTCTACTAATCCCATGGCAGCAGTTGGCTCATCAAATATTAGTAATTTACCACCCTGATGTACAGCCCTAGCTACTGCTACTCCCTGTCTTTGTCCTCCACTCATTGTTCCAACAGGAACCTTAATATCAGGAATATTTACTCCTAAGTTCTCAATGAGCCTTCTAGCTTCTTTGTCCATATTTTTCTTATTTATAAATCCATATTTTAATGGTTCTCTACCTAAGAAAATATTAGATGCTACATCCCTAGTATCTGCTAGAGCTAAGTCCTGATAAACTGTTGATATTCCCTTTTTTAAAGCAGTTTTAGGATTCAAAGCCTCTTGTTTCTCCCCTTCAATCCAAAGCTCTCCTGAACTCTGTACAACTGCCCCAGAAAGGATTTTAATCAAGGTGGACTTACCTGCCCCATTATCTCCCACGATGGCTAAAACTTCTCCTCTATAGCTTTCCAAAGTTGCTCCACGAAGAGCCTCTACATGTCCAAATGATTTCTTTATGTCCTTTACTTGTAGAAAAGGTTTTGTGTTCTCATTTATCCTCATACCTTTTGTGCTCCCCTTGTTTAAATTATTTGTCATATTTTGTTAAAATACGTCATATATTTTTTCAACGCTTCTTTTAGTGTAATCCATTACTAAATTAATTTGAAATTCTTTTTATCTATAGTTGAGTAATGATTTATAGACTTTGTCAATAGTGACTTTTTTCCATCTACAAAACTAAACTAAGCAGATTCACAAAAAATAAAATAGAAATCACTATTATTNNAATAATAGTGATTTCTATTTTAATTATATTTTACTTAGTTTTTATTTCTCTTACAGGCCTTGCCTCTATATATCCCCTATATCCCATGGGAGCTAACTGAAATCTTGGTGCTTCCTCCGGTGACCACTGAAATCCATAAATCTCAGGATTATAATTATCTATTGCCTTCCATAATTCATCAATAGCTTCCATAAATTCATCATCATCATAGGGCTGTCCCTGAAATACCATTACCCTACAGGGCTCCAAATCTATTAAATCAAAACCTTGAGGAATTTGTCCTTTATAATCTTGGGGTACTTCCACCCCTTGAACATAGGTTGAGGTATTAGGTTTAACTAACTTTTTAGGCAACCACATACCTACTGGCTCATATAGGGCTTCCTTTACGCTGGTAAGAACTCCCCATACATCGCATCCAACTTCCTCGCAATATTCAAAGTAGTGGGTGGCTTTTATGCCTCTCTTCAATATAAGCTTCCTAGCTGGTCTTTCTATTACTTGAACAAAAATTGTATTATTTTTAGACTCTCTTTTATTCATAGTACACTCTCCTTTTTTTACAATTTCATAATAACTACGAATATCATAGGGTATGAATAAGGGTATAGGAGGAGTTACCTTTCTATATTCTCTTGGACTTAATCCAAAT
Organism: Clostridium sp. UBA5530; assembly: GCA_002423705.1. Classification (GTDB taxonomy): domain Bacteria; phylum Bacillota; class Clostridia; order Clostridiales; family Clostridiaceae; genus Clostridium_X. The sequence goes on from DINW01000002.1 coordinate 53,272, forward strand.
TTCTTTGAAAAAGCCCTTGTAAATCCTTCATGAGAATCAAAAACAAAATCCAAAGCTACATCAACTACCTTTGATTTTCCGTCTCTCAGCTCTATAGCTGCCTTTGATAATCGTATATCTCGAATATAATCAAAGGGGGTTTTTCCCACAAGTTCTTTAAACATTCTAGCTGCATGCCATGCTGAATATCCTGAAATCTTAGCTAACATGGATAAAGTTATATTCTCTAAAATGTGGTCATTTATATAGTCCTGCATCCTCTGTACCGCTTCAACATTGTCCAATGATTCCATAGCTATCACCTCTTGTATTAAGGATATCATTTATACTATGCTACTTCTTGACTTGCATTGCTAACATACATTTTAAGTTTTTCCACATATTCACTTTAGTAAAATCCACTATAAAGCTTCATATTCTTCCCTGGTATAGAATTGGGAATTCCTCAAATAAACCGGAATATCCATCTCCTTATTATTTATCATTATTTTGGCATATTTCCTAGCTATCTCTAACACATATGTGTTATCATTTTGAGGCAAGTTTCCTATACATCTTAGCCTTAATCTAATATTTTCGCTAAGTTCCGGTATATTAAATAAACTTAAAAACCTTTCACATCTTCCTTTAAAAGCTCGCTCAGGATCAAGGTTAAAAAGTTCCTCATTGTCAAAGATAAAGTCCACATTAAGCCAGTGATCTTCCATATATATATTTGTTGAGCAGAATTCCTCTATATATTCTCTATTTTGATTTGCCCTAGATAACCTTGAAAATTCCTCTAGCTCATCTATAAATGTTAAAAATGCAGATGGATTTTTTATGCTAGTTATTTGGTAATTATTGCTGGTATGATCAGCTATTGCCTGCATTATAGTTAGCTTAGTTACATCTCTAGGCAAAAATTTATTTTTCAAATCTACACTATTATAATCAGACTCCTTGATTGAGCATTTGCTCATGGAAGCTACATTTTTCATTAACAAAAAAGCACTCATGATTCCATGCTTATACTCCTCAAAATCTTTGCTGTAGCGCCAATAATCTGCTTTATTATTTTCTATATAACATTTTGTAATAAAAGATCTTTTTAGTTCTCTAATAGTGTCCTTAGATGCTGCATCTAATTTTTCCTTATCCATACTTATTATGTCATTTTCCTTGTCTATGATAAATAATTCTGTAAGTTCTTTTTTATCCTTAAGTTTTATATCTATAAATATTTGAAGTTCTTCACTTAAATATCTAATAAATTCTGTAACATATATCTGCTCTATATCTGTGTAATTGAAAGCAAATTCATCATAGTTTTTTATAGAAAAATAAGGAAGCACTGAACACATAGCCTTGTTTATCTTTTCTATCTTTTTTAAAGGATATCCTAGATCATGAGTCAATGCTATAATACACCTACTAGCTTCTCCATTCTCTTCCACCTGGCAAAGTTTGTTTAAAAGTATTCCTATATTTTTTATGCTATCATCAAAGTTAACATCTTTCATAATATTATAAAGGGTTTTCATTTGAATATAGTTACTATCCATATCTACGGTGACTTCATCAAATTCATGATGCTTCATTATATACTCCCCAAGGAAATACACCCACAAAGAATGAAGGGTGTGGTCTCTATAAAAAGAATCTGAAGCAAAAATCAGTTCCTCAAAGTTCACATATTCATCAAAGTACTTAAACAATTTATCGTAGCCTCTTTTGTCTGGATCTATACTGCTCATGGCTGCCTCAAATAATGCTTTCCATAAATTCTTGGCAACCATTATCCTCTTATTCATGGCTTCACATTGTTTAAGGTCCATCACATAGACCTTAATCTTTTCTTTATATCCACTTCTTCCCCTCAAATAACAAATATTATCCTTTTCAAGTTCCTCCAAATAACAATCTAACACTATATCCTCATTTAAATATTTCATATTCCCCCCCTAAACTATGTATATATATTTTCTTTAATGAATTTTATATAAGTTCATTCTAACTTTCTTTATTAATTTTATACACAAGACCCGTTCTGTTATCTACCCCTACCTTTTTAAATATGTTCTCCATATGGGCTTTTACCGTGTTATAACTTATAAATAGTTCACTAGCTATTTCCTTATTGCTTAATCCTTTCTGAACCAAGTCAACAATTTCTATCTCTCTAGATGTAAGTTCATAAATTTCTAAGCTTTTTTGAAATTCCCTTTTAGCCTCCGCTGAAGTTTTAGCTATGTAAATATGAATTAAAGTCTCTAATCCATGGTCATGGCTGGCAGTCATAGATGATAATACTTTAAAGTTATAATTATTTATGGTTGTATATAAGCAATTAGTACTATTATCTTTTTCAAATTGACTTTGCTTAAATAATATATCTATTACTTCTTTTACAGGATTTAACACTCTTTTATTATTTAATATATCTAAGCAATAAATTTGGGCCATATCATTAGAAGATACTATGGTATAATTGGCCTTTAATATAATTATACCTATTGGGCATTGTGCTACTGCACCTTTAAAGATTTCCTCTTTATAAGATTTTTCTCTTAATTCAATATGGTTATTTAACGCCATTGAAATAATTCCACTTAGTTTTTCTAAAATTGCTATATCCTTAGCTTTAAAGTTCCCACAATCCTTGGGATTAAATACCCCTATACCACCTAATAGATTAGATCCCATTTTTAATGGCATGGCCACTTCATAGTACAAATTATCCCTTCTTAGGAAATCCCTATAATACTCCGTATCTTCAAATTGTCTATAAGACATTATATCTGTTATAGATACAACATTTTTGTTAAACACTGAATTTAGATCTCCTACACTATGAAATATATCCTTTGTGTAATAATAATCATCATAAGTTTCTGTTAAAGTATCACTTATATTGTTTGTCACTGGATTTATAAATCTTCCTTTCTCATTAGCTAAAAAGAAAGTCAGATGATTGTATCCAAAAAAACTTGAGAGATTCTTAAGGGTAGCACTTCTAAAATCAGTCTGTGATTGTTGGATATTCGTCATAAACTCAACTATTTTTTCATAATCTTTTTTGTTAATTCCATCACTGGCCATATAACCAACCTTTCCCTCACTATACTGAATCTTGCTGTAACACTCTACATTCTTTAGGCTTGCCATAACAATAGCTATCACCTTAGATTTTATCTAATGTCTACCTGCTGTAACACTCCCCCTTATTTAGGTTGGAGATAACAGCAGCTACGACCCTAGATAAGTTCAACTAACCTTCAGTTTGGGTCCAACTCCACCTGAAACTAAGTTTCACTTGATGTAAATACTTATATATATTATATAATAAAATCCAATTATAAGCTAAGGAATAGGAAAAAAGTATTACTGTTTTTAAATAAATTAACCCTTTTTCCCTATGGAAGCCTACTTGTGTTTTTGTCATAATTTACTTAGGAAGTGATTTAATATTATCATTTGTGCTGTTAAAAATATAACAGCTATTGGAGAATTGAATCTTTAAATAAGTTCAACTTCTCACTCCAAGGTTATGTCACTGTTAATCTTTATTTAAATAGCATTAAAGACTAACAGTGACTGAAAAGAAAATTTAGAGGGGATGTGTAGTAAATGTTTACAAATTTACAAGGTCAAATTGCTGTTATCACAGGTGGTGGCTCAGGTATAGGCCGTGACATATGCTTAGAATTCGCTAAGGCCGGTGCCAAGGTTATGGTTACTGGTAGAAGAGAAAGCAATATCAATGAAACAAAAAAACTTATTGAAGACTTAAATGGCTATGCAGAAACTTATAAAATGGATGTATCTGATAAGGATAATGTAGAAAATGTTTTTCAAGAGATTTATGACAAACATGGTAAAATAGACATTCTTATAAATAATGCAGGTTTCTCAACAGCTCCTACTGTATGTACAAATATGTGTGATAGAGATTGGGATGGTCTTCTAAAGACTCATTTATATGGAGCTTTTTATTGCTCAAGAGCCTGTGGCAGACTTATGAAAAAGAATAAATATGGAAGAATAATTAATATGTCATCTTTAGCTGGTATCTATGGCCTAGTTGGGAATATTAACTATTCAGTTGCAAAAACTGCCTTTGTAGGCTTCACCTATACTTTAGCTAAAGAGCTAGGACCATATGGAATAACTGTCAATGCTCTTCAACCTGGAATCATAAGAACTGGCATGACTGAAGGTGCCTTATCCTCCTTAGAAAAGGACTTCGTAAATACTACTCCAGTAAGGAAAATTGGAGAACCAAAGGATGTATCATCTGCAGCACTATTCTTTGCTAGTCCTGATTCTAGTTTTCTTACGGGGGTAATTATGCCAGTAGATGGTGGATATATCTTAAATTCAGGAATGGATTTATTGATGTTAGAAACAAGTTCCAAAGAAGACTAAAAATACATCTCACTTAGCCTTATTATTTTAGAGTATATAAAAACACACCTCTTTATATAGTTTTTTAATAAAAGGGGTGTGTTTTCTGCAATTTTATTCTTCTTCCTGATTAGTGTCAGTGTTTGTTTCCTTTTCTCTAATCTCCTTTGAGTCCTTTGTACTATCCATTGCCTTTTTCACCTGGTTATTAGCAGCACCTTCCAGTCCAGCCATGGCACCTTTTAACTTGGCTGCATGTTTACCATTAAAGGACCAGGTTTCCTTTGGTACTGATTTCATATCTAAATATGAAAGTTCATTTTCTAACCTAGCCTTGGAGCCATTGAATTGATGGACATTGTCTATGGAACTCTTTGCCTCTATTAGTTTTGTAAGACTCTTTGCAATTATGACTCCATCCTTCACTGTATCTCCATTTAGTCTTTCTCTCTCTTCTGCTTCTTTTTCAGCCTTTTCCTCTGCTTTTTCCTTGGCCTCTTCTAATTCTCTCTGTTTTTCCATGATTTTAGCTTGTTGGATTTGTTTATCAATGTCCTTGATATTATCATCAATTATAGATAACATATCTTTTTTTTCTTCTATAGATATATTGTCATTACCCCTAATTTTTTCTTTTCTCTCTAGAATTTTATTTCTTTGTTCCTGTAATATTTCCAATAAGGATTTTTCTCCTTGAACTAGGTTATTATTATTTTTTAAGATGCTTTTCTTATTCTGATCCTTATTATAATTAGTATCTAAATTAGTATGCCTAAAGAAACTGTTCCCTGAGCTAGTCATTGCATTATTAATTCTCATGGTATTCGCCTCCAAATTTTCTATAGAATTCAAAATTCACCCAATGTAAGTTTATCCTTATATTATCATCGTATCTAATCAATGGAATCTTTAGTAATTAAATCTCAACATGGATTTTATTATGGTTTGATCTCTGCCTTGCTACTATAATAAACCTAGCAATAATAGTATTATGCTTTTTATATTTAACTAAAACTAAAAAAATGTGATTATATTCACCTTATACAGTTAAAGATATAAGACTATATTAATAGCTAGGAAAAACTTTCGGTTTCCTAGCTATTTAACCATAATATCTAAATTTATTTTTTACTATTCTCTATGGCTTCATTTAATTCATTTAAATAAGTCCATCTATCATATTTCTCTTCTAAAAGTTTTTCTGTATGTTCTTTTTCTTTTAGTAGTTCTTGAAGTTTAACAAAATCTGCTGCGTTTTTCTCTATGTCTTGATCTAATTGCCCTATGCTGTTCTCTAGTTCTTCTATAACCTGGTCTATTTCTTCAAATTCCCTCTGTTCTTTAAATGAAAACTTTAATGGTTTTTCTTTTTTATTTTCTCTATCCCTTGAAACTGTTTTTTCTTTCTTCTCACAGCCTTCCACAGGTGTTGATGATTTTTTATCCACCATTGTGGATAAGTAATCCTCATAATTACCATTGTACCCTTCTATCTTTCCTTCACCCTCATAAGAAAATATCTTGTTGCAAATTCTGTCTAGAAAATATCTATCGTGGGATACTGCTATGACAGGCCCATTGAAATCATCTATAAAATCCTCCAATATAGTTAAGGTAGCTATATCTAGGTCATTAGTAGGTTCATCTAATAAAAGCACATTAGGCCCTCCCATAAGTACTCTTAAAAGATATAATCTTCTTCTTTCCCCTCCAGATAGCTTTCCTATAGGTGTATATTGCATAGATCCGTTGAATAAAAATCTTTCTAGCATCTGGGATGCAGTAATCTTATCTCCATTAGCTAAAGGTAAGTATTCCCCTATTTCCTTAATGTACTCTATAACTCTCATATCCTCATCCATGTGGTATGTCTCTTGAGAAAAATAACCTATATTTACTGTGTCCCCTATATCCACTACTCCCTTATCTGGTTCTATATTGCCATTGATTATATTCATAAGAGTGGATTTTCCTATACCATTGGGACCTACTATACCTATCCTATCATCTCTTAGTAGTATGTAATCAAAATCATCAATAAAGGTCTCACCCTGAAAAGCCTTTGTAATGTGATTAAGCTCTATTATTTTATTCCCTAGCCTTGATCCCTGAACAGATATTTCTACTGAACTGTCATTTATGTCTACCATATCATCTTTGAGACTATTAAATCTATCTATCCTAGCTTTTTGTTTAGTACTTCTAGCCTTAGCCCCTCTTTTAATCCATGCTAGTTCCTTTTTAAATAGGCTTTCTCTCTTTCTTTGGGCTGCTACATCTTGAATCTCCCTCTCAGCCTTCTTCTCCACAAATAAGCTATAGTTTCCTTCATAGGTATATAAATTTCCTTCATCTAATTCAATGATTCTGTTGGTTACTCTATCTAAAAAGTATCTATCATGGGTGATCATGATAAGAGCGCCCCGTCTACTATTTAAGTACTCTTCTAACCATTGAATGGTGCTGCTATCCATATGATTAGTAGGTTCATCTAATATCAAAAGGTCACTAGGAGTTATAAGAGCACTAGCAAGGGATATCCTTTTTCTCTGGCCTCCTGAAAGTTCCCCAACCTTAGCCTTAAAATCCTTAATTCCTAGCTTAGTTAAGATTGTCTTTGCTTCACTTTCCAAATCCCAAAGGTTCATATTGTCTATCTGACTTTGAAGTGATATAAGCCTATCTGACAAATTTTCACATTCATTAACCCTCTCTAGTACATCTTCATAATCCCTTAATAGCTTCATTTCTTTAGATGTTCCTTTAAAAACTTGTTCTAAAACTGTAGCCTGAAAATCATATTCCGGATTTTGAGAAAGATACTCTATTCTTATTTTATTTCCCTTTGTTATGGATCCACTATCTTCATGTTCCACCCCTGCTATTATTTTAAGGAAGGTGGATTTTCCTGTTCCATTTATGCCTATTACTCCTATTATATCCCCTTCATTTATTCCTAAAGATATATTATTTAACAGCTTTTTTTCGCTGTAACTCTTACTTATATTTTCTAATGTAATTAAATTCATATAAAATCCTCCTCCAGTGAGTATACCTTATTAATTATAGGCTAAGATTGAACTTTATACAAAATAAAATTATGTGGTCCTTAAAAATATTTCCCAAGATACTTTTAGGTAGCCTTCTTAAAATATGGTATAATCTAATATATTAATTTACAAAGGAGCTGAGCTTTTTGTCGTCAAAATTTTATTTACATAAAGGCAAAGGTCGTAAGGCCGAAAATGGTTGTCCATGGATATATACTGATGAAATTAATGAATATGATGGTGAATATACCAATGGTGATATTGTTGAAGTTTATAACTTTAAGGCAAACTTTATTGGAAAAGGATATATAAATGATGCTTCAAAAATTACAATAAGGATTATGACAAGGAATATAGATGAGGCCATAGATAGGAATTTTTTCAAAAAGCGTATGGAAGCTGCTTGGGAGTACAGAAAAAAGCTCATTGATACCTCCAGTTGTCGTTTCATATTTGGAGAAGCTGACTTCTTACCTGGCCTTACTGTTGACAAATATGAGGATTACTATGTTATACAAATCTCTTCCCTAGGTATGGATAAATATAGAGATATAATTGTTGATATATTGATGAATGATTTTCATGGTAAAGGTGTTTATGAAAGAAGTGATATAGCCTCTAGAGAACTTGAAGGTCTATGCCAGAAAAAAGGCTTTTTAACAGAGCCCTTTCCTACAGATATCGAAATCACCGAAAACGGTGTTAAATATTTAGTAGATTTAGAAAATGGCCAAAAAACAGGATTTTTCTTAGACCAAAAGGAAAATAGAAAGGCCATCCATAGAATATGCAAAGATGCCACAGTTTTGGATTGCTTCACCCATACAGGATCCTTTGCTTTAAATGCTGGTATAGCAGGAGCAAAATCTGTTCTTGGAGTAGATGTTTCTGCCCACGCTATAGAATGTGCTAAAAAAAATGCGGAGCTTAATAATCTTGAAAATATAGTAGACTTTCAATGTCACAATGCCTTTGATGTACTTCCTCAGTGGGCAAAAGAAGGGAAACAGTTTGACGTTGTTATTTTAGATCCTCCTGCCTTTACAAAGTCAAGAAACACAATAAACGGGGCTAAAAGGGGCTATAAAGAAATCAACCTTAGAGGCTTGAAAATGGTAAAACCCTATGGCTATTTTGTAACCTGCTCATGTTCTCATTTCATGAAAGAGGACTTATTAAAAGCTACCATCATGGAGGCAGCCATGGATGCTAGAAGGTCTATACGACAAGTAGAATTTAGAACTCAAAGTGCGGATCACCCAATTCTATGGAATAGTGACGAATCTTATTATTTAAAATTTTATATATTCCAAGTAGTTTAACAGCATAAATTGGGGAATACTCATTGAAAAAAGTATTCCCCTTGCTTGTTATACTATATATCCATTTATAAACTCTGGTACTATGTCAGTGATATCCTTCTGCATACAATATTCTAAATCCTTCTCTAGGCCTAAGGACTTGATAACATTATAGTGCCTTGCACCCTTTATAAAGGATTCTATATCTTTATTATTATCATATATATACTTTGCAGTGGTAGCTATGTCTGTAAGCTCTATATCTGATTTTTTTTCTTTCATACAATCTATTATATATCCTGCACATATAAAATCATCCATAGAGAACTGCCCATATGTTCCTGCATTTACTATAACTACATCTTTATTCATGGCTAAAAGCTTTTCACTAATGGCCTTAGCATTTAGCATAGCTGCAATAAATATATTGGTAGCTCCACTACATCCTTTGATAGCCCTTGTGCCATTGGTTGTAGTTATAGCTACAACATTGCCCTTTACCGTAGATTTATCATATTCTAAGGGTGAGTTAGATAAATTAAAACCCTCTATTTTCAGAGCATTTCTCTCTCCACCTAGCAACACTTTGTCCACAGACTCCTTTGAATATTTAAAAGCTTCCTCTATTTGAAGAAATGGCACAACCTTCTTGGCTCCATTGTGAAGGGCTGTTACTATTACTGAAGTTGCTCTAAGCATGTCTATAACTATAGCTACTTTATCCTGAAGTTCCCCTTCTTTAATATGTTCTGCTGATATAATTACATCAACCTTCATCATATCATCTCCCTAGATGTTTAATTATTTTAACTCTTTCCAGATTAAAAATGCAATAGTAAATGTAGCTGCTTCTCTAAAGTTCCTTATATCATATCCTGTGTCCTTTGCTATTTTATCCAATCTGTAGATAAGAGTATTTCTATGTATGTACAAATTTTTTGCGGCTTCGCTTATATTAAGATTGCAGCATATGAATTCTTCAATGGTGTTTAACATTTCATCATCAAAATTGCTAAACTTATCTTTAAATTCATTGTAGTACTCACTTTTAACCTTATTGCTTATACTACAAATAGCCCTTTCAAAGAACATATTACAGTAATTATATATGTTATCTTTTCCCCCTAACCTTTTACCTAGGTTCATTGCTTCCTTAGCTTCCTCATAAGCAATTTTTACATCCTCTAGATTGTGGGCCATCTCTCCGTAGCTTGCATAACATCTACAATGAAGTTTCCCACATAATAAACTTATAATATCTTCACATTGTTTATCTATATCATCAAAGCCACCTATAAGTACTATATCATCACCATATATCATTGAAATGACCTGATTATCTTCATAAATATTCTTTAATATACTTAATGCTTCATATTTACTTCCTTCTACAGAAATTATTATTAAATTACATCCGTTTTCCACCATAGGAAGGTTTCTTTCGCATTTATCTAAGGGTACCTTATTGCCTTGAAGAACATCTCCAAAAAATTGTTCCCTTAAATAAAATAAATCTCTATACTTGTCCTCAACATAACATTTAATAACAGGCAAACACTTTTGAAAGTCCTTAGCTACCTCTAAAGTTCCACACCCATTTCCTAGTCTAACTTTTATACATTGTTTTTCTTCTGTCCCCTGTGGAAGGCCATGAAAGATTGTTGTATTGCATTCATCCATAAGGTTAAATTCTACTCCTGTGTTTTTGCTCAACTCTTCCAAAAAATTTTTAAAATAATACATTAAAGCTACCTCCTACCATTATTCCTATGTATATTCCGCAATTATAACTTTTTTTCTTTCAAAACAATAATTAATAATATTAGGAAAACTTTTATTATTCCTTTATTATATCTTAGTGCTTATACGTGTTTTATCAATTAAACTAGTTGTCATTAAATTTTTTTCCTTGATAGATTTCATGTTCCTCAACATATTGATCGATAGCATTTAAAACTTCCCATTTTTTCAAACTCCACTTAGGTTCTATAAGCAAATCCCGTGGGGCATCTCCTGTTAGCCTATGAATTACAACAGCAGGAGGTAATAAAGAAATTGTTTCTCCTATTAGTTCTACATATTCCTGCTGATTCAGAAATTTTAACTGTCCTTTTTCATATAATTTCACCATAGGTGTGTCCTTCATAAGATGTAAAAGGTGTATTTTTACCCCTTGAATATCTTTGGTAGATATATATCTTATGGTGTTCAGCATATCCTCCCTAGTTTCCCCTGGTAATCCGAAAATAGTGTGAACCACTACGTCTATATTTCTCTTTCTTAGATTCTCCAAAGATTTTTCAAAGGTGTTTAACTCATATCCCCTATTTATAATTTTAGCTGTGGTCTCCTTGGAGGTCTGAAGGCCTAGCTCTACCCATAGGTAGGTTTTTTTACTTATCTCTTCCAATAAATCTAAGACTTCCTCCCCTAAACAGTCTGGTCTTGTTGCTATAGCTAGGGCTACTACATCCTCTTGTTTCAACGCCTCTTCATACTTTTTTCTTAAAAACTCTATAGTGCCATAGGTATTAGTATAGGCTTGAAAATAAGCTATATACTTTCCGGTACTCCACTTTTTCTGCATCATTTCCTTTATTTCTTTGAATTGATGTGATATAGAATCCTCATTGTCTCCTGCAAAATCTCCCGACCCTCGAGCACTGCAAAATATACATCCTCCCTTGCTTATAGTTCCATCTCTATTGGGACACGAAAACCCAGCATCAAGAGAAATTTTAAATACTTTTTCTCCAAACTTTTCTCTTAAAAAATAATTCAAGTTATTATATCTTTTTTGTCCCCATATCTTTCTCATGATGTTGTCCTCTCATTTGTAAAATTACTTACTAATTATAAGTATACATTATAATTTTTTAATCTTAAAGTCTTTTAAATCAATCTGCCAAATTCCATTTAAGTTTTTATATGTTTCCTCATTATCCTCCACTGCTTTTACCTCTATATAAAGATGATTTTTGTCGAAATTAGAAAAACTTACATGCACCTTATCTTTAGGAAATTGTTTTTCTATACCAATACCCATTGCTTCTCCAGATTCTGCATTATAGCATCTTATAAAATCAATACCCTCTGGAGTTTTATATTGAACTACTAGAAACTTTTCATCCTTTGAAAAGCTCATAAGAACAACCTTGCTATCATTTATTAAATCTATTGAAATTAACTCCTTTCCTAAAGGTGTTTCCCTAACCTTATTCTTGGAATTATCTTTATTGTCATCGCTTTCATTGCCATTGTTCTGTTTATCTCCCTGTACTCCCAAGGTTTCTTCTATCTTCACAATGGCTATGAATGTACCCTTTTNNCATAGCTAAAGCTATCTTATCCCCGGAATAGTTAAAAGTGTTCATTGCAAACTCTATATCACTTGGAACCTGTACTTCTCTTATGGGTTCTTTGCCTCCCTTAGGGTATATATAGTGTGGAAATCCTCCTTTATCTATAAGCAAGGCTGTGTCCACATTATTTTTCTGCCTTACTCTTAGGGATTCTCCTTCCTTAAATGCTTCTTCCTGTCGTGATACCTGTATTTCTTCTATTTTATATAGCTGTCCATGCTTTTTTACCTTTACCATATGTTCTTCCAATAAGGATATGCATTGATTCTTGGAACTCTTCGCTACTCTAGCCCTCACTAATACAGAGTCCCCTATGCTATTTAAATCCTCCACCTTCCATCCCATTGTTTTTAATTCTTCACTAGCTCCTGTTTCATCTTCAATAGGAGCAGTTATTGTAGTCAATTCCTTTGCTTCTTTATACTGGCCATGGAATAAATATTCCATATATTGATCTACCAACTTAATGGCTTCTTTGTTATTGAATGCATTCACATCATTACCTCTTGGATAAGATTTATTAGAGGAACATGCTGATAAAGTCAATATTGTAATAAACATAACTATTAAAATCACTTTTCTTTTCATAAAATTTTCACTCCTTCTGCTCTATTAATCATTTTTAGTATTCCACCTTTATATATTTATATAGATGAATGATTTTTTTCAAAGGGAGTGATAATTTTTGAAAAAGGATATTAATTTAATCTTTCAAATATCCGCAGTATTTATAGGCACCATAGTAGGTGCAGGGCTTGCTTCTGGAAAAGAAATAACTCAGTTCTTTGCCTCTTATGGATTTATGAGCTTTTTAGGGATAATACTTTGTGGAATAATTTACATAGTCATAGGATCTATGGTTTGTAAGCTAAGTGTTCAATCTAATCTAAAATCTTATAATGAATTTATGAATTATGTTAGTCCAAATTTCTTAGGAAAAACTACTGGAATTATAACCACCTTGTTCCTTTTAAGCAGTTCTTCTATAATCTTGGCTGCTAGTGGAGCCTTATTAAATCAATTTTTAGGTCTGCCAAAGTGGGTTGGAATGATTATTATGGGTTTGTTTACCATACTAACTCTTCTAAAGGATACAAAGGGACTTGTTAGCATTAATTCCTTTATAGTTCCTTGTTTAATTACAATTATAATAACTATTTTCTCTTTATATATATTTTTTTATAAAAGCATAATAACAGTGCCTCACCTTATGTCTATACCTTATGAGAAACAGCATTGGTTTCTTTCAACAATACTTTATACAGGCTTTAATTTGCTTAGCTGCACAGGAGTATTAGTTCCCTTAAGTAAAGAGATTAAAAGCACTAAGATCCTTATCAAAGGCGTTGCAATAGGTTCTCTCATATTAACTATACTTTGNNTTGTATATGTATAAATATAATGCTTATGTTGAATAAACCCTATATTTATCAATATGAGATTCCTCTTTTATATATAGCAAATAGATTTGGAAAACCCTTACAGATAATGCTCCTTATGATTATATGGGCTGAAATGTTTTCTACTCAAGTTTCTGATATATATAGTATAAGTAAAACCCTAGATGAAAGATTTAAAATTCCTTTTAAAAAAGGTATATTTTTAGTGTTTTTAATAATTATACCCATATCTCAGATTGGTTTCGGCAATCTTATATCAATACTCTACCCAGCCTTCGGAGTTCTAAGCTTAATATTTTTGAGTCAACTTGTTCACTTCTATATAAAGTTTAAGCAAAAATCTACCTAAGTCCTACTTGATAATATTTTTTCTGCAAAAGATACTATAAGGAGCTATTACTAAATTAATTTTTTTAGTAATAGCCCCTTTAATCATAGGTCTTAATTATTATATTTCATATCTCTCTAAATCTTTTTTAAAGGTTTCTGTTATTTGTTTAAACTGCTGTATATTATCTATAAGATTCTTTATCTCATTTGTATAGTTAGCCACACTGGCACTTACTTCCTCAGAAGATGCCGAATTCTCTTCAGCTATTGCTGCTAAGGACTCTATAGTGTCACAAACCTTAACTATATAGTCAGATTCCCTATTTAAATCTGCTATGGTTTTTATCATAGAAGATGAAACAGTTTTAATGGACTGGGTAGCTTCATAGCTTTCATCTCTAACATCCTTTAAGTTTTTAGTTTCTCCTTCAAGGGTATTATACTGACTTTCTATATTTTCAACAAGATGACTAATCTCTTCAGCAAACTGTTCTAAGTTAGAATTAATTTCTAAAACTGCATCCTTTGACTGCTCTGCTAGTTTTCTTATAGAATCAGCAACTACAGCAAATCCTCTTCCTTGTTCTCCAGCTCTGGCTGCTTCTATAGATGCATTTAAAGCTAAAAGATTAGTCTGCTCTGCTATACTTGAAACTATAAGAACTATGCTAGTTATATCCTTAGTTTTGTCTTGTAGCTTTATTCCTTTATTTTTAACTTGATTAAAGCTTTCAAGGGTAGATAATATATTTTGGCTAGCATTGTCCACATTTTCATAGCTGTTATTTATTTTATGAATAGCCTTTTCTAACTCATCTTTATTATCATTTTCTGTGTGCACAATATTCCTCAAGGCATCTATATTGCCACTTAAGGTACTGGCAGCTTCACCAGTGTTCTCAGCCTGGGATACTGCTCCTGTTGCCACCTGCTCAACCACTCCTGTTATCTCCTCTGAAGTAAATTTCATAGAATCAGAAATTTTGTTTATAGTGCCTACAAAGGTATTCATTTCATCAGTAACCCCTTTAAACCCAGTGAAATCTGACTTAACAACATCTTTGTACTTGTTCAAGCTCTTATAAACTTCTTCAAAAAAATCATTAGTTTCTATATTGCCATCATCATAATACTTATTCTCCTCTAAAGTATCTATTTCTTTCAGTATAGCTTTTTTAGGAGCCATGAGCACTATAGATGCTATAATAGTAGAAATTCCTGTTATTCCAGCCATTATAGCTCCATCCTTAATTCCCACTAAAGCAAAACCTAATATAAAAGATATTATAGCCACAAATAATCCTAATTTTACTTCAATAGATTTAATAAATCCTAGGGACAATATTTTGTTAAACCAATATTTCTTTTCATGATATATTTCATTTTGGAAGGTAAGCTTTAACTTTAGCGAATCAGAAGTTCTCTCCAACTCTTTCATCTCTATATGCTCTCCAAAGTGTTCACAACTACCTTCAGTCAATCCATAAAAGTAATCAAACATCCCTCTTTCTGATTTATATGTAAACATAGCTTCTTTATTTGATATGGCTTTAATTTCTACCAAAGGTGGCTTTGCCCCAGCAAATCTTTTGGTCATTACCACATGAATATCAAATAATGCTTTAAAAAAGGAATACAAATTTATATGTTGAAAAAAGGCAGGGTAATCACGGTAAAAAGTTTTTACATTCTCATGGCCTATAGTTCTCCATAGAATTCCTATTTCCATATTGTTTAGCTTAGCAATATTAGAAATAACCTTTTTAATTTCATGATCTGAAACATTTTCTATAGGAGTGAATATTCTTTCTCTATTCCATCCCCCATCTTCCATAGCTTTGTCAACTATCTTATCTCCATAAAGCTGTCTACAAGTTTTTAACCAAGTAGAAACTACTGTACCCTTCATATTAAACTCTCCTTTCATACTTCTTTATCTCATGTCTACTTGCTCCTAAATCTAATTTAATACCATCATAGAAAATTATAACTTATATTGTTGATTTTGTTAATAACTTTAAGAAATAAAGTGAAGTTTGTTTATATTTGTAATATATAAACAAACTCCACCTAAAGGTAAATTTCACTTTATATTTGTGTATCATCCCAATAACTTATTTGTGGCGCATTTTCTGAATCAAACCCCTCAAAAGTCATTGGTGGGTAAAAATTTTTCTGTTCCTTGTGAGGAATAGTGCCTCTTAGTTCTGCTATTTTAGTTACACCTACATATATTTGAGAAATTTTATACCAAGTTGAATAATCTACATTTCCAGTTGGGGACAATCCAAATATCTCCTGAAATACTTTTACAGATTCTTTAGTTTGAGGCCCATATACTCCGTCTACTCTCATTTTTGGTATAAGTGGATAATTTTCAGAGATCCTGTTTAGATAAGTCTGAACAGTTATTACAGGTTCTCCTCTAGCACCTATCTCCAAGGTATAGCCTGGATAAGATCTTGGTATTCCTTCTACCTCTTCAGCTCTAGTCAAATTTACATCGCTACCATAGAAATAAGTCAGTATTTCATAGGGGGTCTTGCCTTGATCTCCTAAATATTTACTCCCCCATTGAGTCATCCATCCTGGACATTGTACCTTGACTCCATCACAATATTGAGCCAAAAGAGGTTGTCTCACTCCCGATTTTCTTATATAAGTGGCAAATAACTCATCCACTACTCTACTTATGTTCTCATACACATTTCTTCCATAGCTAAAAGCATGGTCATAGGCTGTAGAATTAGTGATATCAAATTCCTTTTCTCTGCTAGGATACCACTCTGTATAAATTCTATTTAATGTAAAGGAAACTATGGCATATATATTAGCCCTTATTGTGTTCTCAGGCCAAGTTGAGAAAATCTCACAGCTTGCTACATTCTTAATATAATCTGCAAAGGGTACTGTATAGTTCTGTGCTGGAGAATTAGGTCCTCCACTATGAACTATTACAAATTCAGGAACCACAGGTTCTGGAAGAACTACCTGCCCTGATGGCGGTGGCAAAACCTTTATGGGATCTTCTTGTATTTTAGCAGGATAGTTTCCTACTAACCTATTTGGAGCTATAACTATTATAGTTTCTCTCTGTCTAGTAATACCTGTGTCTCCCTCCAAGTACACATTTTGAAGGGCTGTTACATTAGGATATATTTGTACTCCTTTTATAAGTTGTGAAGCAAATCCCTCTGCCTCAATTTGCACATCTGCAAAGCTATATGGCAATTTATCTATAGGTCTTTCTGAAAATGCAGGTGGAGGTGAATTTAACTCTACAGCATCTGTAAGACCTGAAGAATCTGTATTTACTGTATCTTGGGTTATTCTTGGTGCTTCTTCTCCTGTTGGCATTATGGTTATTTTTGCTTTATCTATAGGTATAGAAGAATTATTTTTAAAAACTTGAACCTTTAAGAAACCAGTAGCCATTAACTCTCTCCTTTTTAAATATTTCATTATATATTATGGATATTTATGGTTTTAGTTACTACTTTTATAATATTATTTCCTATACCTTTTATTTGATGTGTAATTTTTATAACATTCTAATTGAAACTAAGGTTCACTTTATAAGTTCCTTATATTATCAAAAACCCCTTCAAGATTTAAAGTTCCATATCCCCATTCAGGATTAGGATATATATCGCCTTTTCTTTTAGATGTACCTCCTATTAAATAGGATTTCATCTTTTGAGCATAAATATATGGATCGTTTCCATCTACAACACCCCATTGAAATAATAGAGCACAGGCTGATGCTAAAACTGCCGATGCCACGCTACCCCCTGTTACTGTAACTATCTGACCTCCGGGAGCTATAGTCTTAGCATTTACCCCTCCTGTAGCTAAATCTGGTTTCACTCTATTATCTCGAGTATACCCTCTCCCTGATGCAGCCATTATTGCATTATTAGTTTGATTATAGAATCCAGTAGTTATGATCTGCCTAGATGTAGATGGAGTTGTTAAGGTAGTTTCCGAAGTAGAATTTAGAAATCTAGTATCTCCTTTCAACAATATTCTTTGTGGAATATAGGCATCATATCTTCCATTAACTATATATTCCCCTATAAGTCTAAATTGCCAAATCCCCGGTTTAAGATTTTTAATTCTAATAGTTATAAGTTCATCCCCTGTAACCTCCTCTGGTAAATAGTAAGTGATGGTTGCCCTACTTCCCTCATATACGAATTTTATCTCCTCTGTTTTTAAAAGTTTAGCTGGCAATTTTTCTACCACTTCTCCAGAAGGTGAAATTATACTTAAGGCGATTTTGTCTGGTTTATTAGCCCATATCTCCATAAATATAGAATCTTGTGTTGGGGAAATCCTTATCTCTATGGTTCTTATATCTCCAGTTTTCTCTATTCTTCCTGAAGTATGGGTTTCCTGATTTCCCTCATTCCCCGTGCTGGTTACTACCACTGTAGCTCTAACTTCTGAGAGTCTATCTATATACCTTTCTAAAAGATTATTTCCATCATGGGATCCTAAGTTTGACCCTAAGGGTACATATATGACTATAGGTTCATCTTCTGTTTCTGTAAGATATTGAAAATATTTCAATCCCAATAATATGTCAGCCTGAGCATACACTGGCTCACCATTATCAGTTATAAAACTTGGCTTTAGTTTCACTATAGCAAATTCGCAACTTGGTGCTCCCCCTATAATCTCAGGATTTTTCCCTCTAGCTCCTATTATCCCAGCCATCTTTGTTCCATGACCAACTAAGTCTTTAGACGGAACTATAGCATAGGGGTCTTTCCCACTTCTTTTTGCTTCTAAAGCTTCATTTATTTCCTTTCTTAAATAATAGCTACCTAATGGAATTCTAGCATTGGGGTTTATTGCCTCTATAGACTGATCCCATATCCCAAGTATTCTAGTGGTGCCATCTTCATAGCAAAACTCATCATTTAGATAATCTATCCCTGTGTCTAAAATTCCTACTATCACGCCTTGTCCCGTCAATTTTAAATATGGTGAGGTATGAAACTTAGTTATGTTAGCCACATCTAAGGGAGATAGATCATTTAAAGTATATGGAAAAGCTCCCGCTACATATCTTATTTCCTTTACTTCCTTTACAAGTTCCTCTATTCTATCATTTTCAACTATTNNTATTAATGCAGCTAAATTTTTATCTATTATGAAGGCGCAAGCATAATCTATAGGCTCCAAGGCCTTCACAATATCTCCTGAATACTCTATTATAAAAGTTGTATATTGGCTATTATAGAATTTTTTTGCACAGCTTTCATCTTTCGCTGATAAATTTTCTTGCCTATTTCTATTATATTCCCACATATTATCCCCCTGCTCTGTTTAATATAATGTATTCCAGTGCCCTACTGGCACATATTTCGCCGTAACCCCAAGTTGGATCTGGATATGTCACATCGCTTCTGTCTCTCCTAGCTCCCTGCAATAGATAATATTTAAGTCTTTCTCCATACAATATAGGATCACTGCCCTTCACCATGCCCCACTCCATAAGCAGTGCACATATCCCTGCTACTTGGGGTGTTGCCATAGAAGTCCCCGTCTTGCTGTCATATCGGCCCTTAGGTATAGCAGCCTCTATATTTTCCCCTGGAGCTACCACATCGGGTTTCACTACAGAATTTTCTCTGTCTCCCCTACCTGAAAAGGATGATATATTCCCTGTGAATGGGTTATAACTTCCTACAGATATAACATTTTCCACAGTAGCAGGTATTCCTAAGGTATTGAAAATATCCGGATTTAGAAACTTGGTTTTTTCATTTAGTCCTTCAGCTATTGGCAGCCACATATTATATCTACTTGGATCTTCATTATTAAGACCTACTCTTATTTTCCAAACCCCTGACAATAAAAATTCATTTTCAGGCGCTATTAGGGTTAGTATTACTTCACCATCAATATCAAAGGGCTTTGGCCCACTATAATATAGAATTACTCTATCATTTCTTAAGAACTTACTTGTTATTCCCTGTTTAACCTCTAATATCCCTGTACTTTGTCCTGAAGGATTGATTACCTCTATAGTTATCTCACTTAATAACCCCTTATACAGTTGAATTCCTATAGCAGCTTCATCTGGTGCTATATTTAGACTTATAGTCTGCTCCTTTTCTAGTATTCCTGCTACATGATGAGCTCTATCACCTTCATTCCCAGCAGCCACCACAAAGGTGATAGGTTCTAAGGAGGCTACTGTGTTTATATATTGCTCAAATAAACTGCTCCCATTGTGGGCTCCATCGTTGGTACTAAAACTTAAGTTAATAACTAAAGGTTTATTTAACTCTTTAGATTTATCTATAAGAAATTTGATTCCTTTCATTATTAAAGTACTTGTTCCAAAATTTATTACTCCTTTAGGAGTTATCTTAACCATAGCTATTGAGCTCTTATATGCCGGTCCATAATATATTCTACTTATCTTTCCTCCTCCACAGGCTATACTAGCCACGTGAGTTCCATGGCCGTTGTCGTCTCTTTGGCTAACAATTTCATAAGGAGTTTGGGAGTTTATAGCCTGTTGAATTTGTGCCTTGTTCCATATGTTCCCTCCCTGAGATAAATCATATATATACTCTATTCTTGTTGCTCCATTTTCATCCATAAAAGCTGGATGAAGATAATCTATTCCTGAATCTATGAATCCTACTAATACACCTTCACCTGTAAGCCTATATAAATCCCATACTTCATCTACGCAAGAATTTCTATTGCTTACTGCATATGATGTAAACAAAATTTTAGGAAGTTCAACATAGTCAACTCCTTCTACCTTTGCTATGTTATCCAACTTATCCACAGGAAAGTATATAATTCCATATCCAAATCCTAGATTTTCAAAGGTTCCTCCTAAGTTATCCACAGATTTTTTAACCTTGTCCACATCATCCCCAAAAAGTACAATGAACTCTACCTGCCCTTTCATAAACATCTCTTTATTTGCTAGCTGAATTATTCGCTCTTTTAGCCCTGGAGGTAACTTTAGTATTAAATTAACTGCACCTTCTCCTTGTATAATAAAACCTCCTTTAAAATTCTTTTAATCCATACTTTCTTATTATATAATTATGAATTTTTTTCCAAATTGTGATACACCATATAAAAAAAGACAGTCCCAAATTGAGCTTTGGAACTGTCTTACTATTTCTAGTTTATATTTCTACGGCTGCTTTACCTGCATTTTCTATTGTTTTGTCCTTGGATACTGGTTCATCAGTTTCATGTACTACAAAGTTTTTGAATATTATAGATCCCAAAAATCCTGCAAAGCATCCTCCTAGGATAGCAAAGCCTATGGCTAAAGTCACATTAACTGGATTATTAAAACCGAAAGGAGCTAAAAGACCTGGTATTGGTGATGCTGTTCCTGGGGCATTGTTTATAATCTTAAAGAAAGCTGCTGATAGTCCTGCTAGCCCTCCTCCTATAAAATTGGAGCAATATATAGGAATTGGGTACTTGGTTACTATATGTGCTTGAGTTAGTGGTTCTAACATAACTGCTATTACATTGCTCTTATTTCCTAGTTTAAGTCTCTTAAATATTAATCCGTTTGTAAAAGATCCTCCAACACATGCAATAGAAGCTATTCCCATAGCTAATCCCTTTAGTCCTATCATAGCTGTCAAAGCCATAGAACTTAAAGGAGATGTGCATGTAACCTTCATTATACCTCCTAGCAAAAATCCCATTATATATGGAGATTGTTGTGCTGCTAAGGCTATCATATTTCCTATGTTTCCTAAAGTTGCATTGACTACAGGATCTACTCCTATAGCTATAAACCTTGCTAAAGGTGCCACTGCTAAGGCTCCTATTATTGTATTTAAGCCTTCTGGTAATTTCTTATCAATTACAGGTGCTATAAGTCCAACTGCATATCCTGCCACAAAACCTGGAAGAATTCCATATCCTCCGAGGGCAACACCTGCTGCCACTGCATATACAGGACTTACTCCCATTGACAACGGTACCAATATAGCTGCTGCTACTCCTCCCATGGATCCTGACATAGTACCTACTTCTCCTAGAAAAGCTATATTTATAAAATCGCCACTTATATATTTATGGATAGCTTCAACTAAAAATGTAGCCACTGCTGCATTAGCAAGGCCAGACATAGCCTTACTTCCTTTTGGAGCCTTCATACTAAAGAAAGAAAATAACCCTAAGGTAAGCAATAACAACCCAATGCCTTTTAATATTTCTATCATCTTGCAACTCCCCTTTATAAATAATCTATAACCTAAATTTGTTTGTAATTTATTAACTATTCAGATTATACCTACAAATCTTCTTTAGGTTTCAAATAGTTTCAAGGGGTTTAGCAGACATTGTTATAAAATATACAAATAAGTTCTATTCTATATAGTAATATATGCCCTCCAAAAACTTCTTCACATTTATTTTTCCTCTTTCTTTTTCCTTTCCTCTTATATAATCCATTTCTCTTTTTACCTCATCAAAACTAAAAAGAGATGTGGAAAATTCTGAAAATGTATCATTCATATAATCTTCTATTCCTATGTTAGCTAAGTTGTTAAGAGCCATAAATGCTGTTCTTCTTATCCTTTGTTCCACAGACTTGGGCTTAGATGAAATCTTTTCAAAAATTTCCTTCAAAGTATAGGTAGCTAAGGCATCTTTATTAGCTATCATATACTCTATGGTTTTGATAATATCTTCACAACCTGCTTCTCCTAATATACCAATTCTTTTCATTATATATTTTATTTTGTCCATATATGCATCTTCGTTAATCTTAGGGCTTGAAGTGTGTTTTTCTGTTCCAATTAAAGTTTTTATCTGATTTAACTTTATTTCCATTTGGATTTTTTCTATGACCTTTTTAAGTACAGTTTTAACCTCTATGGCATTTATAGGCTTATTTATATAAAATTCTATCCCTGCTTCATAGGCCTTAGCCACCATATCCTTAGATGTAACTTGTGATAACATTACAAATTGAATATTATCATAGGTTTTCTTTATTTCTTTAACTGCTGATATGCCATCCTTCTTTGGCATTAGTAAATCTATTATTACAATATCAGGTTTTTCTTCTTCTATAGCCTCTATAACATCATTGCCATCTGTAATCACATTATCCATTACTGTTGCTACTCCCTCATGATTTATTATCATGGTAAGTATTCTATGGACATTTATGTCATCATCTACTATTAATATTTTAATCATAGGTACCTCCCATACTTTCTACTGGAATAAGAACTATAAATTCTGTTCCTTTATCCTTTTCAGATCTCACCTGTATTTCTCCGTGAAATTTATTTTCTATTATATCTTTTACTAAGCTTAACCCAAGGCCTCTATTAATATTTCCTGTATTAAAATCTATCTTAGTAGAAAACCCCGCATTAAATATTAGTTCTATATCTCCTTTATCTATGCCTAGCCCATTATCTTTAACCTTAAATTCATGGAACCTATTTTCATTAATAGATTTTATACTGTGAATAATATATATAGCTCCCTCTGTGCTGTTTATTGCATCTATAGCATTATTTATTAGATTCCTTAGTATTGAAATTAGATAATAGTCATGGGCCGTATTAAAGTTTTCACCTTTTATTATATTTAATTTTATGGCCTTTTCTTTTATCTCACTGTTTAATACCTCTTGTAAAATATCTATAAGATCATAGAATTCCATATGTGTATCCTTGAAATCAGTTTCTGCTAGTTCGCTTATACCTCTCATAGTTAAGGCTAATTCCTTTTTTATCTCATGTATATCCCTAGCAATAGATACAGCTTCCTGTGCTAATTCTTTATGGGTTTCATCTGCTGACATTTTAGAATATAATCCGTAGGATTTGCTCATAACTACTTCTATATTATCCATAGTTTTTTCCATTAAATAAGCCTCTCCCTTTAGCTTAGAGGTTGACATCAATAAATTTATATATCTATCTCTGTGCTCTTTCTTTAATAGTTTTATATTGTATCTATCTAATGCATTTATAATAATCCATATCAATGCTGATCTTAATATTGCAACCATTCCAAGAGCTATTATTATATCTCCATTGATAACCTCATTATAAAATCTATATCTAATACCAATCTCCGTTATATTTGCTGCAAAATCACATATCATGAGTCTAAAGCATAGAATATTCACCGAAATTTTTTTATTGCACATAATCATGTACATGATTACATACACAACATAAAAAATAAATTCTGGGAAATAATTTATTGCACCTTTTTGAAATGCGGAAATACTAGGATAGGAACCTATAAAATGCATGATTACTCTGATAATATAAACAAAGGTAGCACACATGAAACCTGTTGCCATCTTTTCTTCAACCTGTCCTTTGTAAAAGAATATTACTAATATGATTATTCCAAAGGATATATTAAAATTTTCCACAAATCCTTTCATATATATCTGAGAACATAAAGCGGATAAGCCAGCTATAAATAGCATTTGATTTTTCAAAGGCTGTCTTATTTCTTTCTCTTCCATAAGTTAACTCCTTTTAATTATTGATTATTTTACCTCTTGCTTTATTATAACATGCAATGGTTTTCTATAAAAACAAGGATATCATTGGTTGTTTTATCCAACAATATCCTTATTCTAATCTTGATCTACTCTTCTTATTTTCTATTGTTATCCTAAATTTATTTCTAACTTTAGAAGTTTTCCTAAAACCTTAATGTCTTTAACTGTGGAAGTCTCAGTTCTAACATCCCCTCTAGAATTAGTTAAAATTAGTATTTTAGTATTATCTAATTTTTTTATTGCTCTTACAGCTCTAATACCTTTGTATTCTATAAGACATATAGTATTATTTTCAACTTCCTTTATAGCTGCACAAAATGCTAAATCACCCTTTTGTATTCTATATCCAGCCATATCTTCATCTTCTATTTCTATAAAGAACACTCTGTCTTGGTTGAATCCCTCTATCTTATTAGAATGAACAGCCATCTCTCTATGTCCCTTTATAGTTTTGAAGTTGTAATCATATATTGGCACTGTTCTTAGCACATCTCCGAAAGCCTTGTTCCAAATATCCTTTACTTCCTCTTGTTTTTTAGGTCCTTTACTTTCCTTAATATAGTTACTATTGCTAGAATCCTCTTGAGATACTTCCTCTTCAACAGACATACCTATATCATTTATATCTTTATTTAGCACCTTAGATATTTTGCCAATTAAACTTTCATTGATTATTTTTCTTCCCATTTCAACTTCGTTTATAAAGCTCTCTGATACGCCAAGTTTCTTAGCTAGCTGCTTTTGAGTCAACTTATTTTCTTCCCTAGCTTTTTTTATTTTTTCCCCTACTCTACTCATCGGAATCGTCCTCTCCCATAAAGTAAAATCATTGTTTAATCATTTACTTGAATTGTTTTTGTACCATTGTCTTTCCTCAATAAGATGTTTCAAGAGATATTGGAGGGTCCATGTGATGGATGTCTTTGTTATCACAGCTAATATAGGATCCTTGCCCATAGTAGCTCTTATAATCCTCACCATAGCTCCTACTTCATCCTCTTCAAAGCCATTTATTAAAATCACTTTTTCTCTAGGTAGACTTACTTTAGATCCTAGACATGAGTTATCATTTAGTATATTTTCTATAACACAAGAACCCATATCCTCTGTAATTATCTTGTACTTTATATTAGACATACTGAAAAAATCTAACTCAGCCTTTTCTAATCCATATACTAAAAGAGTCTTCTCATTATTCATTATAAAATTTCACCTACCTATAGTTTTTCTGGCTCACCATATTGAATTCCAAAAGTATCTACTGTGATACTTTCAATAACTTGATCTTCTAAAGGTCTATCCATAGAATCTCTGCTTCCACTAACTATTTTATCTGCCACTTCCATTCCCTCTATTACTTTGCCAAAGGATGCATATTGTCCGTCCAAATGTGGAGCATCTGCCACCATTATAAAGAATTGGCTTCCTGCAGAATCCTTAGGCATAGCTCTTGCCATGGATATTACCCCTCTATTATGATTAAGCTCATTTTTAAATCCATTAGAAGCAAATTCTCCCTTTATAGAATATCCAGGGCCTCCCATACCAGTTTTTTCAGGACAACCTCCTTGAATCATAAAGTTTGGAATTACTCTGTGAAATATAAGATTATCATAAAATCCTTTTTCCACTAATGATATAAAATTTTTAACTGTATTTGGAGCTATTTCTGGATAAAGTTCTACCTTTATACAGCCTCCGTCTTGCATTTTTATTGTAACTATTGGATTCACAATAATTTCCCCTTTCAACTGAATTGTTATATTTAATTATAACCAATGTTATTGATAATTCTCAATATATTCTATACTTATTTTAGTAAAAATAATAGAGTTATTATATAACTATCTTAGACAGCTATAGGATAACTCATTTAAAGGTTACATATTCAACAATTTATGACTCAAATTTAATATTTCCCTTGTATCCATTGAATTATGTATTTCTACCCATCCATGGTTTTCATTAGGATTTAATATATTATACTCTTCCAATTTTCTTTTTAATTCTTTGACAGTTCCTAGACTTCCATCAATAATAGGCACATCTCTTCCTAGTATATCCCCTATTGTGTCTTTAACAAATGGGTAATGAGTACAGCCTAAAACCACTGCTCCTATTTTATCATCTTTAATATTGTAAAATTTATCTTGAAGAAATTCTTTAAGTTCTTCTCCATCTAAAATTCCATTTTCTATATACTCTACCAGCCCAGGACATGGAAGAGCCTCAGTACAATGACAATTATCATAGCTTTCCACTAAGTTTTTAAACTTTACTTCTGCTAATGTTAGAGGCGTTGCCATAATAATAACCTTATGACCTGGCTTATTTATACTAAGAGCTGGCTTTACTGCTGGCTCTATTCCTATTATAGGTATATGTTCCTCATATTTTTCTCTTAACTCATTTATTGCAACACTAGTAGCTGTATTACATGCTATAACTATAGCCTTAGCTCCCTTGTTTATTAAAAAATCCACAGCCTTGAAAGTTAAATTTCTAGCTTCCTCCAAAGTTTTAGTTCCATAGGGAGCATTCTTTGAGTCTCCAAAATAAAGGTAATTTTCATTAGGCATAACCTTTCTAGCTTCCTTTAATACGCTAATGCCACCTACTCCTGTATCAAAAAATCCTATGGGTCTTTGTCCTATGGGTCTTTGTCCTATGGTTAAAGTATCCATACCACCACTCCTTGTAAACTGTTCCTATTTATCTATTCTACCAAATAATTTAATCTGATGTCTACCTGCTGTAACACTCCATTCTCTTCAGGCTGGAGTTAACACCAGCTACGGCCCTAGATAAGTTCAACTAATATTTTGGTGAAACCCAAATAAGTTTTACTTAATCTAGTAAAATAAATTTATTAAATAGCTGATGCAATTATGCCTCTATGAAGGTAGTTTGTATGAATTATAATATTTTTTATTGACATAATATACGCTTTATAATAGAATATTTTTATATTTTAACTTAATAATGTACGTATATTTGCATAATTTAATATTAACCTTTAAAATATATAATTATTTAAAGAAAGGATGTGAATAAGTCTTGCATCATCTGCAAGATGAGCTTATGGATTATGAATTAATTTATTCTATTCCCAAAGACCTTCATTGTAAAGAAGGATTAATGGAGGTTGTTAACTGCCATCCTGAAATAAAATTCGTTTCTTTGGTAGGTGTGGATTTATCAGGTAATGATACTGATGAAAGAATTCCTATAAAACTTTTCATTGAAAATATAGATACATTTCTACACGGTCAGGCAGCTCAAACTGACGGTTCCTCCGTTGCTCTCCCTGGCATAGCTAGTCTCAATAATGCTAAAGTTGATATGATTTCCGACTTAGATTGTAATTGGTTTATTGATTATAATTATGAAAACTTAGATCCAGTAACCAACCTTCCTGTTGGAACTATAAGGATTCCATGTTTTCTTTATCATGATAGCAAAGCTGTAGATTCTCGTCATATATTAAAGGAATCAATTGAATATCTAAAGTATACTTTGCTAGAGTTATTTAAAAAATATCCACATTCACTAAATGCCTTTAATATAGCATATGAAGATATAGAAGATATAGTTGCTACCGCTGCCACAGAACTAGAATTTTGGGTAAAGACTCCCAATGATAAAGCTGATACCGAAGAACTTTCTACTTCTCAAGTCCTTCAGGAGCAATATTGGAAAAAGACCAAAGGTTCAGTAAGAACAGCAATGGAACAAAGCCTTTTGTTAATGGATAAATACGACCTAGAACCAGAAATGGGTCATAAAGAAGTAGGTGGAGTAAAAGCTAAGCTCACAGAATCTGGTGGTCTAACTCACATCATGGAACAACTTGAAATTGATTGGAAGTACTCCACAGATCTCCAAGCTGCTGATAATGAATGTTGGGTTCGTAATTTAATCAAAGAAACCTTTAGAAGAAACGGTTTAGAAGTTACCTTTTTAGCTAAGCCTATAGATGGGGTAGCTGGTAATGGTAAGCACATACATCTAGGTTTAGCCATAAAATTAAAAAATGGCAAAAGAATAAATCTTTTTGCTGGAGATAAAAACCAATATTTGAGTGCTATAGGCTATGGTGCTATCATGGGAGTCCTAAAGAATTATGAGATTATGAATCCATTTATATCCTCTAGCAATAATTCACTAAGAAGACTAAAGCCTGGCTTTGAAGCTCCTATATGCATAGTTACCTCCCTTGGCAAAAGTGCTGAAGTACCTTCTAGAAATAGGACAGTTCTTGTGGGTCTAATTCGAGATATGGAGAACCCTCTTGCCACAAGATTTGAGCTAAGAAGTCCTAACCCACATACCAACACTTATCTAGCTATGGCTGTAAGCTATATGGCTATGTGTGATGGTATAAAATATGCTATAGAATCCAAATCATCCTGTGAAGACCTTTTAGAAGAGCTATCAAAGGAACCCGGTGATGATGCTAATTATCTTGAAAAAGCAAGATGTTATAGATCTGAAGAAGATGTATTTGAACATTTTACAGAGGAACAAAGAAATCAATTCTTTAGTAAGGCTCCTGGAACTGTTCATGAAAATTTAAGGGCCTTTGATAACTTTAAATATAAGTTACCTGTTTTAACCTGTAATAACGTGTTTGATATGAGTATAATAAATAGTTTCCGTTTGAGTGCTACAAAAAAATGGATTACTGAAATAAACAGTAGAATCATTCCTGAGTATATGGATGAAATTCGTTCTTATAAAATACTGCACTCCTGTGATAAAGCTCTAGATTTGGATGTTCGCAATTGGATGTTAATCAACGAACTTCGTTATTATTTGATGAAAGATAGTTATACAAGCAAAAGTCTTTTTTCAAGAATAAGGGAAGCTATAATGGATGAAGAATATGATACTGTTTCTGAACTTCAACTGGAATTAGAAAGTAAAATGGCTTCTCTAAGAACTCTTTATACCAATTATAAAAAGAACCTTTTAGATATTTAACAAAAATAAGCTAGAAATTCTTCTAGCTTATTTTTACGTTTTTTTCAATGTTATTAAACTTTACATTATGTTAAAATCATCATTTCATTCCCTTTTAACCCATTTATGTATATGAACCCACAACTTTGCCATTGTATATGAAAATACTTTATGATAGTATTAAATCATACATAACTATGAGGTGTAAACTATGAGAATCGTACCTATTGAGTGTGTTAAAGAAGGCTCTTATTTAGCAAAAACTTTGTTCGATGACGATGGACGTCCTTTATTAAAAGAAGGATTGAAGCTTTCAAAAAATTTATTGAGAAGGTTAAAGATATTAAAAATTCAATATTTATATATTGTAGATGAGTACAGTTCTGAAGAGATTGAAGACATTATTAAACCTGAGTTGCGCCAAAAGGCTATCAAGTTGGTTAAGGATAGTTTTTCATCTATGAACATAGAAGGTAGCTACAATTCTTGCCAAGATTTTTCTTCAATCCTAGGTTTAGCCGAAGAGTTACTTGAAGAGATTTCCTGTAAAAATAACATATTAGTAAATCTAGTAGATATTAAGTCTTTAGATAATTATACATATCAGCACAGTGTAAATGTTGCAGTTTTATCCTTAGTATTAGGAATAAAAATGGGGTTTAATAAAATGGATCTTATAGATTTATGCGTAGGTGCTCTTTTGCATGATATGGGAAAAACCTTTGTTCCTAAGGAAATACTAAACAAACCTGCTGCCTTAGATCGAGATGAACTAGCTATAATACAGTCTCACCCCCTAAAGGGATTCAATTACTTAAAATATGTTCCTAGTATCTCTTTAGCTTCTAGACTTATAGTTTTAAGACATCATGAGAAAGTCGATGGCAATGGCTATCCCTATGGAAAAAGTTCTGATGAAATAGATGTTTTCTCTAAAATCGTATCTATAGCTGATGTATATGACGCTTTGACCTCTAGCAGGCCTTATAGAAAAGCCCTATGCCCCAATGATGGTGTAGAGTACATTTTGTCTCATGTAGGCACTGATTTTGACTGTGAAATAGTAGAAGTGTTTTTAAATACTATTGTGCCTTACCCTGTGGGAACCTTAGTTAAGCTTAGCACAGGAGATATTGCTGTTGTGAAACGTAATGATAATGAATTTCCTCTCCGTCCTTTCGTTAAAATAATAAAGAGTTCTAATCCTAAAAACGTTGGGAAAGAGGTGGACTTGGTTGAATCCTTAGCAATAGTTATAAATGATACTGTATTTTCTGTATAATATACTTAAAATCTAAAAACTTCTCATCAATGTTATCTGATGTCTGCCTGCTGTAACACTCCACCTTTTTAGGTTGGAGATAACGGCAACTACGACCCTAGATAAGTTCAACTAACTATTTGGATAAAGTCCAAATTAAGTTTCACTTGATATAGCTAATATTGCTGAGAAGTTTATTTTTATACCCTAAATTTATAGGTATATACTATTCTTACTCAATATTTCATAAGTATACATATCCATGTTAGTAAAAGGATTATTATCAATTATATACTTAGCTTCATCTATATCTTTAGCCCTAAATATCATGGTGCCTCCATCCTTATTGTAAGTTCCTGCACATAATAAATACTTATTTGATAAATCCCCTTGCCTATTATGCTTATACTCTTTCACCTGCTTCAGGATGTTTAAATCCATCTTATAATTAATTTTTACGAATAACCCATTTTTCTTTTTCATATTTTTCTCCCCTTTTATACTTATCTATATTAATAAACCCTTAGTCTAAAACAATATTTCTTATGTCAATATCATTTTATCGAACATACGTTCTAAAGTCAATACTGATTTTTCATTTTTAATAAAAAAGATAAGTATATTAGGCCAGCGTTCATATCAGTTTAAATCTAGTGGAAGATGAATTTGGGTTAAAAACAGTTCTCCATCTTGCTTAAAGCGAAGCATTCCACCGTATTTTTCCACAATGTGAGCAATGCTTTTTGTGCCCATTCCCCCTCCCACCTTAGTAGAAACGGGAAACCCATCTTCAAAGGTCACTCTTCCCAATACACTGTTGCGTATCTCCAACCGCATTTCACCCTCATCAGTTTGTGCATAAAATGAAATTTGCCGTTTAACAGAGGGAACCTTTAAGCAGGCTTCCACTCCATTCTCTAAAAGGTTAGAAAGTAGTGCCCCAAGTTCCGAAGACATAATAGGAAGATTCTCTGTCAGATCGATGATAGCTACAAAGGTTATGCCCTCTGCCTGTACTTGACGGTTATAAATCTGCAAAACAGCATTTGCTGTGGAGTTTTTGCAAAACTGCTCCAATACGTTGTTTGAAAGTTTATTATCATTGGTATGAAGATACTGAAGTGCCTGCTGATTTTCTCCATTTTGAATATATTCAGCCAGCACTGCATTGTGATGACGTAGGTCATGACGACTTTGTTTTGCAGCATACAAATATTCATGATATGAGGCAATTTCGACTTCTAAAAGTTGCCCTTTTGCTTCCTGCTTCAGTAGCCTTCTAATTTTTAGCAGATTTTGATAAAAGGTATATATGTATAGGAAAAATCCACACTCCACTGCCAACATCATGAAGGTGCAATAGATTGGATGGTTAGCAAAATTTTGTGGCGGATAGATGGGTATCAAGTAGACTACAACCATGGTCACAATAGGCAGTGCAATTAGTGACGAAACCTCTGCATGGATATTATCTGCAATAAATCGCATAGGTTTTGACCAATATTTCAAAGCAAAGAAGTATACAAGAGGCGACACCACAGCAAACATCAATACCAATGTAAAGTATGATAATCTAAAGGTATGACGTACCATGTTTAGAACCACTGAAACAATGGTAGTTATATTGGTTTGAATTAATTGTAGAAATATAGTTTTTCCAATACTGTCAGTTGTGAAGATCAGAACAGCCATGCTTCCAATAGTCATCACTACCGTGGAAACATGGGTAAATTCACCATATCCAATTGTGAGAATCAGAACTGCAGGCACAATTGCTACATAGGCTGTAAACACCACCAGTCCCTTAATAAGGCACTTTTTATTTTTATATCCTAGTCCATATGCCCTAAATAGTACGCAAAAAAATGAGGGTATAAAAAATTTCAGTATATAGATTGTCAAATCAAAGATACTCATTTTGCTACCTCGGTTTCTATATTGTTATGTAATAACTTATAATGAAAATAGGCATTTTGTAATTCATAAATATTTTCTAAAATATAAATGAATTGTAAAATCTATTCATTATATTTTATCACATAAAATTATACATTTAAACAAAATTCTGTTTCATATGACAGAATACAACAAAGCAAGGTAGGCTAATCATTTATCCTACCTTACTTTGTTGTATTCATTTTGCGTTGTCCCCCGGTTCATAAGTTGTCTTTATGATACTAATATTCATACTCTAGCTTTTCATTTTATTGTCTATTTAGTGTTCTTTTTTGTTCTATAATATCCTTAATATCTACGTAGGGATTCCTATATCTTCTTCTCTTTATAGTTCTTTTCCCTATATCGATGGCATTATTGGGGCATACATGTATGCAAGCCATACAATCTGCACACTTATGCAACCATTTAGGAGTGCCATCTAATATTATTATATTGTTTGTAGGGCATATATTTTCACAAATTCCACAGGATGTACACTTATCATTGAGCTTAAAGTTATTGTCTTTTCTCCTTAGTGACCTTTTCCAAACACCATATGCAATTTTATAAAATAATTTTTCAATGTTTCTTCCATCTTCTATGTTAATTTTATTATTGGTTATATCAGTAGCCACAGCATTTATATGAGGTATAGCTTTTTTAATTATATTTTCATTTACCGCTTGTTCCCTTATATTATACATTCTTATATAATTTGCTGGCATAGTAATGTATTTCAAATAACTTAACTCCATTCTCTTATGCTGAAGAACATTCCTAAGTTGGCTTTTTACCATTCCTTTACTAGCTCCTCTAGTGACAACTGCAAATATATATGAATCTGCTGGTATATCTAAATTTTTAATAAAATTCTCTACTATAGGCGGTATCCCTCCATAATATAAAGGAAATACAAAACCTATATTATGGGCATCTGCCTTGAAATTTTCTCTTCTTATAGCTTTTATTATTGGCAACATTTGTGCATTTTCCATGTTAGAGACTAATTCTTTAGTGGCAAAAAAAGAATTTCCCGTAGCAGTAAAATAATATATTAAGGTATCCATCTCATCCCTCCTATGAAATAAATTTTAACCTACCATATTTTTAAGTTCAACAGGTAATAATTTATTTCCTATTTATATATACTGATAGTGCTAAAAAAAATACCACTTTTAGTGGTATTTTAATATACTAATTCTTTTGTACTGCCTCTTACTATTAGTTTTGTAGGTAATACTTCTTTCTTTTCTAAAAATTTTATATTTTTTTCTATCATTTCTAAAAGTCCATCCACTGCTTTTCTTCCTATATCTTGTATGTTTTGATCTATAGTAGTAAGCTTTGGATTACTCATATAAGTAACTAATGTATTATTGAATCCTATAACAGACATGTCATTAGGTACATCTATCCCTAAGTCTTTACAACTATTTATCATGGATAAAGCTATAACATCATTGCTGCATAGTATTGCAGTAGGCTTCCCTTCTTTCCTTAAGAATTCCTTTGCCTGATTTTCGTATTTATCCATAGCCTCCATAAAATCCATATCTTCAATTATATGGTGACATCTATAGTGAAGGTCTTTTTTTTCTAGAAAATCCATGTATAATTGGGCCTTGTTTTCATTAGACACCCCATCTCTTCCTGATACTAATGCTATTTTTCTATGTCCTATATCATAAAGATAGTTTAAAGCTTCCAAAAATCCTTTACTTTCATCATTATGAATAAAGTTACATCTATAATTAAAAATTTTACTACAAACTATAATTAACTTATTATCCTGGGATAATAATTGAAGAAATCCATTATCTAAATTTTCTTTGCATGGGTCTATCTCTATAACTCCGTCTACTCTTCTATCTATTAGTCCTTGTATAAGACTCTTTTCCGAATTCATATCTCTATTAGTTCTACCTAATATTACAGAGTAACCCTTTTCTTCCAACTTTTTCTCTATAATATCTAAAATAGAACTAAAAAATATGTTGGATAAGTTAGGTACTATTACTCCTATGGTACCAGTTCTTTTTGTTATTAAGCTTCTGGCAATTATATTAGGCTTATAGTTTAACTCTTTAATTGCCATTTCGATTTTTTCCCTAGTTTCTCTCTTTACTGGGTAGTTATTATTTAATACTCTAGAAACTGTAGTTATTGAAACTCCAGCCATTCTTGCTACATCATTAATTGTACTAGTCATTTTATCCCCCATCATTTTTTATTTGATTAATATGAAAAAATCACTTTTCTTATGGTGCATATATTAATTCCTATTTATCAATTTAATACTTTTGTATTAAATTGTCTAGTTTTTTATTTTTTAGGTAATTATTTAACATTAAAAATACACTAGATGTCCAAGTAAAACTTTTATCTCTTAGTCCTTCCCCTGTTATAGCATGATAATTTTCTGCCATTCCATTTTTTTCTGCCATATTGCAAAATTTTTCTGCGATTTCATAGGCTAACGCCTCTTCACCACATCCTTGTAATCCTTTAAATAATATAAAAGTACTAGGTGCCCAAATAGGACCTCTCCAATATCCATCTTCTTCATATAAATCACTTGTTATTTTCTCTGTGGCTAATCCCATTGATGTATAGAACTGTCCTTGTTTTTTCAACTGATCTATTAAAGAATCTCTTATATAATCAGGTAACCTTTTTCCCAATATCAAGGGTATATATATAATTAGACTATTATTTTCTATTATCTCATGGCTATAATACTCCCTGCCTATAAATCTATTTTCTTTCCAAAGGTCGCTTATAAGTAGATTTATCATATCGTTTTTCTTATTGTGCCAAATTTTATAATCTTCTCCTATAATTTTAGACATTATCTCTAAAGCTTCTAATTGAAGAGCCAAAAAAGCACATATATCTGGACTTTCTACAGGTGTACCCCTGGAAAATAAAGTAGAATTATCCCATCCTGAATCATTTCCATGGAAATATTCAGGTATACCATCTTTATCTAAGTCTCTATATTTGAACCACCACTCTGTCCATTTTACTAAGGGATAGTAAAGTTCCTCTACTATATCCTTAGTAAAAATCTCCGGTTTTTCTTCCATCATGGTTATTATGGTCCATCCATGAATAGGTG
The DNA here is from genome assembly GCA_002423705.1 of Clostridium sp. UBA5530. Lineage (GTDB taxonomy): Bacteria > Bacillota > Clostridia > Clostridiales > Clostridiaceae > Clostridium_X. The sequence continues at coordinate 88,929 of DINW01000002.1, forward strand.
GTTTAGTGGAATTGTAGTAACTATATTTATCATTAACAAAGTCTGGTATCATCCCCGTGGGGTGCTGCTTTGAGAAAAAAATTCTCAGCTGATCTAATGCTAAATCACAGTCATTATGTAGCAAAGCTAATGCATTAAAGCAGTTATCCCAGCTCCATATATTAGTCATCCAGTTTTTGGACATATACATGGCCTGAAATGGCAAGTTTCCTCCTCTAGGTACCACACTACTCCAAGTTATATATGCTGCTAATTCTCGTCCTTCTTTATAGCCTTTGCAACCATGTAGAGTTTTGTTTAGCCATGTGTTAAACTGGCTTTGTCTATACTTATAATATTTGCAAAACTCCTCATATCCTTCATTAAATTCAGGCACCACTTCATATTCTTCTAAAGCTATATCAAAGTCTTCACTGGTTTCTATATCTATATATGAATTTTTTATATTCTTCCATGGAGCATCTACCTTTACAGTTCCCTCTAAAGTTGTTATGGCTATTCTAATTTCCTCAGAATATGAATTAATCTCCCAATACTTATGCAAATCTAAAATATGATCATATTCTCTCACTTGATATTTCAATTTTACTGCCATGTTTCTGCCCTTTATTCTCATGACCTTAGAAGTTGCTATTATTACATCCACCTTTCCCTTAGAGCCTATAAATGAAATGCACTGGGGGGTAAAATTCACGTTATACTCTTCTAAAAATTCTAGTTTGAATAAATGACTTATGTTGTTGTCTCCTCCTTTTACAAGTCTTATATATAATCCTTCATCATAACCTTTAGCTCCTTTTAGGTAAGATAAAGTGAAAAAACTATCATAAGCACTAAATGGTATATCCTTAATATTAAACATTTATTTTCCTCCCTAATTTTACTTAATATCATTGTACATTTAAAAAAACTGACTTAAAAGCATATTCTAATACTTTTAAGTCAGTTTTTGAAATATATATTAAATTTGTTTCTTTAGGTGTTGCTATAGTTAAACCCTATCCTAGGGTTATAACATCTAGATCCTTTATCTTTAAATTAGTTCCTTCTATTCTTGTTATAGCTATCAGTGTGTCTATAGAAGTTATAACTGGTATTGAATGTTCTATAGCCATCCTTCTTATTTTAAATCCATCTCTTGATGCATCATTTCCCTTTGTTGGAGTATTCACTACAATATCTATTTCTCCATTTTCTATTAGATCTAAGATATTTGGATGCTCCTCCTTAATCTTTCTTACCTTTTCTGTTTCAATGCCATTGTCTGTTAAAAGTTTTGCTGTTCCTTCTGTTGCCACAAAGCTATATCCTAGTTCATTTAATTTCTTTGCTATAGGTAAAAACTCTTTTTTATCTTTATTGTTTAAAGTTGCTAAAATTCTTTTAGCTGAACCAGTCATATAGGTTCCTGCTGCCATAAATCCCTTATACAAAGCTTCCTCTAAAGTATAGCCAACTCCCAGTACCTCTCCAGTAGATTNNGGGTAGAGAACACTGGTACCTTCACAGATATTATATTTGGCTCCTTATATATATCTACTCCATATTCTAGTTCTCTTATCTCCTTTCCTAGCATTACCTTAGTAGCTATATCTATTATAGGCACTCCTGAAACCTTGCTTATATATGGAACAGTTCTACTAGCCCTTGGGTTAACTTCTATAACATATAGCTCTCCTTTAAATTCTATAAACTGTATGTTTATCATACCTATTACTTTTAATTCCAGTGCTAATTTTCTTGAATAATCTAATACAGCTTTTTTTATGCCTTGGCTTATGTTTTGACTTGGATATATGGTCACACTATCTCCTGAGTGTATCCCTGCTCTATCTAAGTGCTCCATTATCCCAGGAATCAATATGTCCTCGCCATCACATATGGCNNACCTAATAGATATCTGTCTATCAAAACAGGGTTTTTACTATCTCTAGCAAAGGCATTTTTTAAGTAAGTTTTAAGTTCTCTTTCCTCATAGGTTATTTCCATGCCTTGACCTCCTAATACATAGGACGGCCTAACAAGAACTGGGTAGCCTAATTCTTCCGCTTCCCTTAACCCTTCTTCCAAGGACCAAACAGCTTTTCCTTTAGGTCTCTTTATGTTTAACTTCTCTAATATTTCCTCAAACTTTTCTCTATCTTCAGCTTCGTCTATGTGAGTTGGCAAAGTTCCTAATATAGGCACTTTCTTCTTCTCAAAGAATTTAGCTAGCTTAATAGCAGTCTGCCCTCCAAACTGAAGTATAACTCCTATAGGGTTTTCCTTTTGGATTATATTTAAAGTATCTTCCTCTGTAAGAGGTTCAAAATATAGCTTATCTGATATATCAAAATCTGTACTTACTGTTTCTGGATTATTATTTATTATTATAGTCTCTATACCCATTTTCTCTAAAGCTTTTATGCAGTGAACTGAAGCATAGTCAAATTCTATACCCTGACCTATCCTTATTGGTCCGGAGCCTATAACTATTACCTTCTTTTTATCACTTACTACTACTTCATCCTCTACTCCATAAGCTGAGTAATAATAAGGTGATAATGCTTCAAACTCTCCTCCACAGGTATCTACCATGTTGTACCCTACTTTTATCCTCCATATGTTTCTTAATTCTAATATTTCTTCTGGAGTTGCTTTTAAGAAATCTGCAATAGCTTTATCTGAAAATCCTTTTCTTTTAAGTTCCAATAGCCACTCTTTATTTAAATCATCCACAGAGCTGCTTTTTAGCTTTTCTTCTTGATCTATGATATATTTAATCTTATCCACAAAGAACCTATCCATTCCTGTGATTTCGCATACCTTTTCTATAGAGTAGCCTCTTCTTAACATTTCTCCTAAAGCAAAGAGCCTTTCATCGTCTGGAGTGATAACTCTCTTTTTTAATTCTTCTAAAGTATATTCTCTTGAAGCTTTATGTTCTAAAGAGTACTGACCAATTTCTAAGGAACGTACTCCCTTAAGAAGGGCTGCCTCAAAATTGGAGCCTATAGCCATTATTTCTCCTGTAGCCATCATTTTTGTCCCAAGAATTCTATTGGCATTCTTAAATTTATCAAAAGGCCATTTTGGTATTTTTACAACAACATAGTCTAAGGTTGGTTCAAAGCAGGCAAAGGTCTTTCCTGTTACTGAATTCTTTATTTCATCTAGGTTATATCCTAAGGCTATTTTTGCTGCCACCTTAGCTATTGGATACCCTGTAGCTTTAGAAGCTAATGCTGAAGATCTACTGACCCTAGGATTTATCTCTATTACTGCATATTTAAAGCTTACAGGATCTAATGCAAATTGAACATTGCATCCTCCCTGTATTCCTATTGCATTTATTATGTTGATTGAGGCCGTTCTCAGCATTTGATATTCTTTATCTGACAAAGTTTGGCTTGGAGCCACCACTATACTGTCTCCTGTGTGGACACCTACAGGATCTATGTTTTCCATATTACAGACGGTTATGCAGTTTCCTTCATTATCTCTCATAACCTCATATTCTACCTCTTTCCATCCTTTTACACTCTTTTCAAGAAGTACTTGACCTACGGGGCTTAGTTTAAGACCTGATTCTAATATAACCTTAAGTTCCTCTTCATTTTCTGCAATTCCCCCACCAGTTCCCCCTAAGGTATAGGCTGGCCTTACTATAACTGGATATCCTATTTTATTAGCATATATCATTCCATGATTAAAATCAGTTACTACATTGCTCTCTATTATAGGCTCCTGTATTTTTTTCATAATCTCCTTGAAAAGTTCTCTGTCCTCACCCTTCTTTATGGATTCTATAGAAGTTCCTATAACTTTCACATTATATTTTTGAAGAATTTCCTTTTCATAAAGTTCTACAGCTAGATTTAAGGCCGTTTGACCTCCCATTCCTGCTAAAACACTATCAGGTCTTTCCTTAGCTATTATTTTCTCTACAAACTCTACAGTCAAGGGTTCTATATATACCTTGTCTGCCACCTCTTTATCTGTCATTATAGTAGCTGGGTTGGAGTTCACTAATACTACCTGTACTCCCTCTTCTCTTAGAGCTTCACAAGCTTGAGTTCCTGAATAATCAAATTCTGCTGCCTGCCCTATGATTATAGGTCCTGATCCTATTACTAAAACTTTCTTTATATCTTTATTTAATGGCATATGAATTCTCTCCTTCCCTATATTAACTCTAAAAATTTATCAAATAAGTAGTGATTTTCTTGGGGTCCTGGACATGCTTCTGGGTGGAACTGTACACTAAAGATAGGTAAAGTTTCATGCCTCATTCCCTCTACAGTATTATCATTGACATTTATATGAGTTTTTTTAACCCCCTCTGGCATTTCTGTAACCACATAACCATGATTTTGGGAAGTTATAAATATTTTATTTTCCTCTAAATCCTTAACAGGGTGGTTTGCTCCTCTATGTCCAAATTTCAATCTTCCTGTCTTTCCCCCCAGGGTAAGAGCTAGAAGTTGATGCCCCAGACATATTCCTGCTATAGGTTTCTTTCCTATAAGCCCTTTTATGTTTTTAATAACAATGTCTAAATCCTCTGGATCTCCAGGTCCATTAGATAAAAACACCAAATCCGGGTTCAATTCTAATATAGTCTCATAGTTTGTTTCTGCTGGAAGTACTGTAAGCTTACAGCCTCTTTTCTTAAAGCTTCTTAATATATTTTCCTTTATTCCAAAATCCATTACTGCTACGTGAGGCCCATTACCCTCTATAGTATATATTTCTTCTGTTGTCACACTCTTGACCGCTTCTTTATTTGAAAATCCCTTTATTAGATTTCCTGCTTCTTCTTCATCTATTGACTTGATTGTTATAATACCTTTCATAGTTCCGTGATTTCTTAAGACCTTTGTAAGTGACCTTGTATCTATTCCTTCAAGTCCCATTATCTTATTATCCTTTAAATATGCATCTAAAGTAAGTTCACATCTCCAATTGTTTGGAAGGTCACATGCCTCCCTTACTATGAATCCCTTTACCTTAGGACATGTGGATTCTACATCCTCTAGGTTTATTCCGTAGTTTCCTATTAAAGGGTATGTCATGGTAACTATCTGACCATAATAGGATGGATCTGTTAAAACCTCTTGATACCCAGTCATCCCCGTATTGAACACAACCTCTCCCACAGTATCCTTTACATATCCAAAAGCTTTTCCCTCAAAAATCATTCCATTTTCTAATATAAGCCTAGCTAACATCTAAGTCCCTCCTTTTAAATTTACGTTAATAAATAAAAAAGGATAATTAGAGAATTATCTGAAAACAATTCTCTGATTATCCTTGTATCTAATCTTATTCAGTTGAACATAAAATTTATTTAGTATATATACTAAATTTTTCTGTATGCTATCTAATTGTTTTATATAACAAAAAATCCACATCATCATGCAGCCCTCTTTCTGGTCTCGCAGGACCAATTTAAAGTGAGTATTTAATTTACTAGAATTCATTGTAATTTATATTACCTACTATGTCAACCCATTTATAATTTTTTTATTCTAACAGTGACTTTGGTACCTTTTCTTATCTCACTATCTATATCTATCTTTCCATTGTGGAGTTTCATAATTTCTTCGCATATTGCTAACCCTATTCCATTACCAGGCCTGTCATTATTTCCCTTAAAGAACTTCTCTTTAACCCTTTTTAGGTCATTCTTTTTTATACCTATGCCATTATCCTCAATAATTATATATATATATCCATCTTTTTCCTCAGAGTAGATCTTTACTATACCGCCTTGGGAAAACTTTATTGCGTTATCTACTATATTTATAAACACCTGCTTTAGCCTATTTTTATCTGCTTTTATATCTCCTAGCTCTATATCTTGGTACTGAAGGCTTACTCCATTCCTTTCACTTCTAGGCTTCATCTGGAAATATATATCCCTAAGAAGTTGGCCTAAATTAAAAGTTTCTATCTTAAGACTTATGTTTCCGGCTTCATACCTAGAAAAATCCAATAGCTCATTTACTAAATCAGTGAGTCTTTCACTTTCCTCTATTATTATATTCAATCCCTTATCCATCATCTCTTCTGATTGAAGTTCCTTAAGCTTTAAGGTAATAGCCCATCCCTTTATAGATGTAAGAGGAGTTTTTAGTTCATGGGATACAGAGGATATAAATTCATTTTTAAGTCTTTCACTTTTTAATATTTCACTGGACATGGTATTTAATGTATCTGCCAAACTACCAATTTCATCATTATATGTCTTTTCAGCTTTTATGGTATATTCCCCTTTACCAATTCTCTTGGCTACCCTGTTAAGATTAATCAAGGGATTTATTATACTATTTGATATTATTATACTTATTATAAATATTACAGTTATTACTATGGCTTCTACTATAAAAATAAAAAATTTTATACTTCCTAAAACATCATCTACGTCTTCTAAGGATGTTATGACCCTTATCGCCGCCTTAGTTTTTTTACTGTTTATGGGTCTAGTAATCATCATTACTTTGTCGTCACTATAAACCACAGCTTTTTCCATTACATTTGTGCTCTCTATGCCATAAAAGGCACGTTCTATATCCATATCATTTTTAAGATTAATGTTGTAGACACCCAGGGTGTCTAATATTACATCCTTATTCTCATCTATTATCTGTATTTGAACATTAGTGTGGGTAAATAGATTGTCCACTATGTCCTCTGAAGCTTTTCTAAGAGGCATAGTCTCTAGATATCTTGTAAAAAATGTATCCGCTACGTTAAGTTGTTCCTTTATTGCATATTCTATATTGTTATAATAATATTCCTTTATTGCATATCCAAGGAAAAATCCTACTATAAATACTGTTATAGATATGGCTATTAAGTAATGGGTTAAAATTCTCCTCTTTATGCTACTATTCATGTTTTTTCATTCTATACCCATAACCCCATACAGTTTCTATATAATTAGGGCTAGATGGATCATCCTCTATTTTTTCTCTTAACCTTCTTATATGCACATCTACAGTTTTTATATCTCCATAAAAGTCTTCTCCCCAAATACTATCCAACAATTCATCCCTTGTGAAAGCTCTGCCCACATTGTTCATAAACAGCTCCACTATACTCATCTCTTTTAAGGTAAGTCTTATCTCATTACCATTCTTAAAAAACCTCTGGCCTCTCTTGTCTAGTGATAAGTCCCCTAGAGTTAGGTTTTCTTCATCCTTCTTTTCCACCTTTTTCATTCTTCTAAGAAGAGCATTGATTCTACAAACAAGCTCTGTGGGGTTAAAGGGCTTAACCATGTAATCATCTGCCCCACTTTCTAAGCCCATTATTTTGTCTATATCTTGGTTTTTAGCAGTAAGCATAATAACTGCAGTTCCGTGATAAAAGCTTCTTATCCTTTCACAAACATTAAATCCATTGATTCCTGGAAGCATTATATCCAGTACTACTATGTCAAATTTTTCTTCTGCTAAGATTTTTAGAGCCTCTTCTCCTGAGCCTACTTCCTTTACATCAAATCTGTTTACTTTTAGATTTATAGCTATAAAGCTTCTTATATTTTCTTCATCTTCTACAATAAGTATCCTATCCATAAAATCCCCCCTACTTGGCAATTTCCTTTATCATACTTTCTTTCACATCTCTAACTATTTTACCATATCCTTTTAAATCCTTATCATAGGTATGATTCAATATTCTCAAAGCCATCTCAAAGTTCCCTGCTGCCTCCTCTTTATTTCCTCTCAAAATGCTTATTTTTCCTATGGCATAGTAAACATCCCACCAGCCCATATCATAATTTTTATCTCCATTAGACAACATAGGTCCATAGGTTTTTTCTATCATATCCTTTGCTTTATCTACCTGTCCCAGTTCTAATAATATTAGGGCATTTAAGATTTTAAATTTATCTTCACTAACTGCTATTTTGTCTCCCATTCTATTTCTTTTCCAGTATTCATCCATGTCTCTTAAGGCCTCATCATACTTTTTAATCATGTGTTTGGAATATATATAATAGTACCATGCACTTTCATTGCCTTCATATTGATCTATAATATTTTTGTATTGAGCAATCTTACTTTCATAGACATCATAATTCACATAATTATAAAAGCTTTCCCCATCATATCTGACCACGTAAAGATCTGAAATAGTATCGTTCTCGTTATTTTGAGCCACAAAGCTCACTTGTCCATCTTCGCTAGGGATTATTGTAAGAGCTGTCCATAATCCTAGGTCTACCCCACTTGTATCCCAACCTTTGCTAAAATCAAATAAATAATATTGGTTGGGTCCCTTAAAGCTTGTCATATTAGCGACCATAAGCTTTCCTTCTTCTCCATTATTTCCGGAGATTGCTTTAACGGCTTTTACTCCTACACCCTCGTCAAAAAACTCAAAAGTCTTTTCCCATTTGCCATATTTGTCTTTCATTATAAAAAATCCTACGTTTATTTTAGTTGAATTCTTCACTAAAACTACTAATTCCTGCTTAGAGTCTCCATCCACATCTATATAATAAATACTTTGTTTTTCCATGCTATTTGTATCCTCTAGAATTTTATATCCATCTGGTACAAAACTCTGAGCTAACACCCTCATTTCACTATCAGTAAGGCCCTGCTGATTTTTTATATACTTTTCATTTAGCTTTGGTGTTTTCATTAAATTTACCGGTAGTTGATACTTAATTGAGCACCCAGTAGTCATCGTAACGGCCATAAGCAAAAAAATAATTATGACTTTTTTCATGTTACCCTCCCCTTTATTTAATAAGGACATCTTTATCTGATGTCTACCTGCTGTAACACTCCACCCTCTTTAGGTTGGAGATAACAGTAGCTACTATCCTAGATAAGTTCAACTAACCTTCAGTTGGAGTACAAACTCCACCTGAAACTAAGTTTCACTTGATTTTCCACTTCCTGTATGAACCCCTTATATATATTTAATCAATAAACCAACAATTAAAGGTTAAAATATGTTAAACTTTTTCAAATTTTGTAACCAATTTATAATTAATTCGAAATCAATAAATAAATTATTATTATTAATTATATCCTATAATCAAGTTATAGATAAGATTTATCTATAACTAAGCAATTATATTTCCTAACATATATAAAGCATAATAATTTATCTTAGAGCCGTCTTCTCCCCTAAACCTATAATGACGGCTCTTTTTTTTATTGTCTTCATTAAAGGGTTTTCTTTATAATCCTAGAATTTATTTATATAAAGATTTCATAGAAGGAGAAACTATGAATATGAAAGGAGAATGGATATATGTTTAAAATATTTATAGTAGAAGATGACCCTAAAATAAGAGAAATAGTTGTAGATTTTCTTGAAAAATGGAACTTTGAAGCGGCTTATGCTAAAGATTTCTCTGATGTATTAAATGAGTTTGTAGAATTCAAACCCCATCTGGTTTTAATGGATATAAATCTGCCTAGTTTTGATGGCTTCTATTGGTGCAATAAGATAAGAGAAGTTTCTAAGGTTCCTATAATATTCTTATCCTCTAGAAATACAAACATGGATATTGTTATGGCTATGAATATGGGAGGAGATGATTTTGTACAAAAGCCTTTTTCTTTAGATGTACTTCTTGCCAAGGTTCAAGCCATACTAAGAAGGACTTACTCCTACACCAACATTGAATCCAGCGTCATTGAATATGAGGGGGTTATTTTAAATTTAAAGGACAATAATGTGCTTTTTAAAGAAAACAAGGTAGAACTCACCAAAAATGAATTTAAGATTCTATATATACTAATGAAGAATAATGGCAATGTGGTAAGCAGAGATAAAATAATGAAAAGCCTTTGGGAAGACGAAAGCTTCGTAGATGATAATACCCTAACAGTAAATATAAATAGACTTAGAAAAAAGCTCACCGATATAGGCCTAGATGATTTTATAAAAACTAAGAAAGGCCAAGGTTATATCATATAATGACTTTCCTAAAATATGTGAGGGATAGACGAAATCTTATTTTATTCTATATTTTCATCATTACCTTTATAAGCACCATGATATATTTAATCATGGACATATCTTCTCCCATAGATAACTTGTTATATATAAACTTAGTAGCTTATATTACTTTTATTCTGTATCTTGTAATAGGATATTTGTTTAAAAAGCCCTACTATAACAACTTGAAGGGTCTAACAAACAGCGATTCTTCTGCTGTCCTTGAGGCTCTGCCTAGCCCTCTAAACAATGAGACCGCCCTTCTTCATGATGTAATAAAGGATTTCTATAAGAAGGAAAGTAAAAACACTGAAAAGCTCTATTTAGATAAGCTAGAAAATATGGATTTTATAACCTCTTGGGTTCATGAGGTTAAAACTCCTATAGCAGTATGTCGACTTACCATTGAAAATAGCTTTGATAAGTCTAAGGAAGATGTATTAGACAGCATTGATGAGGAATTAACTAGAATAGATAACTATATAGAGCAGGCTCTTTATTATTCTAAAATAGATGATTTTTCTAAAGATTATTTTGTAGGAGAAGTAGAGTTAAAAAAAGTGGTAAATGAAACTATAAAAAAGAATGCTAAGGTTTTTATAACTAAAAGAATCTCAATAAACATTCATGATACAGAAAATACTGTTCTCACAGATAAGAAATGGCTTATGTTCATATTAAATCAGATTATCGGAAATTCCCTGAAATATACTGACCTAGGAGGTATTATAGAAATTTTTTCTGAAATAGATGAGAAGGAAACTAGTCTCATAATAAAAGATAATGGAGCAGGAATCAAAAAAGAGGATTTAAATAGAGTATTTCATAAAGGATTTACAGGTTTCAATGGAAGAACTTATAACAAATCCACAGGTATGGGTCTTTATTTAGCTAAGAAGATGTGCGAGAAACTAAGCCATGATATATCTATAGAATCCTCCTATGGGGAGTATACCAAAGTTATACTCCATTTTCCTAAAATATTTGATTATTTCAAAGTGACGAAAGTGTAAGGATTACCTTTTATATTGTTAGGTAAATCAATGGTGACTTTATCCTCTAGGATTTAAAATTATCTTATGATGTTAAAGGATAATTTTAAAGGAGGAGCAACAATGAATAACGTTTTAACCGCTGAAAATTTGAAAAAGGTTTATGCCTCTAAAGGGATTACATATACAGCCCTTCAAGATATCAATCTTGATATAGCCAAAGGAGACTTTGTAGGAATTATGGGTCCTTCCGGCGCAGGCAAGACCACCCTATTGAATATAATATCTACTATTGATACACCATCTTCTGGTACTGTAAATATAGATGGTGAGGATGTAACTAAACTATCTGAAAATGAGCTTTCCTCATTTAGAAAAAATAAATTAGGCTTTGTATTTCAGGATTATAATCTTTTAAATACTCTAACTATAAAGGAAAACATAATTCTTCCATTAGCTCTTTCAAAGGTTAAGCCTAGAGAAATAGAGGCAAGAATTAAAGTTTTATCAGAAAAATTTGGAATAAATGATATATTGAACAAATATCCCTACAATGTATCTGGAGGACAAAAGCAAAGAGCTGCCATAGCTAGAGCTGTAATAACTAAACCATCTTTAATTTTAGCTGACGAGCCTACTGGTGCTTTGGACTCTAAATCTTCCGCAGAGATACTTCAAACCTTAAGTGATTTAAATTCTACAGATAATGCCACCATACTCATGGTTACTCATGATGCCTTTGCTGCTAGCTACTGCAAAAGGATATTATTTATAAAAGATGGCTCCCTTTATACAGAATTAGTTAAAGGAAGTTCCCGAAAGGAATTCTTCCAAAAAATCTTAGACGTGTTATCTACTTTAGGTAATACAGTAACAGAAATGTAATTTTGTATAGGAGGGAAAGTCATGTCACTTTGGAATATAGCTTTAAAAAATACTAAAAAGAATTTTTCTAATTATTTTCTTTACTTTATATCTATGGTATTTAGCATAATGATTTACTATATGTTTATATCAATTAAATATAATCCAACTTTAGCTGCACAGCTCAAGGGGAAGATTAGTGCTCCCTTTGATGCTTCCGCAGTAGTTCTAATAATCTTTGTTGGAATCTTCATCTGGTATTCTAACTCCTTTTTTACTAAAAAAAGAAAGAAGGAAATAGCCCTTTATTCCCTGCTAGGAGTTAAGAAAAAAGAAATTGGATCCATGCTCTTTTATGAAACTATATGTATGGGCATTGTAGCCCTATTGGTAGGAATCGGTGTTGGCGCTTTATTATCCAAACTATTTAGTTCTGCTCTGCTAAAAGTCATGGGTTTTGAAAATTTTACAGTAGCTTTTACTTTATCTAAAGATGCAGTGCTACAAACCTCCGTTGTATTTTTGGTACTATTTCTTGTAGCATCTATTCATAGCTATTCTATAATCTATAGATTCAAGCTAGTAGATTTATTTAAGGCTGATGCCTCCTCTGAATCTGAGCCAAAGGTGTCTTCTGTAAAGTCTTTATTAGCAGTGGTATTTATAGGATTAGGCTATTTATCTGCTTATAAAATTGAGCTTAACCCCTTAATAAATCCTCTTTTAGCCGTAGCTTTTTGCAGTATAGGTAGTTTCTTCTTATTTTCTTCCTTTGTAATATTTTTAATTAAAAAATCAAGGAAGAACACTCACTCATACTATAAAGGTTTAAATATGATAGGTACGTCAAACCTCTTATATAGAATAAAAAGCAACTCAAGAACCTTAGCTACTATTGCAGTTTTGAGTGCTACTACCCTAACAGCTATGGGCTTTGTGTTTTCAATGTACTACAGTTCTGAAACTTCTTCTTTGAAATCCGCCCCCTATAGCTTTGCCTATAAGATTGTTGACGATAAAATAGATAAGGATGTTCATAATATAATTGATAAATATAAAAACAACTCTATATCCTATGAAATTTCTGGAAACTTTATAGCTATCCCTGGCAAGGTCCCTAATGTAATAAAACAGGATGTAGCTAAAACTAGCGGCCATGAAATGGAAGAGTCTCAAGATGCATTTTTCTATGTAATCTCACAGGATATATATAATGATTTTGCAAAAGGCATAAAGAAGGATATTTTAACCCTAAGTTCTGACAATGATACTATACTGCTAGATGCCTTTTATATGCCTAAGCTTCAGAATTCTTATAAAGATAAAAAAGTAACTTTAAATAATAACTCAGAATTAACTATAAAAGATTTTAAAGATTATCCTATAGTAAATATGAATCTAGGAACTTTTTACACTCTAGTTGTAAGCAACAACACTTATGATTCCTTAAAAACTCAAGGAGAAATAGTAAAAATCAATGCTATAAATGTAGAAAATAAGAATAAAGCCAAGGAAGTTACTGAAGATATAAATAAATCAGTATTTGCTAACTATAAAGAAAGGAAATCTCCTGTAGGCTCTGAATACTACACTTACTACAGTTCCTCCTTAGAGATGTCAGGACTTCTAATATTTATAGGTTCCTTCTTAGGATTAGTATTCTTAATTTGCACAGCATCAATCATATTCTTCAAAGAGATTTCTGAAGCTACCTCTGATAAGATAAACTATGATATACTAAAAAAAGTTGGAGCCAGTAAAAAAGACATCAGATCTTCCATAGCTAAACAAATTTTCTTTGTTTTCCTAAGTCCATTGGTAGTTGGTCTATGTCATGCTTCTATGGCAATATACGTGTTAGCTAAACTACTAAACTTGAATTTATTAAAACCTGCTATGATTTGTTTCGGTGCCTACACCCTAATATATTTAGTATTCTATATACTAACAGTAAACTCATACTATAAAGCAGCAACAACAGCCTAGCAGTAGCAACACATCCAATTAAATTTACTAAGGAGAGGAAGAGTATGTCTCTAATTTCACTAGCTTATAAAAATGTAGTAAGAAATATATATAGCTACTTACTTTACTCAGTAACTATCATAATGGGAGTTATGGTCTACTATACATTTTCATCTCTTCCTCTAAATATAAGCTCTGCTGCTGACAATGATATAGCCTCTTTTTTAGAGGTTTTCTTTCCTTTAGGAAATGAGTTTATAATGATTGCAATAGTTATCTTTGTATGGTACTGCAATTCATATTTTATAAAGCAACGCCGTGAAGAATTATCTCTTTACTTAGTTTTGGGCATTAAAAGATTTTCTATTTCTATAATGCTCCTTATAGAGACAGTTATAATCGGTGTGGTTTCCATAGCTTCCGGCATATTCCTTGGTTCTTTGTTCTTAAAGTTTTTCTCCATGATTTTGTTCAGGCTTATGGCTCATCCAGTTTCATCTGTAATTGTGGATATATCACCTAAAGTTATGGGGGATACTTTTAGAAGGTTTATCATGCTTTTTATAATCTTAGGCATAAGAAATTTCTTTGTAATCCGTAAGGTAAAACTTATAGATATGATGAAAGATGACACTTTTAAGGACAGGACTCTTTTGGGGCTATACTTTTTTATAGCCTATGCCTTATTAGAACATTCTTTCACCTTATCCTTTAATAATTTTCTTTTTCTTTCTTTATCTATCCTAATGCCTATAACCTTCATGGTCTTAGGTTGGAAGTTTTTTATGCTGATTCTTAAGATACCTTATAGACTATTGGGATTACATAAGTTTAAGCTTATAGAAAGATTTAAACAGAGAAATTCCTATTTTATTTCCTCTATAATAATTATTTATCTAATATACAGAGCCTACTTATTATTTAGTACCACAGAATCCGCTCCATCTGGATTTATCATAGCAGTACTGATTATCATAGGGGCCACCTATGGTTTTTTTGCAACAGTATTAGTAACTTTAGTTTATATCTCTAAGAAAAGTAAAACACTTTATTATAAATCTCTTAATTTAATAAATATCTCTAGACTTCACTATAGAGTAAAAGAAAATTCTATAGCTCTTGCCACTATTAGTCTTCTTATAACAGCTACGATTTTTGTGGGTGGCATAGCCTATGGTTTTTACTATGAACTAAGATTTAACTACTCCAATGATAACCTTTATGGCCTTTCTTACGTCATAGAGGGTCCAAGGGATGAATCCATTGATTCAATGATTTCTGAAAACTGTGGTGAAGATCTTGATAAAGTCATTGAATTTCAGTTTCTTAAAGTTCCTTATTCTACACCAGAAAACAAGTATGTTATAAGTGAAAGCACCTTTAAAAAAGCTATGGCAGCTCTTGGGAAAGATACTTCCTTAAGTTTAAGAGATAATGAAGCCTTTTTCTTATATGGTAATATGCCCATGGTAAATATGAATTTAAACTCTGATTTTACCATTCCTAAATTCAATAAAACTTTCACCTTCATAGGAAAGGATAAGCTTCTTTTATCCAATAGTTTGACTTTAGAATCTTTAATATGTGTAAGTGACAAAACCTACGCTGACCTAATCCCCATTGGAAAGCCTTTAACCAATGTAGCTTACTTAATAAACAATAACTTTAAATATTCCAACTTATATGGCGACATTTCTAGCTTTATAAATACTCATAATAAAGATACTATAATCTATCAAAAGGTTAATTTTTCTTCCNNCAGAAATGGCAGGCAGCGGAATATTTGCAGGATCCTTTATGGCTTTAGTTCTAATGCTTTGCACCGCTACTACCATATTTTTTAAGCAACTAAGAGATGCTTCTTCAGAACGGGAATCCTACAAACTTTTATCAAATTTAGGTGTTACCGAACATGATATAAAAAAATCTTTAAAAATTCAGGTATTTTTATTTTTCATGTTTCCTTTAGGTGTAGGGATTTTTAATGCCTCATTAGCCTTTACTTCCATTTCCTTTATGCTGCCACCTAATATAGATAAGCTGTTTTATATAACTATTTTCACTTTCATTGCTATCTATTATGTGTATTACAAAATAACCGTAGAGATATATTTTAAAACTCTTACAAAATAAAAAGGTCACTGTATTCCTTTAAAAAAAGGTTATACAGTGACCTTTTATCTAAGAAACCTTTCTAGATTTTTGATATATTAAAGCTCCTATAATAGCTCCTAATACTATAATTATTTCTGCTATAGTATAAAAATAACTAGATTCATTGCTATCACTATTTTCAGCTTTGTCTCCAGCAGAACCTCCTACCAAATTAGGATTAGAATTATTATTAGTTTCTTTCATCTTTGTTCTTAGGTTAGATAGGGTTTCAAACTGACCTTTATATTGATTTAAAAATGGATTAGGGTCTATAATCTGAACCTTATCACCATTTTTCTCAGAACCTATAGCATATATTCTAGCTCCATCATCATATATGATAATAGGATTAGGGTCTACATTTTTCTTATAACTATTAATATCATCATCAAGTAGTGCATAATTACTTCCACTATATATATTCCATTTATCTCCGTTTTTCTTTATAAAGGCAATAGAAAAAGCCTTGTTTGAATCTTTTAATCTTAAGGTGGTTACATATTCTCCTGTTTCCTTAATGTGATTCAAAATATTAGCTGAATTTAAATCTTTTTTGCTTTGGTCTATTACGTATACTGGGTATATGTCACTTAATTTTAAGTTATCTTTAATTATATCATTATCATTTAAGTTCCAGTTTTTTCGGTCAGAAAAAGTTTTTTCAAAAGATGAAAAGCTTTCCTCCAAGTCTGCCTTCATTTTTTCTTCATTAACTGCAGCATAAGACACCTTAGAATTTAATGTGATTATAAAGATTATAAATAGTATTGGTAACAGCAATCTTTTTAAATTCATTCTTGTCCCCCATTTTAAAATTGTCCTCTTCTATTATATTCATCATATTTGAAAAGGTTTGTTGTATATATATTACCATAATATTCTAAATAAGTATATTTATAAAACTAATTTTCACCTTATTGCTGTAAACTTAAAAAGGTGCAGGCTTGGAAAAATAACCTACACCCTTTAATATTATTTAACTTTAATGGTCTTGATTCTTTAAATTTAGCACTACTGCTTTCAATCTAGACATAGCTTCAATGGAGTACTTTATTCCCTGGGTTCCCATCCCTGAAGCTTTCACCCCTGAAAATGGGAAGTGATCTGGACCTCTTTCAGGTTTGTTATTTATTTGTACTGTGCCTACCTCCAGATTGTTTGCTATATAGAAGGCCTTATCTATGTCCTTAGTAAATACAGAGCTCTGCAACCCATACTTAGATTCATTGGCTATTTTTATTGCCTCTTCTATAGAAGCTACCCTTATTATGGGCAATACTGGTCCAAAGGGTTCTTCCCACGCTAATCTCATATCTAAGGTTACATTGTCAAAAAGAGTTGGATATATCATATCGTCTACCCTTTCTCCCCCAACTAAAAGAGTAGCTCCCTTAGTTTTAGCATCTTCTATAAGTTCCATAACAAAGTCTGCTGCTTTAGTATTTATAAGAGGACCTATAGTATTATTATCTCTAGGATCTCCTATAGATAACTTTTCTACTAAAGTCCTTACTTTCCATGACAATTCCTCTGCCACAGCCTCCATGACCAATATTCTTTTTACTGCGGTACATCTTTGACCTGAGTAAGAATATGCTCCACTTACTATGTTTTTAGCTGCTTCATCTAAATCAGCATCTTCTAAAACTATAGCTGCATCCTTTCCTCCAAGTTCCAACAAAAGAGGCTTCATTGCAGTGATTTCTGAAATATGCCTTCCAACCTCAGTACTTCCTGTGAAATTGATAAAATCTATATATTTATGAGTAACTACATAATCTCCTATGTCTTTTCCCTTTCCTGTAACTGTGTTTAATACTCCTCTTGGTAATCCGGCCCTATTAAAAATCTCTGCTAAGTACAAAGCTGAAATGCTTCCTTGGGTTGGTGGTTTTAGTATGACAGTGTTGCCAGCTATTAAAGCTGGTGCTATCTTTGATGCTGATAAATTTATAGGATAGTTAAAAGGGGCTATAGCTAATACTACACCTAAAGGAATTCTAGTTACCACCGATATTTTATTTTTTTCTATGCCAGGGAAGCTATCCCCTGGGATTGTTTCTCCCTCTAGCTGTTTTCCAGCATCAGCGGCAAATCTTATATAATCTGCAGTTCTCAAAACCTCGGCTTTGGAACTCTTAGTGTCTTTAGCTATTTCTAAAGTCAATATATCAGTTATTTCTTTTACATTTTCCTCTATAAGTTCTGCTGCTCTATGAAGTATAGCTGCCCTTCTGTTTATAGGCACCTCTTTCCAATACTTTTGAGCTTCTACAGAATTTTCTATTGCCTTATCTACTTCTTCCTTGGTCATGGCTTGAATATATCCAAGGATTTCTTTATTTATGGGTGATTTTACCTCTATGGTATCCCCATTGTCACTGGAAATCCATTGCCCATTGTAGAGATTCTTATATATATTTTCTGTTTTTATGTGATTAAAGCTTATCATCTATCATAGCTCCTTTACTTAGTCTCCTATTTATTGTGTCACTATGACTTTTATTTATTCTCTAATCTACATACATCAAGTGAAACTAACATTCAGATGGAATGTTACTGCAGGTAGACATCAAGCAAAAATCTATTTCTTCATTGAATCTATCTTTATATGATTTTGATAATTCATCCTTAAATTTATCTATGGCTGAATTTTCTATTAAGGTTAAGTTTCCAACTCCAAAGGTAGTCCTAGTTAATTTACTTCCTAGACAGCCTTCCATGGATACTGCCCTTTCAAAAATCCATTGTTGTTTTTCGTCTACCATTTTGTACTGGGATCTTAATGCTCTATGACTATCTTTCATGGCTTCTCCTAAGGCCCTTAAATTCCTTTGTTGCACCATCTTTATAGCCTCTTTTACTCTCTGGTTTTCATAAACCACGTAAGTAGCCACTTCTAACGCTTCTTCATCTATTATTATTCCTTTAAATTTTTCGAATTCATTTAATGATATATTACATAAACATGATATATTTACAACCTTCTGTAACCTTTCTAATGCCTGTTGACATTGCTTTCTTCTTAAACCTTCCATTTCCCCTAAAGACCAATTCCTATTAAAAGTTAATAGGAAGGAATGGCTTTTAGAATCCATATATCCATACTCATGCTTTAAGCTGTTGCAATGTAATATATGAATTTTCCCTTCATCTACTCTATTTAATATTATATTCTCACAGTCTCCCCTAAAATCTCTTTCCATTTTCCTTTGAATACTTTCATTTATAAGCTCTACATCCCTAGGAGGAATATCATAGCCATTTAACTTGCTTATAGCCCTTAAGGTTAATACTTGAAATGGTATCAATGTGTTGTTTTTTTCATAACTATCTATATCAAAATTATAAATAGCTTTAAATCCTCTTTCTATGATTATGTTTCTTTCTTTTAACTCATTTATAATCCACCAAACTGCTATTTCTGTTTCCTTTAAATCCTCTAATTTCCAATGATACTCTTCTATATTATGATATTTCATTTCCTTTATAGCAATACTAAAGGTTCTATTGGGAAATATGAACTGCATATATGATTCTTTACTTTCTTTCAGTACCACGTTGAAATTTATACCTAAATCTATGGCTAAAATTACTCCTCCATTGTGTTCTAATTGCTCTCCTAAAACATTTGCCTTGCATGGGCAACTAAATAAAATTTGTTCCTGCATCATAGCCATCCCCCTTTTATGTAACTCTTATATTATTCTTATTACTATTTTGGGAGATAAATGCAAAGATATTAAAAAAAACATGGGCTTCTGAAAATACAGAGCTACATGTTTTTCATTATCATTTTTTCTTATTACTAAATACAGTACCTATATGAAATCTACAACCTTCTTCTTCACTGTCTTTTATAAATTCTAAAGTCCACTTTCCCTTTGCCCCCTGTATATCATATTGGCTATCTAGCAAGAAATTCTCAGCTTCCACCTTACCCTCTATCATGTTCTTTCCTTCAGGGTTTTTCAGAACGTATTTAACTGCTTTCTTACATTTGCTGTTATCTATCCCTAAAGTTAAGTATAAATATTTAGTACTTCTTGGTGATTCAATAGTTATAGTTTTATTGTCTTTTATGGTTCCGCCTTGGATCTTATGAGTTTCCTCATTATATATAACATATGCCACTGCCATAAGGATAATAGCAATTATAATCCCTGCTATTACTGTAACCTTTTTTTTCATACTATAACCTCCTATCTTCTATAATTGTTCCGTCTTTTATTTCAATAATTCGTTGACATTCCATGGCTATATCATTGTCATGGGTAACAATTATTATTGTTTTTCCATTCACATTAAGCTGTTTCAATATATCCATAATGTCTTTTGATTTATTACTATCCAAAGCCCCTGTTGGTTCATCAGCTAATATGATATGAGGATTATTTATTAATGCTCTCCCTATGGCTACTCTTTGATTTTGTCCACCAGATAACTGTCTTGGGGTAAAGTTCTTTTTTTCTATTATACCCATGTCCCTCATCATATTGTCTACTTTTTGAATTTTCTCCTTCCTTGATAACTTACAATAATCTAAGGGCAGCTTTATATTTTCGTATACAGTATAATCATCAATAAGGGCAAAATACTGCACTATAAATCCAAAGGTTTTATTTCTCATTGCGGCTAGCTGACCATGGGAATAGCTAGATATCTCATTGTCTTGTAGCTTATATGTTCCTTGGGAAAGTTTGTCCATACATCCTATTATATTTAGCAAAGTAGACTTTCCTGATCCTGATGGTCCCGTAATAGCCACCATCTCTCCCTCGTTTATATCTAAATTTATGTCTTTTAATGCCTCTACCTTAATGTCACCCTTACCATAATTTTTGAAAACTTTCTCTAAATGTATAAGACCCATTATAAATCCTCCTTCATCAGCTGATTTATATCTAGTTTAGAAATTTTCATCATAGGTAAAATACTTATAATTACTATCAAAATAATAACTAGAACCGTAGTGTAAAAAACACTTATTGCATTTAATTTCATTATCTCTGTATGACTAAATCTTATTAATATACAATTTAAAGCTATTAAGTAGGAAAGACCAACTGTTATTACAATCTGCATAAAAACTCTAAAGGCTATCCGGGGTTTAGTTGCCCCTGCCATCAAATGAACACCATACTCCTTAATGTTCTTATTAATAGAATGAAGTAGAGAAGATATAAGCCCTACTACTGCAAAAATTAATATTATAATTCCCAATACTATACTGCTTTGCTGTTGTTCTTTAGCTTTATTTTTTAAGCTCTCCATGTTTTTAGCTAAGGAAGAAAGTTTTAAATCTATATTGTTTTCTACAGCTATATTGTCTATGCCTTGCAAAATTTCTTCTTTATTTTCACCACTATTTGCAATAACTGAGCTATTGAATATATAATTGTAGAGGCTTGTACTTTTGTCCATACCGTCATTGTAGTAATAGTTATTGGAGGTTTCTATTTGAGGTAGTACCAAGTAATCATCAAAAGTTGCAATACCACGGCTAGGATCTCCTATAAATCCCATGGTGTTTTTTTCTAATATCCCTATGACTTTAGCCTTCTTCATCTTGTCTCCTCTTAAATACTCTATAACATCTCCTACCTTGAATATATCATGATAATTATAGCCTAATATTAAAGGAATCTGATTTCCTTGAGTTTCTTTGTAATCTATGGTCTTAAAATCTTCTCCTTTATAAACCTTTAATTGGAAATACTTGTATGCTTTTTCATTTAAAACAATGCTCTTAATAATGGAGAAGTTCTCATTATTATATTTAATGCTATTTGTAGTTTCCAAAAAATTTTCTGATTTTTCAAAGGGCTTTGTAGCAAAGTTTTCTCCTGTGCTAGAAACAAAACCAAACTTCTTATTTTCCTCTAGATATTTCTGAAGATTTTCTATTGCTTTTAATTGAATCTTAAAGGGATCTAGTTCATTGCTTTTAATAAGCCAGGTATTGTTTGAGTTGCTCATAATATTGTTTATGTCCTTATAAAATTTATTACAATATCTTTCATAAGAAATAACAGAATACATGATCCCTATGGACACACTTAGTTGAATTACTATAAGCAAGCACATTATTGGATTTCTAATAATATTTTTCAATACATATTTAAAATCTATCATCTTATTTACCTCTCAACATATGGCTAGGCTGTAACTTTAAAACAATGCTACTGGGAATCATTGCTACTATAACACCAATTATTATGGATCCTATGATAACACCTAGAATTATAACCACATTAGCTTCTCTATTGCTATTTATCATATTTGCATTCCAAAGATTAATTCCTGACTTTGTAATTATGTTCTGAAATACTATGGCTAAAGCTGCTGCTATCACTGCGGTTGCTACATACCTAATGATTATTTTAAACATTATATTTCCATTAGTAGCTCCATATACCTTTCTTACTGCCATTTCTTTTTTCATTTCATCTACCCATAAATAAGAAGAATTTATTATATTTACAAATAGTAATACCCCCATCATTGTGACCAACATTATAAGACTCTTTGAAGAATATAATGCAAATCTTAATGTATCTCCATTGCTGATGTAATCAGGCAATATATTTATACTTGCATTTTTATCTATGCTCTTCAGTGCTTTAGTTATTTTCATAAGCTCCTGATTTAGATTGCCGTTAATGCAATCTATCGTATAGCTATTATTTAATTTATTTTCATTCATATAAGTATTAAGGTTTATAATCATCCAATTGTCATAGAATGAATTCCCGTTGCTGTCTCCCATTACTCCTACGACTTTATATTTTTTTTTATTAAATTCTATATATTCTTGTCCATTTTTACTTTCTATAAAACTCATATAATTTTCACCTATTACTGCAATACCTTGAGAACTTTCAAAATCTTTAGTTTCTAAAAATCTACCTTCTTTAATAGGTGGGTTTTTATAGGTATCTTTATTGAAATATATAGGTTTAACTACTAAGTTTGATTCTATATCATCGGCAAAGCCTAAAGATGTTCCTAAAATAACCTCCTGGCTTTGACATATAATTTTAAAAAACTCATCCTTCCATGTTATATTGTTGTTTAATGGTAAGTTTATCGCTATTTGTTTTTTATTTTCAGAAAAAAATTCATTGCTTTTATCTAAGTTTTGTTTTATAGAAACTACATTGCCTATAAGTATGGATAGCAATAATGTTATAATAAAAAACACACTAAATATGCCAGAAAATTTATATATTCTTTTAAGCTTATTTTTTATTAACATAACTCTCCTATCCACCTTCCTTTATAAATCATAGATATATTAATAACGCATTCACTTTATCCATTATTAATATATTATGGTATTTTAATACTTTAGTCAAATTCATCCATCTCATTTTTATTTGCTTATATATAAGTATAATTACTTATATATACTTGAAATTTAGCTTATATTTACTTATAATAATGTTAAGATAATATATTTTTGCCTTTGGAGGGATCACTTTGTTTCAGGAAGAAAGAATGGATCACATACTTAAATTTGTGTCTAAAAACCATCGCATAAGCGTGGAGGATATATGTACTCTTTACAATGTATCTCGTGACACTGCCAGAAGGGATTTAGTGGCATTAGAAAAACAAGGTCAAATAGTTCGAACCCATGGGGGTGCTATTCTACCATCAAAAAAAGAATATTTAAAAACCTATGGTGAAAGACTGCAAATAGATTCTACTGAGAAGTTAAAAATATCTGAAAAGGCTTTGTCACTTATTTCCTCTGGAGACGCCATATTTATGGATACCTCCACTACAGTTCAAAGCTTAGCAGAAATTATGGATTTAAAAGAATTGTCTATAGTTACCAATTCTATAAATGTAGGAGATATTTTATCTAAGAATTCTTCCATATCTATAACTATGTTAGGAGGGACTTTAAACATAGACCACAGATTTCTTTATGGGCCCTCTACCTTAGCTATGCTTTCTAACTATAACTTTACTAAAGCTTTTATAGGAGGTATGGCTCTTAGCTCAAAAGGGCTCACGGGAATATATGAGGAAGCCGCAGCTATTATAAGACAGGTCATTAAAAGTTCTGATGAAGTAGTTCTTTTAATCGATCATTCTAAATTGGATAAAACTTCTTTTATTAAAATCTGTGATTTGAAGGATATAGACATAATAATAACAGATAAACTCCCCAAAAAAGACTTTATAAAAATGCTGGAAGAAAATCAAGTTACACTATTTGTTGCAGAGTAAACTCACTATATATTTTAAAGGAGGATTTTCATGAAACTTATAGCTATAGATTTAGACGGAACCCTACTAAACACCCATCATAAAATTTCTAAAGAAAATGCTGATGCCATTAGAATGGCTCAAAGGTTAGGAATAGAAGTTACCATATGCACTGGTAGATATTATGCAGATGTAAAGGCTTTAGCTGATGAAGCAGGCATAAAAACTCATATAATATCTAACAATGGTTCTTCTATATGCTCCAAAGATGGACAAACAATAGATGCATTTCAGTTAAACAGAGTAGCCCTTAAAGAAATCCTAACTTGGTTAGAAAAGAACTCCTACTCCTATGAAATTGCTACAGATTTTAACAATATATATTTAAAAGACGCCTTTGAAAATTTAGAGAAAGATTTCTATACAGCTAAAAAAATAGGTTCTTCCTTAGAAGAATCAGCTCTCCACACTGTATTGGGAGCTTTAAGGTCTCAGACTAATATGATGCTTTTAGATTCTAAGGAAGATATTTTATCTCTAAAAGACAACCTATATAATCTTCAAGTAGTAACCTTTGATAAAGAAAAGCGTAAAAAAGGAATAGAATTTTGTAAAAACAATGGCAGCTTTTCTGTAGTAACATCATCAGATTTTAACTTTGAACTAGTAAATAATATAACTTCCAAAGGCCATGCTCTCTCAGTCCTTGGAAAATATCTTAATATTGATTTAACTGAAACCATGGCCATAGGTGATAGCTTTAATGACTTATCCATGTTGAAAAAAGCTAGGTATAGCGTGGCAATGGGAAACGCTAAAGAAGAAATAAAAAATATCTGTGATTTTACTACCTTGAAAAACAATGACAACGGTGTTGCTCATGCCATAAATAAATATATAAGCAAATGTAATATATCCATTTAAATGTAGAAGGGGCTGTATCAAAACGA
>DINW01000085.1:0-82840 GCA_002423705.1 Clostridium sp. UBA5530
CTTTTTTTCACAGTCTCATTTAATTACAACTAATATCATATATGTTCTTTACCCCATAGTGGTCCTATTCATAATTATAGGTGGCCAATCTCCCCTATAATATTCACTAGGCTATATTTTAACACTATATTAAAACATAGCCTAATTTTTAAATTTTACTTGATTTCTATAGAATCTAAGATAGGATCGTGAATTATTATCCCTGTACTTGGTTTTAAAGTAATTTTCCAATCTTTAGCATTATCTGACACAATAACTCTTTCACTACACCCTACCACTACAAATCTATCTCCATAGATCCCAGCATTAAGATTAGATGTAATAGGTCTAGGCAAGGAAGTCCACTTAATCCCATCCTTTGAAGTATATATATAACCATTTTCTCCTATTACTACATATCCATCTTTAGGACTATACATAATGTCTGTAAAATTGATATTTAAGTTAATAGTTATTTTTTTAGTCCATGTCTTGCCATCTGGAGATGCTAAAATAGTTCCATGATCCCCCACAGCTATAAACTGCTTGCCATCCCAAATAACACTCTTTAATTCTTGATTAGTCTTAGAGTCCATTTTAGTCCATGAGGTTCCATTGGTAGATCTGTATATGATTCCATCCTGACCCACTGCTATATAGTACTTGCCATTATAAACTATTTGATTTATATCACTAGCTATATCTAATTGAGTAACATCCCAGTTGTCTCCATCCTTTGATGTGTATATGCTTCCATTACTTCCAACTGCGTAAAATACCCCATTTATGAAGGTTATCTCTTTGAATTTTATATCTAATTCATCATGAGATCCACTCCATGTGGTACCCCCATCCTTTGATTTAATAATTGTTCCATCTTCTCCTACTGCTATATATATTCCATTCCCACAGGCTACTCCAAGTAGATTCTCTCCAAATGGTGCTATTATTCTCGTCCACGTCTTTCCACCATCTTTAGATATTCTAATAACTCCACCGTCTCCTACTGCTATATAAGTATTAGTTTTAGGATCCCAAGTTACATCCCTAAGTTGTTTAATATCATAACCTGGCCAGTGAGGAAAATCTACATTTGTATCAGGGCCTACTGTTGCTGTTAATCCTCCATCTCCTACTAATATAGCTTTATCTTTAAAGGAAGCTATGCTTTGGAATCCATACTCACCCTTTTTAAATATTTCCTTCCACTCAAATCCATCTTTAGAGGTTTTAATCAATCCATTGTTTCCTGCTGCTATATATTGATATCCATCCCAGTTGATACAGTTATAATCATTTTCTTTTTCTTGAATTATTGTTTTCCAATTGACGCCATCATAGGATTGCATTATAGTTCCTTTTGTTCCTGCTGCTATAAAGCTATCCTTTCCCCATGTCACTGACTTTAGCTCAGATTTCAAACTTTTTTCAAAGGTGTTCACTTCATGTTTTTCCCATGTAAATCCATCTTTTGAAATTAGGTTTAGGTTATTTTGTGTTACTGCTAGGAATATTTCTCCATTCCAAGCTATACTGTTTATTCTTGTTTCTGCTGGTACAGCTCCTAAAAGCTCCTTCCATTGATAACCATCTTCAGAAACCAATACTGCACCATAGTTCCCTGCTGCTACAAATATTTTTCCATTCCATGTTATTGCTTTGATGTCATAATTCTTTTGAGAAAACACTTTATCCCAGTTTTCTCCGTCTTTTGAAACAATAATTGTTCCAAAGTTTCCTGCTGCTACGAATTTTTCACCATCAGTTGTGATTGCATTTAATGTGTGACCAGTAACTGCTTTGGCCACTGTCCAATTCTGTCCATCTTTTGATACTTTAACTATTCCATTGTCCCCTACTGATACCAATAACCCATCTCGGTTAACAGCCATAGACCAAAGATATTTATCCTCCGCTGCTGTATCAATAGTTTCTCCAGTTGTGGCTGCTAGTACCGGCTTTCCACCTAAACATAGTAAGCTGATAATCATTAAAAAGTATAAATATTTTTTCAATTTTATCCTCTCCTTACATTATTTGTAATTAGAGTTTATCACGTGTTTTTCTTTTTGTAAACAAAAATATTTTGTTGTTACTTTTATTTGTTCAGATAAAAAAAGATAATAAGTATAGGACTTAATATGTATTCCATACTTATTATCTTTAAATAATTTTAACCTCATGTTTAACTTAAACTTCACTATGCCGTAGCACAATATATAGTAGCTTAAAAGTTAGGTTTATTCTTCTACAAACTTATGCAATTCTTTGTAAATACCACCTAGTGCCATAAGTTCTTCATGATTTCCTCTTTCTTCTATGCCCTTGTCAGTTAACACAATAATTTCATCTGCATTTCTGATTGTGGAAAGCCTATGGGCAACTACTATAGTAGTTCTTCCTTTGCATAGTTCATCTAATGACTTTTTGATATAATATTCTGTAGTATTATCCAATGCAGAAGTTGCTTCATCTAAAATTAAAATAGGAGGATTTTTTAAAAATACTCTTGCTATAGAAATTCTTTGTTTTTGTCCTCCAGAAAGCTTAGTACCTCTTTCCCCTATATATGTGTCATAGCCATCTTCAAGGTCCATTATAAAATCATGGATATTAGCCATTTTGGCTGCTTCTACTATTTCTTCATCGCTGGCCTCTAGGTTTCCATATCTTATATTTTCTTTTATGGTACCTGTAAATAAGAATACCTCCTGCTGAACAATTCCTATGTTAGCTCTTAAAGAGTCTAGTGTTACATCATAGATGCTCTTATCATCAATATAAATATTTCCACTGCTTAAGTCATAAAATCTAGGAATAAGATTACAAAAAGTAGTTTTACCACCCCCTGATGGCCCTACCAATGCTAACATCTTTCCTGCTTCAATATCTAATGATAAATTATCTAGAATTATATTATCCTCATAACTAAAGCTAGCTTCTTTAAATGTTATCTTACCTTTAACATCCTTAAGAGGTTGTGCTCCCTTTTTCTCTTTTTCTCTATCTTGATTTAGGATTTCTACATACCTTTGGAATCCTGTCATACCGCTTTGGAATTGTTCCATAAAATTTATAAGTTTCTTTATAGGATCCATAAACACCTTTATGTATAACAGATATGCTACATAGTCACCAAAACTTATAATACCTTTAAAAGTAAATAATCCTCCTACAATTAAAACCACATAGTTCAATATATCAAGAGAAAGGTTCGCCCCTGCAAAATACTGTGCCATTACCTTATATGCCTTTTCTCTTGCATTCATAAAGCTTTTATTTCCTTGTTCAAACTTTTCTTCCTCATAATCATGACTAACAAAAGCTTTAGATACCTTAATTCCTGCTATACTGTTTTCTAGATTTGCATTTACAGCACCAGTTTCTACCCTAGTTTTAAGAAAAGCTGCATTCATTCTCTTTCTTTGTTTCATGGTGAATATTACTATTAGTGGTATAAAGGCAAATATTATCACTGTTAGTGGTACATTGATTGTGCAAAGTATTATGAAAGAGCCTACAAGCATCACTGCAGATATAAACAAATCCTCCGGTCCATGGTGAGCAAGCTCCGAAATATCCATCAAGTCATTAATTATTCTTGACATCACATCCCCAGTCTTGGTATTGTCAAAAAACCTATTTGGAAGTCTTTGAAGATGGTTGAATATCTCTCTTCTCATGTCTCCTTGCATTCTAACACCAACTACATGACCCCAATACTGCATGAAATAGCCACAAACAGCTTTAATTAAAAATAAAATTATAAGAGTTATAGAAAATACTCCTATAGTTCTTAAATTCTGATTTGGTATAGCGTTGTTCATCAGTTCCCTAGTCATCATAGGATAAACTAAATCAATGCCAGCTGCTATAAATGCAGCTACTAAATCAAAAATAAATAATTTCTTATAAGGTTTATAAAAGTTTATAAATTTCTTTATCATATTTCCTCCAGTAAATATAAATTTGTCTTATGTCTACCTGGTGTTAACTCCATCCTCTTTAGGTTGGAGTTAACACCAGCTACGACCCCAGATAAGTTCAACTAATATTTTAGTGTAATCTAAACTAAGTTTCACTTGATCTCATGTCATTATTCAACATATATATTTTAGCACAGTTTTAATAGATTTGTGATAGTACACTTTAACTAATCTATACTGTATCACTTATCTAATGTCTACCTGCTATAACACTCCACCTGAAACTAAGTTTCACTTGATACTTCTTCACACTTAACCATGTATTTTATACCATTTACAACAATCCTATATAGTTTTACTCCCTTAGAAGAATCTATATTTTTTGTTTTTCCATTGCTTCCTATTGTTTGGGAATTAAAATTATTTGTATTTAAATATTCCTTCATAGATTCCAATTCCTTTAATTCCTTCAAATACAATCTTTGAGCTTCCTCTATAGTTACCTTTTCAAAGGATATTTTATCGCCCCACTTGGTTTGAGCCAGTTTTGGTAAATCAACAGAGATTACATTAGCTATTTTAGCATATCCTCCAGTGGTTTGCCTATCAGCAACCATGATTATGGGTTGTCCCTGAGATGGTACTTGTATAGCTCCAAAGGCTATGCCATCTGTTATGATATCCCCTCCATTAATATGCTCAATACCAGGTCCTTGTAGTCTATATCCCATTCTATCAAAGTCATTGGTAATGGCATATGTTTCCTTTAAAAATGTTTCTATCCCCTTTGACGTAAAATAGTCATCTTGAGGACCCATCAATACCCTTAATACTACATGATTGCTATGAA
Organism: Clostridium sp. UBA5530; assembly: GCA_002423705.1. Lineage (GTDB taxonomy): Bacteria > Bacillota > Clostridia > Clostridiales > Clostridiaceae > Clostridium_X. The sequence goes on from DINW01000085.1 coordinate 4,756, forward strand.
ATTCTTCTTTGAGTAAAGAACGATTTTCTAAGTTATGCAAATTAGCCTTAGGACTTTGGCAAAGAATTTCATCTCCTTTTTGCAATTTTCTTCCTTTGTATCCACCTAATTTAGCATTGATATTAGTAGATTTACTTTTCATTATCTCAGGTACATTAAATCCCCCAGCCAAAGCCATGTAAGCCCTGCACCCTGATTTAATTCCCTTAAAAGATAATATGTCACCTTTTTTAACCCTAATAGCTTTATACATATCAATAGAAAGATTATTAATTACAGGAGTGAAGTCTCCTCCTGTAATGGCGATAATATTATCCTCAGTAAACTCTATTCGTGGTCCAATTACGGTAATTTCTAGTGCCCCTTCTCCAAGAGGGTTGTCCACTAACATATTTCCAATATAAAGAGCTCTTCTGTCCATAGCCCCTGAAACCGATACTCCAAGATCTTCATAGGCCATTCTTCCTTCATCCTGAATTGTAGTTAAAAATCCAGGTTCTAATATTCTAATAGACATAGCTACACCTTCTTTTCATAAATGATATATTGATAAGAGTTATTCTCAATTTGTTTTTTTATATCAATATATTCATCATTAGATATAGCTTTAAACTTAATATATTGTCCTGATTCCAAAAGAATTGGCCTTTCTCTATTAGGATCATATAAATTTATAGGTGTTCTTCCTATTAGCTGCCATCCTCCCGGAGAATCCATAGGATAAATTCCTGTCTCTTCCCCAGCTATTCCAACAGAGTTAGCTGGTATTTTTAATCTTGGATTTTTTAATCTTGGAGTAGCAATCACCTTATCCATTCCTCCCAGATAAGGAAAACCGGGCATAAATCCAATCATATATATAAGATACTCTTTAGCTGTATGTATTTTTATAACTTCCTCCACGGTTTTATCATTGTATTTAGCTACAAATTCTAAATCTGGTCCTAAATCTCCTCCATATAATACGGGAATTTCCACAACACTGGAGGAAGAAACTGATATATTACCTATTTTCTCTTTTATATTATCTAATTTTTCAACTAATTCTCTAAAGCTAATGATTTCTGGTTTGTAATGAACCATAAGAGAAGTATATGTTGAAACACTTCCAATAACCCCTTCTATTTTGCTGTTTTCTAATGCAATTTTGAATGTTCTGATTTTTAAATTTATTTTTTCACTGATTTCCTTCCCAAACTCTATAGAAATTGCACTATCCCCAGCCAATAGATATTTAACCCCTGACATAATTTTTACCTTCTTTCTATATAAGGTATCTTCTTAGTTACTATACCTTAAATATAATAGTTACTATAGCCTGGATATTTATTCTATAACTTTTTCTATAGATTCTATTTTAACGTCCTCTTCTAGCAAGGATTCTCTAATATGTTCCACAAATTCTACGGCTTTAGGATTATCTCCATGAACGCAAATAGAATCTGCCTTAATATTTATATAATTTCCATTTATACTTTTAACTCTATGATTTTTAACAAGGTCTATAACTCTTCTTATAGCTAAATCCTTATCTTTTATTACTGCTCCCTCTAATGCTCTAGATACAAGAGTTCCATCCTCATTGTACTGTCTATCTGCAAAAACCTCATTAGCTGTTTTAAGACCTACTGCCCTCCCAGCTTCTATAAGCTTTGAATTAGCTAAGCCAAGAACTATTAAGTTCTTATCCACTTCATATATTCCTTCACATATAGCCTTAGCCAAGTTAAAATCTATAGCAGCCATATTATACATTGCTCCATGAGGCTTTACATGTTGAATTTTAATATGATGTGCTTTAGTAAATGCCATTATTGCACCTAGTTGATATTTTATATAGGCTTTAGCCTCTTCAAAAGAAACTGACATATTCCTTCTACCAAAACCCATTAAATCTGGATACCCTGGATGTGCACCTACTGCCACATTAAATTTTTTAGCTAATGCTATGGTCTTATCCATAACTAGTGGGTCTCCACCGTGATAACCACAAGCAATATTAGCAGAAGATATAAATTTTAATATTTCCTCATCCATACCTATATGGTAGTTTCCGAAGCTCTCCCCTAAATCGCTATTTAAATCTACTTTATACATTTTTCTACATCCCCCCTAAATAAAAAAATGTAATTATACATCCAATAAGATATTACACTAGAATATACCAAAATACAATTAATACAGATTCTAATCTATACTAGCTTTCAAAAAAAGATGGCCCATGCCATCTTAAAAACTTAAAATTTAGTCTCATGTCTATCTGATGTAACACTCTTTCCTCTTTAGTTTGGAGTTAACACAGCTACCACCCTAGATAAGTTCAATTAATACTTATATATTGAATTTTTTCTTAAAAACTCCTCTTTACCATAATCAATATCTATAGGAATAATTTTGTTAATATCTGATCCCTTTAACTCCTCATTAAATACTCTTATGCTTTGAATTCTCAATACAGTTCCCAAAAATTGCTTAATCATAAACCCATTTTTAAGAACTACCTCTCCACTTCTTTTTTGAATATAACCTATAGCTTTTTCCAATTCTTCTTCTCCTTTACAATCCAGTATAAAGCCCTTACCTTTCAATGTGTTTAAAGCTATAGCATACATTTCTTTTTCATTATAACTTCCGAAATCAATCCATATTGGGAATCTATAATTTAAGCCCTCATTGGATAAGACTACTTCCTTCATTTTTCCCTTGTTGCCACCTAAAACTATAACTATTTTATTATAATTTTTATCTATGAATTCTATGAACTGAGATACTACTTCATTATATCTACAATCTTCAGTAAACATATTCCATTTATCTATGTATAATATTTTTCCTACAAATTTGTTTAAAATATCCTCCACTTTCATCCCATCATCCACCATAGCCATAAACTTATACTTATCCAATTCCACTATATTTTTTGCTTTAATAATCCCCATAGAATAATACATCTCTGAAAGTATATTTAATACGGTTTTCTTACCTGTACCAGACTCTCCTGTGAAAATCATGTTCATATATTTATTTAAATCCACATCCATAGACATCTTTTTTCTTTTTTCTCTTATCTTCATTATTCTATATTGATTTCTTAAGAAATTTTTCAAGGTTTCGTTTTCAACTAGTGTTTTTAGTTTCTCTTCTAAATCAAACTGACCATCATATTTTATGGTTTTCATTTTCTCTATGTCCGTTACATTTATTAAATTCATCTCATACACACTTATATCATTTTCAGCGATTCTTATACTTTGATTTCTTATAAGCTCTTCAACATAATTTCTAATCATTCTGCCATTTCCAGATGCTGAATCAGAGTTTTCATATATATCCACAAAGCTTTTTTTAAGTTCTGTATAAGCATTTTTAGATACCTTAAAACCCTTTGACTCAATAAGTTTTAAAGCCATTTCAAATAGCTCATTGGCATTATAATCTTCAAATTTAGTCCACAATGGGAATCTAGACCTTAAGCCTATATTTACATCAAAGAAAGCATCCATTTCCTTTTCATATCCAGCTAATATGACTATTACTTCCTTTGAGTAATCTTCTATAAGCTTAAGGAGAACCTCTATTGCTTCTCTTCCAAGGGAATCATTAGCTAAAGTATAAGCTTCATCTATAAAAAGTACTCCTCCAATTGCTTCCTTAAATTTTTCTTCTGTTTTTTTAGGGGTCTCTCCTTGAATGTCAGATACAAAGCTGGATCTATCAGTTTCTATAAGTTGCCCCACCTTAAGTAATCCCATACTGTTCAGCATTTCTGCTACAAGCCTAGCTATGCTAGTTTTCCCTGTACCTGGATTGCCTATGAACACCATATTTAAATTTTGGTCTATTTTTGTATTAACCCCTACAGATTTTCTTTTTTCTTGAGCTACTATTAACTTATACTGATTCCTAAGAAAATCCTTAACTTCCTCTAATCCTATGATGCCTTTTAGTTTATCTTCTAAGTCAAATTTCGCACTTACCTTAAAATTAAAATTATCTCTCTCTAGCAAGTCTATCTGCCTGTTCTTATCCTCTAAATATTTCTTAGAGGCATCCATTATGGCATTTTCTACTATGTTTCTAACAAATCTAGCATTACCTAAATCATTCTTCCCAACTAATTGGTTTCTTACAAATAAATCTATCAATCCTTGTTTAGCATTATTAGCTATCTTATATCCCTTTGATTTTGCAATATTTACGGCTATTTCATACATCTCTACAGGGGTGTAATCTTTAAAATGTATTACATTAGGGAACCTTGATTTTAACCCCTGATTAAGGCTTAAGAATTTCTCCATGTCCCTTTCATAACCTGCTAATATAACCACCAAATTATCTCTATTATCTTCTATTCCCTTTAAAAGTCCATCTACTATTTCCATACCCACTTTATCATTTTTATCCTTACATAAGGAATAAGCCTCATCTATAAAAAGTACTCCACCAAGAGCTAAGTTTACTATATCCTTGGTTTTCTTTGAGGAATCTGAAGGATTTTCACCTATGAAATCTGCTTTGCTCACTTCTATAAAAACAGGTCTCTTAAGTATTCCTAAAGCATTGAAATATTCAAAGGTCACTCTGGCTGCATTAGTTTTTCCTGTGCCTGCATTACCTGCAAATATCATATTCATAGATATATCTGGAGACTTTAATCCTAACTTCTCTCTAATTTTTTGCACCTTATGATTATTTTCAATTTTCCCTATAAAGTCCTTTAAATCTTTTATTCCAGTGATGGACTCTAATTTGTATTCTACCTCCTCTAAAGTTGGAGTTGAATATTCACTTAGTCTATAACTTTCATCATTGATTTTACAATAGATCTCATTATCCTCCACATACAATAATATCCTACTATGCACTTCAACCTCTTCTTTTTTTATAAAATTGGTTAAAGGTTTATAAATTTTATAGGAGATATACTGTAAAACGCTTAAACATCCTTCACTTCTAAATTCCTCCTGAAGATATCCACTTAAGCCTAAATTATCCTGACCCATTTTCCCCTCTTCTGTGCCTAGTATTATTTCAATATCAAATTCCTCTTTTATATGTTCTATTTCCTTTAGCAGTTCATTTTCTATTGCTTTTCTCCTTTCCTTTTCGTTTAAAGGCTTTATATATAAAACTTCATCCTTTTTAGTTAAAAAATCTTTTTTAAAAAATTCTTCACCTTTTTTACTTTCATTATTATACAAAAATACAAAAAACTTATTATGACAGATAAGCTTATCTATGGTATCATCTTTTTCTCCATTCGCTTCCACTAAAAATGAATTTTTAATTACATATTGATCTTTTAATGATATACATTCATTAGGTCCTATGGAATCTAATATATTTAATATATCTTCACTGGCTTTGTCCGTATTCTTGAATATTATTCCCTGGGAGTTTCCATTTAGCTTCTCATATAAATCTGTCAAAAAAGCATTATATCCTAAGTTAAAATTATAGGAAGCCAAATTTATCTCATCAAACTCATGATTATCAATGATTTTCTCCTTTTTTAATTCCTGAAAAAATAGCTTTATTCCACTATTTCTAAATAATTCCCTTTCTTCTACTATAAGTAATATTCCTTTTCTATGACTTAAAATTTGTTCTTTGAAATATTTGCATAAATCTGCTACAAATTCCTCTTGACCTATAAGCTCTTTCCTTAAAGTGTTCTCTATGTTTAAAAATTTGTTTTTTATTTCCTCATTATTCATACTCTGTAGCTCTCCTTCTATTTCTTCTCTTAAATATACTATTTCATATTTAAAGATTTTTTATAAATAAAAAAATCTCCATAATGCTTAATAAACATCATAAAGATTTAAAAACTTTATTATTTATATACACTGTCCTTAATAATATTGATATAACTAAATACTTCTTGATACATCATATCTTTATTTTCTAAAAATGTATCTAAGGTTTCACCATATTTTTTAACATTTTTTTTATTTAATCCATCACATATATAAATAAACATCTCATATACCTTATTTATATCTATGTTTTCCTTAAACTTAGAATAATCTATGTCCTTTAAATATATGTCCGATCCAAGACCCGTATAATAGTTCATCTTTTCTTCCATATACTTTATAATGTCTTTATCTTCGCAGCCATAGCAATCTATTATAATACTTGATTCTCTTTTATATTTTATTGAAGCCTGAAGTCTAGCATTTGATCCCTGTACTAACCTTTCGAAAAAATCCCTAGATAAGCTCTTCATATTATTTAGGATTTCCTTTTCTACAGTTTCCATTGCCCTATCTGCTACATATAAGTATAGATTAAGCTTATTTCCAAAGTAATTAAATAGGGCGCCTTTAGATATTCCAGCGTTCTTAACAATGGTATTGGTAGAACCATTAATATATCCCCTTAAAGCAAATTCATCTAGTGCAGCCTCATATATAGCTTTTTCCTTATCCTCTGGTATATTTATATTCATAATTTGTCACCTTAAAAATCTTTTTTATTATAAATTATAGCTCCTACAACTAATGATATAACCATTATACCAAACATAATAATAATATGATATGGTTCTATATATTTATCTACTGTTACCACATTGCTATTAATATAATCAAATATGCTATAATCCTTTAGTATATCTAATTTACTGCTCACTCCCCTTAATAAAGATAAAGAATAAAATATGGATACTATTCCTATGGATAAACTTACTGCTTGTCTGTTTTTTCTTAATAATGATGCTATTCCATAGCATAGGGTACCAAAGGTTAAATGAACTAAAGTTGGCGCTATTGCCATTAAGTAAATAGCTTCTTTGCTATAACTATGGCCTCCAAATATTAATGCACCTATAATAGTAGCCAAAGCTACAATAATATTAAAAAAAACTATTATTATTACTAAGCTAATATATTTCGCTCCATATATTTCTATTCTATTAAAAGGCTTGGACATTAAATATTCAATAGAGCCTTCATCTTCTTCCTTTACTAATATACTGGCACCTAAATAAGCTTAATACATAGCACCCATTAGTACAACAACAATATACCCACCCTCTAAACTATTCATAGGTGCTGCCTCCATGCCAAATGCCTTAAGCATTCCTTGTGGAAAGCTTGCCATCATATTTGATATATCTGATTTCATTGAGTCAAATAACATTGCCATTATCAGTACCAATGCTGCCATAGACACAGACCAAATTATCAGTCCTTTTATATTTTCTTCTATTTCTTTTCTAATTATCAAATTCATATTCAGCCCTACCTTTCATAATACTTTAGAAATATTTCTTCTAAAGAAGGTTCTTCTATTTTTATATCCTTAATATCAATCTTTGATAGATTCCTTATAAGTTCTGAAGGATTACCTGAATAAGTAAAAGTTATTCTATTGTTGTCTTTATTATAATCACTAATTCCTTTAATCTTCTCTAAGTCAATGTCATTAGAAATTAAGCTTACCCTCTTCAAGTTTATTTTATTTACATTATTAATATCCTCAACTTTTATCATTTTTCCCTCTTTTATAATGCCAACTCTATGGCAAAGCCTTTGAATTTCCGTTAGTACATGGGCGGAATATACTATAGTTTTTCCATGTTGCCTCAGTTCTTCTATGATTTTAAAAAACTCCTCTTGTACTAACGGATCTAGCCCTCCTGTGGCCTCATCTAAAATAATCAACTCTCCATTTGATAAAATAGCATCTATTATACCTACTTTCTTTTTGTTACCATAGGATAAATCCTCTATCTTTTTGTTTAAATCCAAATTTAGCCTTTTACCATATTCATCTATTGATATATTAAAGGTTCCATATAACTTTTGAGAATAATTTAATAACTTTTTAACTGTCATGTTATTATAAAAATTACACTCAGAAGGAAGATATCCTATATGACCTTTAATTTCTTTCTCATTTTCATCTATACTTAAGCCATTTACTTTTATCTCACCACTAGTCTTTTTAACAATGCCTAAAATTGATTTTATAGTTGTAGATTTTCCGGCTCCATTAGGTCCTATTAAACCAAATATCTCTCCCTTATTCACCGAGAAAGATATACCATCTACCCCTCTATTGTTACCATATTTTTTTACAAGATTATTAACTTCTAACACTACATTATTTTCCATCATACCCTCCCCTTAATATTTTAATTTCCCTATTCTGGCTATATAGTATTGTGTACAATGTCATTGTGACCATGTGGTCACAATGACATTGTACACCGCATTGACCATATAGTCAATACGGTGTACGAAATTTGTTCTTTTATATACTATCATCTCACTCCTCATTAGTCTGGAGATAATAGGAGCTACCACTCTAGATCAGTTGAACTTGTCTAGAGTGGTAGCTCCAATGTATATACCTAATAAATAAAGTGTATCTGCAATTGAACTTGGTTGATTCTCACAGTATCATCCGTAGCCGAAACACCTGATTGTTCACATTGTAGATTACATTTTTCCCACAACGATTTACGAATTTCGGTACACCTTTTGCACCCATCCCATGGTCATGCTCTGCCGTTGCAGGCAAATTGTTTTTGTCCAGAGCAACATGGGAGTCTCAGGAATTTTCCACACCTATAAGAAGCTGCCCCAAAAGTTGTATTGCATCCTCTGTTTTTCCTGTGTGTAGTAGCTCCAGCAGTGGCGCTGGTGGTGATGGGAATTCTGGTAGCTTTATCTGCCTCATCCATAATAGCAAGGCCACACTCCATGGCACTAGCAGAAGATCAGAACAAATCTATGATTTTACTTACATTATATCTTCTTTATCCATTTTTTACTTTTTAATCTTCCAATACAGACACAGCATTTTATAACCTCATCTAGTCTCATGGAAACAAACACAATCAATGGATCCAACTTGAAATGGATTCCTGTAATATAACCTAATGGAATAGATACAGTCCATAAGAAAATCACATCTATTATCATTAAATATTTTGTATCTCCTCCTCCTCTTAATACACCCTTAGCTAAAGTAATTCCTATATCACTAAATACCACTACTATGGATATAACGGAGAGAAGTTTTATTGTAAGTGCTTTTGCCTCTGGACTTATATTATAAAAAGATACAATCCATTCTTTAGTACAGAATATAAGTATACCATTTATAATGCCAATTACAGTTGATATAAAAGCACAAGTAACTCCTTGACTATAGGCCTTGTCCAGCTTTCCAGCTCCTATGGTGTTGCTTGAGATTGTGGTTGCTGCACCTGATATATCTATCAACAGCAATGCTGATATTTGTACCACTGTAGTTACAATACTGGATGATGCTAGTAACGCTGTACTGATATTTCCCATTATCATAGAAATTCCATTTTGTCCAAGGGCAATCATCATATCTGAATACAAAACTGGTTGTCCTTTTTTCAAGAACATCCTTGCTATTCTTTTATCATGACCTTTCAAGTCTTGCAATCTAAATTTAATATGTTTTTCAAACTTTAGCACATAAATTATTATAATTAAACATTCAACGGATCTTGCCACTAAAGTAGCTACTGCAGCACCATTAACTCCTAGTGCTTTTAATCCAAAACCGCCAAATATCAAACCATAATTTGCAACCACCTTTACCACAAAGCTTATTCCTGCACTTACCATTGATACATTAACCACCCCGATAGATCGAAGCCAGCAACAGGATATGGTATTTATAGCCATGATTATAAAGGTTGGAATCATAATTTTTAAATAGCTCACTGCCATAACTGTGACTTCTGCATCCTTGGAATAAAGCCCCATTATGTTTTCATTAAAAATCATAGTAGCTATCATAAACATAAGTGCAACAATTATAGATATTTTATATAGATATGATACTAGATGTTTGATATCCCTCTTGTTATTTCCACCATAAAATTGGCCTGTTAATACAGCACCGCCATTTCCTAGTCCCATAGCTATATATTGAAAAATGATGCAGAATTGATTAGCAATGGCAATGGCAGAGAGGGAGTTATCACCTAACCTCCCAACCATGAAAGAGTCTACCAATCCAATGCCTAAAGTTAATAAAGTTTGTAAGGAAATCGGTATTGCTATTTTTATTAATTTCTTGTAAAATTCTCTATCTGTTTCTAAAATCATATTTCCTCCTAAGATAACAATAAGGGGCTGTATCAAAATTGTGAACTATTTTGATACAGCCTCCTTAATTTAGAATATAAAATTTAAAATTAAGGATGTAATTCTATAAGAATTACTAGAAAATATACTACTTTAAAAACTCCTTTAGGAGTTTCATCAATGATTTTGCATTTTTAATTTTAAATTTTCAATTATTATACATATTCTTATGTTTTTTCTAATAAGCTTTTTCTCCTTCAATATAAGTTGCTATACATTTATAATGTTTATCTATTATCACAAAATCAGCATCTTTACCTATAGCTATAGATCCTTTTCTATGATCAATACCTAATTTCTTAGCTGGATTTAAAGAAGCCATTTCTAAAGCTTTTTCCATAGGTACTTGAAGTTCCTCAACTATATTTTTTATTCCATACAAAACATATTTACTGCTACCACATAACCTTCCGGTTTTATCCTTTACATATCCATTTTCATCTACTATCAAATCATAGTTTCCAAATATAGTGTATGTGCCAGGCTCTGCCCCTGATAGAACCATGGAATCAGATATAAGTATAAACTTGGAATAGTCTTTAATCTTAAACATTAGCTTTAGCATTTCAGGACATAGGTGATAAAAATCAGTTATTATTTCGCAGTCCATATTTTCGTCCAATAATGCTGCTCCTAAGGCTCCAACATCTCTATGATGAATACCTCTCATAACATTTCCTAAATGGGTGACTAATGTTATTCCATCCTCAAATCCCTTCATCATCTCTTCATAATTTGCATTTGTATGATATGCTGCTACAATTATTCCTTGTTCCACTAAATATTTTATAACTTCCTCAGAATTATTAGCTTCAGGTGCTAAAGACATGATTTTCAAATTCCCTCTTGCCTTAGCTATATATTCCTTAGCTACCTTTAAACTAGGCTCTATATACTCTACATTTTCTGAAGAATTTTCTCCACTTCTAGTGGAAAAAGGGCCTTCAGAATATATTCCTAAGATTCTTGCACCTTCATATTTTTCCTCATTTAAATCTGCAATGAAATCAAAATACTCTAAGGATGCAGTTGGAGTCACTCCAGTAACTCCAACTGTAGCCAACGAAACTAAATATTTTTTCAATTCATCTTTAGATGGTTTTTTAAATTCTCCACAGACACTACTTCCTTTGAATCCATGATTATGTATATCTATTATTCCAGGTATTATTAATCTCTCTTCCAAATCTAAAATATCATAATTATTATTATCTTCTTTTAAGTTATAATCATAGGGAAGCACCTTGAGAAATCTTCCATTTTCCAATAAAAGTATCCCATCTGTACATCCATTTTCCATATATATATTTTTACATTTAAAACCTTTTATCATCTTACAACACACCAATAGCAGCTCCTAAAATACATATTCCCATGATAGCGAATACCATAACTATTGGCTTAACTCCTTTTTTTATACGACTTTTTAATAAAAACACTAATCCTACACTTAATAATCCTGGCATTATTGAATCCAGCATCTCTTGTATAACTACTTCTGATTCTCCAATAGATATGGATAATGGAGTTGCAATATTCACCAATTGAGATACCAATGCTCCCACCATTATGATTCCTACTATTGATGCTGCCTTAGTAACTTTCTTTAGCAAACCTGATTTAAACATTTTTTCTAAAAATGTTGATCCTAAAGTATATCCTAAATAGGCCATATTTTTACGAATTAGTAAAAATGGAATTATAAATAAAGCCAAGAATACTATAGGTCCCATAACGTTACCTTGAGCGGCTAAAGATATTCCTACTCCCGCTGNNCCCTTAAGGTATTAAACATAAAGGAATCTCCAATTCCTGCCAACGGTCCCATTAATGAGGTTTTCACACTGGCAATGGCACTTTCTTCAACTGCACCATTATCCTGAGATTTTTTCTTTTCCATGGCTGCATTTATTCCTATTATAAATGGAAGAAATGCTCCATTAGTATTCATAAAGGAATTTGCCCTTACCAAAGCTTCTCTTCTGTTATCCTCTTCCTTATAATACTTATTTATAAATGGCATCATAGAGTAGGCATATCCTTGACCCATCATCTTTACAAAATTAAAAGAACAGTTTACGCTTCCAGATCTCCATGTAGCCCTATCCAATAATTTTTTTTCATCTTTATCAATTTTATAAAATCTACTCATCGAAGAAATCCTCCTCTACATCTCCCTCTGGCACTGCCACTATCCCATTATTTTTATTCATACTATAACTTGCTAAAGCTATTGCTAAAGCTAAAATAGTTATAGCTACAATAGGAAGTTTCATATATTTACTAAATACAAAGCCTACAAAGAAGAATATTCCTATGTCTTTTGACCAAGTCATATTTAACAATATTGCAAATCCTACTGCTGGTAACATTCCACCTGCTACTTCTAAACCTTTTAACACAAATGGTGGCAATATAGCTAATACCTTATCTATCTGCTCTATACCAAAGGCAACGCTAAAAAACATAATTATGCATATTGGCAAACACATCAATATAGCCCCTTGTAAAATATGCAGAATACTAAAGGTTTTATCCTTTCCCTCCTTTAACAATTTTTCATAAGTGGGAGCTAGCAAGGAACTAAGAGAAAGTATTAAGCTAGTTACTAAATTCATTGCACTAGCTATAGGAACTGATAATGCTAAAGCTGTTTCCATATTACTTCCTGTCAGTATAGCGAAAGCAACTGCTAAAGCTGATCCTGCAGAAGGGTCTCCTGGAATTGTCCCCCCTATAGCCGAATATCCCATGTATATTCCTTCTAAAGCTGCACCCATGATTAGACCTGTTTGCAAATCTCCTAATACTAATCCTACTAATGCAGAAATCACCAATGGTCTTTCTAAAACTTGAGATCCTAAATAAAAATCCAATGCCATAAATACAAAGAATATGGCAGCCACACAAAATGCCTTAAAAATCATTTTCTCACCCCTATTTATTGATAATATCTTTTAAATAAACCTTCGGACGTTCTGGTACCATTCTAACTTCTACTTCAACACCTGTTTCTATTAAATTCTCTAGCACCTTACTTTCCTCATCACTAACATATATCCCCTCAGACAATTTTTTTCTTCCCCCTATCTTATTATCAATTTTTCCAAAGTTTCCAAGGTTAATTAGAGGAATGTTATTTACTTCTTTCACAATGTCCAACGCATCCTTTGGATTATTTACCACAATTAAAATAGACATTTTCTCACAACGAGAATCATTCAACAATTCAATGGCACCCTTTACACTTCTTATAGCAACCTTTACCCCTTGTGGAGCTGCCATTTTTAATGTCATTTTAAGCATGTCATCCTCAGCTGCTATATCATTAGCAACAACAATAGCGCTGACTGATAACACCTTAGACCAAGCTATAGCAACTTGTCCATGTATTAATCTTTCATCAATCCTTAACATCTTAATCATAGTTATACCTCCTAAAAAAACTCATCATCATTTTCTATAGTAATATCATTAATATATACTATTTGACTTTTAGCCCCTTCAATGGCTGCATTTATGTCTTCTGGGGTTATTTTATCTAAAGTAATAAGCTCTAATACTAAAGCTAAATTTATACCAGTAACTACATGAATTCTATCATTAGCAATTCTTGTAGCTATTTGATTCACACTTCCACCATAAAGATCTGTAAAAATTAAAATATCTTCATTAGGGTATTTAATTTCAGTTATATCTTTTATTTCTTTTTCCACATCTTTATCATCCACATAACAATCTATTGAATATATATTTTCTTTATTTCCTAATAAAATCTCTATGGAATTATGTATTCCTGAAGCCATATGTCCATGAGTAGCTATAATGTATTGCACCTTCATTCCTCCAATCTATTCTGTAAAACGGTTTCATCTACAATTTTTATTATAGTTACTTCCATTATGAAAGTTAATGCATGATTTTTCTCCTTAGTAAGTGCAAAAGCAAAAATTGCACCTTATAAGGTGCAATTTCATGTGTTTATTTATTTTTCATCCTTAATATCTTATTGAATATATTTGAATCCTGAGAATTTATAATTTTCTCCACATAGTCCCCTGAACTAAATAAAGTCTTAGCTATTACTTCCAAAGATCTTAGCACCTTGGAATCTAAGCAATATTCCAACTGAAAATATACCACATACCTTATCATATTTTTATCCCACAATATAGGTTTTTCTAATGATAATATTTCTATTTTATCTTTGTTTGCTAAATTTCCCAAGTTAAATAATATAACCACTTCTTCCTTACCTTCAAAGGTAACGATTTCCTCTCTTTCATTGAAGTATTCCACTAATTTTCTGCTATTCTCAAATAGGTCTGTATTCTTATATGCTAGAAATTTATATACATCCTCTTTGTTGCTTAAATCCATGTTCCTAAATATTCCCTTTTCCTCTACCTTAGGCAGCAAGTTGTCCACTACAACTCCACTTAAAACTAAGTCATTATATAATCCATCGAAATTGTCTTTCTCTATAATCTCATCAATATATAATTTGGGCAAATCATTACAATAGTTGTTGGACATTCTGTTAGCTATTAATAAAAAGTCATAGTCATTCATATCATCGAGTTTTTCAATCTGATATCTCTCTTTTACATCTATAGTGTCTATAAATTGACCATATCTTTGCTGAATCCTCTCTATGGCCAGCTGAACACTATCATATCCTGAAACTCCAAATGCTAAAATATTCCTTTTTTTATAGTTCAGTGGCTGTCTATTTACGGCATTTATAAAAACAAAGGCTAATTGATATATATCATCTTCGCATATTTGAAGTTTTGTCTCTTGGTATATAGTTCTAGAAGCTAAATAAGATAATTCTACTGCTAAAGGGTTTATTATTGCATCTCTAAATCTTATATGCTTTCCCCAATTACCCTTTTCAATAATATTGTATTTTATTCTTATGGATAAAGGAATCAGTGCTCTCATTAAATCCTTTTTTATGGTTTCTTCCATAAAAAATTTTATGTTATAGTTCCTATATAGACTAGCTAAAATCATATCCCCATATCTTTCAGCTTCTTTATAAAATACTCCAAAATATTTATAATCCTCATTAGGATATATATCTCTAAAGGCCAAGAAAATTATAGTCAAGAAAATTTTTTCTTCTACCGGTAAACACTGGTCAAAATATGTATTAGTTCTATTTGTTAAGCTATCAACTAAAGTGAATTCCTTAAATTTTTTATAATAGTTTATCTCATTTTCATCTATGCGAATTCCATTTCCATCCATATATCTTCTATATGCTAATAATAAAAATACGGGGAATTTTTGAGAATAAAAATCTTTAATCACTATATGAGTTTTTCTTATCTCCTCTAAAAACATTTGCCTTGTTCCTAAACGTATTTCTATTGGAACATCAAATAACCTTTGAAAATCCTTTGCCTGAAAATTAGGTCTAGCTTTATGATAGTAATACATATAATAATCTACTTGGCACAATCTCTTGGAAAATTCACTTCCTTTTACCATTATTCCATAGTTGGATCTATTTTCAACCTTTAAATTATATTCCTTCAATATTTTTCTTGCTGACTTTATCTCCTTACCTAAAGATCTTTTTACTAAAAAAAGTTCATCTGCTAAGTCCTCTAAATTTATACTTTTTTCTGTTGAAATAAGCCTTCTAATAATATATTGAAGCCTTTCTTCAAAATCATTGGGAATCTCCTGTTCATTAGAATATTTATATAAAATTTGGTTAAAAAATTCTTCATAAAGGTCTTTGTTTATAATTTCAATATAGTAACCTGAACCTTTTTTACTTTTTATATCTATACCATATTTAGGCAGATACTCTTTATGTATTGCTATATCATTTTTTATGGTTCTTACTGATATTCCTAGTTTTTTACTCAATTCTTTGCTTGTAAATACTTGTCTTTCATCTAATAGAATGTATATTATTGTTAACATTCGTGATGATATTTTCATTAGTTTCCTCCTTAATAACACTTCTCCAGTTCTTCAGCTATTAATTTTATTTATCTTCTCCTCTTCATTATAATTGTTACCTGTAACTGGAACAACTGATTTGCCTTGTAATTTTTCTAAACCTACCAATGATTCCATGTACAATTGAATTTTTTATTTCATATAATAATGTAAATTCCTTTTCAGGAGAATATTATGGAAGAAAGTACAGAAAAAAAGTTTAGTGATATTATAGAAGATTTTATTAAAGCTTTGGATATAAGTATAGCTGACTTAGAAAGAATAGGTGCCCTTTTTTTAACCTTTGGGTATTCTAATTTTTTTCGTGGAGCTAATTTAGATATAATGGAAACTTTAGATATAAATAACACAGGAGAATCTCCCGATGAAGTTACTTTGTTCGGTCAACAATTAGTGTTGATAGGTTACACTTTTTTGTATATTGTATCTGTAAAAAGAATAGAGGAAAAGGCTTTTATAAGTGCTAATACAGAGGAAAAAATAAATTTATCACCTTATAAAAGAATTGCTGACGCATATTTTATAAGCGTTTTTGCTAACTCAATAAGAGTTCAGGCCTTTGCTGAAATAGCTAAAAATAACAATGGTGGTGAGTTCATAGAGTAAAGCTTATAATTCATTGATAGTGCTATTAATTTATTAATGGTATAATTTTAAGCAAAGCGAGGAGGCGATGTGATGAAAATAATAGAACTAAAAAACTTAGAGAAAGCCTATGATAAAAATACAGTAGTTAATAAAATCAATTTAACTATAAATCAGGGCATAATTTATGGTTTGCTTGGCCCTAATGGTGCTGGCAAAAGTACAACCATCAGCATGATAACAGGTTTAGTAATGCCTAATGGTGGAGAGATAATATATGAAGAAAACCAAAAGAAAATATCTAAATGGAAGAAAAATATAGGTTTAGTCCCTCAAGATTTTGCTTTATATTGGGATTTAACTGCAGAAGAAAATGTAAGCTTCTTCTGTTCATTATATGGATTTAAAGGAATTGATTTAAAAAATAGAGTTACCAAAGCTTTGGAATTTGTTGGGTTACTGGATGTAAGAAAAAAGAGGGCTTCGGCTTTTTCTGGTGGAATGAAAAGAAGGTTAAATATAGCTTGTGCCATCTCTCACAGCCCTAAATTGATAATAATGGACGAGCCTACCGTAGGCATAGATCCTCAATCTAGAAATCATATCTTAGAATCCGTTAAAAAATTAAAAGAATCCGGCGCTACCATAATATACACCTCTCATTACATGGAAGAGGTTGAAGAGATATGCGACACCATTGCAATCATGGATCATGGCAATGTCATAGCAGAGGGAACAAGTGAATCTCTAAAAGCTGCTCATGGCAGTAAAAATAAATATCTTATTGAGTTGAATGAAGATGCCTATAAAGCTCAAGATTTAATTAAAGATATTAATGGAGTTTATAAAGTTAAAGCCCAAGGACATACCTTAACTTGCTACTATGAAGATAATGAAAAGATTATAGAGGATTTAGTAACTACAATTACTAAAGAACACATTATAATAAATAACATCAACAAGGAAGTCCCTAGCTTAGAAACTGTATTCCTTGAATTAACAGGAAAGTCTCTAAGAGATTAGGAGGAAAGCTTATGTTTATTTCAATGATAATAAAGGAAATTAAACTCTTTGTACGAAGTAAGGGTTCTTTGCTAATGATGTTTGCCTTTCCTATTATTCTTATAACAATTTTAGGTTTTGCTTTAGATGCTATGATGAGTGGTGATGCTAATTTCTTCAATGATAGCAAAGTTATATATGAAATTCAGGGTAGTACATATGCTGATGGATTTAATAATTTCAAGGATACCATGGAAAATCAGTTTGAAGGTTTAACCTTTGAGAAATCTACAAACTCCGAGGAAAGCCAGAATCTAGTCTCAGATAATAAGGCATTATGCTTTATAACTATTGATAACAATGGTTATACCTATTTTAGAAATGAAAAAGGAGAACCTCAAAGCTCTAAGATATTTAGAAGCATATTTGAGGGAGTAATAGATAAATATTCCTTAATAGATGTAGTTGCTAAAAACGACCCTAGTATTATAAATAGTATAACTAAGGAGGAATCAGAAAAATATACTAAAGATATTGCAGTTGGCAATAGACCTGTAACTTCTATTGATTATTATACCTTCGCAGAATTGGCATTGATTATATTATACGTGTCTTCCATAGTAGGAGACTCCGTGGTTAAAGAAAAAGAATTAGGTACTTCTAATAGGGTTGCCCTTACTGATGTAAGCTACCTAAAGCTCATTGTTTCTAAAATTTTATTTGGAGTAATCATTGCTGCTACTCAAATTGTAGTTATTTATTTTTATTCTACATGGATTTTAGACGCTCAATGGGGAGATAAAGTATTTCCTATGATTTTTAATTTAATGTCCTTAGGGGTATTTGCTTCCGTATTAGGTGCTGTGGTAGGTATGACTCTTAAAGATGGAAAATCTTTAAATGGAGTTTTAAATGTAATAATCGTGATAATTTGCTTATTTGGAGGCTGCTATACTCCTTTATCCATGATAAAGTCTATTCCTGTATTAGGGGATTTAGCTGTGATAAGTCCAATTTATTGGATTAACTCCTCTCTTATAAGTTTAAGTACAGGAGTTAAAGATATTTATTCCTCCACTGCTCTTATTATGACTTTAGGTCTATCGGTGGTTCTTGTTGCACTTTATACTATCTACACTAAGCTAAAAGGGAGGGGTAAACTTGTTTAATATATTTAAAAATACTTTTAAAATACTTGTTAGGAGACCTTCCTTAATAATTGGTGTAATAGTCCTTCCCACAATATTGACCTTAGGTTTTAGCTATATGTTTGGGTCAGAGATGAAGTACTCTGTAGGATTAGTAAACCAAGATAAAGGTATTGTATCAGAAAAGGTCCTAGAAAAATTGAGAACTTCTGACACTTTTAATATAAAAGAATTAAATCATGATGAACTTGACAGTGCCATCGTAGGTAAAGAAGTGGAGGTTGCCATTATTTTTGATGAGAATTTCAGCACCAACATATTAAATGGAAATTCTGATAATGTTAAAATAAAATCCGTAGGTGAGTCAGAAGTAAAGGGTACCTTAACCGCATTACTTCAAGAAGAAGTATCAACTCTTAAAACTTTTGGTACCATTGCCAAGGGCGATAAAGATAAATTTAATGACCTATTAAAGCAGTATGATGAAAGCAAGATTGGATATACCTTAAGCCAAATAAAACCTAAAGAAATTAGTGTCTATGCCTCTGTAGGCATGCTAATTATGATAATAATGTCTACAGCTTTTTTCATAACTAGATTTGTCATAGATGATGAGATTGGCGGCACTAAGGATAGAATTCTTTTAGGAAATGTATCTAAGCTAAGCTACTATGGAGGAACCTTATTAACCTTCTATCTTTGCTCAGTTATAAGTTCTCTAGTATATTTTATCCTCTGCACCATGATGAACTTTGATTTTGGTACGGATACACCCTGGCATTTTCTACTAGTACTTTTCGCAGTAAACTTCTTTGCCATCGGATTTAATCTATTCCTTGTATCCTTTTCAAAGACTCCTCAAGTAGCTGCAAATTTATCTACAATTTTTACAGTTGCAGGGTGTATGCTATGTGGTTTATTTTGGCCATTTTATATAATGCCCAAATCCGTTCAGAACATAGGTAATATGATACCTCTTAGATGGGCATCAATATCCTTTGAAAAAATTCAACAGGGTTCTTCCTTAAGGGATATTTCAATCTATCTATTTGGAATAGTTCTAGCAGGTCTAGTATGTTTGTGCTTAACTGTAATTATATCTGGTAAGAAAAAAAGTGTGAGAAGATAGACTATTAAAGTTATACTTATATAATAGTCTAAGACTGTTGGAGTGTTACAGCAGGTACTCATCAGATTAAGTTATATTTACTAAATATATATATCACCCTTTATATCTTACTCTTTTTTAAAAAAGTGTTGATAGAGCCTATGTAAAGTTTGTGTACAAGCTCAGCATATGTTTTTCAACACTTTTTTAAAACAATAAATTAATTTAATCTATATGAAATATATCCTGTATTTAAATTCAATATTGTTTTATAATTACATATGACATGTTTTTTATTAATGCTGAAAGCGGGTAAATGTAATGAACTATATAATATACGATTTGGAACTGAATCAGAAATATTCTAAGGAGGATAATTGCCATGATCTTCCCTTTGAAATAATTCAAATTGGAGCTTTAAAACTCAATAATAAATTAGAAACTATTTCAACCTTTAATGCTTTGGTCAAGCCTACTGTTTATAATGATATTCATCCATATATAGAGGCTCTAACCAAAATATCAAATGATATGGTTAACAGTCATAACACTTTTCCTAAGGTCTACAAAGACTTCCTAAGTTTTATTGGCAATGAAGACTTTGTATTTTGTACCTGGGGTACTAGTGATATTAAAGAACTTATAAGAAATATAGAATTTCATAATTTAAATCATAAAACTATTATAAATAAGTATATTGACGTTCAAAACATTGCTTCAAAGTATCTTAATGCTCCCAAGGGTACCAGGATCGGCTTGCAAAATGCTGTTGAAGTTTTCGATATACGCTCTAGTGGCAACTTTCATAATGCTTTTAACGATGCCTATTACACTGCTGAAATCTTCAAAGAACTTTATACCACTGATATAAAAATAAAAGTGTTGAAGCCTTAGTTCCTTCAACACTTTTGTTTTTTATATCATGTCTGACTGCTCTAACACCTCATCCCTTTAGATCGTAGATAATATCATTTACCGTTGTAGATAAATTCAGAATCTATTCAAATTCCTTATTCTCTTTAAATAACGAAAGTATATCTTTATTACAATATTTTTGTAGTATATACTTAAGTACCACCTTGTTTATTCCAATCAAAATTACTCCAATAATCCCCATTATCATAACTACATATTGAAAATTACTAGGTTTGATGAAAATTATTCCAAGTATGAGAATATATAATTGTGCTATTCCTTGCAGTTTATAAAATATAGTGTTTATATTTATTTTGTATATATCATAAATTTCTTTAGATGTATACTTCAATTGTTTTAATATTCCCATGTCCTTTTGCTGTATTCTTAAATATGACTTAAATGATATTACCAATTGTATAGCTGTAAAAGTAAAAATTAGTATAATTAAAATAGATATAATTACCACTGTATTTATTATTGATTTATCAAAATCATCAAAAGCTTTAAAGGTATAGTTTGTATTATATGCTTCTTCATTTATAGCTCTGGCCATGGGAGATATATCTGAAATAATATCTGAATATATAAATATTTTTCTTATTGCTTGTATACCATATGGATTGTTTTCATTATATTTTTTTACAAACTCTTCCCAGTCTGCATCATATGCCAAAGCTACAATCTTTTCATAGGTTTTTTTTCCAACAAAATGAGAATTTGTATTATCTTCGTATAAACCCAAAGTATTATTTTTAATAACCCCACCTTTGCTCTCTACTAAATAACTTGTGGTTTCTGTGCTTTCCATTCCATTTTCTTTAACCTTAATTTTAGGGACTTGCAATTCAACATTGCCTGCACCATTATATGAATAAATAGTGTCCTTTTCTAACTTACAATCCCCTAACAAAGGTGCCGCTTCTTCTTCTATTCCATATATATAATAGCAATTTCCATTGGGGTCTGGAATTCCAAAGTTTAATTGATATTCTGTATATATCTTATATTGTGCATTAGGGAATTTTTCTTCAAGAATATGTTTTATTTCATCTTCACTAGAAAATTTTAAATACTCTATTTTTTTCTCTTTACTTCTTTTAGATGATATTTCAATAATATGAGTATTTTTATTATCTACAAAATCTTTCTTTATTTGAATATATTGATTGCATAATAAAACTATCATTGTGATTAATATGCACAAGCATACTGAAAATGTGGCTATAGATATCTTTAAGTATGAGTTAGCTTTTTTATTTAGAAGTTTAGCAATATATTTTCCATCACTTGTCTTCATGTTGATAATATTCCTTCCCTTAGTTTTAATAAAATACAATTCTCATATTCCTTGTTAAAATCATGGGATACAATTATTAAAAGCTTTTCTTCTAGCTGCTTGTTTATTAATTGTATTATATACTTCTTATTCTCTTCATCTAATTTTGATGTAGGTTCATCTAGTAATATTATATCTGGATTTGAAAGCAATAAGCTTGCTAGCTGAATCCTCTGTTTTTCTCCACCAGATAGCAATGCTACTTTTCTATTTTTCAAATCTACAATGTTAAATTTTCTAAGTAATTTTTCTGATATCTCATAAAACCTTTCCCTTTCCATTTCTAAACAGCATGCTTTTATAAATAAGTTATCTATTACTGTTAGATTAGAAAATAAACATTCATCTTGAAAAAGATACTCTATACTTAAACCTGAATCTATAGTTATCTCTCCTGAATCTTCCTTTAAGTACCCAGCTATAAGATTTAATAGAGTAGTCTTTCCTATACCACTTTTACCACTTATCACATACTTTTTCCTAGGTAAAAAATCAAAATTTACTTTATCTAAAATTACCTTATCTTGAAATTTCTTCGATACACAATTTAAACTTATAGACGCCATTCCTTACCTCCCTATATACTAACCTCATATATCTCACCATGGCAATAAATTATAATTTTACCTTTGGATACCCTAAAATCTATAACATTTTCGCATTTTTTTATCACCGACTTGGTGCTAATATCTACTAACTCTAGCAGTAAAGTTCCCTCTTTATCTACATATAGTTGTATTAGTTTATTATTTAAATCATCAAAATAATTGAGAGCACCTTTGCTAAAATAATCTTTATCACATATAATCTTATCTATAGTTGAATAATATAAATTTCCTTTAAACGAATATATTTCTGGGTACTCCAGATTTTCCTTTATCAATACAGGTTTATTATCTTTTTCATAAAATTCTAAAGAATAAAGAGAATAATTATTTTTACCGTCTTCATAAACTGTATAATATAGTTTCTCATCTAAAATTGCTCCAAAACTGATTTTTCCTTTTGTGTTTTTATATTCTTCTATATCATTGTTATCTCCCATTGAAACAATAAATGAATATTGAAATTCGTTGTCTTTATATATGGATTTTATAAAAAATTTTTTATCTTTATTGGTTGCTAATGGAAATATAGCCTCTTCTTTCTTGTTTTTTAGACTATAAACTCTTTCAATACTATTCTTTCCAATTCTTATTATCTCAAAACCATTTTCTATACTATGTCCTGTAGTGTAATAATCACTAGGAGTGTTAAATTCATACTGCATATAGTTACTCACATTTATTTCTCTATCTATTGTATAAGTTTGTGTGTTATATAGTACTAATTTCTGTTTATATCTATCATAGAGTATAACTTTAAAATCATCATTTTCTATTAAGCTTTCGTAAGGCATTCTATCATTTATAGTATCTATTTTTTTACTTTTCCCACATCCTAAAGCTGTAATGATTATAATAATTGTTAAACATATAATAATAGTTTGTTTCATTTTTATATTCATTCCTTTCACTGAAGGTACAAAACGTGATGAAAATATTTCTTTGAACCCCTATTCTCTCCTAACACAAAACAAATCTTCACCTACTGACGGCAAAGATTTGTTTTTATATCTATGTGATATCTATCTAATATAATACTGAAAACTCTCTATTCTAGATGCATTTCCAGATACTATCCTAGGTAAGTTCAACTTTGGCTCAGATAGATTTCAAACCCCAACTAAACCTGAGTTTCATTTTACAGCTTAATTTATGCTCCTGCACTTATCTCATAGGTCTTAGCATCACCTTTAAGTTTTACCAAAGCAGTATTAGTTATAGATATAGTATCTGATCTATAATCTTTACTTGGAGTAACTATGATATTTGAACGCCAACTAGATTCCTTTGCTCCATTACTATTTTCCCAATACTTAGGTTTGGTAGTTGCGTTTGACCAAGAGGAAGAAGCCCCTACACTAACTTCTGAAGAAGATATCCCTACACTTATTGAAGCAGAATTTCTTAAGCTGGCATTTGCAGTCCAGGTAGTTCTGATTCTTTCTACCGTTTTGCTTCCAGAATAGTTAGCTGAAACTTGATAATCCCATTGATAAGTATTTCCTGAAACAGTATAAGACGTGCTTCTCCAAGCATTAGATGTCAAAGTACCTTGATTCCCTGGAATAGTTAAATCTTTAGATTGTGATGTAGCACTAGCTGGTAATCCAGTACTAACTAATAGTATAACAGCTGTTGCCCCGGATAAAATAATTTTTTTTAATTTACTATTTTTCATACCTCTTTTCCTTTACAAAATTAATACAATCATAGTCTAACTTATTTTCCATTTATTGTCAATAGTGTTTAAATACAAATTTATCTTCTCTATCTAGACTGTAACCAATAGATTTTTAAAGTTATATTTAAAAATTATTTCACCTGTTTTTATTATATAGTTTTCACTTAATTTAAGAGAAGAATTTATTTACATATTATATTAATTATACCACCACCCCTGGGGTGCTGTTAATCTCTTCCATGTACCCAATGAATGTTACGTGGTAAAATAATACAAGAAAGGGTGGTTTTTTATGAGAATAGCTATCTGTGATGATAATAATGTGCAAATTGAACTTTTAAAGCATTTTCTTTCTCTTTGGGCTAGTGACCGAAACCAGCCTGTTGAGGTTTTTGATTATCCTAATGCAGAAGCCTTTTTATTTGCTTATGAGGATGTTACCTTTGATGTAATACTTCTTGACATTCAAATGAAAGAAATGAATGGGGTTGAACTAGCCAAGGTTTTAAGAAGTAAAAAAGATGATACGGCAATAGTCTTTATCACTGGAATAACAGACTATGTCTTTGAAGGTTATAATGTAAAAGCTCTTAATTATTTACTAAAGCCTGTAAAAGAAGAAAAATTGTATCAATGCTTAGACCAAGTAGTATCCTCTTTAAATTTAGAGAAACCCTTCATATTAGTAGATGAAAATCACCTAAAAAAAATCTACCTTAAGGATATTGTCTATTTAGAGAGTATGGGCCATAATTGCATAATTAATTGCGTGGATGAAGTTATAACCAGTAAAAAAGGTATTCAAAACTATGATGATACTCTAGATCATACTGTATTTTACCGTTGCCATCGTTCATACATAATAAACATATCAAATGTAGCTTCCATATCTAAAACTGAGGTTACCATGACAAACGCCTCAGTAATTCCAATTTCTCGTGGTAAATGGGAAAATCTAAATAAATTATTTTTAAAATACTGTAGGAGTTCATTATGTTAGATTATATATGGATAATTACAATTTTAGGATGCTACTTATATTACATATACCAAATTTCCCACATGGAAAAAGGCCCTTTAAAAGTTTTAATTCTTTGCCTATTGAGTGTTTTAGCATTATTATGTTCTAACTACTTTAATATGGATTTTTTAGGATGGATAGCCGTAGCAATTATATTATTTTTTTATGACTTATTCTATGATGAAGAGCACATAAAGCATCAATGGTACAAAGTGGTTATTCCATGTATATTGATGATACTAGGAAATCTTCTTTCAATTCCTTATGTGTACTTATGTGAAATATTCTTTATATTTGCATTTGCAATAATTTCTCACTATAGAAACTACTTTTCTGTTGCAAATACTGTAATTACCATAATTATGTACCTAATTCTTATAATTCTTATTCATATGGTATATGGACAGCCTATAATGTATTTTGTATTTACTTTAAGTATTATGATATTTGTTTTCTTAGAGTTTACACTAAATAGCTATCAGCGAGGTTTTGAAAAAAATACAACCTTCTTCCAACAAAATGTACTGTCCCATCAATATGAAGAAATAAAAAACATCTATTTAGATATGAGAGGCTGGAGACATGACTACCATAATCACCTGCAAACCATTAAAGCCCATTTAGCTTTAGGTAATTTAGATTTAGCTGAGGAATATCTTAATGAACTGGAAAAAGATTTAGATTCAGTAGACAGTTATATTAAGTCAGGAAATCTTATGGTAGATGCTATCTTAAACAGTAAAATTTCCATAGCTAAAAAAAATAATATAAACATAGTATGCAAAGCTGAAGCTCCAAATGGCATTTCTATCAGTGAAATAGATTTATGTGTAATTCTTGGGAATCTCCTAGATAATGCTATGGAATCCTGTGCTCAAGTTGAAAATAACAATCCTTTCATTAGAATTTACATAGCAGTAATTCATAGTCAACTTTATATTTCCATACAAAATTCAGCCAAAGATATACTTAACTTTAATGAAAGAAATTATATTTCAACCAAACGTGGTAATCATGGGCTAGGTATGAAAAGGGTGAAAATTCTAGTAAATAAATATGAGGGTTACCTAAATCTTCAAAACCAGCCCGGCATATTTGCTAGTGAAGTTACCCTTCCATTAAAATAATTTTTTAGGTTCAAATTAATAATATGCAATTGATGTTAAAATTTCTGCATTTGGTGCAGAAATTTTTATATTACTTTACTTGTATTATAAGATATTGGCAAGAGGAGGGATTAATATGTATGAAAATATAAAATATTTTATAAAGTCATTATACAGAAGTCAAGGGAAAATAGTTTTTGTAAAGGATTTATTTATAATCTTATTATCAGTTGCTATGCCCTTTGCCACTATAGCCTTGCCAAGCTTTGTAATAGCCTTACTTACATCTAACAATTCTCCAAAAAATGTTCTAATATACACATTGATATATGGTTTCATTTTACTTATAGGAAATGTGCTACTTTCCATATTAAAAACTCAGTTTCAAGGTCACTGCATGATGGCAAGAATAGATATAGCTACTGAGTTCGATGAAAAACTTCTTCGTACGGATTACATTAATGTAGAAATGGAAACTAGCAAGAAAAAGATAGAAAAAGCTAATTGGTGTGTATATGGTGGAAATAATTTGGGTTGTGAAGACTTTATATTAAAGTGGAACGACTTAATAATAAATATTTTAGGCCTTTTACTTTATGTTGTTTTATTTTCTAAGCTTAGCTTTATAGTTATGATTTTTATTATAGCATGTGCCGTAGCAAGCTCTATTAGCAATATATTTCTCAGAAAGTGGATTATAAAAAATAAGGATGACTGGGCGAAAATTGATAATAAGTTTCAATATCTAAGACGCCAGTCTATGGATATAAGAAATGGTAAAGATATTCGTCTATTTAAAATTAAGGACTGGTTTATTGATGTTTTTAATGATTTAATCCATGAGAAGATGAAAGGAATCAAAGGAAAATACCTAAGAACCTTTTATACCCAAGGCTGGGATAGATTAATGGGAATTTTAAGAGATATTGTGATCTATGGCTATCTTGTAAAAAAACTAATACTAGGTATGGATATAGCTACCTTTACCCTTTATTTAGGTATGGCTGCCAGCTTCAACAATTGGATTAAAAAAATCTTTCAAGATTATAACGACATACAGAAAGATAACATAATTATCAATGATTATTTGTCTTATTTAAATATTCCTGATTGGACAAATCGAGGAACCGGTGCAAATATAAAAAATCAAGCTCATAGCATAACCTTTGATCATGTTACCTTTGCCCATGAAGACAGTGATGTAAATTTATTTGAAGATTTCTCTTTAAATATTTCTCCCGGTGAAAAAATAGCAATAGTAGGTAATAATGGTGCTGGTAAAACTACTCTTATAAAATTGTTATGTGGACTTTATAAACCAACCTCTGGGAGAATTCTTATAGATGGCGTAGACATAAATGATTTTAACCTTTATGACTATTTTGATGAATTATCCGTTGTTTTTCAAGATGTATTTGCTTTTGCCTTTACCATAGCTAAAAATATAGCTTGCGTCCCAGACAATGAGATAGATTACCATAAGGTTCATCAATGTCTTTCTTTAGCAGGTCTAAGTGACAAAATTAATAACCTTCCAGATGGTGTAAACACTATATTGTGCAAAGATTTGGATGAGGATGGGGTCCTTTTATCTGGTGGTGAAATGCAAAAACTTATGCTGGCTAGAGCCCTATATAAAGATGCTAATATAGTTATCTTAGATGAACCTACTGCTGCTTTAGATCCTATAGCTGAGAGTGAAATGTATGAAAAATATGATTCCTTTGTAAATAATAAAACCAGTATCTTTATTTCCCATCGTCTTAGTTCAACAAGATTTGTAGATCGTATATTATTTATGAAAAATGGAGTCATTGCAGAAGAAGGCAGCCATGAAACTCTTATGAGAAAAAATGGGGAATATGCTCATATGTTCGATGTTCAAGCTCATTACTATCAAAAGGAGGTAGAAGAAATATGGTAAATAAAATAAAAAACTCCTTCTCCTATCATAGAGATGGATTTAAAATATTAAAAGTTATTCACTCCATAGATTCCTCTGCTATGCCAATAAGTATGTTATATGCTTTGCTCAATGCCATATATCCTTATATAAATCTGTTTTTCTCTGCTTATATTATAGATTTTCTTATTGAAAAAAGTTGGGCTACGGCTATAAATTATATTATTGCCTTAATCATCACAGATTTTATAATAGGATTTTGTAAAGATGGTTTACAGCAAACAGAAGAAATTAAAACAATTAACCTTACTCAATATTGCTTTGTGAAAATAAGAGAAAAAGCTTTAACCTTAGATTATGAAACCCTAGAAAACTCCAAAACTCTAGAAATGATAAACACCGCAGAGAATGCAATGAATTACCATGGTGGTATTGGATATCTTCTTACCAATTATAGATTCATGCTAGAATCCCTATTTTCAATAATAACCTCTGTAACTTTAGTTATATACCTTTGCCTTAAAGTAGGATCATCTTCCTCTGGAATTTTAGGTTTTATTACCTCTAAATATACATCCTTGATAATCATTTTTATGCTTTTGCTATTTATTTTTTACTTTAACTATAAAACTGCAAAATATTTTAATAATAAAAGTTTATCTATCTTTGATAGGCAGCAGAAAGCAGAACGAATATTACAATATAATTGTTTTCAAGTGCTTCAAGACTATACAAAAGCTAAAGATATCCGCATATACAATATGCAAGACATGCTTTTAGAAGAAAATGTTAATGGTAGAAAAAAAATAACTACTTTCTATTGGGAATATCTTAATTTTATTGTTGCTCAAGGTGCCCTTGTTTCCTTTATTAATGGATTTGTAAATATAGCTGCTTATATGTTTGTAATTTGTAAAGTATTAGTCAATGCTATTACCCTAGGTTCTTTAACTAAATATGTAGGAGCTTTGGATCAATTGAATAAGGGCCTTACAAACCTAGTTAAATATAACGATGAAGTTCGTGTTCAGTGCTCTTATTTGAAATACTTTAATGACTTTTTAGCCCTTGAAAGTAAAATAAATACTGGAACTATTCCCATTGAAAAACGTAATGATAATGAATATGAGATAGAGTTTCATGATGTAAGCTTTGCTTATCCTGGTAGTGATGATTTAATACTTAAAAATGTATCCCTAAAAATAAACTTAAAAGAAAAAATGGCTGTGGTAGGGAAAAATGGTGCTGGCAAAACAACCTTTATTAAACTCTTATGCCGTTTGTATGATCCTACCAGTGGATATATTACTTTAAATGATATAGATATACGAAAATATAACTATGAAGAATATTTAAGTCTTTTTGGCGTAGTTTTTCAAGATTTTAATTTATTTGCCTTTCCCATAGATGAAAATGTATCTAGCAGTAAAAATTGTGATGAGGAGAAAGTTTGGAAATGTCTTGAGATGTCAGGTATAAAGGGTAGAATTGAAACCATGGATAAAAAACTAAAAACCCATTTATATAAATATGATAAAGATGGAGTAGAAATAAGTGGTGGTGAAGCTCAAAAGATCGCTATAGCTAGAGCTTTATATAAAGATGCTCCCTTTGTTGTTTTAGATGAACCCACTGCAGCTTTAGATCCAATAAGCGAGTATGAAATTTATTCCTACTTTAATGACATGGTAAATGATAAGACTAGCATTTTCATATCCCATAGAATGAGCAGCTGTCGTTTCTGCAATGATATTTTAGTCTTTGATAATGGTAAAAACATTCAACGAGGTACCCATGATACTTTAATGGAAGATAGAAATGGCTTATACTATAATCTATTTAATGCCCAAGCTCAATATTATTCACTATAACAGCTATCCATGGAAATTATTTAGGTTTACAGTGAAGCAATTGTAATTCCATCATTATTAAAACAATGATATATATTAACACTTACCTAAAAACAAACCTTTACAATTATTTAATATAAAATGTAACGGTTTGTTTTTTAATTTTTATTAAAATATAATGATATTCATTGATAGAATATCATTATCATGGTAATATCATTATTAATATTTCATTTTTACATAAGACATTTAGTTTTTACTAACAAAGGGGGAAACACAAGATGAATCATAATGGATCAAAAGAAAAGTTCTCATCCACCTTGGCAGTATTTTTTGCCACTTTGGGATCAGCACTAGGTTTGGGCAACATATGGAAATTTCCTTATGTTACAGGAGAAAATGGCGGTGCTGCATTTATAATAGTTTACTTATTGTTTATACTACTAATGGGTATTCCTGTAATGTTAGGGGAATTTTTTATAGGAAGGCATACCAATTGTAATGCCATAGGTGCTTTTAGCAAATTAAAAAATGGAAAGCACTTTAAATTTATCGGATGGTTGGGATTTATTACAGCTTTTTTTATATTATTTTTCTATAGTGCTGTAGGGGGATGGGTCCTAAGCTACTTTTTCAAAGCTCTTAAGGGTGATTTTGCTTCTCTAGGATCCTTACCGGTAGAAGAGGCTACTACTTTAGCTTCTTCCATATTCACTGAAACCATGGGGCACAGTTTTTACCCCATGATATGGCAATTCATAATGATTGCCATAGTGGCTGTAATCCTAATGGCTGGTGTAAAAAAAGGCATAGAAAAAGTTACTAAAACTCTTATGCCTGTATTGCTTGTACTTATACTTATTTGTGTTATAAGAGCTTTAAGTTTGCCAAAAGCTATGGAAGGTATTAATTTTTTGCTTTACCCTGATTTCTCCAAGCTAACTATAGATTCTATAGTTAATGCTATGGGACTAGCCTTTTTCAAGCTTTCTCTAGCTTTAGGAGTAATGATAACCTACTCAAGTTATTTTAGTAAGGATACAAATTTAGTTGGTACCTCTTTCAAGGTGGCCTTTTCAGATGTGGTTATATCTATGCTGGCAGGTCTAGCTATATTTCCCGTGGTATTTCAATTTGGGTTAGCCCCTTCTGAAGGTCCAGGATTACTATTTCAATCTATTCCCTTAGCTTTTGCTAGTTTACCTTTTGGAAATGTGTTACTTTCAGTTTTCTTCTTGTTAACGGGAATTGCTGCTACTACTGCAATGATATCTTTACTTGAGGTTCCTGTAAGTATACTATCCCAGGAATTTCATCTAAATAGAAAATCCTCTGTTATAATATGCTCTGCAATAGTAGTTATAGTAGGAGTTATCACCGTCCATCCTGAAAGCATATTTGGAGGTACTACTATATTTGGTTTAAGCTTCTTTGATTTTTTTGACTATGTAACAGCTAAATTAATCATGCCTTTTTGTGGAATTTTAATCTCTATATTCATAGGCTATTTTGTTCCTAGAAAGGATTTTATTAATGAAATAACCAACGAAGGCACTTTGTTGAGAAATAAAACACTATCACCGGTTATATGCTTCAGTTTAAAATTTGTAGCTCCCATATTAATATCTCTAATCCTGTTAACTTCCTTAGGTTTCATATAAAGTAAAACTTACTTTGGTTGTGTTCTGGAATATTAGTTGAACTTTCTTATCTAGGGTGGTAGGCTACTGTTATCCCCAATCCCGCCAGGGATAGATTGTTACAGCAAGTAGACATAGATTAATCAAAGATTTCATTTTAGATAATATATATATTTATTTTACCTATGTTCCATAGTGACCATAGGTAAAATTTTATATACTCTGTAAAGTTGAAAAATTTAATTTAATTCATTATAATTAATAGATAACGGTATCTAAATGTTTTTCATATAATCTACATGGGGGAGATGATAATATGTCAAATGCAGATATAACTAAGCACGTTATTGCAGAGGGCATTAAAGAAATGATGCAGTCAATTCCGCTATCTCACATATCTGTAGGAGATATCTCTAATCACTGTAAAATAAGCCGTAATACATTCTATTATCATTTTCAAGATAAATTTGACTTAATCAACTGGATTTTTTATACGGAGATTACTCCTATTATAAGTGATATTGTAAATATAAACTGCTGGTCCCATGGACTTTATGACCTGTGTTCTTATTTGCAAAAAAATAAGAAATTTTACATAAATGCCTTAAGTGTTGAAGGTCAAAACTCCTTTTCTCAATGTTTAATGGAGTTCTATGAGTCTCTCATACAAAATATGCTTCGAGAAATAAACTATAATTTCACCCTTTCAAACTTTGAAATAGAGCTGACAGCTAGATTTTATTCTCACTCACTAGTTGGAATTATTCTTGATTGGGCCAAAAATGGAATGGAACCAGATCCAGCACCTTATGTAGAAATAATTGAGAAGCTGATTAATGGAAGCATATTTCAACAGGCAGTAAAGCTTAGAAATTCCCAGAATTAGCTCTAAACTTCAATATCATATTTTTAATATAACTACGGTCTTTATAATAATCAAAAAGTAGAATAGGTAGTCTTCCATTTATTCTACTTTTACATACCCATTCATAAACATCATCATTATATTCTTTGGAGGCATATATTCCAAACATATATCCTCTTTCTATGAAACTTTTAAGCTTTTCTATTTCTTCATCTATATTAATAGTGTCACAATATTCCTTTGAAAATCCAAAAAACAAATTATTTTCTTTAAGTAATGATAATAATTTTGAGTCATATTCCTCGGCTTCTGCTTTAATCACTAATATGATGTTTTGGGCAATTCTAATTAAATTAGCAGCATTATGATCCATAACATCATCAGTAAGCTTTATAAAAAATGTACTTTTACGCATCTGAGTTGCCATCGCTATAACTTCTTCCAGGTTATCGGTGGATGATATATTTTCTACTACAAAAGCATATATTCCTTCAGAATTATATCTTTCGATTAAATCTTGTCCTTGTCTCCAGCTACATTCATCTAAATGCTGTATCCAACTATTATCTATTCCAGTTTCCCCATATATCTTTCTGATTTGCCTTGCTCCAAATGTAAAGGAAGAAATGCCAAAGTTCATACCTACTGTTTTAATTATATTATTATCAACCTCTTGAAGCATTCTTTTTACTAAGGCATCATACATGTTTTGCCCATTAGAAGCTACCTTCTTTGCAATGGAGAAAAGTTCCTTTTGCTTTTTATTCTTTGAAAATACAATGCCAAATTCTATAGCATTTCTAATGCTTCTTTTTGTTCCTGTTTTCAAATCTCTAATAATTTTACATACTATTGGTTCTGCTGCTGCTCGAACCAGTATTTGATTATCAATCATACTTTTCCTCCTATTTATTGCTTTAGAATATAGACTAATTTAGTTGGAATTTCTGTTAAATTTTTGTTGTTCTATATACAAACACATATGTCTACTAATTTCTATTTTAAAATATATGATGTCAAATATATATGTGCAAAACTCTAAGTTGTTCAATTTTATTACAAATTCATATTTGTGTTTTAAAATTAAACAATTCTGACTTTTGTAAGTTCTATATTAAATATTGGGGTGATAAACTTAGTGTTATAGAAGACGTAAATATTAATATTTTCTTCAATGATTATTAAATATGGTAAAAGGAGATTTATTATGAGTAATTTAACACTTAAAGAACATCTTCAACAATTTGGTGTGAAAAAGGCACTTGATTTTTTGGACAAGGATCCTGATGTAAATTTAATAAAGCTTTTGGATTGGGCTGATAAATTTGATACTTCAAATACTTTTGCATCACAAAGAGAATTTTTTCATAAAATACTTAGTGATGAAAATAATGTATGGTTCAAATTTGCTAAAAGTTTATGGTCTGATATTGATGTAAATGTTCGTAGAACTTTTTTTGAAAACTTCATAATCAACACAGCCCTTTATGGTTTCGCTCGCCAAGACAAATTACGTGAAGAGATGGATATAAACATTCCTTGGGCTATTCTAATGGATCCAACTAGTGCTTGTAACCTTAACTGCATAGGTTGCTGGGCTGCCGAATATGGAGACAAGTTAAACATGGACTATGATACCTTAGATAGCATTATTAAACAAGGAAAAGAAATGGGAACATACATGTATATCTACTCTGGTGGTGAGCCCCTTGTAAGAAAGAAGGACATCATAAAGCTATGTGAGGCTCATCCTGATGCTATGTTCCTAGCTTTCACCAATGCTACTCTTATAGATGAAAATTTCGCAGATGAAATGCTAAGAGTTAAAAACTTCATACCTGCTATTAGTGTAGAAGGTTTTGAGGAAGCCACCGATAGTCGCCGTGGCCACGGCACTTATGAAGCTGTCTGCAGAGCTATGGAAATTTTAAAGAACAATAAGCTTCCTTTTGGTATTTCTTGTTGCTATACTAGCCAAAATACTGATGTTATTGGTAGTGAAGAATACTTTGATGATATGATTGCTAAAGGTGCAAAATTTGCTTGGTTCTTTACCTACATGCCTGTTGGCAAAGATGCTGTTCCTGAACTTATGGCAACTGCTGAACAAAGAGAATTTATGTATCATCAAATTCGTAAATTTAGAGAAACAAAACCTATATTCACAATGGATTTCTGGAATGATGGAGAATATGTTGGGGGCTGTATAGCTGGAGGTCGTAGATATCTTCACATTAATGCTAATGGAGACATTGAACCTTGTGCTTTCATCCACTATTCAGATTCTAATATCCATGAAAAGACATTGTTGGAGGCATACCAATCACCATTATTTATGGAGTACCATAGAAATCAACCATTTAACTGTAATCATCTACTACCTTGCCCATTGCTTGATAATCCTGGAGCACTTAGCTCAATGGTTACTGAGTCACAGGCTCACTCAACAGACCTAGAGAGCCCTGAAGATGTAAATGTATTAACAGATAAATGTAGAATGGCTGCTGAAAGATGGGAGCCTACAGCAAACAAGCTATGGGAAGCATCACATGGTTGTGCATGTTGCAGCGGATGTGGTACCAGTTGTAACACTTCAAAGTAAAATTAAGGGAGCACCCCAGGGGTGCATCAAAAAAAAGGAAGTTATGACCTAAGAATTAGTTCATAACTTCTTGTTTTTTGGAAAAATACTGCTATAATTTACCTTAATGTATTTTTTTTCATTAATAGAATATTATGTATTAAATCACCATGTATTAAATTAAAATGTAAGGAGAAATGAAAATGTTCTGTGCTAAGTGCGGAAATGAATTGAAGGATAATGATAAGTTCTGTTCAAAATGTGGTTCTAAAATTGCTGAAGACATTACTTCCACACCAGATACCCAGTCTCTTAATAACTCTCTTAATAAAAAATTTAAAAATCCTATGATTATAAAAATTTCTACGGTAGTTGCTATAACACTAATCCTTATAGTTGTATTGATTTTTTCACTTTCCAAATCTAATAAGAATCCCACTAGTTCAAATGATTCTACAGCCACAAATGCTACTTCAGATTCCTCTACAGCTCCTTCTAGTGAAAATGGTTCCTCTAAAGACAATCTAGTAGGATCATCTAAAGTAAAATCCTCTATAAAAGACGGAAGAACTTATTACACCAGTAGTGATGGTAAATGGACTACAGAAAAAAATAGCATTTGTTATAAAGTAGGACAAGAAGAAAAATCTCAAAGACTTTCTCTTAAAAATTCTACCTTTGGATCTTTTTCTGCATGGCAAGGTAAATTAGCCCATAGTTCAGATATGAATATATATATAAACATGACCTCTGAAATTTCTCAAGATTCCACTTATACCTTAAAAGATGCTAAAGGCATAAAAGATGGCTATATTATGCATATATACCTTGAAGATTTGAGTAAATTAGATCCTTCTATGACTCTTTATAAAAAATATTATACAAGTTCTACTATTGTAGATTCCTCTAGTGAAACCCAATATCATAAAGCCTTTACTAGCCTTGAAATGAAAATTGATTGTTTTGATTCTAAAGAAGGTATTATATGTGCGTATATTTCTTTCTCAGCGCCTCTTTTTGATAAAACATCTTTTGATTTTACTGGATATTTTGCAGTAACTGTACCAGGAACTACTGGTAATTCAAATACAACACCACCTTCTACTGAAAGCAGTAGTCCCTCTACAAATTTTCAACCCCCTAAAATTGAAGTTCAGCCTTTGCCTAAAGAAAATCCTAAAAAATCTTGTATAGCTTGCCATGGTTCTAAAATGTGTTCTATATGTGGAGGTACTGGTACTTATCGTAACTACGGTCAAAGTTCTCCCTGCTCAGCCTGTGGTACTACTGGTAAATGCTCAACTTGTAACGGAACCGGATATAATTAATTATCTTGTTATATTTTAAAAATTAATCTGATGTCTACCTAGTGTAACACCCCATCCTCTTTAGGTTGAACATAACAGCAATCACCACTTTAAATAAGTTCAACTAACATTAAGGTGGAGTACAAACTCCACCTTAAACTAAGTTTCACTTGATTATTGTTTTGCAACAAATGATTGGCAATCAGTACACTCAATTACCTTAGGATTTGGTTCGTGAGTGCCAACCTTTATTGAATCTAATGTGCAATAACTTTCTGAACAGTTATTATACTTACATTGTTCTACTGTACATTTAATGCTTGGATTCTTATCCATAATAACGCCTCCTTTAAATATTTACTTGTTTACTATATTATCTTTTCTCAACTTTAATTTATTATTCATCATATCTAATTCCAATAACTACCACTATATCACTCATATTATTATCACTGCATTATTAAACAAAATCACATTACCAATTAAAATACATTGGCATCAAAAAAGTGCATTTGAAAACACTAGCTGCCTTGCTAATATTTTAAATGCACTTTAAATTTTTCTGCTTTTATCCTTCTATTTCTTCTGTCAATTTTATTATCTCGTCAATTATATTACCGATATGGTCTATTGTATCAAGAAGTGGCTTGTCTGTAGTTATATCTACTCCCGCCATTTGAGCAAGTTCTACCGGTGTCTTTGTTCCACCAGCTTTAAGCACAGCTCTCCAATCTTCTATAGCAGGTTGTCCCTCTTTTAATATTCTCTTACTTACTTCTGTAGCCACAGTTAGACCTGCACTATAGGTATATGGATAAAGTCCCATATAATAATGAGGTTGTCTCATCCAAGTAAGTTCTGCACCATCATTTATCTTCACAGCATCTCCCCAGAATTTCTCAAGAACATTCCTCATTATTTCATTTAAAGTTGGAGCTTGAACGCTACCACCCTCATCAATTATTTTGTATACTTCCCTTTGATAAGCTGCCTCTAAAAGGTGAGTTACAAAATTATGATAATAAGTACGTGATATCATTGAGGATAATACCCATCTCTTAAATCTTACATCGTCATTAGTTTTCATAAGATAATTAGCCATAAGCATTTCATTCATTGTAGATGGTGCTTCTACAAAGTAAGTTGATACATCTGTGTCAAATATGTTTTGTTCATTGTTGCATAGATAAAAATGACCTGCATGTCCAAGTTCGTGAGCTAATACAAATACTTCTCTCATCCTCTCAGTCCATGATATTAATACGTAAGGGTGACTTCCATAAGGAGAGCTGCAGAAAGCTCCTGTGGATTTTCCCTTATTTTGAACAAAGTCAATCCATCTTTCATCATAAGCCCTCTTAAGAACATTCAAATAATCTTCACCCAATATGGATAGAGCTCCCTCTATATATTTTTTAGATTCTTCAACTGTTATGTGTGGTTCATATTCTGGATCAACATCTAATTTTAAATCTGCAAATGTCATTTCATCTATTTTATGAATTTTTTGAATAAGCTTAGCGTATTTTCTCATATGAGGTGCTAACTTTTCCATTATTAAATCTATCTGTCTATGGTATAAAGTCCTATCTACTTTTTGAGAGAATAGCAAACCATCTATAACTGAGTCAAATCCTCTTAATGTAGTAATAGTCTTTTCTTTTTGGACCTGAGTTTGATAAGCTGATGCTACAGTGTTCTCATATTCTCTCAATTTAGAAGAAAATGCTTCAAAAGCAGCTCTACGAAGCTTTGTGTCATTTTCGTATTCCCATTGACCTTCAAAAAGACCAAAACTTAAAGGATATTCTACTCCATCTACAGTAAATGTTCCAAAGTCCATATCTGCAAGCTTTGCACTTTGATAGATGCTATATGGAGCATCTAAAGTTCCTGATAAAGCTGCCAACACTCTTTCTACTTCTGGATGAAGTGCATGGGCCTTCTTCATCTTTATATTCTTTAAGTAATTACTATTTTCTTTTGAATGGTCTATTGCATTGTCTATAACATCCTCATTAGCCTGTATAATTTCACTATCTACAAAGCTTAATTTGCTATCAATATTTGACATTACATTTACAAGCTTCATTAGCCTGTTTTGATTTCCTTCATTAGTATAGTCTACCTCTACTGAAAGACCAGCATAGGATTGTGTAAGATACATGATTTTACTTATCTCTCTCATTTTGTCTAAACAACTATTTATGTTCTCTGCTGTGTTCAAATTTCCTTTATAGCTCTTTTCTATATCTGCTGCAAGTTCCTTTGATTTTTCTACAGCTAAATTGTACTGCTCTTCAGCAGCATAAATAGCAGATAAATCCCATGTAAGGTTTTGATCCACATCTTTTCTCTCTTTTAAAACTTTCCCCATTTTAGTTCCCCCTTTTATAAAGTTGTTATTATTTCCATTTTACAACTTTATAGCATATTCGTCTATATAATATGGTAGGCATCAAACTAAGTTTCACTTTATTTGCATAAGCCTTCTCTTTTCAAAAATTCACTTGCCACCTGTTCCGAGCTTTTTTGCAATTCATCAACTTCATAATTTAATTCTATCATTACCTCATTATTCAGTACTTCAGATAATTTTCCTATGGCACCTTCTATTTCTGGATATTTTTCTAGCACCTCACTGCTTACCACTGGTATTGCATAATAGGGTGGAAAAAAATTTTTGTCATCTTCTAACACCTTAAGATTAAATTTCTTTAATAGTCCATCAGTAGAAAAGGCATTGACTATATCCACCTTTCCGCTGTTTAGTGCAATATACCTAGGTGAACCATCTAGCCCTATCTCTTCTTTTAAATCAAATTTATACTTTCTTTTTAAACCTAATAGTCCATCTTCCCTATTAATGAATTCTAAAGTTGTTCCAGCCTTCAACTTGTTATTTACTTTTGACAAATCGCTGAGTTTTTCTAAACTATATTTATTAGCTATGTCCTCTGTGGTGGCTAGAGTATAAGTATTATTAAATCCTAACTGTCCTAAAACCTCTAATCCATATTTGTCTTTGAATTCATTCCTTACAGTATTATATACCTCATTCACATTGCTGATAGGAGTATATCCCAACCTATCTGTATATGCACTTCCCGTATATTCAACATACATATCTATATCCTTTGAAGTTAAGGCAGAGAAACACACGCTGGAAGCTCCTAAGTTAGTTTTTCTAATCACCTTTATGTCCGTATTTTCTTCAATAATGTCTCCTACCATATGTCCTAGAATAGACTGCTCTGTAAAATCCATTGTCCCAATGGTTATTTCTTTGTCATTTGTTCTATTTCCCATTGCCATATTAAAGCACATCAAAATCAATAATGCTCCACTAACTACACCTAATATTGTCTTTTGTATTTTTCTTTTTCTTTTCATAATTTCAACATTTTTATTTTCACACTTTTGCAAACTAATTGGAGTAACAAGGTTTTCTACAAGTCCTACTAAAAAGTCTACTACCAAAGCTAATATACATGCAGGTATAGCTCCCGCTAAAATTTCATTGTTGTTAACAGTTCTAATTCCTGAATAAACTAGATATCCAAGGCCCCCTGCCCCAATAAATGCTGCTATAGTCATTAGTCCAACTGCCGTAACAGCTGATATCCTAACACCAGCCATAATAACTGGAAGAGCAAGAGGAATTTGTATCTTAGTTAAAATCTGAAACTTGGTTAATCCAATTCCCTTGGCCGCCTCTATAATTTGTGGAGATATATTATCTAGACCTATAAAGGTGTTTTTTATAATAGGTAGCAAGGAATAGAGTATTACCATTACTACCGCTGGCAATGTACCTATGCCTAAGAAAGGTATGGCAAATCCTAATAAAGCCATACTAGGTATTGCTTGAATAACATTGGCTACTGCTAAAACAGGTTTATTTAATTTTCTAACATATCGTATTAAAATGCCTAAGGGTACTCCTATTAAAATAGCTAGTCCTACTGACATTACTGTTAACTCCATGTGTTCAATTAAAAGTGATATTATCTTTTCTTTGTTTTGTACCATATAATTAATAAATTCCATCACTACTTAACCTCCTCTTCAATATATTGATGGCTAAGCACTGTGACTAAGCTTGTATTTGTTACTAATCCTTTTAGTTCCCCATTGTTATCTACAACTGGCACTGTAGATATATTTTTCTCATTTAT
Source organism: Clostridium sp. UBA5530 (assembly GCA_002423705.1). Taxonomy (GTDB): domain Bacteria; phylum Bacillota; class Clostridia; order Clostridiales; family Clostridiaceae; genus Clostridium_X. Next base: position 45,714 of record DINW01000085.1, read on the forward strand.
GATTTTCAATATATGAAGGATTGTATCATTGGGCTCAATGGTGAAGTAGTCCTTCTTCATTATTGAACCTACAGCAATGGTCTTGTCCTTTGCATTCCTTATTTCCTTGGCTTTCACAATTCCTCTAAGCTTCTTGGTTTTCTTTTCTATAATCATTAAACTATCAACTTTGTGAACTCTCATTTTTTCTATGCATTTAAATATAGATACATCCTCATAGGAACTTATTGGATCTTCAATCATTATATCTTTTGCTTTAATAAACTCTGGAGAAGCCCATATTCTATTTTTACCAACGAATTCTTCCACAAAATCATTTACTGGATTCTTCAATATGTTTTCTGGAGTGTCATATTGAATTATCTTTCCTTTATCCATAATGCATATTTTATCTGCAATCCTTATTGCCTCGTCCATATCATGAGTCACAAAAACAATAGTTTTATTAAACTCAGACTGTAAATATATTAACTCATCCTGTAATGCTGTTCTTGTAATTGGATCTAAAGCTGAAAAGGGTTCATCCATTAATATTATTTCAGGATTAGTTATAAAGGCTCTAGCTACCCCAACCCTTTGTTGCTGTCCTCCACTGAGCTCCATTGGATATCTATCCTTAAATTTTTCATAATCTAACCCCACCATGTCCATAAGTTCTGAGGTTTTCTTCTCTATCTCATTGTTATCTTTCTTTTGGATTTTAGGAATCAGTTGTATATTTTCCATTATGGTCATATGTGGGAAAAGCCCTGTTTGCTGTATAACATAGCCCATATTTCTTCTTAGCTCTATTACATCCTTTTTTGATATATCTTCATTGTTAATTAGAATTTTTCCTGATGTTGGTCTTATAAGTCTATTTATCATTTTAAGTGTTGTTGTCTTTCCACATCCACTAGCACCTATAATTGCAACTAATTTACCTTCTTCAATTTCAAAAGAAATATCAGATAATACCTTGGTTTCCTTAAAATTTTTACTTACGCATTCAAACTTTATCAATGGTATCCCTCCTTAAAGTGACAACTTAATGCTAACACTAAGTTGTCACTTCGTCAAATTTTACTTAATTAGGATTATCAACTATTTATGTAAAATACCATGATGAACTTAACTAAAATCTATCATTGTGCTGTCATTGTGCATCAAAATAAATGGCTAATTAAGGAAAAAAAATTGTTCCATTGAAGGACTAATAAAGGGACTGTATCAAAATTATAAATTATTTTGATACGGTCCCTTAATTTAGAATGTAATTCCATAAGAATTACTAGAAAATATATTACTTTAGCCTATTGTACTGTGTCTGTAAAAAATCATCTACTAATCCTTGGCCACGGCCTTTATTGCAGTATCCTGAGTTAAATCTGGACCAGTATATCCCTTATCACTTATATCCACGGAAAGCTCTTTATTATCTATTGAATCTTTTGTTACACTATTGGCAAACACAAGTAAATACCCACTTTTAGGCAAGGCTGCAATAGCTGTTCCTACCCCCTTAGGATTGCTCACAGAACCCACTAATTTTGCTACTTTATTACTTTTGGCAAATTTAGCAAAGTTTAATGCTGCATCACAACAACATTTTTCATCAATTAAAATATATATTTTCCCTTTGAAATTTATATTTTCCTTAGGTCCTATATTTAATGAACTTTCAGTAAAATAATCAAATCCCTGGAAAGATTCTTTAGTGAGCCATGACATTTTTTGAGAATTCATTTCACTGATACTTTTCTTTTCCTTAACAGCTCCTAAGAAATCCTTTAGATACTCACCATCTCTATAAAAGGTGCATTTACTCCAATTAGAGCTCACTGTAAATATGGTAGGTGCTAAATTATTTGTCCAGTAAGAGTCCGTCCCTACTTTAGTAAATCTTAAATCCAAAATCAATTTTGAACTATCATTGGTTTTCATAAGGTCCCTTATTATTTTCATGTCCTCTTCTACTGTATCTTTATTAAATGTATATATTCTAACATAATTTACAGCAGTACTTTCCCCCTTGGGAGTGACCTTTTCAACTAGCATATTCCTGTGTTCATTTGCATCTTTCTTTTCTGTGTCTTTAGTTGTAATATCTTTGTTTTCTTCTTTATTATCTACGTTCTCTGCATCTTTATATCTTTCTATTACCTCACTACGTTCTAGCTGTTCCTTCCAAAACTTATTTTCCTCAAAGTCACCTTTAATATCATCATATTCCTTATTTGATACTATGAATGTATTGTTATCATTCAAGGATTTTACCATACCACTGATAATAGATTGAAAGCTATCATCTGAATCAGATTTTTTTACCTTTTCCAAATTATCTTTCTTTAACTGTTCCCATTTAGCTGCCATATCACTGGCTCCTAATGCTGGATGATTCTCAGATATAATTTTGCACATATATTCAAAGTCTTCTAGCTTTTCTTTTTTGCTTAATCCTTCTGCCTTACCACAGCTGCATAAAATCAAGGATACCACTAAGAACATGGATATATACTTAATACATCGCATACTATCCCTCCCTATTTATAAAAATTTAAAATATCATTTATTACATATACGAAATACTAATTAAATAGTTCTAAATCCTTGATTTTTTAACTTTAAATATTTTGGTTTTTACCAAAAATCCTTAAAAAGTTAATACTAATTATGGTAATTAATATTAAAGCTATTATTAAAATATAAGGTACACAGAAAGTTGTCCCTAGAATCTCATAGGTTGTGTCACTACCAAAAATATAAATTCCACTAAATAAAGACATAAAGCTTATTACCCTAAGGTTGTTTAGGAAAGCTACATCTATATTCAGCAATGCTATTAAACTGGGTAGAAAATAAATCACTAGGCTAGTTACTACGGAAGTCATATTGTTTTTTAATATTAAGGATACCAGCATAACCACTAAGCTAAAACCTAGAACTCCAGCAAAGTTTAGTAAATAACCTAAAGCACTACCTTTTATAATTGTTATATTATAACTTTTATTTCCTATCAGTGATGGAGGGCTCTCATGACCCAATGCAAAACTTGTAGATACTCCATTTAATATAAATATTAAACTTATAATTATAAACATTATTGTAGCAAAAGCTAAACCTGCTAATATCTTAGCTATAACCAATTTTTTTTGCTTTCTTTAGTACTTAGAATTAGCTCTGCAGCATTTATTGCATATTCCTCTGAAAATATGTTGCCTAAGCCAACTATTATCATTACTGCCATAAGCACTGATGATACCCTTGTATTGTTTATATTAGCCCAAACTTGAAGATTATCAACTATATTACCATCAATATAATCTAAATAAAATCTGTTACAAGCTAGGGCGGAAAAGATTATTATAATTGATATAGCTAAAATCATCCTATTTTTTATTGTCTTCTCTAGTTCCATTTTTACTAACTGTGCCATATTATCACCTCATTATGCTATAGTTTGTGTTTTTCCAAAATACTTTAATAAAACCGCAGTTGTTAATAAAATAATCATAGCAACTACGCCTATAACCATATACTGCATAACTGGGGTGCCAAAGATATTAAAAGTTATATAAGTTCCAAATATGTGTTTTCCTCTTATTATTGTAGCTAAATTCATGTTGGACAGTGTCTGTAGACAGTTAAGTCCTATGGCCTCTGGGGATACAAAGTACAATGCCAGTCCTATGAATATAGTTGGTATAATATTTTTAAACAATAGGGAACATAGCATTATGGATAATGCAAACAAAATCGTCCCCACAAATACTACTCCTAGGGTTAAAAAATTATTCTATTACTGTAAAATTAAAAGGAGTTCCTGTGACACCATAAAGAGCAGTAGCCTTTACATTCCATCCATCAATGCCTATGGTTAAACCTGATAAAAAATTCATACCGTTGACAAATATAAATGTTAGACTCCCATAGATTATCCCTGCTATGATTTTAGCAGTTACACCTTTCCTCTTGCCTTCCTTTGTACTTAAAATTATTTGTGAAGTATTTGAATTATAGTCGTTGCTAAAGATTGATGCTAGTCCTACCACCAAAAGAATAACAGTCAAAGTAGCACCTACATTAAAATCAGTTATATAGTTCCATCCTGCGGTATACCTATAGTTTTCTTTATTCAATTTAGAAATCATAGAATCTGCTTTTTCTAAGTTTTTATATTCATAGCTATCTTGTAAATTTTCACCTTTAAGTTTAATTAATCTCTGCTTAATTTCCTCATGATTTAGTTTTTCATCATTTATAACATATTTCTTACCTTTAGCTGTATAATTAAAGTTTTTTAAAGCTATCTTTTCCTCCATTGTTAGCTCCATAGTGGTTTCTTTTTTGTCTATAGCTTCATTTTTCTTATAAGCTGTGTCAAATCTTCTTTTAGCCTCTTCCATGGATATACCATCGTACCCTTTGGACATAGTCTTATAATTTTCCAAATTTCCAAAGTCATTTTTTATAGTTCTACATTCTATAAAGGAAGGCATCAATATAAATATAGCAATTATCACTAAAGCAACTATAGTCCATTTTCTTTTGAGCAAATTCTCTAATTCATACCTAATTAATTGGATCATAGTTAACACCTACTTCATTAAAATGATATAGAAAAACATCTTCTAGGTTTGGCTCCACCTCTATGGCATTTTCCTCAGGCTTCCTATCCGAAATAACCCTTATTGATATAAAATTCTCATGCCTTAGGGTATTTGCCACTCTATGTTTACTACTTATCTCAAGAAATTCCTCTTCTTGAACTTGAAGACTCCATACTTTTCCCTTTACCTTATCAACAAGATTTTGAGGTTTATCCCTATCTATAAGTTGTCCCTCCTTCATTATCAGAATCTCATTGGCTAAAAACTCAATGTCACTAACTATATGAGTAGATAATATAACAACTTTATCTCTTGCTATATTTCCAATTAAATTTTTAAATCTTATTCTTTCATTTGGATCCAACCCTGCCGTTGGTTCATCTAAGATGAGAATTTTGGGGTCATTAAGAAGAGCTTGAGCTATTGCTAGCCTTTGTTTCATTCCTCCTGAAAACTTACACGGTTTTCTTTTTCTTTCCTTTTCTAAATTCACAAATTCAAGTAATTTATCTATTTTATCCTCTGCTTCTTTCTTATCTATCCCCTTTAATGCTGCTATATAATACAAAAATTTCTCTGCTGTAAAACTTCTATAAAACCCTATTTCCTGTGGTACATATCCTATTAAACTTCTATATTCTTCGTCTAAATTTCTTTTATTATTTCCATTGACATATATATTGCCCTCTGTTTCATTTACTACATCAGCTAATATTCTCATTAATGTTGTTTTCCCCGATCCATTAGGTCCAAGCAATCCATAGACTCCATTTTCTAAAGTTGCTGAAAAGTTATTAACGGCTATTTTATCTTTGTACTTTTTAGTAATTCCATCTATTTTTAATTCCATAAATACACCTCTTCATTATTAATTAAATTATTATAAAATCTTTTAACTGAATATAAGAAAATAATTATAAATATGACTGTTCCAAAGGCTAGAGATACATTGCTAAGTTTTTCTATTAATGACCCATAACTTGTTATAAAATTACCTACAGCAGATATTCCAATCCAAGCAACCAAGCAGGCTACCACCGAACCTCGACTTAAGTATTTAGAAACCACCATTAGACATATGAATGCTACTACTGTAAAGGGAGCTATAAAAGCAAATAAGATTTTAAAGAAGGAAATTCCTTCTTGGGTAAAGGCGAATATAGTACACAAAGCTAAATTTAAAACCATTGAAAATGTACATATTATAACAAGTCGACATGCTATTATTTCCTTGTAATTATACTTGCAGCTTTTTTCTATCTCACACATTTTTTCCTCTATGCCTTTTATAAGTTGAGCTAGTCCTATAATAAGAGGTATTGGTGAAACTACAGCTATATAAGTGTATGGACTTATATATTCTTGAATAGATATTAAACTTGAAAATAATATTATGAAGGCGGCAAAAATCCAATAATATTTATCTACGTATGAAATCTCATTTCTTATTATTGTTATAACAGACTGTTTCTTTATTTTTCTTGGCATATATGCCCTTAACACATCTACGGTATTATCAATTTTAGTTTCATCTATAGAAGGCTCTGTATAGCTGGCTAAAAAATTGTCTATGTCATCATCAAAAAAATCATCATTTAATTTTCCTGTTTTCATCCCCACTACCTCCTATAATATTTTTTAAACTTTTTATTCCATTAAAAATTCTAGACTTAATAGTAGATTCATTAGCCCCTGTTATACGACTTATGTCTTTTATTTTCAGATCATTATAGTATTTTAAAATTATGGCCTCTCTCTGTAAATCTGGTAAATTATTAAGCGCTTTAATAACCTGACCTCTTCTTTCATTTTTCTCGAGAATATCTATGACATTTTCTGAGGAACTTAATTCAATATTGTTTATATCCTCACTCACTTGCCTTTGTTTGTATGCTTTACTCTTAAAATAATCTTTACAGTGTTTGCTAGCTATCTTTAATGCCCACTTATTGAATCCATTATCTTGGTAATCACATCTATTTAAATTCTTAATTATTTTAATAAACACCTCTTGAGTTAAATCATAAGCAATGTTAAAATCTCCAACATATCTGGAAATAAAGCTATGAACCATTTTATAATACCTTTTTACAAGGAGTTCCATGGCGGATTCATTTCCCTTTAGTATCTCTTTAATAAGCTGATTATCACTTTGGGCCAACACTCTCATCCCCCTTCACATATATAACGAAGTAACTTGAAAAAAAGTTTTAACTGTTTTTATTTAATCATCTCATAAGAAGACAAAACAACATTCAAAGATATTTTGCCTATAAGTTATATTACCTTAATAATATCAAATACCCACCACTATACAAAAATTAGAAGGATAGATAAATTTGCTTTTATACAAACGATCTACCCTTCTAATTTTTGTAAATTTTCTATCTGTCTGTTTATATATTATCTATAAACTTACTTATTTCATTAGTATAATAAAATGATAACTTGTGCAAGGCTCTTGTGGTTGCTATATACAATAACCTTTTATCCTCTTCAGTAATATAGTTTACATTATTGCTTTGATATACTATAACAGCATCAAATTCCAGACCCTTTGCAATATAGATAGGACATATAACCACACCTGATATAATCTCTGATTGATTCTCACTTAATAATACAACATTTAGCCTATTTCTTATAGTCCGAAATAGATGCTCAGATTCCTTCATGCTTTTACATATTATTGCTATAGATTTATAACCACTTTTTTCATGATCAATAACTTCATTAACAATCCTTGTCTCCATATCAATTACACTTATTCCCTTATATATTTTAGGAAAATCTTCATGCCTTTCAAAACTATTAATTTCTATGTCTGTATTAATAAGTTTGGAGCTAAAATTAGTAATTTCATATGAACATCTAAAACTCTTGCTTAAAAAAATCCTTGTTTTCTTTTTCTTATTTAAAATATTCTCTATATCATCATATATTGTTAAATCAGAAGTTTTTTCAATACTCTGATTAATATCTCCCATTATTGTGTATTTAGCATCACTATATAAATATTTTAATACTTCAAAGTGCATTGGATAATAATCCTGTGCTTCATCAACAACTACTTGTTTTATACTTTTATAGAGATTATCTCCAGACATCTTTAATTTTAAGCATAATAAGGCTATTCCATCTTCATATAATAAAGCATTTTCATTGAATTTGCTATTAGTATAGTCTAAAATTTCTTCAATATTTCTAGGTACTTCCATCCCCCTCGCCATTCTGTAAAACAAATCTTTATTTTGAAACAATTCCATGTATATTTTCAAAACATCTAATCTCGTGGATTTGTATATTATATTCTGTAATGCATAGCTCTGTTTTAATGATATTAATCGCGCAAAAGATTTTATTTCAAAAACATGTTCTGGATAAGCACTTACAAATTGTTCAAGCTTGCTGATACGAATTTTTCTAAGTTCTTTCAACCGTGACATAAGACGTCTCTCTATAGTTAACAGTCTTTTTTCCAATGGTATATTTACTTTGCTATAATTTATTAATTCTGTCTTTAGCAACTCTCTATGAGCAATATACTCTCCATTGTAATAAATATCAGTAAACTTAAGCATTTTATGCTCAAAATAACTTAAATAATTATTTAATATCAAAATAAAGTTTTTGGACAGTTTAAACTCCATACTATCCTTTACTAATTGCTTCTTTTTTGTGTCTCTAGCATTTATAATTTCTTCTAAAACTAAATTTCTACTTTTTATTTTAACTTTATCTTGAAACACATCCTTAAAAATACTTTCAAAGGTAGTGGCTTTAACATGTTCTTCACCAAGTTCTGGTAGCACATTAGATATATATTTATCAAATAAGTTGTTAGGGGATATGAATATGACATTGTTATTACTAAGCTTTGATACAAGTCCTTGATACATTAAAAATGCTACTCTATGCAAAGCAACTGATGTTTTTCCACTTCCAGCAACCCCTTGAACTATCAAAAGATCATTTTCAATATCTCTAATAATAATATCCTGCTCCCTTTGAATGGTTTCAACAATAGATTTCATCTTTGCAGACGTGTTAGTAGAAAGTACCTTTTTTAAAATATCATCCATTATATTTATACTAGAATCAAAAAAATACTCTAATTTGCTATTTTTTATTTCATATTGTCTTTTCAAATTAATTTTCCCATATATCCTACCGTTAGGTGATGAATAACTAGCCTCTCCCAATTCATATCTATAAAATGTACTGGCTATAGGAGCTCTCCAATCATATATATAAATTTTATAAATTTCTTTATCCATTACATTTGATAATCCTATATATATTTTCTCTTCTTCACACTGTTCTTCACAAAAATCTATTCTAGCAAAGTAAGGGGAAGATTCTAATTTTTTAAGCCTTTCTATGTTTCGTTCTCTTAAATTATAATCAAAGGTATTAATAGCTAATGGAGAAATATATTGAACCGCGTCAGAAATTTTACCAAAATCGTCCGAAGAATGCACTGTATTTTCATACATATATCGTCGCTCCTCAAGGAGATTTTTTCTTTTATCTAGAAACTTTGCTTCTTCACAATACAAATTGTTTCTAATCAGCAATAATGTTTTTTTTAGATATTGTATTTCTTTTTTTAGCTCTTCCTCATAATCCTCCATAGAATTATTCCTCCTTTTTCAATAATAACCTAATCATAGTTTTGGATACATTTATAACATAAGCTTTAAATTCCTTTTTATCAGATAAAAGTGACCTTTGGGCAATATAAATAGATAACTCTCCATGGATATAAGAATGTACTATATGCAATGCATTTCTTATCTTATTTTTTTCACAGCCCTCTCCATATAATTCCACCCATATATTTTCAATAATTTCCACTAAATTATCTACAGTTCCTGATGTTATTGCTTCATCAATTTTGGGTCTTTCCCCCCTAATAACCTCTACCCAAGCTAGTCGAAACCATCCTCTATTATTCAGCGCAAAATCTAAAAATTCATTAAAAAAGCAATCTAATTTTTTTTCATTGTCATCTATTGTTACAAGATGTTTCTCTAAATTCCAAGAAAATCTTCTTAAAATCTCCATATGTGCTTCCCATAATAAATCATCCAGGGATTTAAAATAGTTATAAAGATTTGTATGAGCACAACCTATACTACGAGCAATTTCCCGCAAATTAACATTCCTTATATCTTCCTTATCTTTCATCAGTTCGAGAGCCACATCGATTGCTTGCTCCTTTGTAATGCCTTTCTTCAATAAAATCACTTCCTTAAATATTTAATTACCAGTGGTAATTAAATATTATAATATCTAATCATTTAAGTCAAGTAATAAAATTTAGAATTAATTTGTTGATAAGTGTCCTCTATTAAACTTAACTTCCAGATACAAAAATTACAAAAATAAACCCCAGGGGTCGTTACAAAAATTGTAACGACCCCTGGGGTGCACACTAACATCTGGTAATAACCAATGTAGCCCAATCTGTATCTGAATTTTCTTTCCATAGATGCTCTATATCCAGTTCTCTAAGCCAACCATTAAGGCCATTAGATTCCTTAGATACGTTAGGAGAAGTTCTGCCATATATTTCTCTAATTTTTTCAAGCAATTCCTTTTGTTCTTCTTTTCCTAACTCTTTATCTAATATTTCTTTCATAACTTCACAACATTCTATGTAGCTTTTGCTATCATTATAGTAAAGTTCATCAGCCAAAAGCTGTCTTTTATTGTTTAAACTCTTCCTTACTTCCTCTATTTCATCTTTGTTTGATAAATACTTACTTGCTACCCTTAAGGCATCTATTTCTCTGTCTAGTTTTTTAATTGATTTTTCTAATTTTAAATTTTCCATGTACTCTCTCTTCCATTATGAATATTTTGTAGTCACTTCATAAGTGATCACAATTAGTATCAACTTCTAACTCATTAATTATAACATCTTTTCCTAGGATTCTATAGAGATTTTTCGAAAATATAGGATTGCTCACCATCCTCATATTGTTTTTGATTCACTGTTATAAATCCACACTTTTTTGTATAAAAATAATAATTTCTTTTTGAATAGGCAGGTGTTTCTACTATCCATTTTTTAGACCAAGTATATGTATTTTCAATATGCTGCCAAGTCATAAATCCTATTCCCTTACTCTTTATGGTTGGATCAAGAAATAGCATCTCTAATTCACACGTATCCTGTGATTTTGGCAATATAGTATACGCTCCGATAATTTTGCTATTAAGTATAATTTTCTGAGAAATACATTTTTTATTAGAACATAATTTTCTTATTAAAGTACCATCATTATATCCTACTGGTCCATCTTCTATAAGATTTGTATGCATTTTAGTATCATCATTAAATGCCTCTGTCATAATTTCTGTAAGAATTTCAAAATCCTTTTCCTGTATATCACAATAATCAATCACTTTTTAATACACCTTCTTCCAAATCATGTAATCACCCCTGGGGTCATGACATTTTTTGTCTTGACCCCAGGGGTGCTAAAAGCACCTGTGCTAAAATCCCATTTGCTATGTTATTTCTTGAATTAGCTTTTTCAAATACTTTACCTTGGGAATAATTCATTGAATATTCTCCACATACATCCATAGATATTATCCTTTTATTTTTTTCAATATGTTGAAATCCATAGTAAAAATCATCAATAGTCATTTGTCCTTGATCCCAATTTGTTTCAGCTGTATATTTACTAAAAACATCCTTATCAACAGATATGTATGTTGGATAATGGATTATTTTCTTTAATTTATACCACCAATGCTTATCCCTGAAAATCATATTTTGAGACAAAATCACTAGTTTATGCTTTACCTGCGGATCTATTGTACCTATTGAATCCTCACTGGTACCCACTAATATAACTTCCTTCAAAAATTTATTAGTTAGTATTGCAGTCCTTACCCATCCGCCACAAGAAAGCAGCTCCTCAAATATAGGTCTCTGACAGTCGCTGTGGTTATCAAGAAGAACAAGAGTAAAATTCTCTTTAATTTTTTCTATTAAAAATAAACTTATATAATGATAGTTTCCTGAACCAATAAAACTTACTTTTGGCAAAGCCTTGTTATTTAACTTTTTCTTAATATATCTTTGGGCCCATAAGTCACAATAAGAATTAGTTCCTGTAAGCCCATGGAATGATATTCATTGATGGCTATAATCCATATAAAAATCTTGTGTTTTGTATATACCATCAAAGTCAAATAAAATCATACTATCATCCATAACAACTACCCCTCCCTTAATAATTACATACAATAAAGAGCAGAAAATTTGTTTATCCAAATCTACTGCCCTGTTTATTACTGTGTTTCAAATAACCCACATAATTATATATTCCAGGTGTTCATAAGGCTTATCCCCTTGATTTCAATATAACATTGTTTATATTATTAATCAAATTCCCTAGATTACAGTTTCTTATATATAATGTTGGATTTATCATTGTAATGCCCTATATGAAGTTCAACTAAAATTCAAACATCTTTCATTTTTCTATATATATTATATAATATTGTCATAGAATATTTAATCTAATGTCTACTTGCTGTAACACTCCATCCTTTTTAGGCTGAAAATAACAGCAGATAGGACCCTAGATAAATTCAACCAATATTCACCTGGAGTTCAAGCTCTATCTAAAACTAAGTTTCATTTGATAGGAGGATTCAGTTTTCATGAATAATACATTGACTGAAGAAAATATTAAAAAGTTAAGAGAAGAATTAGAGTATAGAATGACTGTAAAAAGAGCTGAAATAGCAAAGGAAAAATTAATAGCTGCTGCCCATGGGGATAGATCCGAAAATGCAGAATATAAAGAAGCTTGTGCTAATTATAGACAAAATGACAACAGAATTCAGTACTTATTAACCATGATTTCAACAGCAACCGTAATAGATGATAAGGACTTAGATAAATCCTCATTAGGCCTTAATAGCAAGGCCAGGGTAAAGTTCCTAGAGGATGACGATGAGGCAATAATAACCCTAGTAACTACTTTGGACTTAGACCCTGTAAACATGCGCATAAGCATAGAATCAGACCTTGGGAAGGCATTGATGGGAAAAAAGCCACAGGATATAGTTGAAGTTGACGCTCCTGGTGGTAAGTATACAGTAGAAGTATTGGAAATATTATAACGATAACATTAGATTTATGAAAAGTTTTCCTATATTTAAAATCAGTGTTAATCTGATGTGTACCTGCTGTAACACTCCACCCTAAAATTATAGAGTGTTACAGCAGTGAAATAAAAAATAAAATCCTTTTATTTAATTTTATTTTTTGATGTTTTATATTTTTGATAAAGAATGTCCTTTAAAATAAGAACAGTATCTGTATCATCAAAACCAAATTCTCTTTTAAAATCATCATAAAGCTGTGATATTCTTCTAGAATAAGGATTTACTCCCGCCATACCTTGATATGAAGCTAAAATAGGGTATTTTTCGCTCCATGCCTTGGTCCAGTCTATTTCATCAACTATTTTTTCTATATTTGTAGCATCAATATTTACAGTATTTTCATTAATTAAATAATCATAAGTTACATTATATAATTCACTTAATAATCTTGCTTTATTAAGTTCTGGAACGGTTTGCCCTGTCTCCCATTTACTCACTGTTTGTCTAGATACATCTAATTTTTCAGCCACCTGCTGTTGTGATAATCCCTTCTTTTTTCGCAATTGCATCAACTTTTCACTCAATAACATAATATCCACCTGCCTTGATATTAATTTAAATTCGCCTGTGTATATTATACCTTCCCCTAGTTCTCTTTTCTACCAATGAAAATTGGAATATTGTCAACTGAACTTAACATAAGGTGAAACTTAGTTTTTTAACTTCATAGAAACCTTAATTGGACCTATGTAGGATCCTATAAGTTCCAATGCTCCACCTTAAATATACATTAGCGTTACTAAGGCTGCACATGAAACAAATACTACTTTTCAATTAGATTTTATGATATATTATTAATAATAAATATATCCAAGCTATAAGTTATTGGATAAGAATAGCTATAAAAACTATGGAGGATACTATGAAGAATTATAAATACATTTTATTTGACTTAGACGGTACATTAACTGACCCTAAAGTTGGTATAACTAAAGCTGTAGCCTATGCATTAAAGGATTTTGATATAGATGTAGAAAATTTAGATGACTTATGTAAGTTTATCGGTCCACCTCTAAAGGATTCCTTTATGGAGTATTACGGCTTCTCAAAGGAAGATTCAGACACAGCTATAAAAAAGTACAGAGAGTATTTTAGCGTAAAAGGCCTATATGAAAACATAGTCTATGATGGAATTAAAGAAGTTTTGCAAACTTTAAAGGATAATAAAAAGACTCTAATTTTAGCTACTTCTAAGCCAAAAATCTTTGCCCTTAAGATATTAGAACACTTTGACTTGTTAAAATACTTTGATTTTGTATCAGGAGCTGAACTAGATGGCACTAGAGACAAAAAAGGTGATATAATTGCCTATGCTTTAGCTGAAAACCATATTGCTGATTTATCTTCTGTTCTTATGATTGGAGATAGAAAACATGACATTATAGGTGCCAAAGAGAATTCCATTGACTCAATGGGTGTTTTATATGGTTATGGAAATAAAGAAGAATTTCAAAAAGCTGGAGCTGATTATATCGTATCAACTGTTAAAGAAATCAGCTGTGTTTTAGATAAGTAACAAAGATATATGTGCTCCACAGAGTTATATAAATCAATTCTGTGGAGATTATTTTTTGTATTTGTACTGGTAAAGAAGAATTTTTATTTCATATCTATCTTCTGTAACACTTCATCTTCCTTGGGCTGAAGATAACATCAGTTGACACAATGGATAAGCCTAACTAAATATTCAGGTGGAGTTCAAACTCCACCTGAAACTAAGTTTCACTTGATATTTCTTCACTTTCCATAATTGTTTCTTCTTTTTCTTCTGTAGATTCTGAAAATGACCTTGTCTCCTCAATAGGTAACTTTTTAAATTTGGAAATTGCAATAGTGGCCTTTATAAGATAAAATAATACCCACCCATGAAAGGCGAAATCCACAACAATTGATGTATCACTTATTGGCAGTGAAAAATACACCATGGCTATTGTATCAATAGAGAAAATCACCATGGCACCTATAAGCCATCTCATATCTAGTTTACTCATTCCATAGCATAAAAGATAAATATCTATACTTATTAATGCCGCGATTATTCCAACTATAAGAATCATCACATTACCGTTATAAGTATAAAATTCATACCCTACAGCCATTGCTACTTGGGGGAAAAATGCAGAAAAAGGAAAATATATAGATGCTTTAGTGATATACAACACTGTGTTTATAGCTGTAAACACAAGCATAGCTAATAGATTGCTCCTCCCTCTCTTAATCTGGATTAAATACTGCTCCCTCGGGCTCATTGTAAAACCTCCGCTAATACTACCTGCTGTAACACTTCACCCTATTCAGGCTGGAGTTAACACCAGCTACCACCCTAAATAAGTTCAACTAATATTTTAGTGGAATCTAAACTAAGTTTTACCTGATGATAAAATCATATCAATTTGCCACCTTCTCTAGTAGCTTCCTTGCCTGATTTTTGCTAAAATATTTTGGTACCGGGTAAGTTCCATGACATTCTCTAAATGCCATAACTATAATCTCATCAATATTACCCTTTGGAAAAGCTTCTAGTCTATCTGGAATTCCTACCTTTTTATTCATTTTAAATATAGATTCAATAAATCTATCTGCGTTCTCTTTAGTATCTTCATCTTTTCTGCTTAGGTTTACTATATCTGATAGTTTGCTAAATTTTTTCTCACATACATCTTTATAATAATTCATTACATGGGGAAGAATTACTGCATTGCCTAATCCGTGAGATACTCCAAACTTTCCGCCAATAGCATGGGAAAAAGCATGGACATATCCAACATAAGTTCTGGTAAAAGCCATGCCAGCATAAAAAGAGGCTATTAGCATCATTTCCCTAGCCTTTAAGTCTTCTGAACTCTTCATCACTGAATCAAAGTTTTCAAAAATTAATTTTACTGCTATCTCTGCATACCTATCTGTTTCTTCAGTAGCATATTTAGAAACATAAGCCTCTAAAGCATGGGTTAAGGCATCCATTGTAGTTGTTGCAGTTATAAATGAAGGTAATCCCTTCATCAGCTCTGGGTCTAGTATGGCATATAAAGGTACAATTTTGGGATCCAGTATTTGTTTTTTAATATGAGACTCTGTATCAGAAATAACAGCGGCCACAGTAGTCTCTGAGCCTGTTCCTGCTGTAGTTGGAACTGCTATAAGTGGTAATGGCTGACCCTTTACTTTCAATAGTCCCGTAAGTTTATGCGGATCAATATGGTTTGTCACTGCTGCACTTACTGCCTTAGCTGTATCCAAAATAGATCCTCCTCCAATAGCCACCATAATATCTGCATCTTCACAAAGTTTTTGTGCTTCTATTACAGTTTTAAAAGTAGGGTCTGGTTTAACCCCTGCAAATACTTTTACCTCTATGCCTTGGTTTTTTATATCACCTATTAACTTATCAACAATTCCTTTCTTCATTATTGTGTTGCTAACAATGAAAAAAGCCTTTTTACTATTATTCATCTTTAATATATCCATAATAGCATTAAGTTTACCTGGTCCTATATAGGTAATTGGTGTAGGCTTATGAATTATATTAGTTACTGGCTTAGCCACAATGGTCTTTAACCTTGAAAAACCATACATGAAAATCCCTCCTTTCTATGTTTTACTAATATTAATACGGAAGAATATAACCATATATTCTGAAATTTTATGGTTTTCTTTTATAATCCTTTAAAGCCATAACTATATATAAGATTCCTATAATTATTCCTGCTATTCCAAGATATTTCTTCTTAAGTACATCCATTACTCCCCAAATTCCCAAAGCAATGCCTATGGCTCCCCACATAATCCATGAGNNTTTTGTTAAAAATGTCTCCTTCTTCGCACTTCCCAGTTTTCTCAAATTCTCTTATTCTGTAATTATAAGCTAAGTATGGCATAAAATTAAAAATAAATATACACATACTTACTATAGATAATGCTATAGTTATTAAAAATATGGACTTTATAAATATACCTGAAATAATGGATAAGGCTATAAAAAGTCCCATTATAATCAACGAGTATATGCTACCTCTACCAGTTTGCTTTTTTATCCTTCTGTATTTGTCAACTATAGATTCTTGGTCACTATATATAGGCTTTGTTCCTGCCTCTGCTTCAAATATGTGCACATCTCCTTCTAAAGAAACAACAGGTTTCCAGCCAGCCTCTAAAAATAAATGAAAATATTCATCATCAGCTTCACTTTGATAATCTAAACTATACTCTAAGTTTCTAGGTTTATCTTTTTTTAGCTTATAAAAGAAGCCTGCTGATATACCCTCTAATATCCATCCCTCCTTTGCATAGTTCTTTAATTTTCTCATATCACCCTTTTCACTGAAGGCGAAGCCACTTATCATAACATATTTGTTTTTCATCTCTTTACTCCCTTCCTACTTTAAAAAATGCTCTGCAAACGCCACCATCTGCTTTTTTCTCTGAATTTCTTTTTCAAGCATTTTGCATCCTAAATCTGTAATTTTATATATCTTCTTATTTTGTTCTCCTGTATCATAAAGCTCTACCAATCCTGCAGATAAAAGTTTTTTAAGAGTAGTATAAAGAGAGGCAGGACCTATTGTTACTTTCCCATTAGTTAATTCTTCAATGGTCTTCATAATTAAATATCCATGCTTTTCTTCTATAACACTACACAAAATGTAAAAAGCTGAGTCTGTTAATTCTCCTAGGTCTATAGAGTCTTTCCTTGGCATATTTTTTTCCTTTCCAACTAAATATTTTATATCATTAAATGATATATCGTTAAATAAAATATATCATTTAATGATATATTCGTCAACTATGTCTGTATTAAATATTTCCCAACTTAGAACTTCTACTTGCTGTAACACTTTGCCCTATTTAGACTGGAATTAACACCAGGTAAGACTCTAGATAAGTTCAACTATTATTTTTGTACACAACTAAAGTAAGATTAACTTGATATAATAAAAAGACCCATGTTTTCAATTAACCCTAATTAATTCAAAACACAGGCCTTATTTACTTCATAACTATTTGCTGTTATCTCCACTCTAGATAAGTTCAACTAACAATTTAGGTAAAGCCTAAATTAAGTTTCACTTGATAACTATAACTTTCTTATTGGGAAAAACATATATGGCTGTCCGTTTTCCTTTGGACAATTGTAATCTTGAACTGCTCCAGCTAACTTTATGTTGTTTTTCTTTAGATATTCTATCATCCTAAAAAACGTATCTTCACCTTCACATTTAACATAAATATATTCATATGAAGGTATTGTCCATTTCGCCCAACCAATTGGGGCCACAGCTTCATTGGTGACCTCTACTCCTGCAAGATATAATCCCTCAGTGAAATTATTTTCCCATGGCTTAAAGGAATAAGTAAAATCTGACATGGCGCCCCAAATTCCAAGAATATTTCCTTTGTCATCAGTCTTTGCTAGGGATTTAACCTCTGAAAAATGTGAATTTGCATCTTCCCATAATCTTTTAATAAATCCTTCTCCATCCTTAGTAGAACCCTCTTTTCCAATTACAGAAAAAGATTCCCTAATACACTTATTAATATCCATAATTACCCCCTATAGTAATCTACTTTAGTTTATCTCAGTATACCTGTTGTAACACATGGCCTGAAAGTAAATATCACTTCCTATTACACCCTTACTATAGTCTATCCTTTCTTTTTACAGGAATCCAAATCTCACTTAAGTAATCAGGGGAACTTATATCTCCCTTTGTATACATCTCAACATTGTAACCAGCAGCTATTTCATAAACTCCATTAGTTGGAAGCCACTCCTTCCAAATTCTATTATTAACAGATTGCAATGCAGTTGGCATTGGACCTACACAACGAAAAATTGCCCATTCCAACCTTGGAATTTCTACTATTTCAAATTCCTCTGAGATTCTCTCGCCGTCATAAGTGTCTCCTATAACATAAGAGAACTCGCTGCTATGGTCTTCATCAATACATACTCCAAACATTCCATATAGCTTTTGTACCCCACCATTACAGTATTTGCTACAAAACTCATTCCAAAACTTTGGTATTTCAGTAAATGCTGTGTCATTTTTAAAGCTTTTTTTAATGCCAAAAACCTTAAAGCCTTCCTTTTTCTCAATTCTAACATCCATGGTATTACCACCTTCCACCTTAATTTTAACAATGAGACGCTGAAAAGGTTGTAATTTATAACTTTCTGCTTTCACCTGACTTGGACTAATCCTATGAAATCTTCTAAAAGCTTTTGAAAAGCTTTCAGGAGTCTCATATCCATACTTATATGCAATATCTATAAGTTTTTCTTCGTTCTTAAGGATATCATAGGTAGCCAAAGTAAGCCGTCTGTTACGCAGATACTCTCCCACTGTGTAACCTGTCAATATATGAAATCCTCTTTGAAAATGAAAGCTTGACATATAAACCTGTTTTGCTACATCTTCCACACTGATATTATTAAGAAGATTATTTTCCATATACTCCAGTGATTTATTCATAGCCTCTATCCATTCCACAACCCTTCACCTCTGTTTCAAATATATGTTTTTCAGTTTGTCTCATCTGTTACTTTTATTCTAAGATGTTTTTCATAGTAATTCCTGTCATGTTGTGCTCTCTTCTGTCTCTAATTTTAAAAGAAATTAAAAGACCTTATTTAATTTTATCTTATGCCTACCTGCTGTAACACCCCACCCTTTTTACATTGGAGATAACAGCAGCTACGACTGTAGATAAGTTCAACTAACCTTCAGTTAGAGTCCAACCCCCTCCCGAAACTAAGTTTCACTTGTTATCAACTAAATAAGGTCTTGCAATGAATTTTGTTTTTTCTAATAAGCAACTATCTCTTTAATCATAAACTCTCTTCCTCCTAGTAGGTGAAAGTCACTGTTTCCACACTTAGGACATTTTTTCCCATTTTGAAGAAGGTTATATACCTTACTGCATTTATTACAAAGAGCATTACCCGGCAATACTTCAATTTTCAATTTTGTATCTTCCAATACTGTGCCATCAACAGCTGCTGGATAACATTCCTCTATATATTTTGGAATCATTGATGAAAGCTCTCCTATTTGTAAAACTAAGCTATCAATTTTAGTCAAATTCTGCTCTACTGCAATTTTTTCTACAGTTTTCACAACTTCGATTACTACTCCAAGCTCATGCAAATTAATCACCTACCCTTATAGCGTGCTTAAAACATGAAAATATGGTTAATCTTCTTTAACAAAAAGCTTTTTAACCTTTCTAGCTGCTATTCTTCCTTTACGTTTTATTACCGTCTTAACAACTACTGGTTTCAAATCTTCTAATGATACACCCTCAGCATCATATTTTCTAACAAGTGAAATAGCGTCAAATTTGCACTTAGTAGTACATTGTCCACATCCTACACACATAAATTCATCAACTACTGTAGCTCCGCAACCAAGACAACGTTCTGTTTCCTTCTTCATTTGTTCTTCTGTAAAGGTAGCGCGCACATCCTTAAAGGACTGCTTTGCATTTACTTCCTCTTTATGATCTGGCTTTTGTCTCGGAGTATTATCATACCCTCCAAATTCAACAGCGGCTTTATCTAATTCATGATATTCCCTTCTATCACGACCATTAACTAGACTTTGTCCCGGTTGTACAAAACGATGGATAGAAATTGCCCCTTGTTTACCTGCTGCTATAGCATCTATAGCAAATCTTGGTCCAGTATAGGAGTCTCCACCAGCAAATATATCAGGTTCTCCAGTTTGATAGGTAAAGGAGTCCGCTTTTATTGTGTTATTTGGATTCAATTCTACCTTACTGCCTGCAAGTAAATTACCCCAATCAATTGATTGACCTACTGAAAGCAATACATAGTCTGCCTCCACAATCTTAGTATCATTTTCATCATAAGCAGGACTGAATCTTCCGTCTTTATCAAATACAGAAACACACTTCTTGAATTCCACAGCAACAACTTTGCCATTGTCTGTAATAATACGTTTAGGTCCCCAAGAATTATTAATAGTAATATCTTCTGATATTGCCTCTTCTATTTCTTCATCAAGAGCTGGCATCTCTTTGCGACTTTCAAGACAGAACATATTCACACTTGAAGCACCTACCCTTGTAGCATTTCTTGCCACGTCGATAGCAACATTACCACCACCAATTACAACAATCTTACCATTAAGTTTTACATTTTCTCCAAGGTTTACCTTGCGTACAAACTCAACACCAGCAATAACTCCTTCAGCATCCTCACCTTCTACTCCAATCTTTCTTCCTCCTTGAGCACCGATTGCAACATAGAAAGCTTTATATCCTTGTTGTCTTAATTCCTTAAGGGTAACATCTTTTCCAACTTCAACTCCTGTTTTAAATTCCACTCCTAATTCTCTTAGAACATCTATTTCTGCATTAACTACTTCTTTTTCAAGTCTAAAGGATGGAATACCTAATGTTAACATTCCCCCAAGAGCCTTTTGCTTTTCAAATACAGTTACTTTGTATCCATCAATAGCTAAATAAAAAGCACAAGAAAGTCCAGCTGGACCACCACCGACAATAGCAATCTTCTTTCCATAATCATGTCTTTTCTTAGGTACATAACGATGTTCTGTATTTAAATCTTGTTCTGCTATGAATTTTTTAATTTCATCTATAGCGATAGGATCATCAATATCTCCCCTTGTACATGCAGATTCACACTTTCTTGGGCAGATACGTCCACAAATTGCTGGAAATGGATTTTCATGTTTGATTAGCTCAAGAGCTTCTGTGTATCTTCCTTGGGATGCAAGCTTAATATAACCTTGAACAGCAATATGTGCAGGACATGCAGTTTTGCATGGGCTTGTCCCTGTATCCACAACATTCTTTCTGTTAATACGATAATCTACATTCCATTTTTCTGGACCCCACTCTGCATTACGTGGAGTTTCCTTTCTTACTATCTCTTCAACAACTGGTTTGCTTGAACAAAGCTTTTGTCCTAGCTGTAAAGCATTTACTGGACAATTTGCAACACATTCTCCACAAGCAACACACTTGTCCTTATCTACTTTTGAAACATAGTTAGAACGAACCATATCTGCATTAGTAAACATTGTAGCTCCTCTTAATGCAAGACATGAACAACCACAGCAGTTACAGATAGCATGAGTTTTTCCTGAACCATCTAAGTTTGGTATTTGATGCATCAATCCATTTTCTTCTGCTCTTTTAATGATTTCAAAGGCTTCTTCACGAGTGATCTTTCTGCCTCTCCCTGTACGGATATAATATTCCGCAGCATGTCCTAGCTGAATGCACATATCTTCCTTTAAGTGACCACATCCTTCTCCTGCTGCCTCCCTTGCAGTACGACAAGAACAATTGGAAACTGAGAATAATTCGCTTTCATTAAGGTACTTTGATATTTCCTCGTAAGATGCTCTTCTTGTTTCCCCATCAATAGCTGTTTCTACTGGAATAACACGCATAAGTCCAACCCCTGGTGGAAAACTACCTGTAGACCTAGGACCATTTTCTACTCCATAGGCATCAAAGCACTGTGCAATCTGTGGATACTTTGCAACATTTTCCTTATTGTTAACCATCATTTCCATGATACCTGGTACCCATGTTTCATACCAGAAAGTATCCTTGCCTTCAATATTGTTAACAAAGCAAACCCCTATATCTGCTAATTCTAATAAAAGTTCTGTTGTTCTTTCTACACTCTTACCACACAATGGTGCCACTTGGTCTGCTGTTATCTTTTGACGAATTTTCATGCATAGCAAAACCTCTGCCATTTCATCGGTAACAACTGGTTCAAGAATTCTATAACGTGCATCCTTCTCCGTAAACCATCCCTTAGAACCAGGCTTATTGTTGCTGACTTGATTTGCAAATTGAAGCACTTTCTGTTTAACTGCCATGTACACTACCCCCAAAATAATTTTTTAATTATTGTTCGTTCCATTTTTTAACTTCATCACGTAACCATTGTGCCCATTCATCTATTCCTTCACCTGTTCTAGCTGAAATGGTAATAATTTTAATATTAGGATTCAATTTTCTTGCTCTTTCTTTACATGCTTCTAAATCAAAATCAAAGTATTGTAATACATCGATTTTATTGATTAATAAAACATCACAGATTGAGAACATAAGGGGATATTTTAAAGGTTTATCGTCCCCTTCTGGAACACTCAAAATCATTGCATTCTTTGAAGATCCTGTATCAAATTCTGCTGGGCAAACTAAATTACCTACATTTTCTAATATAGCAAGATCTATTTGTTCTGTACCAAGGCCTATTAATCCCTGCTTTGTCATATCTGCATCAAGATGACACATTCCTCCTGTGTGTAATTGAATTACTTTTGCACCAGTTTGAGAAATAGTATGAGCATCTACATCGGAATCAATATCTGCTTCCATAACCCCTATTCTCATTTCATCCTTTAATGCATTAATAGTTCTTGTAAGAGTAGTTGTTTTACCCGACCCTGGTGATGACATCAGATTTAATAAAAATGTTTTTTCCTTCTTCAATTCTTCTCTAAGTAATTCTGCTTGTTTATTATTGTCTTCAAAAACACTTTGTTTAATTTCAAGTACTTTAAACGTATTCATTTTATCTTCCCCTTCCTAATTTAGCTTTCTATTTCGCTATTCTAGTGTGGTTTGTAAATGCTAGGTTTTATCTGTTATGTGGTCACACCAATCCTTGTATAAATTTTAACATTTTATATGGTAAAAATCAACTTTTTGTTATATTAATTAAAACCTTATGTTAAATCTCTATTCTAAAGGGATTATAATATTGACATTTTTTTCTCTTACCACTAAAATAAAACTATGGTGTTGGTCAGACCAGAGTAAAGGAAGTGTTGTATATGGAATTAGGAGAAATAGTAGTCCCTACCATGAAGGAACTTTTTATAAAAGAAATAGAGCGTAAAATTTTATCAGGAGAGTGGCAAATTGGTGACCGTCTTCCTACAGAACGGGAGATGGAAAGACAAACTAAAGTAAGCCGAACTATTATAAACTCAGGCCTTGCGGAGCTTGCCAGAAATGGTTTCGTAGAGATTATTCCAAGAAAGGGAGCCTTCGTTGGGGATTATATTAGAAATGGTCAATTAAATACCCTTGTATCTATTATGAACTTTAATGGTGGGAAATTAGATAAAAAAACTTTTGACTCATTAATGTCCTATCGATTAAAAACCGATTGTGAGTGTGCCTATTTAGCTGCTTTAAACCGAACCCAAGAAGACCTGAAAATCATGAAGGAAATATACGAAAAAATTCTTGAATCCTCTGATATATCTGAAGTTTTGCAGTTAAAATTTGAATTCCAACACTGTTTATATTGTGCCACAGGAAACAATATATATCCTTTGGTATGCAATTCATTTAAAACTCTTATTACAGTTTTTAACGAGTCAATCTTTAGGCATTTTGGCTGTGCAATAGCCCCTCTTCATATGCCCGAAGTCATAAGTGCAATAGAAAAGAAAAACCCTCATGAAGCACGTCGTGCTATGGGTAAACTTGTAAGCATTCGTATAGATGAATTACGACAAGTTTACTTTAAAGAAACTTAATTATTAGCATAATTCATCACAATCTTAAGTGACTATGACGAATTATGCTAAAACATTAACAAAGCTAAAAACTTTGTTAATGTTAAAACAAAATCCTTATTTCATGTGTACCTACTGTAACATTTCACCCTATTTAGCAGCCATGGAAGATAGGCTATTTTTATTTAGGATTAAAATATATTCCATTTATTTTCAAAACTAGGTTATAATATATGTACACCAAGTAAATCACAATTCATTATTAGGCGAGTTAGTTCCTTATTAAACTGTTTGATAAATTTGAATTTAGCGTTGCGATTTAATATAATTATGATAAAGCCTATAGATAAGAGAGGATATTTAAATGTTTAATACTTTAAGCTATATAGGAAAAAATTTAAATGATGCAAATGTAGTGTGGGGAATTGGAGGATCTTTACTTCTTAATAAATTTGGACTTATAGATAAACCTAATGATATTGATATCTTTATAAGTACTGATGATATTGAGAAGGCTGATGAGATTCTTAGAAGCATTGGAGAAAAAAAGAAGTGGGAAAAAACTTCAACATACTCAACAAAATATTTTTATGAGTATGTAATAAACGGCTTTGATGTTGATGTAATGTCTGGTTTTGCAATTAATCATAATGATGGAATATTTAGATATATCTTTGATAATAACTCTATATCAGAATTAAAAATGATTAATGATGTAAATATACCATTTACTTCTTTAGAAGATTGGTATGTAATTTATCAATTAATTCCTAATAGAAAAGGTAAGGTTGAAATGATTGAAAAGTATATTTTATCAAATGGAATTAAGAATAATTTCCTCTTACAAAGGTCATTAGAAGGTTGTCTACCCGCAGATGTACGAGTAAAAATTAATGCTTTATTAACTTCATAGATTTGATAAAACTAATTGAAAAATAATTGTTCATAGAAAAATTCAACTTGTCAGGTACATGGGAGAAACGATAAATTCCAATTTAAGGTTGAATATTAAAAAGGAATACAGACAAGACTTGTGAGTTGATTAAACCAATTTATATACCAGAAAGGGTGAAAAAATGAGCGTAATTGATAGAATGTCGGAAATTATTGGTATTGCTCATATAAAAGATAGAATAGAATTTACTTGCAATTCAGTTATTGATTGTGGTGCTTATATAAGAAATAAAATCCAATATGAAGTAAACGGTCGTATCATCCCTGCCTTCCTCCTTATTCCAAAAGGTGAAGCACCATTTCCAGCAGTTTTGATTAATCATCAGCATCATAGCCAACGAAATTGGGGCAAAAGTGAAGTTTGCGGGTTAGTTGGTGACCCCCTACAGGACTTTGGAAGTAACCTTGCTTGTGCAGGTTTTGTAGTAATTGCGCCAGATGCAATATGTTTCGAAGAACGAAGAATAAATGCCAAAGGCACTGAAGAAAATCACAAAGAAGATGACTGGAATCATTTCCTTGCACTATGTCATGGTATTTTGACAGGAGAGACATTGGCTAAAATCTCCATAGAAGATGCCATAGGTGCAGTAAGTGTTCTTAATGGTTTGGACATTGTGGACAAAATAAAAATTGGTTGCTTAGGACATTCTTATGGTGGGAACACTACATATTTTGCAACTGCTTTTGACAAAAGAATAAGCTATGCCGTGTCAAGCGGAAGCGTTGTTAGTTATAAATATCGTATGGATAATTCAATAGGAGTAGAAATGTCTAGTATTATACCTGGATTTCTCAAAGAATTTGAAATTGTTGATGTAATAAAAGAAATAGCACCGAGAGATTTCTTAATTATTTGTTCCGATGAAGATAAGTATTCAAAGGATGCACCTCAAATTTATGAAATTGTAAGAAAACACTATATCTCAAGAAATGCAGAAAGAAATTTGCAGATAAAACAATATAAAGGTGGTCATCAATTGACACAAGACCGTTTTGACTATATTTTACAATGGATTATCAGTCATGCCTAATTATCATAATAGGAACCCCATATATTAGTACTGTAGAATTATATTAAATAACCTATGAAAACAAATGGAAGGTAAATCTTTTTTACTTATTTTTATTAAATTAGCAATTTAGTCTAAAACAGCCTTTTAATAAAGCGTTGATGATGGTATCAACTGGGATGGACATGCTCTCTGTAAAATTACCAACACGTTTCTTTAAAACCCAAAGAAGTTCCCTCTATAATAGAAAATATCTCAGAAACTTTAAGATTCCCTAAAATTCCAAGATATTTACTTATCACTTCTATTTTTTCATCCACATAAATAGCTTTTTATCTAGTTCTTCTCCCAGTAAACAAATCTTCATAGGTTGATGCTATTTGTTCCCAAGTGTCTCTATCTACTATACCGGTCTGTTTTAATGCAAACAACTTCTGAAGCTTTTTCACATTGGTTTCTGTTGCTCTGTCAAATATATTATCTATTGGCAACAGCCTTATTTTATATCCATTCTTAGAAAGTACATTCATATATTCCTTCAATACAGCCACATATCCATTGTTGTCTCCAAGCTTTAATTCGAAAGGAAATGGCAGTAAGATATCCGAGGTGTTTATATCCCTTCCAGAATTCAAGTCTAAATACACAATTACAATATTTCTCCATGTATTAATATCTACTCTTCCATCTTGAGCTAATCCAAAAGCCCTTTGAAATATTAAAACTGCATTTTGAGTCCTTCCCTCATAGATACCATCAACATTTATCTCTGGTATTTGTTTATATGCCTTAGATATTTTTCTTAGCATAGTTTGTAGCCTTCTAACATCATTGTTAGCAAAGCCTTTTTTTAAAACATATCCTGGATACCTAGTTAAATCTTCCACTGTGTATATTTCACTTAAATCCTGATAAACTTTATATAAAGTATTCCAAACTTTTTCATCAACTGTTTCTGTTATGTCCAAGTTAAATTCCTTTTCAAACTCTAATAAAGTATCTACTGTACTTTCATCAAAAAAACCATTTATAGGATTTAACTTAAACCCATATGCATTGGCTACTTCCCTTAAGTAAACTTGGAATTCTTTTACTTTGCCCCCTTCCGAGCCGTAAGTTAACCCACCAGAGGGATACTTTCCATCATAATTGGTATCTACTGAGTCCTCCGTAAGTGAAATTTCTTCTACTTCTTGGTCTAATTCTGATAATCTTTTTACAGCAGTATATATAGCTGACAGCTTATACCATGTAGCTCTTCCAACTATTCCATCCTGAACTAAATTAAATACTCTCTGAAAAGTCTTAACTGAAGCTTCAGTTTGCCTTCCGAAGATTCCATCTACAGGATTAACCCTAGGTATTGCTGGATAATTTTGAGCTATTCTATTTAATTGCTGTTGAACAATAGTTACATTGGAGTTCCTATCATATAGCCTTACTGGTGATCCTGGGTATGACTCTACTAATCCTGCGATAATAGGAGTTCTTTTTAAAATTTTATCATTTCCATAATAGTACTGAAGTATTTGCAGAGCTCTTTTTCCCTCATTAGCTAAATCTACAGTTCCCCATTGTGATAGTCCATTGCATTTTGATGTAGTTCCATTGCAATATGATGTGAAATATGGTGCTCTACTACTCACTATGGAAAAGTATTCACTAAAAATAGTATCTACAATTTTACTTATATTTTCAAATATATTTCTTCCATTAACAAAATATTGGTCATAGGCTGTGGAATTAGTTATCTGAAAGGAATACCCTCTGCTTCTATACCATTCAGTATAGACTCTGTTTAATGCAAAAGTTATTTGAGCATAAATATTAGCCCTTAAGGATTCCTCAGGCCAAGTTGGATAAATTTCACTGGAAGCAACGTTTTTAATGTAATCAACAAACCTAACTGTAACATCTTGTGCCCATGAATTTGGTGCTCCCAAATGAACTGTAATATATTCTGGTATATAAACCTCTCTTAATACAAATGGTTGAGTTATTACCCCTGTTTTCTGATCTCTCTGCACATCTAATAGTAGCTGATGAGGGGGAATTACTATCCTTTCTTGGGATGGATTAAAAAAACCTTGAATTTCACTTTGACTAATCTCGTTTAATGAAACATTTTGAATAGAAGTTGTACCATCAAATACACTTACTCCATCTATCTCAAAATTGTTAAATCCATCTGCCTCTATTGATATATCATATCTTCCATAAGGTATATATTGTTTAGGCATTGGTTCTAATGACAAAGCTTTATCAGGAGCCTCTACCGTAATAATTGGACTCCTTCCACTTTGATCTACTCCACTTTTACTCTCAAACACAGTTTCATTTGTGTCGCTGTTAGTAATCTTTATCCTAGCATTTGTTACTGGTAATGCTTCTTGATCTGTTGAAAGTTGAATTAATATATATCCCGTTCCCATTTTTTCCTCGCATTTTATTACTATAATTACATTATATTAATAAAATAAAAGTCTGATACTTTATTTACAAATTTAGTTATAACATAATGCCCTATGAAGTGAAACAAAAACAGCAGCCTCACTTTTACATGAATCTACTGTTTTTGTATAAAAATCACATAGTTTTAAGGTGCTATTGAATATCCTCCGTCCACTAATAAACATTGACCAGTATAGTACTTAGAATCTGGACCAGCCAAGAATGCTACAACACGTCCTATATCATCCTCTCCATCACCAAATCTTTTCATTGGTTGAGCTTCCATTATTTCTTTATACTTCTCTGGGAATTTTTCCGCCCATACTTTTGAAGCTGGACTTTCAGCCCCTGGAAGAACACAATTCACAATAATATTGTACTGAGCCCACTCTTTAGCTGAAATTTTAGTAAGGCCACGTATAGCTTCCTTATTGCATCCATAGGCCAAATGTCCTGCATACCCAAACATTCCTGTAGCAGATGCGAAGTTTATAATTCTTCCCTCATTTTGCTCCTTCATATATGGGAAACATTCTTGCATCATATTTAATGACCCTATTGTTCCTGATTGCCAAGCTGTTAACATTTCTTCATAAGTAGTATCTTCCACTTTAGAAGACCCTGGTAAACTTTGAGCGTTGTTTACTACTACATCAACGGTTCCATACTTGGCTACCGTTGCTTTAACTACCTCTTTTACATCTTGACGATTTCCCACATCACAACTCATTGCCATCCCTTGTCCACCGGCTTCTTCCACCTCTTTGATTGTTTGTAGTACTGGCTCTAGACGGCGTCCTATACAAACTACCTTTACTCCACGTTTTCCAAGGTGAAGTGCTATTCCCTTTCCTATTCCCTGACCTGCACCTGTGATAATGGCAACTTTTTCATTTAATTCCTTCATCATAATTCCTCCATCCCTATATAAACTGTAGGTCTGAATACAACTTATCTTATTGTTTTTTTACTTAAATTATTAATGTGAAAGACCTTGTAGAACAGTATACAATTGTGAAATTATGATTTCAATAATGCTAAAATATTAATATTTCTTTAATTATTCTTTTAATGTATGTTTTTCGCAAAGCATAATAAAATCTTATAAATACTAATATTTAATGCAGAAATATTAAAAACTACCACTGAATTAAAGTGGTAGTTCTCAATTATTTATCCTTACTATATACAATTTTCTTTATACTGCTTTCTGAAAGAAAAAACTTCTGTGACAGTTCATCAATACCTTGTCCATCTGAAAAGGATTTTTGTATAGCCTTATTTCTATTAAGTAAAGCCTCCCTGCTTTTAGTGTTTTCTCCCCATTTTTTCTTTCTACCTTGTTCAACAGGAATATAAATATAATCACCTTGTATATATTGTTGAATTTCTTTAATCAAACTATCTGGTAAAACTCCGTTAACACTTACATATTTCATAAGCTCAGCTCCTTATATTGTATTAATTTAAGGAAGCAAAGCCTGTATAACCTATGAAATAACTTAAGTTAAGCGACTAAAGATTATCTCTGTGCAAATTGTCGCCTAAATCCATAAATACAGACTTTGCACAGAGTAAAGTACCTACAGTTCTCATAATGTCTCTCTTCATTCTATCACACTCCATTACATTTAATACTTAATAATAAGTTTTATTCATAGATATATATTAACATAATTTTCTTACTATAACCAATATTCTTCCCTTTTTTATATTCGATTTATCTCATGTGCAACTATTAGTTGCCTTATGAAACTCAATAGTTCTAGATACTATTCAGTATTTTTTATATAATATTATTAAAAGGAAGTGAAGATTATGAATGAGAAGACTATAGCTAAAAACTTGGTTAAATTAAGGCAATCTAAAAATTGGACACAAGAGGAATTATCCAATAAATTGCACATTTCAAGACAAGCAATTTCCAAATGGGAAACAGGTTCATCAATACCTAATTTAGACACTCTTTTAGAACTGTCAAAACTTTATAAAATAACAATTAATGAAATTTTGGAACCTTCAGTAAATCAGCAAATAACCAATTTTGAAGAAATAATTAACCTTAATCCATCAGTAGTAAAAATAATTCTTTCTCAAATAACCACAGTACAGTTAGTAAAAGCGTCAATGGGTGCTTCTCCTAAAATAAATGAACTATTAAAAAATCTTTTCAATAATATAGACTTTAATAAAGAAAGAATTAGTATTGGTAGCATAAGAATTACTGAAATAGAAGATATTCATAGGAAAATAGTCCATATGATTAATTTCCAATTATATAAAACAAACTAAAACAATCCATATATGTCTTTAATTATTTGAATATCTATTTTTCTTCATTTTGATTACTTTCATAGTTCCAATTAATATGATTATAGCAATTATAAACAAAATACTATTAAAATCCATTTTTATTATTTGTAGAGAATAGGATAAGGAAAACGTAGTGATCAGCTTTGATATTATTGCTACACTAAAAAATTTATATCCATTGAATTTCATCAATCCTGCTCCTGCGCAAATTATTTCATCTGGTAATATTGGCACTATAAACAGCATTAAAATCACAAGGGTCTCATTTTTTTGTATATACATATTAAATTTTTCTATTTTCTCTTCATCAAAGATCTTATTCATAATAGTTTTGCTGGCAAATCTTGAAAATATAAACATAGTTCCTATTCCAAGTATAGTTCCACTAAAGCCTATAATAGCTCCTTGAAAGGGTCCAAAGGCTAAACTTCCTGCCATTATAGTTACTGGTTCTGGCAATGGTAATATTATAGGTTGTAAAAAACATATAAGGAAGTAAATATACTTTGCCTTATCCTCATACATGGTAAAGATCTCTTGCAATTCATAATTATTTATTGTTCCTAATAAAGGTTGTATATAATATATGCCTACTGAAAGTATGGTCGCTATAGAAAAACATATTATGCACTGTCCTATTATTCTTCTCTTTTTATTTTCATCAACCATTGTCTTCATCTCCATCTTTAAAGTTTTGTATATTAGTTTTCATATCTATGAATCTTATATTACAAAACACATCTTAATTAATTAGGGAGAAAAAGATTAAGGTTTCTTAAGAAATCTGTGTTTATTTTTTAAGAAAGTGTTGATGATTATGTATTCCTTAGATTCCTTCCATATTGTCTTGGGGTACAGCCTACACTTCTTTTGAAGGTTGTACAAAAATAGCTTACACTGCAGAACCCTACTTGAAAAGCTATATCTTCCACAGACAACTGACTTTTTGTTAGAAATTCCTTGGATTTTTCAATTCTATAATTATTCAAATACTGATTAAAGGACTCATGAAACAATTCCTTAAATAGCCTACCAAAATAATAAGGACTGTAGTTACATAGATTAGCTGCTTTAGGAAGGTTAAAGTCACGGTCATTGTAATAATTTTTTATACATTCCTTTATAAATCTTGTTATTTTTTCATCTACATTCTGATGTAGTATAATACTACTTTTCACAACTTCTTGGCAAAATGTTATTAGAATTTGTTCTATAGAACTTATAAAGTTGCTATTAAGAATTTTTTTCATAGCTTCTATGCTTATGTTATTGATCTTCTCTTTTTCTATGCCTTTATCAATATAATAATTTGATACCTGATTAATTAGTTTTACCATATGCATACCAACATCAACAGCACAGGTATTTGTTGCAGAAATATGCTTTATCATTTCATTTATTGTCCCAGCATATCCCTTAAAATTTACATTGTCCATATGAAAAATAATCTTAACTGTAAAGTCTTCCATATGCTCTTTCTCTAATGGAACATGATTTTCCTGGACTTCATCATAAAAGCTATAAGTTCCTCTTCCCTTACTAAAATTATTAGTGAAAGCCTTTTGGCACTGAGAATACCCTCTAGGAAAATCACTTACATCTTCACAAAAACCACTTATGCCAATTGATATGCTTTCCTCAGTAATATCTTTAACTTTGCAAATTAAAATTTTAGCTAAATTCTCTAATTTTTCTCTATCTAAATAATCTTCATTAGGCACACATAAGAACACTCCAATAGTATCTCTTCCAAGAAAAGATGCTACTACTCCTTCTAACCCATTATCTCTCAAAGAATTTTCCAGTTGATTAGCCACCACTGCCTTTTGAGGATAAATTGAAAATCTAGGAAAACAATTG
The DNA here is from genome assembly GCA_002423705.1 of Clostridium sp. UBA5530. Taxonomy (GTDB): domain Bacteria; phylum Bacillota; class Clostridia; order Clostridiales; family Clostridiaceae; genus Clostridium_X. Next base: position 78,630 of record DINW01000085.1, read on the forward strand.
TAAATATCATGACAATCGTCAAGCCTAACTAAAAATAAAATCTGTGGTGCTTTGGTTAAATTTAATAGTTTCAAAATATAACTAAGATTATTTAGATTTAAATTTCCGTATATGGCGCTGTAGGCAAATTCTTCACAGTAAAATTCATAATTTCCTCTCTTAAAATATCCATTATACCTTCTAAAAGTACTAGGAATATCAATTTCTTCCTTTAAATCTGGGTTAGATTTTTCCAATTCAATCACCTCCAACTTTACAGAACTATTACCATTATTATACCATAAACCTTAACCTCCACCTGAGTCTTACTTTCACTTTGTATTGTTGAAACTTTAAAACCGAGCATATTAAATACGCTCGGTAAACTATATACTTAAATTGTGGTGCCAATATCATATCCGCCTCTTATGGCCTCCAATACCTTTCTAGGTTTAAGACTGTCTCCAATATTATAAAATTCCATATCATAGTTTCTTAAGGCATCTACTTCATCTGCCTTTGATTTTAATCCAGTGGCTATTATAATGGTATCCCCTTCATACTGAATGTCCTCTTTATCTTTGGTGGCTGCAATTACTCCTTTATGGTTTATAGCCTTGCATTTAGCGTTAGTAATAATTTCTATAGGCCATTTAGCCATTTGTATTAGCAAAGCCTCTCTATATAAGTATGCCCCATCTATTACCACATCTGACCTCATCTCTATAATTGTTACCTTCTTACCTTTTTGAGCTAGATTTAGGGCCTCTTCACAACCCATTAATCCACCTCCAATTATAATAACTTTATCACCTATATCATGATTTCTTTCTACCACTTGTGTAGCCATCATTACGTTTTTAGAATCCATACCTGGTATATTAGGTATAATAGGTTCTGCTCCAATTGCTGCTATTACTGTATCTGGAGCTAAACGATTTATAAAATCTTTTGTTACGGAAGTATTTAACATGACTTTAATAGGTCTTTCATTAACCCTTTTAACAAGCACATCCTTAAATTTTTTAAGGTCACATTTAAAAGATATATTTTCTATGATTTTTATTGTTCCACCTAAGCTATCTGTTTTTTCACAAAGTATAACTTGGTGGCCTCTATCTGAAGCAGTAATTGCAGCTTCCATACCTGCAGGCCCCCCACCAATTACTAAGACCTTCTTTTTATCTTCTATGGGCCTTGAAAACATAGTTTCTTGCTCTCTCCCTATGATTGGGTTAACAGAGCATTTTAAACTTCTTATTGGATATTTTATATACGGAACAAAATCTCCACTTAAGCAAACTAAGCACCGCAAGCATGGGTTTATATCTCCACTGTTCTTTTCCCTAAGCTTTTTAGGTAAGTAGGGATCAGCAAGTAAGGGTCTCCCTAGTGCAACTATATCGGCTTTTCCATTAGAAATTATATTCTCCATAAGATTAGGGTCGTTTATTCCTCCCACCACCGCTACTGGTGTTTTTACAGTTTTCTTTATTGCCTCTGCTAGGTGTACATTAATTCCTTTCTTATGAAAAGCTGATGGAAACATGTGGGTATTAGTAGCTGGATTGTGAAAAGTACAGCTTGAAACATGTATTATATCTACTTTTCCATCAATGATTTTAGCAAATTCTATCATGTCATCAAGGGTTAATCCACCTTCAACATATTCAGAGCCACTTAAACGAAATTCAATTGGAAAGTCAGCTCCACATTTTCTTTTAATATTTTCTATAACCATCAATGAAATCCTGGCACGATTTTCTAGACTTCCGCCAAACCTATCAGTACGTTGATTATTAAGAGGTGATAAAAATTGGTGCAATAGCCATCCGTGGGCGCCGTGAATCATAACCATATCACATCCACCTAATTTAGCCATTTCAGCTGCATCACCGAAGGCATTTACCACTTCCTCAATTACATCCTCCCCCATTTCTTCAATGGGGTCACCAAACAATGGTTTCCCTGAACTAGGGCCGTATATTGTACCATTGTAGTAGTCTTTGTTAGCCCTTCTTCCTGGATGAATTAATTGAATAGAAGCAAAGGCTCCATGTCTGTGAATGGCATCTGTTGTTCTTATTAATGATGGTAAAATATCTGGATTATCTAAGCAAGGCATTCTGCCATGAGCAACACCAGTTTTAGTATGGACATTGCTTTCTCCAATAGTTACAATTGAAGCCCCGCCTTTAGCTTTTAGTTCAAAATACCCCACACTTTCAGGGGTAAAAAATCCCTCAAAGGTTCCATTGCCAGTGTTGCTCGGTGCAGCTTCAATTCTGTTTCTTAATGTTAAAGGACCTATTTTAATTGGACTAAGTAAATTTTTATAATCCTCCATATGTTTTCTCCTTCCTTTAACTTATTTTTTATTCAACTAAATTTAATAAAAGTATATCACCATCACTATTTTAGGTCATTTAAGAAAACCATCTTAAAATTTAACTTTTTAGTCTTTTGTTATATAAGACACACACAACATAAAAACAACTTCCACTGCACAATAGCATTAGAAGTTGTTTTATGGTTTTTTAACAAACAGAGCTTAAACCTTATATAAATAATGAGCAACGTGGAACACAGCACCTTACTCATTGTTTTTTATACATCAAGTAACCAATCTATAAAATTCAAATGCCTTATACCATTGAAATTTGCGTTCCTTGGGACTTCATCTAAAGTTAGCAATATTTTAGGGAAGTGGTCTTGAATGCCTTCAAGTGGTGACAACTCTCGTCTTAAAGTTGTTTCATCTAAAACCGACGCTGAGATTTGATAATACTCTATTCCATTAGAGTTTTTAGCAACAAAGTCAACCTGTTTTTCTGAAAGTTTCCCTATATTGACTTTATAACCTCTGTGAAGGAGCTCAAAATAGGCAACATTTTCAATTAAATGTCCTATATCCGAAGCACCCGATGAAAGCAATAAATTACGAATACCTGTATCTACCATATAATATTTGCCTAAAGTTTTAAGATGTTGTCTTCCCTTGATATCGAAACGATCAACCTTGTAGAAAATATAAGCATCACACAAGGCTTTCATATAATTGTCAATAGAATTTACCGATGTCTTACGACCTGCAGAGTTTATGGTGTCGCTGATTTTCTTTGTAGAAATAGGACTACCTATACTGGAGGCCATTACCTTCACAATACTTTCCAAAAGCGATATATCGGTTATGCCGCCTCGCCTAGCTACATCTTTTATCAAAATCGTATTATAAATTCCATCAACATAACTTTCCATAATAGATTCATCTTTTGAGATTGCAACAAGGTATGGAAAGGAACCAAATCGCAAGTAGTCAGCAAAATGTTCTCTTGGGGATTTATTGCTTTCATTGTTTGCAATTACATATTCCTTGAATGAAAGTGGGAGCATATCTATAGTTACATATCGCCCCGAAAGCAATGTTGCAAGTTCCCCAGACAGCATATAAGCATTGGAACCTGTAATATATACATCGGTATTTTCCTTGATGAACAAGCTATCTACTGTTTTTTCAAAATCCTTGCAGTTTTGAATTTCATCCAAGAAAATATAGGTATATTTATCCTTGCAAAGTCGCTCTTTTATATAGGTATACAGCTTTTTATAATCCAGCAATTCCTCAAAATCTAAGTTCTCTAAGTTGATTGATATGATTTGTTCTCGCAGGACCCCTGTTGATAATAGATAGTCTTGATACAACTTAAATAGTGTAGACTTACCACACCTACGAACACCTGTAACAACTTTTATAATTTGTTTTTCCCGTAAACTTATAAGTTCTCTTAGATATTCTTTTCGTTCAATCATGAATAACACCTCATTTTAGTTTCAATTATAACAAAAAGTTATATTGATGTCGAAGTTTTTTCTGTATAAGATAAAAACATTAAAATACGACATATTTTTTATATAAGGTTTCACTTAATCATTATTCACATTTTCTATTGTTGAAAAGAAAAAGGGCTGCTTTGATTGTTACTTCAAAACCGCCCTTAGGGTCTCCCCATCTTCTTAGGAATATGAAATCTTTATCCCAGGGAAATTTTTTCCCTGGGATTCAAGTGTGTACTTTCTTCATGTTCTATTTAATTTCTTGATTTTTCACTGGTCTGATATACTTAAAATACTGTTCTGGATTAAAATAAAAGTACATTATTCTACCTGGAGAAGTATCAAGGCAGTAACCGGTGTCGGTGAAATCAAAATCTGCCATTGCCTTTTCAATCTTT
>DINW01000085.1:82920-83144 GCA_002423705.1 Clostridium sp. UBA5530
ATATATGCCATAATCTGGCCACTTTGGCAGTTAGGTTGACTACCACCTTCATCATCCAATTTGCCTTTGATACTATCCAACAGACCACAAATTGTTTCATAGTCTTGTCCTGGGATAAGGTTCTGTTTCTGCCAAAAATCCCAATAACCATTACTTTCATAGTTTTTAGTGTGCAAAAATTTGTGCGCTGGAATGGTTATAAAATAAGTTTTAACATCATCTGT
>DINW01000085.1:83160-108345 GCA_002423705.1 Clostridium sp. UBA5530
TTGGAGTTACACCATATGTTCCTTTAAAAGCTCTAGTAAAAGCTTCATGTGATGAAAAACCATAATCAAGAGCAATATCCAAAAAGCTTTTTTCACTATCACGAACCTCTTTTAGTGCAAAGGCTAATTTTCTATGCCTTAGGTAATCCCTAAATTGCATCCCAGATATTTCTTTGAATTTCCTAGTTGTATAAAACTCAGAATACCCCAATCTTCGGGAAAGGACACCTAGGGTTAATGCTTCATCATTATAATTTTTAATGCAGTTGTCGATTTCATCAACTATTATTTGAATTTGCTTTCTCCACTGATACATTGGTCTCTTCACCCCATTTCAACCACCCCAGATTTATTATAACAGAATAAGGGAGTTACTCCTTGATTTTACTTGCTATCTTTCAGATGGGATATTACACTAGATAGTCATGGGATAAAATTAAGTGCTGTGGTAGCCCACCATGATATTCTACGTTAACTTCCCCCTTAATTAAGGGTGATAAATATTCAATAATTTCTTGGTTAACTCCATTGCCATCATTATTTATCCAACATCTAGGCACTTTTTTCTCTGCATTTGCTACTTCTGATACCTGTACAGAGGACAATTCTATTTCATAAGGCTCATTACTTTTTCGTAGTATAGTTGCCATAACCCCTGTTTTTCCTTGAAGAGCGCATTGACATGCTTTCATTCCTAAAAGTTTAGATTCCTCTATATCAGTTCTGCTTAATAGATGCCCACTGCATCGCTGCATTAAATTCAGTTCTATAGATCTAACCTTGCACCCTATTTCTGCCCTCACTATATTTTCTAAAATTTTACCTGCTCCGGAGATATATTTATGGCCAAAGGAATCCGTTGCACCACTTTGTATCTCCTCTGATATATATTTTCCATTTACACTCTTTATTCCTTCACTAACAGCAATTAGTACATTGGGATTATTCAACAAAGAATTCCTTACATCTTTAATGAAAGCTTCTATATTAAAGGGAATTTCACAAAGATAAATCAAATCTGGTCCTCGCCCCCCTGCTAAGGTGCTCAAAGAAGCTGCTGCTGTAAGCCACCCAGCATTTCTCCCCATAACCTCTACAATAGTCACTGCCTCTGTATTGTATACATTGATGTCTCTTTCTATTTCTGCAAAAGTGGTTGCAATATACTTTGCTGCTGAACCAAATCCAGGACAATGATCAATTTTGTCCAAATCATTATCTATGGTTTTAGGAGCTCCTACTATTTTAATATCAGTGATATGATTTTCCATGCAATATTCATTTATTTTATTAACTGTATCCATGGAGTCATTTCCTCCAATATATATAAAGTATCCTATATCATACTTTTTCAATATATCTATAATCTTTTTTAGATTATTTTTATGCTCCTTAGTATCTTTAAACTTATACCTACAGGAGCCAAGAGCTGCAGCTGGGGTGTTTTTAAGCAATTCTAGCTCCTCGGTGCTTTTCAAACTTTTAGAAAGGTCTATAAATCTTTCACTTAGTATACCCTCTACTCCATTTATGGCCCCATAAACCTTATCTACCTTTTCTTTTTGAACATAGACTTCAGTTAATATACCCACAAGGGTTCCGTTTATGGCAGAAGTGGGTCCCCCTGATTGTGCTACTAAAAGGTTTTTCAATATATTCTCATCCTTTCCTGTTTCCTATTCATCAAATAAAATTTCCTTATGAAGTAAATTTTCCACTAAATAAATTAAATCTACTATATAATTTATTTTTACAAAAATATAGTAGACTTAATAGTTTCAGGTGAAGTTTGTACTCCACCTGAATGTTAGCTGAACTTATCTATGTCTCTAGCTGCTGTTATCTCCGCCTATAGAGGATGGAAGGTTACAACAGCTAGATATAAGATAAAAAAAATTTAATTTTTTACTTACTATTTGCTATGGCCATAAGTTCCTTAGCATGTTCTCTTAACACACTAAACTCACCAGCATCCACCATTTTCTTATTTGTTATGTAGCTGCTTATTCCAGCCCCTACAAATCCTAGACTTAAGAAATCTCCTAAATTTTCAGGAGTGACTCCTGCTGTAGCTATGAACTTAACATTATTTATTGGTCCTAAAAGGTCCTTGGCATACTTTACACCTAGTGTGCCAGCTGGAAACAATTTAACAAAGTCAGCCCCACTTTGATGCGCTGCCAATATTTCCGTTGGAGTCATAGCACCTGGTATAGTTACTAATCCTATTTCATTTGCTATTTTCACAATTTCAGTATTTGCATTAGGAGAAAGTATATATTCAGCTCCTGCATTTTTAGCTGCAAAAACCTGCTGTGGAGTAATTACTGTTCCAGCTCCTATTTTAACTTCTCCATTAAAAGCTTCTACTAAAGTTCTTATGGCTTCAGATGTTTTTTCTATACATTGTTCATCCTTTTGATCAAAGGTAACCTCAACTAATTTAACTCCACCTTCATTTAAAGCTCTTACAAGGTTAATTAGCTTTTCTCCGTAAATCCCTCTGCAAATTGCTATTATTTTATTATCTTCAATGAACTTAATCACATGTTTTTTCATAATTACACCTTCTAAACTTTCATTCTTAATTTGCATTACTTGATGCTACTTTACTTCCTTTTCTTCAAGATTTGGTTTTAACAATCCAAGCATTAAGGCTGTAACTAAAGATCCTATTATTATTGCAGCGATAAACCAAAGTTTTTGCTCTACAACAGGAAGTACAACAAACCCGCCATGNNATGAGGAACATAGCATTTTACTCCTCCTATTGCTCCAATTATTGCTCCAACAGAGGCTCCTATCATTGTTGATGGGATTACTCTCTTAAAATCTCCTACTGCAAAGGGAATTGCACCTTCTGTAATTCCTATACATCCCATTATACCTGCTGCTAAGCCTGCATCTCTATCCCCTTGGTTAAATTTATTTCTGAACATTCTTGTTGCTAAGAATATACCTATTGGAGGGATTGCTACTGTTATACGGAACATACCATTTGGCTCATATATTCCTTCATTCATAAGAGCTAAAGTAAACATAGAAACTGATTTTGTCACAGGACCACCCATGTCAAATGCATTCATACATCCTATACATATTGCTAAAAGCACCTTGTTAGTACCATTCATGTTTCCTAGGAAAACTACAAGATTATTCATTAAATATGCTAAGGGTTCTGCTATTACATATATATATACTACCCCGATTACAAAAACGGATACTGTAGGTATGATAAGTATTGGCATAATGGTTTTTATAGTTTTAGGAACTTTAAATCCCTTTATCCATTTAACTAAATATCCAACTGCAACACCTAAAAGCATGGCTCCTAAGAAACCAGATTTGGCACCGTTATCACCAATAGGATTATTGGCTATATATCCAAGTATCATACCTGGAGCTAATCCTGGCTTTCCTGCTATTGTATATGCTATATATCCTGCTAATATAGGAATCATCATAGCAAAAGCTGCTTTACCCAGCACATTTAAGTTTAACATGAAACTATTAGTGATTACTAATGCTCCATCAGTTTTTTCTCCAGTGGCAAGAGATATAGCAAGCATCAATCCTCCAGCTACAACTGCTGGCATCATGAATGAAACACCACTTAAAAAAGCCTTTTGTATTTCTTTTAATATCTTTTTAACTTCCACCATATGTAAATCCTCCCCCTCTATTTTACTAGCTTTTCAGCTTCATCAACTACTTGAGCAGTTTTGGATATTGCATCGTTTACATCTGCATTAAGTATTACCTTGTCCTCAAAACGCTCTTCTCCTTCAACTAAAACAGCTACCGCCATTATAACAACATCTGCTGCATCCACTTCCTCTTGACTAAGTTCATTTTCAATACCTATACTACCTTGAGTTTCAATCTTAACTTCATGACCTCTTTTTCTGCACTCTCTTTCTAAAGCCTCTTGAGCCATATAAGTATGTGCCACTCCTGTTGGGCAAGCTGTAACTCCTACTATTTTCATATTATTTTCCCCCTAATTCTCTAATAATATATTTTTTTCAATTTCCCTTAACAATTCATATGCTTTAGTTTCATCTGAGTTCATTAATTGTTCTCTAAAGGTTTCATCCATAAGCTTTCTGCTGATTTGAGCTAATATTTTTAAATGTAATGTTTCTTTCTTGTTTTCTGGAACTCCCAATAAAAATACCAAATTTACTTTTGACTCTTCACTATTATCCCACTGAAAACCATTTCTACTTCTAAAAAATGCGATAAATGCTTCCTTTACAGATTCTGATTTACCATGGGGAATACTTACTCCATATCCTACAGCAGTTGAAAACTCTTCTTCTCGTTTTTTTACTGCCTCCACATATGTGTCTACCTTAGAAACATATCCTAGGTTCATGGCTTTTTCAGCTAAGTATTGTATTACATCATCTTTATCCTTTAATTCTGAATCTAAAACTATCATTTCTTTATTTATCAAGCTAACATCCTCCCAAAGCTTCAAAGATTTGTTCCCTATTTTTATGTGAAAATATTTTTTCCACCTTCTCTTTTGATTCCACGATATCATACACTTCAGACAATATATTTTTTACATTCTTAATATCCTTTTTTGCAAGACAAATTAAAATTATTGTGTTTATGTTCTTTCCGCCCCACTTGATACAATGCTTTAAAGTCATAATACCTAGAGCACTTTCCTTAACAGTTTCAGGTAAAGCATGAGGTATTGCTACAGCTGAATCTAAGGAGGTTGAACCTAATTTTTCTCTTTCTACAATTGATTTTCTAAAGCCATCATTAGTTAGTTTTTCTTTTTCAAACACATCTATCATATGATTTAAACACTGCTCTTGAGATTTATATTCAAAATTTGCAAATATGAGTTTTTTGTCAATTAACTTATTGATGTGTTTAAATTTAAGTTTATTTGGGGAAGAAGGTGTTTCTAAGCCTTTATCATCTATAAATATGTCCGAATATACTTTAGAAATATTCTTAAGGTCTTCATTAGACACTAAGGATGAAACATAAACTATAGGCTTATCTTTTATATCTAAGTTAACTGATGATATTATAAGGTCTACCTTGTTAGTATCGTTTTCATAAAGCTTTCTTATGGGAACTACTTCTATGATATCCTTAGCTGGTAAAAACCTTTTTATCTTATTTGCAATCAATTCTGAAGATCCTATTCCAGTAGGACATATTATCAAAATTTTTTTTACTTTAGCATTTCTATCTATGGCTGCTTGAAAATGAACCATTAAAAATGCTACTTCATCTTCTGTTAAAGTTATATTTAACTTTCCTGCAACCTTGGCCATTATGTACCAAGTGGCATTTAGTGTTACGGAATACTGCTCTTTTATTTCACTTAGCAAAGGATTTTGGACTCTAATTCCTATACGAAGCCTATATATCATTGGAACTAGGTGAAATAAAAGTCCCTCATATAATTTCTTATCATATCTCAATTCCACATTCATTATGTTGCTCATTTCAGCTATGGCTTCTTTAACTATTTCTTCATACTTCTTAGTGTCTTCGTTATTATTAATTTCTGGTTTTATACTATGAGCTAATAATTGCTTATTTAAGTAATCAATATCATCTTTATTAACATTAATATTTAACTTTTCTGATATATTCTTCAGTATGTTCTCTGCTAAGAAGTAAGTTTCTAATGATTCTATTTCTTCAAATATAAAATTCTTTTTAAATGCTATATGCTTATTTTTAGATAACCTAAATACAAAAACTATGAGGGTTACTGCTAAAGACTTCAAGTATGAGTAAGACAAAAATATATTTAAAGTCTTTTCAAAGTTTGCCACTTCCTCAAACACTATATCCACAATATCATCAGGATAGATTTCCTTTAATATTTTCGGTGTATACTTTAAAAAATCATTTTCATTGGATATATTGTTCTTTTTCAGTATATGCTCAGTGTAGAGCTGAAGAGTATATTGCTTCTGGCTCTCACTTCCCACAATCCTTGTACCCCCTTTATTTGACTTTATAACTACAGTCTTTTCATTTAAGAAAGATTCTATAGTTTCCATGTCTTTGCATATGGAGGTTTTGCTCACCCAAAAATAATCTGCCAACTTTTGATAGGAAATAGTCTGTTCTTCAACAAGAAGGATTTTAATAATTTTCAATTGCCTTTCTGCTGTTGAATATTGGTTTTCACTTTCATAGTTGCTATTTAAGGATTTCATCATTTGAATTTTTTCCTGTGGATTTCCACATAGCTTAATACCAACTCTAGGTTTCTTTTCTACCTCCATGTTAAAGGCCTTAAGGTATTCATTGATTGTTTCTATATCACTATACAAGGTACGTGGGGATATATTCAATAAAGTGGAATATTCATTCATAGTTTTATAATTTGATTCATTTATCATCATCTTTATTAAATCTTTTTGTCTAGAATTTAGATTTAACATACACATCTACTCCTAATAGTTTTGAAAAGTACTTTTCTTATGCTTTTACTTTATCATCTTTTTCGACACAAATATATACCATGTTGTTGCCACATTATTGTTGCAATCCTTTACCTTGAAATTTTTTTTAATTTAATATTACATTTTCCCATACATATGTGTTTTATTAAAATATATTAATATTTTATCTTCTGTGGACTTTTCCCTAATAGACCTTTAAAATATATATAACTTCAATAAATAACATGGGAGATGATACTTATGAAAAATCCAATAGCTACTATGACTATGAAAAGTGGAAATAAGATAATAATAGAACTATATCCTAAGGAGGCGCCTAATTCTGTAAACTGCTTTATAGATCTAGCTAATAAAGGTTTGTTTGATAATAGAGATATCAAAAGAATAGTTCCAAACTTTGTACTTCAACCTACCTATGATTCCTTTGGAAGAGACCCTCTGTGCAATGTAGCAATCAATGGAGAATTTAGAGCAAACGGTATAGAAAATAATTTAAAAATAGAAAAAGGTGTAGTAGCCTTAGGTGGCGATGGAGAAAAGATGGCTGGTGGAAGTTGCTTCTTTATAACCTTAAGTGATGAGGCTGGAGCAAAGCTAGATGGAAAGTTCCCTGGTTTTGGAAAAGTCATAGATGGCTATGAGGAAGTCCAACGAATAGCCTCTGTAGAAACAAAATCAATAGATGTAGGTACTGAAGGAGTAACAGTTAATGAACCTATTATCCCTGAAACCATAGAAACCATAAAAGTAGAAACCTTTGGAGTTAAATATGATGATCCTATAATAATAGGTATTGCTGATTAACTTAGGAAAGTGCTTTCCATAGAGTTATAGTATCCTTATAATGAATATGTATCTCTTTTTTAAGAAAGTGTTGATATATAGTTAGGAGTGTGGGACATGCCCCTCTTTAGGTAAAACTCTATGGATATTTTTCTCATCTAACTTAGTTTAGATATGATTCCCTCATTAATCCAATTTTTCAATATTCCATAGACATAGGCCATGGTAAATTTGTTATTATAGCTAGTCAAATCTATGGCTTCTATTATAACTTTAGCACTGACTTTTTGTAGCAATTGCCTTATGATACATAGATCCTCACAACTTATACTGAGAAGCTTGTCTCTAGCATAGGTTGCGACCATGGTAAAGTCCTCTTGACTGATTACTTCAGATGTAGATGTTTCACCATTCCTTCCTAAAGTTTCTTTGTCCATATATGTATCTCTCTCTAGTATTTCTTCTTTATTATCTAAAGCACAATTATCAGTGTCTGATTTAATTCTTGATATATCTATTTTATTAAAAAGCTCCATAACCAAAGAAATATCACCTTTATTTATTAGATGCAATTAGAACCTTTATAGATGTGAGAAGGATTGGTGGCCTTGTAGAAGTTGACGAGGCATTTTTTAGGGAGTTATTACTAGAATACTTTAAATTATATAACAATATGGTATATAATTATATGAAAGTTATATATACAAAGATGGGGGAATCCAATGATGAGTAATATTAATCCATTTGATAAGTGTCCAGCTTATGAAACCAATAACTTAATGTTTACAAAAGTTAAAGAGGAAGATGCAATAGACTTATTTCAATGCTATTCAGACCCAATTACTAAAAGCCGTATGAATAATGATAATTGTGGTGGTGTATGGGATACACACAATATTAGCGCTGTAATAAAAGGTATTAAAGGATGGGAGCGCGAATTTAACGATAAGTTTTATATAAGATGGAGTATTCGTCATAAGCAGACAAATAAGATAGTAGGAACTATAGAAATAGCACCTATTCCTAATACAACAAGATTTTGGGATGATGCTTGTGAAACTGGTATATTAAGAATAGACATCATTTCACATCTTGAAGCGAAAATAATTTTATCTGAAATTTTAGCAATGGTTTCTGATAATTTTTATTCAGACTTTCATATTAAAAATATCATCACTAAAGCAACTAAAGATCATGGAGAAAGAATTTTAGCCTTGGAGGATAATAATTTTCACAAGTTAGAGAACAGCACCTTTCCTTACAGTGATTATTACATAAAAACAAAATAATACAGCATAGTTTATGTATACTTCATCTAATGACACATAATTTTCAAATATAACTTAGGGAACTCATTTCAGAGTTCCCTAAGTTATATTTTTAATATCAACACCTATATTAAACAGGCAATAATAGTCCTGCTTTTTTTAAAATTGGTCTTAGTGCATTATATAATATAACTGCTAATATTGCAGATACTATTGCATTTACCAAGGTAGTAACTGCACTTAATTTTGCTAAAATGGCTGCTGCACTTTGAGGCTGACCTAATATATATTGTTTATAAAAGTATCCAAAGACAGGATCGGCTATTACATTAAAAGCTAAACCTCCAACAACTGCAATGGCACTCCATTTTAAAATATATTTTTTATCGGTACTTTCGCTTATTTTTGCATACTTATGTGCTATTACCCCCGTTATTAATCCAATGCATAACTTTAAAATAAAGGTTTTGGGCGCTACTAATATATATACAGGATCCATTAAATCTGCAATTGTCATACCTATGGCACCTGCTATGCCTCCATACCAACCTCCAAGCAATAATGCTGCTAAAACACAAAAGGTATTTCCTAAATGAAATGAACTTGCATCTCCACCTGGTAGAGGAATTTTAATTTGCAGATAAGTAAATGCCACAAAGCATAGTGCTGCTAATAAAGCTGTTTGAGTTAATTTTTTAAATTTTATTTGTCTCTCCATTTCAATTGTCCCCCTATGAACTATAAATCTTTAATTACATTTTATAATTCATATAGGAATAGGTCAATTGTACCCATACATTTTACCAGCTAGCAGCTAAAAATCTGTAATTTTGTCACATAAAACTTATTATTTATAGTATATACTAAACTCATAAAATCAATTTAAAGGAGGCTATTATAAAATGTTCTCACTTTTCAATAGAAACAAAGTTAAATCAATTGATATAAATAAGCTAGATGATAGTTTGTCTAATATCAAATTAATAGATATTAGAGAACCCTATGAAACAAAATCAGGAAGTATTAACGGTGTTAAAATTCAATAGTATAAGGAGAGATTCTTAATGAGTAAAAAAATATTAATAGTTGGTGGAGTAGCTGGTGGGGCTTCCGCGGCTGCAAGATTAAGAAGACTAAGTGAAGATGATACGATAATAATGTTTGAAAAAGGACCCCATGTATCCTTTTCTAACTGTTCACTGCCCTATAGGTTAAGTGGAGTTGTAGATAATTCTAGCAAACTTGTTTTAATGAATCCTAATAAGTTTATGTCTCAATATAAAATAGATGCAAGGGTAAATAATGAAGTTTTGTCCATAGATAGAAAAAACAAAAAGGTCACTGTCAGGAATCTATTAACCAGTGAAATTTATGAAGAAAGCTATGATAAATTAATTTTGTCACCAGGTGCTAAACCAATTGTTCCTAGAATAGAGGGCATGGATAGGGCCAATATTTTTACAATAAGAAATGTTGTTGATATAGATAATCTCCATAAGTTTTTAATGTCTATGGAATCTAAAAAAGTAGCAGTAATAGGCGGTGGATATATTGGGGTTGAGGCTGCTGAAAATCTTAATAAAGCTGGGTTTGAAGTTACCTTAATAGAAGCAATGCCACAAATTTTAAAGCCTTTCGATTATGATATGGTCCAAATTTTACATAAAGAGATGATGGATCACGGAGTTAGGCTAGTATTAGAAGATAAAGTAATAGGTTTTACTGAAAATGAAGTTTTATTAGAATCAGGAAATAAAGTAGAATCTAACTGTATAGTAATGGCTATAGGTATTACCCCTGAAACAGCCTTAGCCAAAGAGGCAAATATAGAAATAGGGGTCACTGGTGCTATCAAAGTAGATTGTAATTATAAAACTAATGATGACCATATTTATGCCCTTGGCGATGCTATAGAAGTGCTTAATCCATTAATAGGAGAAATGACAAAGATACCTTTAGCTGGACCGGCACAAATTGAAGCAAGGGCAGCAGCAGATAATATTAACGGAATACCTTTTAACACCACTGGCTTTATCGGTTCATCTGCCATAAAGGTCTTCGACTTTAACGGTGCTTCTACAGGCTTAAGTGAAGGACTTATAAAGGCTATGAATATGAGTATAAATTATGATGTTGTGCATTTAGTAAATAATGACAAAGTAACTCTTATGCCTGGAAATAGTCCTGTTCACTTTAAACTTCTATTTGAAATACCAACAGGAAAAATTTTAGGTGCTCAGGCAATAGGAAAAGGAGATGTGGTTAAAAGAATCGACGTTATTGCAACAGCTATATCCCTTGGTGCAACTGTTGAACAGCTAAAAAATATTAATCTTTGCTATGCACCACCCTTTGGAACTGCTAAGGATATAGTAAATTTTGCAGGATATATTGGATCTAATCTTTTAAGAAAAGACTTTAAGCAAGTTAGGGTTGATAAAGTAAGAGATTTACTTCAATCCGGTGCTAAAATCATAGACGTAAGAGAAAAGTCAGAATATGACAGAGCTCATATAAAGGGAGTGGAAAATATACCCTTCAGTGAGATCAGAAAAAGGATTAATGAAATTCCAAAGGATGAACCAGTCTATCTCCATTGTCGAACAGGTCAGAGAAGTTACAATGTAGCCTTGCTGCTTCAACATTTAGGCTTTAATAATGTTTATAATATAACTGGCAGCTTCTTAGCCTTAAGTTATTATGAATATTTTAATGATAAGTCTAAAAATAGAGAAAGTATCTTAACAGATTATAATTTTAATTAAAACTAAAGTATAGATTTAAATTATTCCCTATTCTTAATTCTATTTTGTAAATTTACTATATTTTAGGTAAATAGTTGCATTAAGAGAAATTGAAATGCACCATTTAATTTATAACATATGGTGCATTTTCTCTAATTACAAAACACTAAAGGCCTTTGAAATCAAGGGCTTCCTATACACTACCAATTTATATACTTTCCAATTTAAACTATCCTTTATGCAACTTTCCACGAATTTTTCGCAATTCTTCTGGCAAATCTTCACTGGTCTTATTGTCTGGTACAGCAGTTGTTCCTGCTTTTTTATCAGTTTCATAATACCAATATTTAAAGTTGACGGTATATAGTATTTCTTGATTATTGATTTTGTAAGTTGACTATGTTATATATATTATATAACAATATGATTATGAAGGGTGGAATGCTATCCGGTACACTTGATGTTAAGTAATCAACTAACATAAGTGTAGCGTGGAGATGTAAGATAAAATCATTAATTGAATAGGCTTAAAACTGTTACAATGAACAGCTTTCTTTGTTATGCCTATTTTATCAATTATGATTTTACTTTTACTCTCTTAGCTATAGTATTCACTGTTATTTTTAAGAGCCGTAGAGTAAAATCTGGGCTCTTTTTATTTTTAAATAATCATATTGTTATAATTTATTTTTTGCTATGTAAATAATACAACAGAAGGCTAACAAGAATTTTTTAAGAAAATACAATGATAAAAATAAGGAGTGTAGATAAAAATGATAAATAAAATATTTGAATACTTAAAAAAGCCGGAGCTCTATGCAGAAAGTACTTCTAAATTTTGGGATGATCAGCATATCTCTAAAGAACTACTAGAAGCACATTTGCATCCAACTTGGGATGCTGCTAGCAGAAATCATGATTTTATTCATAGTTCAGTGGAGTGGATTAGTGACATTGCTCCAAGTAAATATTATAAAAAGCTTTTAGATTTAGG
Organism: Clostridium sp. UBA5530; assembly: GCA_002423705.1. Classification (GTDB taxonomy): domain Bacteria; phylum Bacillota; class Clostridia; order Clostridiales; family Clostridiaceae; genus Clostridium_X. The sequence continues at coordinate 95,405 of DINW01000085.1, forward strand.
TTGTGGACCAGGTCTTTATGCAGAAAGGTTTTATAAAAAAGGCTATACAATAACAGCCATGGATTTTTCAAAACGTTCAATTAATTATGGAAAAGAAAAAGCTAAGGAAAACCACAGTAATATTCAATATATCTATGGTAATTATCTTCAAATGGATTATGACAATGAATTTGATTTAATTACTTTAATTTTTTGTGATTATGGTGCCCTTTCTCATCTACAGCGAGGAATATTATTAAAGAAAATATATGGGGCTATGAAAAGTGGAGGCAAATTTATTTTCGACGTATTTACTCCTAAAAATTACGAAGGGAAAATGGAAAGTAATACATGGTACTTCAATGAAGGAAGTGGATTTTGGAAAGAAGATACTTATCTATCCATAGAAGCTCATTATATTTATGAAGGAAATATAAGATTAAATCAGTCCATAGTAATTGATAAAGAGGACAATATAAATATATACAGGATATGGGATCATTATTATACAAAGTATACAATTTCAGAGGAACTGAAAAAAGCAGGCTTCAAAAAAATTCAGATATTTTCAGATGTAGCGGGAAAGCCTTATGATGAAGAATCTAAAACTATGTGTATTATGGTGGAAAAGTAAGCTATTGTTTTAATTTACCAATTTACTATAAAAAAAAGAGCATCCATAGAATTGATTTACACAATTCTGTGGATACTCCTTCTATTATAATCTTCTTAATTTTCTTTCCGTAAGAAGTAGCTTATTTAAATAGTCCCTTTCTTCCATTGATAGATGCTCTCGTTTTTCTAACTCTTCTATATAGTCTTCATACTCATTTAATAAACGCTTATAATCTTCATTTTCCTTATTAAAAGTTTTTTTCTGCTGTAAAAATTCATTAGCTTGTTGCAAAAGCTTTTTTTCATACTCATAGGATGCCTCTACATATCCTTCCTTTTTTCCTTCAGTTCTTCCCTTTTCAAAAGCTTTATCTGTTATAGCTTCATATAATAAATGACCAGCCTGCCCTGTTCCAGCTAAGTTAATATATCTACCCTGTTTTGTTTTTACAATTAACGGATTTCTTTCCATTCTCTTTTCTAACTTTTCATTTAAATTCTTTAAAAATAAGCCCATGTTTCTCTCCTTTAATATCTATATTAATTTCAGTGGATTCAAACTGCCCTGGCTAGGTTTTACTTAATATCACCTTGTACTAGTTTTTTAAAGTTACCAAATATAAACTCTTCCTTTACCTGCCTTATAAATTCATTATCTGATAGTAATCTATGTATTGTTACTATTAGCCCTCCAATATCAAGTTTCTTGGCAGCACCTTCATTTCCTGCATACATATTAACTGCTACGTATATTATATTGCTGCTGTTTGCAATTAAATTTGAATAGCTTAATATCTTTCTTGTTTTTACCTCATATAAGTCTCTACAACTATATTTTGACTGGTCATAAAACAATCCATGTACTAAGGAAATAATCATATTTATTAATATAGCATACTTAGCCTGATCCCCTATCTTATGTAAGTCTTTTGATAAACATAAGGCATCATATTGACTACGATACAAATTTCCTGCAATATCTTCAGAAAAAGTACCTAAAATTGGTATTGGCAGCCCCTGCTTGGTATATTTGTCTGATTCATAGTGCAATCCTTGCCTAAAAATCGCTGCTGGCAATCTATTTATATCTTCTGAAATACTTTCAAAAGCCTCATAAAAAGCTGTTCCACAATTGATTTCATCCTTAAAATGCATTTTTTCAACATTAAATGTTCTCAAATTATTTAATGTAATGGTATCTGAAATAATATTCACAGTTCCAAATATCCACCCTAAGATAGGATCATGACCTAGTGTTTTATATCTATGATATTTCCCCTCCATGTTTATGCCAATAGCAGGTGCACCTGCTGTAGCATCATATGGAACCCCTGAAAAAACTATTTCTTTCCAAGTCTTATAGGCTTTTTCACTTTTATTCATATCCCAATTTGAATGTTTATCTGAATATTGCTTTTTTCTTTCTTTAACAATGGTATCTCCTTCTGAATCACTTATACGGNNTCGGGTAATAAGGCCCATCTTGCTATCTGTAGAGATGTAGCAAAAAATAAAAATGTTATATCAATGCCCTCTAGACCTGTTTGTCTTTCAAATTCTTTATCTAAATTATCAAGGATTTCTTTAGAATTATGTGCCACATCAGCAACTCTAAAAGATTCTTCAGTTATACTATCAACCTTATTCAATGTATTATTTCTTCTCATATCAAGGCCTTGTCTTTTCTTACGTAATTCCTCTAAACTCATTGTTTCCCCCTTATTGTTTAGGATATATATTTATGTCTACCTGCTGTAATACTCNNACTTGAAACTAAGTTTCACTTGATGAGTATGGGTTGTGACATTGTTATAGGTAAACCGCCTAAAACCTTGATTTCTCATAGTTATATGGAATACTTGTACCAACAACCACATCTTCTATTTTTTCAATAATAAGCCAATCATCCATATTCCCCTGATGGTGAAAGTCAAGGGGCTCTATTTCACTGACCTTTTCAAATTCTACCAAACACATACATTTTTTATGCCACCGTTCTTTTTGCTTTTTAGATAAATTCAATTTTTCTTGATTATCGCCAAGTACCTTTACTATTTCCTCTTCTGATAATTTAACGAAATTTTGAACTGATTTCACAGTTGCAGTGGCTGATATTTTAGCTGTGCCTTTTTTCATAAAGTAAAGTTTCTCATCAACAAATACTCTACTATGAGGAATCTTTCTTCCAGCAGCGGCTCTAATAATCATCGTTTTAGAACCATCCAATATTTTTTCTAATAGCTTTTCTTTGTCATCACAATATACTAAATGTACCATATTAATTCTCCTTTTTGGAAACTGGAATCCACACTTCATATTTGGCATTCTCCGGATCTGCATTTAAATACACCTCAATATCCGGTGCATTTCCATATTCATATCCTGATGTTGGAAGCCATTCAGTTACAATTCTTTTTTCTAGTTCCTGTATAGACTGGGAACTTCCCTCTCCTGAAAATATTGCCCACAGAGAGCTTGGGATAATGTATTCTTCTAAATCATTCTCTATTGGCTTACTACTTGCAACTGCAATATAATATCTCCAATTATCTAATTCATTACACGAGCTTACTCCAAGCATACCCATAGGCATTCCATCCATAACGGCAGCAAGTCTTGATATTGTTCCATTCATTGCAGCTGTGTTCCACATTTTAGGTACAATTTCAAAGTTCTTTTCAATTTCTGTTTCTAAGGGTTCTGAGAAACCTACAATTCTAAATGAATCTTTCTTTTCAATTCTGTAATTCATTTCACTATCTCCTTTTATTGTTATCTTGAAGCTGATAGGAGGAAATGCTTTTAATATTGTACCATCTTCTTTTGCTTGAGATGGTGCTATACCATGTACACTCTTAAAAGCTCTATTAAATGCTGTGGGTGAATCATATCCATATTTTAGAGAAATATCTACAACTTTTTCATTGCCACTTTGTAAATCAACAGCTGCTAGTGACATTCTCCTACGTCGTATATACTCCGATAATGTTATATCTGCTATATAGGCAAACATCCTTTGAAAATGATAAGTTGAGCAACATGCAACCTTTGATACTTCTTCTAAATTAATAGGTTCTTTTATATTCTCTTCGATATAACTAACAGCACAATTTAATCGTTCTATCCATTCCATCTATTCATCTCCTTATAATAAGATACTCTATTTAAGATAATTGTACCTCTCTTTTTCTGCCCAATAAAGAGAGATTCTTTTAATTTAGCTATGGTAGGCTATGAATATGCATTACCTTATCTTCACCATATTATCTTCTTATATCTGATGTCACCCTCTATCTAAAGAACTTTATAATAGCCCAAATATAATTTGCCACTAAGTTTCCAGAACCACTTTCATAAACCGCTGCCTTTGCAAGGGGAATATCATCAGTTATTATATTATCAACATTCATTTCTATCATCTTATCCATATTGTCACGTGTATTTACTGTCCAAGCAAAGACTTCCTTTCCCCCATTGTGCACCATAGATACAAGCCGTGGAGTAATGAAGCTAGCTTCTACACTGAACCCATCAGCCTCAGTAAGTTTTGTAATATTTCCAAGGGCTATACTCATTACGTATATTGTCTTAATCGTTGGATCATATTTTTTAATGTTCTCAAGGGTATTATACTCTTGTGAGGTTACTACACAGCTATTCTTATAATTCTTTTCATTTATTGTATCTATAACAGTTTTTTCAAAATCTTTTTCATATCCCGTTGGCTTTAATTCGATATTTAGCTTTACATGTTTTTTCTTTGCAAAGTCCAAAACTTCTCCTAATGTAGGAATTCTCTCCCCTGCAAATTCAGGTGAAAACCAGGAACCACAGTCTAAATCCCTAATGTCATTGTAAGTAACTTCCCAGATATTTTTATTAACTCCAGTAACTCTGTGTATATTTGAATCATGGATGATAACAGGAACCCCGTCACTTGTGAGTTGAACATCTAATTCTATCCAATCAGTCTTTTCTTCTACTGCCATCTCAAAAGCCTTCATAGTATTTTCAGGATAATTTATAGAAGCCCCTCTATGGGCTGAGACCTCCGTAAGGGTTAAATACTCTATATTTAAATCAATCTGATTATTAAAAGCAAGATAAGAAAATGTACTTAATATCCCAATGCAACTTACTACCAATAAGCTAGTTACAACCTTAAGCTTTAAAGAAGGTTTCTTTATAACCTCTGAAGCATCTATAGGCTCTATGTTTTCTCCTATTCTTTTCTTATGACTATAATATAATATGCTAATGCAACTGAAGTTTATTGGCACAGACAAGGAAAGAAACATAATAAGCATTGTTACGGTTATAAAGGCTATAACTCCTAAAATAATAGAATAAAAAACAGATTTTACATCAAAAATAGTAGCCAAAAGAATTGTAAGTGCAATGAGGATTGCCATGACCACAAAGAACAGCACAAAACACATTACTTGCAAAATAATCAATGCTAAGAAATCTCTAAGCCAATATCCTTTATGAAGCTTACAGCTTCGCTTCTTTGCCTCAGCAAAAGTACATCCTTCAAGAGTAAAGTAATGAAAACAATAAAGTCTGCGTACCGCAAAAACTGCAATACCCACCATAAGTAGCATCCACGCAATAGATAAAACCTTATTGGCATTTATAAAATCCATAATAAATTCAGGAACAGCTATATAAGTTATAAGTCCCGAAGTCATACCCATATTCAAAATAGGTAGAATTAACAGTACAAATAAAGCAATAAAAGAATTTTCACGTTTAAAAACTCTCTTGGAATTTTCATATGCAAAGTTAATAACTTGTCTCAAATTTACATGTTTCTCACGGTTTGAACTATGAATTATATAAACAACAGCGCTTATATCTATCATGGAAAAAAAGGTTAAAAGTAAGATCAAAACAACAAATATAATAATATTCTTTCCATTTGAAAGATAACTACCAATGTTTTCAATTGTTAGATAGCTATACCCTGTAATTTTCATTGAAAAATCAAGGATCAGCACCGCAAGTGGAATAAACACTACTGTTGAAAGTAACTTATATATAAGTTCAAATTTAACCATAGTTGATATATTAAATTTTAGCAGACCTAACACTTGCTTAAGTGGTTTTTTTATCATAAGTTATTCCTTCTTTCTTTTTTACGGTGAAGGCTATAACCCTAAGTAATTAATGCCACAGCCTCTTTATTGATTTTCACTCTATTTTTTTCTCTTTGAATATTTCATCACTACAACGCCCTCTTCAACTGAATAGGATTGAAGTTCTAAGTCTATTTTAGGATTGTTTTCTAAAAATAATTTTCTCCCCTTACCTAAAATAGTAGGTATTATTCCTATGACATACTCATCAATTACATTAGCCTTTACGAAATGGTCAATTAATACGCCACCACCAAACAAAAATATATTCTTACCTTGGTTTCTCAAATCACTTACAATACTTACTATATCCCCTTTTATGAAATGATAGTTTTCATAGTTCTCCATTTCCTTAGATGTTGCGATATAGACGCCTTTTTCAGAAAAGTCTTTATGAAAACCTTGATCATAACAGTTTTTCCCCATAACTATAATATCAATTTCCTCTAAAAATTTACCATAATCCCACTTCTCCTCAGTATTAAGTGTGCTATTACCATCACCAGTTATCCAATGAAATCCCCCATCTTCATCTGCTATATATCCATCTAAGCTTATTGCTAAATTTAATATTATTTTTCCATCCATTTCTTTTATTCTCCAATCTTTATTTAATCTTTTTCTTGCAAGAACTTATTATATTTACATCTGTTGTAACCCAGTTTTCAAGGGTACTATAATTAGGATTCAACTTTAAGTATAACATTATGCTTTTTACTGTGACCTTTTTGCTTTAATATTATCAACATGGGCTCTCTTAACAGCCTCATCAGCACATGCATATTTCTGTAATTTCAAGTATAACTTATCCACTTCATCTACTGTGATTATCTTAATAGACTCATTTATATGCTTCTTAATGGCTCTAACAAGACTATCTCTTTTAATGACTTTCACATTCATTGATGTCACATTGATTTTCTTAAGTGTACAGCGCTCACTAAATATAATATAAGATTTATAAAAATCCTCTTTATCAATTTCCACAGAAGATTTTAAAGCACTGATATGACCTTTATTCTGCCATATGGGATTAAAAAATTGGTTTTTCTTTTTATTTTCAAGTGTCTGGGTCCAGTTCTTATTCTTCTCATCTCCGAATATCCACCCCCTATAAATAATCTTATACTTATTTCTATAAACAAAACATATTTCCTACTTTATTTTATAGACAAGTTACGTCAAAAAGGTTATCACCTGAGAATTTTGTGAACTTCCACAGGTAATAACCTTCTACTTTTCTTTTTAGAATAAGCGGTTACCATAACTAAATTTTTTCTTATATACATTTACTTTTGGTAAATTTTATTTTCTATTCAGCATTTACTGTAGTATACTCCTCTGAGATAATGTTAATAGGATCTCCATTTTTATTTTTAATATTGATAAAAGCACAAGGAAAACTTCTGGCTTCATCATGGAATCCATTTCTTAGTTCAAAATGAAGATGTGGGCATCCTGAATAGCCCGTATTTCCAACCCTTCCAATAATCTGTCCTTGTTTTACCTTCTGCCCAACCTTTAGGTTTGAACTATGATACTGAAGATGATCATACTGTGAGAATTCACCACCTTCATGTTGAATTGTTACTACATTACCTGTAATCACTGGCCAATATCCATGAATCTCTTCTATTTTTTTATCTTCTTCAATACTGGTTCCTCTAGAGTTTTCTGTCATATCTTCATAAACCTGAACCACTACTCCATCAGCAATAGCATATACTTTTTCTCCATTGCAAGGATAGTTTTCTTCTTTTCTATTTTCATCAACAACAAGGGTATGATCTTCATCCAGTTTAGTTAGATCAAATGCGAATTCATCACTGTGTCTTCCCCTATGAGCAAAAAGACAGTCAAAATTTCCATCAACCTGCCATATCCCTCTAACTGGGAAAATATAATTATTTTTATTTTCATATCTAACTAGCTCTATACTTTTCCTCTCTTTCCTTTGATTTCCCTCTTGTGTATACTTAACTTGGATAAGAAGCTCATCAAGCTGTTCATCAAACAAGATGTGGAAGTATTCATTTCTCAACCCTATTTCTTCCCCTGGCTTCAACATTGCACTTTGGGCTAAATTATTATAATTCCAAAATTCCTTAGCTCCTATCCATGCTACCCTCTGATTCACATCTGATATCTGAATCTTCTTATTCCATCTTGGTATCCAAAACTTTAATGCCTCACTAGAGTAAGAATAATCTTTTATAGCTTGCCCATTTCTCTTCACCGTAAAGATAATTTCCTGTATTTCCATAGGCTCATTAGATGTATTTTGAATCCTTAAAGCCTTTAGCATAAAATCAGAATAGTATCTCTCAACCGTAAAATCTGTCATTGTTATTATGTAATCCCTTGGTAATATAGTAATTTTCACACTCAATCATTCTCTCACCTTAAATATTTTGTATGTTTTTAATTCCAAAGTGTGTTAAACACATCTTGTCCTTCCTTAAAGTTCTATAAAAAATCATATCATTAGGTCCATTACCCTAGCAATCCAAATCATCTTTCTGAAATAAAAATGCGCCATTAATCATTTACCTTTGGATACATTTGTTTAAATTTGGTATTAGGTACTTATCGTTTACCATTTGCATAATAAAAGCACCTACCATTTAATTTTAGTAAGTGCTTGCTATAATAACCCATGCTTTTTCTTTCCAAAGAGACTTTACAACATTTGCAAAACGACGCCTAGCATGACTCCAGCAACCTGCGATTTTCAAGTCTTCACGCTGTTTCTCCAAGCCATGATAAACTTGATATCCATCAGTAACAACTGTTCCAGAGTAATCTTTCAAGAATTCACAGGGATGGCTGGTATTTCGTGTCTTCTGATACTCATACAGAACTATAGGGGCTTTAGTATACATTTTGCCTGTTATATACCCACATATAGCTCTTAGCGCCGGCAGGCCTTCCATCCTTGCTTACACAAACTGGGGTTTCATCCGCTTGAAGCACCTGGCTCTTGTATAGCTCTTTATGAAGTCTATCATAAAGAAGAGAAAGATATCGTTCTGAACATTTAATTATCCCTTCCTGCATATACAGCTACATGATGTTCTTCTACTTCAAACTTTGCAGGATGAAAAGTAAGCCTTTTATATACTTCATCAGGAAGACGTTTCCACTTATGGCCAAGGCATTCCTTAAGTTCATCATCAGATAACTCATGATTAATAACTGCAACAGGAATATCCTTTAAGTCCTCATCACGTTTACAGTTAATTTTCTTACGCTTGTATGGTTTTGGGCAGACTTCTTCCATGTCAGGTTCTATAACGAACTTATTAACAATAGTGACTTCAGCTTCGTTGAAGAGCATTTCTAATTGACCATCATAAACCATCTTCTCTGAAGAACGGCCAAATTTTTGTTGCTTTGAAATCTTTAGCTGTTCTAAAATCAAGCTCATATTTTGATTCACTTGTTCTAGCTGAACTTTCTGCTTAGCACAAGTCCGAGAAAGATTTTCTGTAAGTTGCTGCATGGTCATGAGAATAGAAATGAGAACTTCCTTATCATATTTAATTAGTTCTTCTTGAGTATATTTCTTATCCATATGGTCAAGATACCACATATAGAAGATAGAAACAATAGGTAAAAAGCGATTTCTAAAAATTGTGGAAAACCTTTGAAGTTCAAGGCTTTATTGTGGATATTTGTGCTACAAAATCCTTGGGGGTGACAGGGTTTTTATAGCTTTCTTTTGCTCCATAGAAAGTCCTCCCATTAACCATTTATATTGTTGAGAAGAAATTGCTTTTACTCCTTCCTCATTACGTGGCCATTGAAACTTTCCTGTTTCCAAGCACTTGTATAAAAGAAGAAAGCCATCACCCTCCCATAATAGGCCTTTGATACAATCAGTTTTTCTTCCACAAAATAAAAAGAGTATCCTTGTGTTGAAGGGATCAAGTTTAAATTCCTGGTGTATCAAATTAGCTAACCCATCAATACCTCTTCTCATATCACTGCCGCAAGCAATGTATATTTTTTCAAAACCAGATGCATCATTTAACATCTGACATCACCTTTAAAACCTTAGAAAGCAGTTCTTCTGAGGCCGTATTAGAAAGTTCTAATTTGTTATTTCCCATGTGAATAACTATATCTGGATTAAAAGAAGATATAGGTTTTGAAGAATTTGTAGGAACCTGTAGCTGTACAAACTTTGCTTTCTCTTGAGATTTTGACCTTTTTACAGTTTCAAATTTTTGTCCACTTAAACGACGCTGCCAATAATAAAATTGTCTTGAGTTAATGTTTTTTTCAATACACCAAGACCTAACGGTCATTCCGCTATTGCGGTATTCATCTATAATAGATCTCCATTGAAATAAGCGTTCTTCACGAGTAATCTTATCCATAACTACCTCCCAAAAATTTAATTAATTATCTTGAAACTTATAGTTTTTTAATCATTGATAAATTATCTCAAATATTTAAATTTAATAATAGGTACTTGTTATTTACCGTTTACAAATAAAACACCAGATACTATTAGTGTTTTGTTTCCCTTATTTATATAAAATTGTTTCAATACCAACTAAATAATCAGAGTATTCTTCCATAAATTTATTTAAAAAATATCCACCCGTAAATACCAAAACTTTCCTAGTGCTCTTAGATAAACTTAGCCAATAACACTTTTCAAAAATTGCCGCTCTTTGTCCTGCTTTTATTTTTCCTTCTTGTAACTCATTAGTACAAACAAATAAAGAAATTGTATTATCAGTTGATACTCCATGATATTTTCTGCTTTCTCTATTGCCTAATATATTTCCTTCATAAAAATTTGTATTAAATTCATTAGATAAACGCTTAACAATATCTCTAATATCTTTCTTTGTTTGAGGCGTATCCCCCATGTTATTCCTCTAATTTATAGGCTGGGTTAAATCCTAGTCTATTTTTTTACATAAAATCTATTGAAAATGCATACTATAAATGTGCATCAAAGTTAGAAAACATATAAGAATCCTTTTATTTGCCAAAATAAAAGGGACTAGATTAAATTCTAATCCCTCTTATTGTAATTTAATTCTAATTATGATATATTATACATATACCATATAAGTAACATACTATTGATTACTATATGTATGAACTCCCAATAGTAAAAATAGGCTAGATTTACTCTAGTCTATTTTAATGTTCACAATTCATGGTTTATTGAATAATATATATTTGAGTTAACTATTCCTCCTGCGTTGGAATAAATGAATTGCTACATTACAGTTTAGCTACAAAATAGGTTAGGATTAAATCCAACCTATTTTTTGTTATGTATAAAATATATAAAATTACTTATAATATGAAAGTAAACAAATACATATTGCTGTAAGTTTAATAAAATGTTTTTAAATTACTTAATGTCCTCTGATCAAATAGGCTAGATTAATTTCTAGCTTATTTTATTTTCACTGTAGTGTTATATAGTTCTTATTCGTGAATATAATAGTTATCATAATCAGTTATTCCCCTGATTATAAATAGACTGGCTTAGGCTGGTCTATTTTTGTGTATAAAATATCTTAAATCAGGTAAAATATAAATGTACATTCAATACATACATCAATCATCCGTTTCATAAATCTTCTTTCAGTCATTTGATTTCACTTTTAAAAGAATAGACTAGGATAAAATCTCTAGTCTATTCTTTTACCATTAATAATATAATGCTGTTTAAAAAATCTTTAAGTTAAATCTATTCAACATTTATTTTCCAAAACCATATACTATATTGAAGTCTATTAATTGCCCTCCTCCATATCATAAGTTTTTTAACTATACTTGCCATCAGACTAGCTTAGCCTAGTCTGATTTTATTTACATTTAAATATATAAATCGTAATATTTCAATTATGTTTTGATATACTATATTAAGCCCAAAACCTAAATTCACCTTAATGCCTTATTCAGTATTATTCTCACTTTTAAATAGATCAGTTTAACTGGTCTATTTTTACATAGATATCCTGGAAAAACTATTATAAATTAGTATCAATTTTCTATNNTTTCTATTTATGTGCATACATTATAGTATAAGGATAACAATTGGCAATTATCTTTAACAGCTTTTCTTTTCATGATCCTACAAAATAGGCTAGTCTGCAACTGGTCTATTTTTGTATGTAGAAAAGTTTGTATTAATCAGAAACATTTGTACCTTATATTTATATATTGTAGTATAAAAGAGATAGTTACTAAATCCCCTCGAATTGACTGTTTATTTTAAATAGACTAGGTAAACTCTAGTCTATTTTTATGCCTATAAGAAACTTCTATCAATGCCCAATCACCATAATATAGGTAAAGCATATATTAAAAATGTGAATATTTATATGGAGACTTTTATATGACATTATTTATCTCTGCATTAATTTTTAGCTTATCCTCTAACCTAGATAATCTAGTTATTGGGATAGCTTATGGTGTTAAAAAAATAAAAATAGGACTGTTTCCTAATCTTATAATTGCAATTATAACCTCTATTGGAACCTTGCTTTCTATGTATTTAGGGTTCTATATTGCAAAGTTTCTCTCAACTTCCTTTGCAAATAAGCTAGGAGCTTTCATTATAATTGTTTTAGGGTTATATTTTGTATGTCAAAGCATAACTAAATCTATAAATAAAAATATATCTAAGGAACTAGCTTTAAAAGATATAAATGATATGGTTGTGTATGCTGAACATTCAGATCTAGATAAATCAGGTGACATAAGCATAAAGGAAGCTATTTTTATAGCATTTGGATTGACATTTAATAATCTAGGAACTGGTATAGCAGCTAGCATTACAGGCGTTAACATTAAAATCACTGTAATATGCACTTTCATATTAAGCCTTATAACAATAGTATTTGGAGAAACAATAGGTACTCATGTATTAGGAAAGGTATTAGGGAAATATGCTCCATTGTTTTCAGGTATTTTATTAATAGTACTTGGAGTCATTGAGTTTTTCTAATTAATTGGGAGAGTAGATAGATTTGTNNACAAATCTATCTACTCTCCCAAAATTTGATGCTGTTATAGTTCACAAACTTGATAGGTTTGCCCATAATAGATATGATTCTGCCTTTTATAAAAAAAATTGAAAGATAATGGTGCTCGTGTTATATCCGTACTTGAACATTTAGATGGTAGTCCAGAAAGTGTAATATTGGAATCTATTCTAGAAGGCATGGCTGT
>DINW01000085.1:108358-145084 GCA_002423705.1 Clostridium sp. UBA5530
ATAGAAGAATCCAAAATTGTAGAAATTATCTTTAATTTATATTTATCTGGATATGGTTCTATCGCGGGTGAGTTAAACAAAAATGGTTATAAAACTAAATGTAATAAACCCTTTGCTAAAAACTCAATAAGGGATATATTATTAAACGAGAAATACTGCGGATTCTATATCTTCAACAGAGCTACTAAAAAGGTAAATGGAAAAAGAAATAACCATTCTTCCAAGCCCACTGAAAACATAATTAAAGTAGACGTAGGGATGCCCAGCCATCATAACTAAAGAAACATATGCTAAGGCTATGAATAAATTAAATTCAACTGCTAGAGGCCCTAGAGTGGTAAATACAGTAGTTTATTATATGCTATCTGGGAAAATACAATGTTCAGAATGTAACTGTTCATATACTGGTGCAGGCTATCGGGGTGGACGTGGTGGCAAAAAATATTATGTATATGGTTGCATAAATAAGAAAAAGCATTTATGTAACAATAAAGATATAAGAAAAGACTTATTGGAAAGTTTAGTTATAAATAAACTAAAATAAAATATTCTAAATGAAGAGGCAATAGGTATTTTATCTGATAGGCTATATAACTATATACTATCTACTCAATCAAGTAATAAAGAAGAAATATTGCAACTTGAAAAGAAAAGCAAAGTTATAAGAAATAAAATAGATAAAGCCATGGATCTGCTTATAGAAGGTTCAATAAACTCTAGTTTAATAAGTGAAAAAATAAATACTCTAAATGAGGAATTGAATATATGTTTAAATAAAATAAATGAACTAAACAATGTAAATATGGATTGGATAAACAAAGAAAAAATCAGAGCCTTTTTAATACATTCCAAGGATACTCTAGAGAATACTGAAGATGATATGATTAAGCAAAAAATAGTCAATACTTTTTTAGATAAAATAGTAATTTCTAATGATAATATAGAAGTACTCTTTAAAATAAAAATTACCACTTCCAAAACGGAAAGTGGTAACATTGGTGGAGGCGAAGCATGACCTTTAAAACCCACTACTCTAAAGTATTAAAGTTATATGTCTTATTTCCAACATCCGCCTAAAGTCAACTATGTTATTTTTACTTTACATAAACTATATTATTTATTATCATTGCCACTTTTAAATTTATCCAATTACATATAGATGACTCCCAATAATTTTTATCTGAAAATTTATTATTAAATAATTCAAGATTCTTTTTAAATCCAACTTGCCAATTACAAGCATAGTAACATTCATCAAAATCTTTTTCTATATAATCATAGCTTAATTTCTTTGCTAACTCATTTAATAAAAATATTCTATTATTATTTATATAACCTTTTACTCTTAAATTTAACTCTTCTTCATTTTCTATAATAATATTAGATAAATCAATATTAAATAATAATTCATCCCCGCTAAAAATATTTGTTTTTCTTAACCAAGAACCTATCATATTAGCTATAAATATTCTAAAATTATCTCTTGTCTCTGACTGTGTTTCGTGTCCTAGCCCAATTTTAGCTTTATAATAATAATTTGATATGCTTCTTCCATGAAAATCACCATTTATATATTTAAGATATTGACCATTTTTGTGTATTTCATTATTGCTTACTAAACTATTAGATAATTTTGATATATTTTCAGATAACACTTTTACTGCTATGCCCTCTTCATTGATATCCCTATTAACAGCAATTAATATTCCATTTTCAGAGTATTGCTTTTCAATTGCCTTATTTAAATTAAGAATTATTCTAAATATTTTTTCTTCATCTAACTCTTTACCTAATGCAATTTTTAATTCTTTTGTATCATTAGGAGCTAATGATATAAATTCCACAGTATCATTCTCATTGTAATTATTATTTCCTATTTTTAAATCTTTATTATTGTCTAAGCACAAATATTCTAATTTATAACTTTCAAATGCATTTTTATAATATTCTCTAGCTTCTGTTTCTGGAATCTCATTTTTTCCAGTATATTTTTTATATGAATTATTAGCTTTACTTTTAATAATAATATCAGCTTTTGTCCTACAAACTGTAACTGGTTTACCCTTTAAAGTATCTTTTTTAGATAATATTTCAATACAATCTTCATAAACAGTGTCTTTTTCATCTGATTTACATATAAAAAGTAAAGAATCAAATGAATTCGCTAGCACTCCATCTATTTCATTTTCTATAGATGATTTTTCATCTGATATATGTGTTATTCCCATAGTATCTAATATATTTATAATAAGAGGTTTTTCACTTGTTCTATAGTGTTTATTATAAAATTCTAAAAATTCATCAGATGGTCTAGTAATATAAATTACTTCTGAAAAGACTAGTGAAAACACACTACTATCATCAAATATAGCTGACATAAAATCATCTATTTTCTTATCTGTTACATCTTCATATATTTTATTTTCACTATTGTCAAAAAACTTTTTATAATAATTTAATATGCTCAGATCAAATCCTTTAAACCAGTTTTCTAAATCTGTGTTTTCAATGTTATTATAAAGTCTATTCTCTATTTCTTCTAAAAACACATCTTTCTTTTTTAGCCCTTTTACTTTTTTATTTTTTCTTTTTTTAAATTCTCTTTCACATTCTTCTTTAAGTCCATTCCATATTAAACTTGATAACTTTTTTAAATTATCAATTAATACCTCTATTTTATCTGAATATTCTTCTTTCAAATAATTAAATGCTCTATATTGCTTATTCTTAGGATTAAACATTTGTAAAATATTTTCATCATCTATTTCTAACAAGTCTAACTCTTCCTCATTATCTATTAAACTATATAACATAGATGCTAATATTGGAATTATATTTCTACTATAATCAGTTCTTGTTGCTTTAACTATAGCTTTTATATATACTTTATTTATTTCCATCATTTCATTTAGTGATAATTTAAATTTAAATAAACTTTTTTGATTTTTCTCTCCTATGTTATTGCTAAGCCTCTTATTATCCTCAGCGTTAACTAAATATCCAAGTATAGTTGATTTACCACTACCTGTTGGTCCAGAAATACAAATTACATTACTTATTTTTACTGCATCCTCAAATGCAACCATACAATTTATTTTTTTTCTTATCATTTATTAGATTCCTCCTAAATATTATTTCTAAAATTTGAATAATAATATTATTTAGGTTTTATAAAACAAAAAACCTATAGTTTAATAAACTATAAGTTCATACTCTTAACTCATAATTCATCAAAGTTGTACTAAACAATCCTTACTAATATATTACATCTTACGTTTTCGAGATTTCGTTATAAATATATTAATAGACAAATTTTAGAATATTAAATTTTATATAAATAACAAACATATAAATTTAAATATAACAAAAAACCTATAGTCTAATAAACTATAAGCTAATCACTCGTAACCTATAATCTATCAAAGTTGTACTAAACAATCCTTATTAATAATATCATATTAAGCGTTTTCGAGGTTTCGCTAAGATATATCAATAGATAAATCATATAAAAATATTTATTTGCTATTCAATAATTTTATTATATTGTAATTTTTTTCATCTGTCAACTAACTTTTACATAAAAACTTTGACTATATCTTTCATATAAGTCATACCTCTTAATTCTACTTACCACCTCTACCACTTCATTATTTTTAAGCAAAGAAAAAGACACATTGAAAATTACTTCAATATGTTCTTTATAAACTACCACTTCTTTCACAAAGTCCTGTATAAACTTTTTACATTCTGGAATGTTTCTACTTATTACATAACCACTAAAATTATTTAATAGCTTTCTTACCTCCTCTTCTGTTACTATTTGAGTTATTTCATCCGACTTTAGTTGAGCTTGCTTAAACTCTAATTCTGATTTTCTTTCTTTTAACTCGTCCATCTTTACTTTAAACTCTTCTTGCATAAACCCACTTGCTATTGCAGTTACTATGTTGCCTATTTGAGTATCTATTTGCTTTAACTCTTTAGCAATAACTTCTTTCTTTTCATCATCAACCTTATTTCTTTCTTGAAGATTCTTGTTAATACCATCAACTAAAGCTTGTATCGCTTTATCATTAAAGATTTTTCTTTCTAACTCTGACAATACGTATTCTTCAATGTATTCTTTTCTTATTTCCTTATTATCACAAACTTTTGAACTCGTTGCCCTTCTGTAAGAACATCTATAAGAAACATAAATTGGTTTATTTTTAGCATTTCTCCTATTACCATTATAATGTCTCCCGCAACAACCACACCTAATTAAACCTGCAAGCAAATAATTCTCTTTAGCTTTATTAGTTCCTGGTGCTCTTTTTCTAGATTTTAATACTTCTTGAGCTTGTAGAAATATTTCTTTAGAAATAATTTGAGGCATTCCACCTTCAATTTTTACTATTTCACTTTCATCTTTGTAAGCATGACTATTTCTTTTTCCAAAAGCATCTTTCTTAGAGCTTCTATTATAAATATATACTCCAGTATATTTTTCATTAGTTAAAACACTATGGATACTATTTGATCTAAATACTGAACCTAGCTTTGTCTTATATCCTCTTGCATTTAACTCATCTACCATTTGACTTTGAGTATATCCTGAAATATACATATCAAAAATCAATCTCACGCTTTCAGCCTCTTTTTCATTAATAACATACTTTTTTTCTTCATTAACATCATATCCCAATGGAGGTTTACCCCCATTATGTAAACATTTATAACTATTCTCCATAAGTCCCTTTAAGGTTTCTCTAGCAAGATTCTTTGAATAATATTCTGCCATTCCTTCAATAACAGATTCAAGTATTACACTTTCTGGACTATCATCTAATTGCTCCGTAACACTTATTAACTTTACCCCACATTGCTTTAACTTTCTTTTATATAAGGCACTGTCATATTTATCTCTAGAAAATCTATCCAGTTTATGAACAATAACCACTTCAAATAACCCTTTTTCAGCATCTTTAATCATTTTAAGAAACTCAACTCTTTTACTACTATTAGTACCTGACTTTGCTTTATCTGCATAATGAGCTACTATCTCATATCCATTTTTATTTGCAAAATCTTCTGTTGCTCTTAACTGTGCATCTATAGATTCTTCTCTTTGATTATTGCTAGAAAATCTCCCGTAAAATACAGCTTTAGCCATTAAAAAATCACCTCTTAAATACTTTTACTTTCTGAATACTTTTGGGTAAGAATATCTATTAAGGCTTTATAACTACTACTATTTAAAACTTCCTTATCATCTACTTTAATCTTCTCTATAGAATCTCTAGTATAATTTCTTTCATAAAGTTTTTTTCTTGATATTGTAGTTTTAACATATTCCCTCATTAGTTATTCCTCCTAGTACTCATTATTATGATATATACTTATTAATTAACTTTATTACACTAACTATGGTGTCTAGGTGTCAAAGTGGTCGATGATTTTAAATTGATTTCAATTGTACTTATACCAATTCCAACTGAAACAAATCTCTTTGCCACTTAGCCACCTTAACCACCCATTATATGAAGCTATACTTATCTTCTTTTGATGGTAACTTAGAATAATCTATCTTATAATTCTTAAGATGTACTATTCCTTTTACTTTTTTGTACTCTAACTCTTGGTTAATATTTATCTTAGAAACATTAGTTAAACCTTTCCAAAATCTTTGTGGAGAATCAGTACCTCTAGACGAAATACTTTGACCATCAACCCAAGATTTATACGCATCTAATATAGCTTTTTTAGTTTCACTACTTCCTTCTTCATAAATAAGAACTTCCTTATAAAAGCTCTCTACAGGATTTTGATCCGCTTTATAAGCTTTAGTTATTTTCTCAATTGCCTTACTTTCTGTAAACTTATAATCATTACTTATAAGTCTTTCAGCTCCTTCTAGTGCCCAATTAAGAATCCCACTCAATTCTTCACTAACCTTTTCTAGTAAATTTTTATCCATTTCTTCACTTCTAAATACTCTATTAAATGGCACTATAAGTATCTTCCTGTAATATCCATGAGTATTATCTAAAGTATCTGGTAATGTATTCAATAAGAAAATCATCTTACAAGTTGACTTATAATCTATAGATCCTTTATACTTCCTTGATATATTAGTTCTATCGCCACTTACTATTGCTTTAAGATTTTCAGTACTTATAGCTCCTCCAAGCTCATTTTCATTTGCAATATTAAGGCTCTTGTTTACAAGTCCCTCAATACCAAACTTCTCAGAGAATTTTGAAAGCTGAATATTACTAACATTGCTTGTCCCGACAATCTTAGTAAGTACTTCTGCACAGAAACTCTTTCCATTAGAACCTACTCCTATAAAGTAAAAAGCACGTTCTCCTTTAGTATTATTAATTAGCGTGTATCCAAAAATTTCTTGGATACACATTAATAATTCTTCGTCATCACATACTATTTCCCTTAATGCTTTTATAAAGGTAGGACATATAGCACCCCTTACAAAATTAACTGGTGACTTGCTAGTAAATAAATGACTTTTATTATAAGGAATTAATTCCTTAGTAGCTAAGTTGTATACACCATTATTTAAAGCAATTAATGAATCATCCATCACATATTCACCTATTCGAGGCACTTCTCTTAATAAACCATCTAAAACATCTCTTTCATAAGACTTCTTCCAACTATCAGGTATAGCATTGTTCATTAAATAACGTAAGATAGTTCCAATTAACTCCTCCGTTAATTCTTCATAAATGCCTTCCTCTTGATTTAAAACTATTAATGTTTTTTCCTTAATAACACACTCTAAAACTTTCTGCAAATAAGCTATACACCTATTAGTATTTAATCTCAAATTCTTTTTTTCATCATAAAAGAACCCTAAAGCTGTAGCTTTATTATGTTTAATTAGAAGTCTTAATTCTTCTATTAAACTTTCATCATGCTTTACCTCTAAGCTTGATTTAACAAGTTCCTCTTTTATAGTTATTCCACTCATTAAAGAGCCTAGTATAGATGAAAATAAATTTCCATCTATACTATCACAATGATACTTTAGTTCTACATAAGCATCATTATCTCCCCTTTCTTTTATAAGACTAATCAGCCTACCTAACTTATGTAAAGATTCTGGACACTCCATAATCACTACAATGTTTTTAATATATTCCATAACTATTTGCTTAACTGTTTTTACTATCATCTTATTGCCTCCTTAGTTAGATAAATTTTCTTTCTACTATATTTGCGTATACCTTGCCAGTATCACTTACATTATGTTTTATTGTAATGATACCTCTTCTCTCAACCCATTCCTCAACATTGATTTCCTTTGGAATATCTCCCTTGTACAAGTCTAATAAAAACATATAACATTTAGAGTTTTCAGCCTGTGAAACCATTATCTTTTCCTTTTTCAATTGCTCTGTAACTCCTACTGCAATACTATAAGTAACTTCAAGGAAATCTCTAAATCCCCAATCAGTCTTACAATCCTTTAAAAATTCAACCTTTTGAATTATTGCTTCATATTCTCCTTCTCCTAAAACTGGCATAACACTTATTGTTCCTAGTACCTTTTCACCATCTGTAAATATCATTTCTTCTTCCTCCTCTTATTTGCACCAATTGTTACCTATTGAACTATCAACAACAACTGGAATCTCTTTAATAATGCTTTTCATTCCTATAATCATACAGTTTTCTAATACCTCTTTAGCTTTTTCAGCATCTTCTTCTGGTACTTCTAAAAGTATTTCATCATGTACTATAGCAACTAACCTCCATGTATCCTTAAGACTATCTATAAGTAATGCTAGTGCTTCTTTTAGTCCTTCTGCTGCTGAACCTTGAATGGGTAAATTTAATCTTTGAGTCATTGATAAATTACCACCTTGCCACCTTCTTCCCCCTAGTGTTTTTATATAATCTGCTCTTAATAAAGCATCTTGAAGCTCTCTAACCTTTGGATATACATTAAGAAATTCAATTCTATATTCTTCTGCTTCATCTAAAGTTACATTTAAGCCTGACTTTCTTAAGTTCTTTTGAATACCATAAGCAGTAATTCCATAGATAATTCCAAAATTTAAACTCTTAGCCACTTGTCTTTCTTCCTTAGTAATTTCATCTAGTGACTTCTTAAAAACTAAACTTGCTGTACCTGCATGAAGATCTACTCCATTTTTAAAATAATTCACTAAAACTTCATCCTTAGAAATACTTGCAAGCACTCTAAGCTCTACTTGTGAATAATCAGAACACACTAGCTTGTACCCTTCTTCTGCTACAAAAAACTCTCTACTATTTCCAGGCATAGCTTGAAGTGGTGGATTATTGCAAGACATTCTTCCAGACTTAGCTCCAATTAATCTCCAATCTGCTCGTATTCTTCCATCATCATCTATAAAAGTTTTAAGCTTTTCTCCGTAAGTTTTAATCTTAGTTTGAAGCTTCCTATACTTTCTAATAAGCTTTATAACTTCGTGTTCATCAGAATACTTAGCAAGCTCATCATCAGATGTTGAATGTAGCTTTATGCCATATTCAGAAATAGCTTCTACTAGTTGCTTAGGGGAATTAAGATTAAGTTCAGGCTTGTTCAATAAACTTCTAATGGTAGATTCAAGTTCTAAGCTTAATTTCCTATCTTCGTCTAATCTTATATTCCATTTATCAAACTCCATCTTAACACCATTGTTTTCAAGCATTATAATTGCAGGTAAAGCCTTTCTTTCTCTTTCATAAGTCATCAATAGATTCTTCTTAACAAGTAAATCTAAAAGCTTATAATATAAAGCTCTAGTGTACTCAACATCTTTAACTGCATAATCAATATGCTCTTGAGTAATTACATCTCCTTGCCAATTGTCGCTATGTTGCATAGACTTATCTACTTCCACACCAAAATATTTTTTAGTTAACTCTTTGAGACTTAGCTTGTCTTCTCCAAGAACTTGTGCCATAATTAATGTACAATGATAGTTGTTAACTTCACATCCATTATTAATTAAGTATTCAACATCAAACTTAGCATTGTGAAATACTTTAAGAACATTATGATCTTTTAGAATATTTCTAAAATCATCATCTATAAACTTCTTATATAAAACTTTTTCATCTCCTATTGCTAAAACTATTAGCTTAATTACTCCACTCCTAGGATTTAATGAATTAGTTTCTAAATCAATAACTGCTATTTTTGTTTCATCCATTGTATTACCTCCTCCTGATATCTAAATCTTACATTAATCTTCTTTTACTGCCATCCTGGGTAAATAAATTGATTTTTTATCCCCCAAAATCTTCGGTTAACTTTTGGCTACAATATGATGATAAAACATATCGACCATCCTAAAATCCCGGGAAAATAAAAAAAATATTCTCCCACCATATTTGTGAAAGAATACTTCATACTTTTATTTCTTATTTTTTCTTTTTATATCCTAGTTCAGCTAGAATTTTATAAAACTCCTCTGGAGCATGTTTAGGCACATCTATAGGTTTCATCTTCTCCTTAATAGCTTCTTTATATTGCTCAATAGCCGATTTTAACAATTCCTCACTTGAAACCAATCTACTTTTATTTATTGCAAATTCTGAAACATTATCTTCTCTTAATTCTGAGGCAATATCAACTATTTTTTTCCACTCTTTAATATTATTTATTATAAAAACTCTTAAATATTTTAATAGTTCTAATCTATCTTCCTGGTTTAATTTTACTCTATATGGTAGTTCAGCTACATCATCGCTATTCATTATTTCCAAAAGTTTTTCTTCAGAATACTCAGTATATTTACCATTATCAACTGTTACTAATCCATCTAATTCACTAATAGACCCTATTTTAAACATACAAGCTTCCATTATCATATTTACAATTGCTTCTGTTTCTAAAACTTCATCCTTTACTATATCACTATATTTAGCTTCACCCATCCACCTTTTCTCTAAATCATCTAATTCTTTAAATACTTTTTTACTATTTTCATCATCTTTATATTTTTCTTTCAATTGCTTAACAACTTTTTTAATAAATTCACTCTTTTCTTCAAAGGTTATATCGAAAAATTTTTTACTTTTTAACTTACTAAGGTAACTTCCCTTTCCACTCTCCTCACTAAGATATATTTTAAATACTTCTGCTACTACAATTGGTATCTCATATCTATCCTTATCGTTCTTAAATTTTTCAATATCACAATCAATAGCTTTAAATATTTCTTTTAACTTCTTAGTATTGTCATTCACAAAATTCTTATATTGAGAATCTGCTGTTTTTATCTCATTTATAGCAACTTTCTCTCTTTCAGCATATAGTTCCATAAATATTTCATTTAAGGCTATTTTTCTATCATCAATATTATCCATAATACACCTCTTTTGCATTTGTTATTACAGTCATTATACTTTATTTCTGCTAATTTAAACATAGTAGATTAGGGGGACAGGTGGTAAGGTGGTACTCACTTATTATCTTAATGATTCAAACAAAAAAAATTCTATAAATTTTCACTTAATATTTATAGAATTTTTATTTAATATTTATTAGATATATTAGAAGTACTTTTTAATATATCTCTCTGAAACATTAAAAATACTACTAGTTTTACTAATAGCTTCTGATTCACTTAAACCTCTAGCAATTAATTCTAATATAGTAGTTATTATTTGGATTATTAAAATAATATTTTTCATAGCTTCCCCCTAACTCTTTCTAATTATTAATATAAGCATAGTAATATTCTTGTCCATTTTCTGCTTCAAACATCACCTCTGGATCTATATTAAGTACTTCTTGATACTCATCACAATTATTAACCATTTCTCTTGCTATTTCTCTAATAGAAGTATCTTCTAAAAAATAGTCTATGATAGTATCTTTATCAAACAACCTATCAACTTCATATGAACAGCTTAATATTCCCTCTATTTCATCACTAACATATTCCCTTAAATCCTCTAATTTAGAATACATAATAATATCATCAAGCTTTGAATATCCTTTATACTGAATTTCTTCATATATTGATTTTGCTTCTATTATATTAATTTCCTTTATATTATTTTTAATAAAGAAATATAGTTGAAGCACATCATTACCAACATCATCACTTAATTGTGATATCAAAGTTATAGTTGTATTAAAATCTTTCATTAAAGCTTCTTTTATATCTTTATCTGCCACCTTATCCACTAAATACTCTAATTTTTCAATTATTTCTTTATCTATGTTATTATATTTTTCAATTAATTTAGTTAAATCTTTCATGAAGAATTCATTTAAAATTTTCGATTCATTTTTAAGCATAACTCCGCCCCCTTGCCCCCCTAATATTCTACCGCCAATAATAACGTGCTGTATTCGCCTGAGTCCAGTGCATATATTTTTTCAATTCCTTGAAAGTCTAAATTTTTAGCATTAATTGTAATTAGCGAATTGTATTTTGGAATTTCTTGTGAATGCTCTATATTTATAAAATTACCATCTCTCCTCAAATTAAATACTTGTAAATAGTCCTTCTCTATTTTCAAGTCATCCACTAAATTCCATAGTAATAGTTGTAAATGTAAATCTAATTTTTTATTAACCCCTCTTGTTATATATCTATTTTCTTTAGCAAACATACTAAATATCTCCTCTCTCTTTAAAGCTATAATAAATCTCATTTGAACCTACTATAATATGATCAATAAGCTCTATCCCTAATATTTTTCCTGCTTCTTTTAATCTTTCTGTTATATTAATATCTTCCTTACTAGGTGTAACATCTCCCGATGGATGATTATGATAAACTATTATTGATGCTGAGTTACTTAATATAGCTACTTTAAATACTTCTCTTGGATGTACTATAGATGAATTTAAGCTTCCTACACTAACTGTATTAATAGATGTTGGTTGATTCTTATTATCTAAACAAACTAAAATCATCTTTTCTCTATCACTATCTATTAAAAATTCCTTACCTAAGTAAAATGCATCCTTTGGACTTGAAATTCTTCTTGGTTCATACAAAATTGAACCCTCTTTAATAAGTTTTACTGAAACTAAATTAACTCTCTTAGATGCTCTTTTATTTTCTTCTTGATTCATTTTTCGTAACTCCCCCATTAACTTTCATTGTAAATTCACCTCTTTTAACACTTCCAACATATAGTAAACAGCTCATAAATCCTTCTAAAATGAATAGGACTTAATTACCATTAATACTGATAATTAAGTCTTACTTTTCATTAATTAAATTCTTTAATTGTGTTATAAACTTTTTACTAAATAAGTTATCATCAAAAGCTTTCTTTAACAGTTCTATAAATAACTCCTCCTGTAAATCTAACGGTCTTACTAATAACTTCATACCATACTTCTCATTAAATTTGTAAACACTAAATCTTATCTCCTCCCTATTTCCCTGTTCCTTTACTACAATCTTTTCTAAAGCATAGGTGTATTCTTCATCTGCTATAATACTCTGAGATAATAATGTACAATACTTAGTTTCCTTAATAGGTTTCTTTGCCACCTCTCCACCTCCTATATTTCTACAATAATAAAAGCCTTAATCACTGCTATATTAGTAATTAAAGCTTTTTAATCAACCATGTAGTCTTTTAAATTCTGTGGGGTTAAATCTAATGGAATTATTAGTGATATTGCATAATCATTATTACATAATATTAAAGAATTAGTATAAATCTCACCATTACTACATACTATCTTGTCTACATATTCAGCTATAACCTCCTTGCAATTAATGTAAGTATTCCTTTTTAATTCTTCAAAGTCTCCCTCTTTCTCTATAACTATTACAAACCCTCCATCATCTTCATATTTATTTCTACTAGTACTATATTCTGCATCTAGTATTTGTAGTATTCCTTCAATAATTTCTTGTACCTCCTTTGGTATGGTTTTTATCTTGTCCTTTTCTTTTAAATAAGCTATTTCTATCATCTTATTACCTCCTGTGAAAATATAATAATCTTACCTGTATTTTAGTAAAATATCATTATAATAATATATATTTAATTCTACTGTTATACCTCATTAAAATATAAAATCTTTATGCCTTTATTCCTATACAANNACCGTATACGCTACATTTCTTCCCGTAAATATGAGCTAACACACGCAAGCACATCATAGCTGACTTTAACACTTTCCGAAACTTTATTTATTAAACTTTAATTTCCAACATTTTCTTGACTGTTTGTCCATATAATGTTATTATGTTTTTGTAGCGAATACACTACAAAATACATTAATAATATGAGGTGATTGCTTTATGTCTAATTCATCTTCTTTTGGAAGCACAATTGCTACATTAAGAAGCAATGCAAACTTAACTCAGGAACAACTTGCTAAAAATTCTGGTCTTCATAGGACAACCATCAGTGACATTGAAAGAGATGTTCTTTCTCCTTCACTAGAAAACATTAAAAGAATAGCTGAAGCTCTAAATGTTGAATTATATGAATTATTTGCTCCTCAATCCCAAAAACAATCTTATAAAATTCATCAGCCAATTAACGGAACTTTAGGTGAATTGTTAATAACTGAATTAGAATCTAACCAATATAAAAGATTTTTTATAACTGCAGCATATGCAAAAATAAGCGGTGTTTCCAGAATAAAATCTGCTTTAAAAACCTTCAAATCCAATGGTGGTGAAATTAACTGCTTTATTGGTATAGACCAATTCAACACAACTTACGAAGCATTAGCGGAGCTACTATCACTTTCTGATAATCTTTATGTTATTCATAATGAAAGCTTTAGCCATACTTACCATCCTAAAATATATATGTTAGATAATAACACATCAAACCAAAATAAAGCTTGGCTTGCAATTGGCTCAAATAACCTTACTGCTGGAGGACTATTTATAAACTATGAATCATGTAGTATTGATAATCTTGATTTTAGAAATGCATATGATAAAAAAGGGTACGATGATACATTGCAACTCTTCAAAAGATTTTCAGATAACACCACTAAATTATCATTATTAATAGATTCAATAGATACACTTGATAAGCTCATTGACAATAATTATATAAAAAAGGAACGTCAAGTTAGAATTACATCATTTAAGAGCTTTTCAAAAAACACTAAAGAAATAATGTTTGGTAAAGAATCTTTCAAAGCCCCTATAGCAGAACCTTGCGTTGATACAGAAATTAGAGAAAACTTAACTGAATATCATTCTGATGAACTTCAAGATAAGACAAGCATTCCTGATGATTTAATACCTTCAATAAATGTATTACAAGAAATTATGTCTGATTCATCTGTAGAAGAAACTTTTTGGTTTGAAATGAGAAAAAGTACTGGCGGTTCAAGAAACATACTAGATTTATCTTCAACAGCTAGGTTAAGAGGTGGCAGTGTCTCTAATACAAGATATTACAATGGGGACCCTGATATTATACACGGCGGAATAAAATTCTTTGATATGGATGCTAATCAACATACTGCTACTAAAGATGTAACAATATCATATAATGGAAATGACTATTTTCCAAGCACTATTCTTTATGCACCAAATAACCAATCCTGGAGAATGCAACTAAAAGGTGAAAGTCCTACTGATACTATGGCATTATCTGAATATGGAAGATCTACTTTTATGAATAACATTTTAATTTTCCACAAAATTTCATCCGATCACTATATACTTGAAGTAATGGAACCATCTCAATTAAATAATCTAATATCTTCTAGTACTTTTTATGCAACCAATGGCACACCTAAAACTTCTAAGCTATTTGGAAAACTAAAATAATTCCTATTAATTATACTATATTATAATAGCTCTACTTAATCATAATAATCTAAGTAGAGCTATTCCTTATGACAAATTAATTTCTAATTGTTTTATAACCTCTATATCTTCTGAACTAAAATATTGCGGAAAAGTAGACATAATAGCTATTAAATGTTCTTTATCAACCTCATAAGTAATAGCTATTAAGTAATCTAATTCTACAATTATTTGCTTAATTGTTGTATTTGAGTAGCTATAAGAAGAATTTCCTTTTAAAACTTGCTCAAACAATTCTTCTAATCTTAAATCATTTCTATATAATTCTTTAATCCTTATAAAGATATGATCTTCAATAGAAGCTGTAATTCCTTTAAAATAGACAACCTCTCTAAATTTCTCCCTACTTGGTACAGGTATCTGCCTAATAATTGATTGAGTTAAATCTATACCGTTCAACTTTAACTTAACTAAATAATCAAATATAGCAGAATTGAATAATGCTAAAATAATAATCAACATTTTATAATCATTGTTATATTGTAAAAGTTGTATAGATTGAATAGTTGGAGAATGCGGTAAAATAGAAGCTATAGTTGTTCTTCTATTAGTAGTAGAAGTTAAACTTCTCCATACAACACTGTATTTATCTTTATAATTTTTACTAATATCTGCCCATTTATCTTTTTCAATAAAATATCTGGATTCAGGTATTATATCTGGATTTTTCTTTTCTTCTTCTGTCATAAGCCTTGAACTTGCTTTAGACATATACCTATCTTTTTCCTTAATACCCTCAAATGTAGAAAATTTATTATCATAAATCTCTATAAATTTCCCTTCATAAATTGGGATTGTGTTCTCTTTATACTCTTTATGTATATACTCGGCATGGCTAGTTAAATGAACTAATCTACCAAACCTACATTCAGGAAATTCTTTTTCAAACACATTGAATTTATTATAAAACTCAGTTAATAATACCATTTCATCGGAAGAAGCTACATTAGGAATCATATTGTTAATTGGATTAATAAGATTCAATACATCTTTATCAATTAAAATAAACTCAGGACTATCTATCTGTTCTATATTTTGCAACATCATCCTTAAAGAAAATTTTTCTTCTGCATATTTACATAGAACAATCACTGTAAATCTTTCCCTGGAATCTATAGGAAACATTTTATTTTTATTAATAAAATCATCTAAAGAGACTATTAATTTTTCATTTAATAAATAATTAAATATTCTACTATTAGCTGCAGTTGTTATCAATCCACTCTTGACAATTAGAGCTATACATCCACCATTATTCAAAAACCTAACAGCTAACTCTGTAAATAGTGAATATGTATTTAATTCACCATTTGCAGAATTAGATAATCTTATATTCGTTTTTATTTGCTTTTTACATTCTTCTATTTGTAATAAAAATTTATCATAATACTCTTTTAATTCTGGGTTAGATTCTTGTAATTTTAATATTTCTTGTTTTCTTTCATCTTTTTTATTTATTATAGCTATTCTCGGACAATAGTTTGCAAAGAAATTTTTATCTTCAAATCTAATTTTCTCCCAAGGAGGATTCCCTAGTATCATATCAAATTTTCCATCATACATTTCTTGATTTATACCTAATCTTATATGATAAATATAACCTTCAGACGCCAAATTTATCTTTTCCAAACAGTTTTCTTCTTTAAAATTAATCAATGTATTTCCTAAAATAAAATTTTCAGTTATATTTTTAATACGCTGTATATCTCCGCAACATATGATTAGTTCAGTTTTTATTATCTGTAATGCTATAAGGTCTATATCAAATCCATGTATATTTATTATGATATCTCTCAAGGCATCTTTGTCTTCAATAAATTCTTTAATATATTCAATAAAAGCGATAATAAAATGACCTGTTCCACAACTTAAGTCTACATATTTTGAATTCCTTAGAACCTCACTAATTTTACTATCTTTTGCTATAATATATTTGTTAATTTCCTCTTTGTTAACATTCATTTTTTTACAAAGATACTGTTTCAAGGATTTTTCCACAACTTTCTTTGCGAAATCCTTTGAAGTATAATAAGCACCAGCTCTATCCCTAGCTTTATTTTCTTTAACTACACAATAATAAGAGTCTTTAACTTTAATATCTAAAGATATAACTTCTTCATACAAATTAAAAATATCATATATATTTGTACATTCATTAACAATACTAAAAACATCCTCTAGTACATCTTCATTTTTAGATATAAATTCTTTTATATACTCTATTTCTTCTTGTCTAATAAATTTTATCTCTAATAGTATTTTATATATTTCTAACAAATTACTTGGTTCTTTCAAACCAAAAACAGCCTTAATTCTATAAAAATTAGCTACAGAAAAAATAACATAATTTACTTTATTATATATAGTTCTTGCTTCCTGAGGACTATATTTATCAATTCTTTTTATTATTTGATTATATATTCCTAAATTTCTCTCTAATATTTCATTATTCATTTACAATATCTCCATTAGTTATTATTGGTCTCTTTAAAAATGAATTATAATGCCATTTATAAAATTCATCTTTAAACCATAACTCTTCATCAAATTTTAGATTGTACTTTAATTTATCATTTAAGATAATATCACTTATAATTTCTTCTGTAATACTTTCATCTTTTTGATTTAAGTATCCTATCTGTGTCAACTTAATACGATGTAATGTATGTTTATAATACTTTAAAATAGTCTTTTCAAATTTATCAATATTGCTTTTAATAAAACTAAACGCTTTTTCTACACTTATACCATTATTAACTGCTAAAGATTCTAACACTCCTTCTATACCTAATGTCACTTTATTACTTCTAGTTGATTTTACATAACAATTATTATCTAAGCTTTTTTCAATAATCACATCAAGTTCATCAGCATCACAAATCCATGTGTTATCGTCTATTTCATATGGATTTGTTCCCACTTTAGAATATACATATTCTATTTCTTCATTACTAAAATTGTAATACCTAATTATTCGTTCATTAATATTTTGCTCAAGCTTAAGTTTTTCTAACTCTAATTCTAAATCATTAAGAAAATCTTTTTTTGCATATTCATAAATACTATTATATTTAATAAACTCATGCATTTTATATTCGTAATTTATAGGTCTTTTTTCATTATAATATTCCTTTATTTTTACTATACTTTGTGACAACTCGCTCAATATCGTATCATGAAGAATCTCTTTCACTATAGGTATCTTTCCTATATAAGTAGCTGATATAGTCAATTTAGGCGTTAATACCTTTATATAGTAAGAAGCCAATCTTGAATTCAAAAATGCTAAGTGACAATATTTATCTCCCTCATATATATATATTCCTGGTCCTGATGCTATAAATATTTGATCCTTTCTTAATAGTCTTACTGATAAACCTGATGTCCCAGTATCTGAATATACTAAATCAGTCTTATCAAAATACTGTGTGTTTCTTATTACTGATTTAGGGTGTGATTTTATTTCTTCACCGTTATTTCCCCACTTAATCTTATATATATTCAATCCAGTCCACTTACAATATCCCCCACCTTTACTAACCAAACACCAATCAGAGTCATTTTCAACTTCCCAATGATATTTCACGAACTTTTTACTATCACCTGTGGATGTACCTTGCATAGGTTTTGCATATTTGCTATATAGCTCCAAATCATTAAATGAACTTTTTATATTCCCTTTACTTAAATATTCAATTCTAAAATCCTCGTCATTAAGAATATCTGATACTTTTAATTTATACAAATCATCACTATTATCCTTGAAAGACTTTAGTTTATCAGATTTTTCAATATACTTGTATTGCTTAAAACTATAAATATTAAAATTATCATATATTTTCTTTCTAGTATAAATCAATAATGCTATATTAGTCTTTTCGCCTGATAAATCACAAAAAGAATCTGACCCCAAATCAACTATAGAAACTATAGAACCATTCAATAATATTTTTTCTCTCAGCTCTTTAAATGTTTCTAGATACATCCAGCCATTCTGCATTACAAATGATGCTACACCAGAATCATTTAACAAGTCAAATAGCCTCTCGACAAATGAATTACATATATCTCCCCTTCCAGCACTATAATTCTTTGTAATATATTCCCTAATTTCCTTATCTTGTTCTCTACGTCCTTTAAATGGCGGATTAGTAATAAGTAAACTATATCTATTATTAAACACATCATTATACATAACTTCATTAATGTCAGTTACTCTAAATAAAGTATGTGTATCCCCCATATTACACTTCTTGAGAGCACCAACTTTATTCCCTGCATCGTAATAAATATTTAGATTATAATTAAATATTTCTTTTATATCTAATACTCCTAATTCTAAAAATTTAATATAAATATTAATAACACATATAATTGCAAGATTTTTATCTATGTCATAACCAAAAATATGATTCCCAATATATTTAACAAAATCATCTTTGTCTAAATTTAATATATAGTATAATTTCTCAACCAAAGCAACTATAAAATTGCCTCCCCCGCACGCAGGATCTATACTATCCATTTTCTCAGCCTCTGTTAAATCTATTTGACTAATAGACTCGTTAACCAAATATTCAACCATATATTGGTCTGTAAAAAATTGTGTATCTTTGTGTATATTATCAGTTCTATTTATATTTAAATATTGATATAACCATGCTAGCATGTTATCTAAACATTCATAATTGTCATCACAAAACACTACTAAGAAATTCAATACATTAAAGAAAAATTCATCATCTATTTCCTCTAGTTTTACTTGCACAAAATTATTTTTATTATATATTTCTTGAACTTTGTTCCATACATTGTCTTTCTTAATAACCTCTTTTGAATAGTCTTTTATTAAATTATTACTAGCTCTGTATATCAATATTGTAGAAAATATTCGTATTACAAAACTTTTATACTTTAAATAATTATTTTCATCCATATCATTTAACTTATTCATTATTTCTTTTGCCCAATTTTTCAAGCTATTTCTAGTACTATTTTCACTCATATTGTACCACCTTCCATCTGTATAGATTATATCATATCTTGTATAAATTTAATCTATCATAGTTATATTATAAATTTTATACTCTAAAAGCATACAAATTTCTTCAATTTAAAACAAAAAACCTCAACAATCTGCTGAGGTTTTTATTAATTACACAAATAGGTAAAAACCTCGACAACACATTTCTGTGTTGTCGAGGTTTTCATGGTGGAGGCGAGGGGAATTGAACCCCTGTCCGAAAATAGAAACCTTAAGGCATCTCCGAGTGCAGCCTAATGGTCAAACATTCCCTCTGTGAAAAGTCCATTGGCAAACTCTTCGCTTTAGTAGCTTCATAATTTCCGTTTCTAGGTCAAAGCTTTCCTAGACTCGGTTCCCCACTAATCGACGCCCTATCCTAAGCCGTGGGACTCAAAGGTAGAACGAACAGCTAAATTAAGCTGCTAATGCAAAATTATCTTCTGCGTTTACATTTAGTGCATCGTTTTTTAAGGCGGGCCCATGCGTCCCTCCACTCGCTTCCCCAAGACCTCTTACCTCCGTCGAAACCATTACGCCCCCATATTATGGGTTGTTTTTAGTAAAAAGTTTAGAAGCTTTGCATTCTATTTTCAATATTTAATTTTTAGTTGTCAATAAAGGTGAAACTCTACTGACAACTATTATAATACATTAATAACCTACTTTAATCAATAGGAAGTTGGAACTATGAAGTCAAATTTTTGTAAGGTTTATCTATTTCTTTCCTTCATTTGTCTTTCTATATCTCTTTTGTGTGCTTTTTCCAACATAGCATCACGCTTATCATAGTTTTTCTTACCCTTTGCTACTCCTAGGGCTACCTTAACCATTCCATTCTTTAAGTATAAGGATAAAGGTACTAAAGTATATCCATCCTGAGTTGTAGCACCTACAAGTTTTGCTATCTCCATTTTGTGAAGAAGGAGCTTACGCTTTCTCAAAGGATCTACATTATATATATTGCCCTGTTCATAGGGACTAATATGCATGTTATTTACAAAGATTTCTCCATTATACACATCAGCATAGCTATCCTTTAGGTTTGCTCTGCCATTTCTGATGGATTTAACCTCTGTACCAACTAGTGCTATGCCAGCCTCATAAACTTCTTCTATAAAGTAATCATGCCTTGCTTTTCTGTTCTCTGCTAAAGTCTTGTTGTTCTTGGCTCCTGTTTTAGCCATGTATATCACCTCAATATATCTGTGGTACTTTATTATATTATATTTTATCATACTGTGCAACATTAATACAGTTAAAACTTCTCATAAGAATAATTCAATAAAGGACCCATGACAACTCATGAGTCCTTTGATGTTAAAAAATCATTATTTATTTGGAACGGTTTCCCAATCCTTTAGGAATCTTTCTATTCCTGCATCTGTTAATGGATGCTTAGTCATTTGAAGAATTACATTGTATGGAACTGTAGCTATATGAGCTCCTGCTCTTGCTGCCTTAGTTACGTGAATTGGGCTTCTTGTGCTAGCAGCTATGATTTCAGTTTCAATTCCGTGGATTTCAAATATATCAACGATTTCTTCTATTAGGCTCATGCCTTCCATACCGATGTCATCAAGACGTCCTAAGAATGGGCTTACATAAGTAGCTCCAGCTCTTGCTGCAAGTAATGCTTGAGCAGCAGAGAATATTAAAGTTACATTTGTTTTTATTCCTTTAGAAGAAAGGATCTTTGTAGCTTTAAGACCTTCAACTGTCATTGGAAGTTTTATAACTATGTTCTTGTGGATTTTAACAAGCTCTTCTGCTTCCTTTACCATTCCTTCTGATTCAAGGCTTATAACCTCTGCACTTATTGGTCCGTCTACTATGTTTGCTATCTCTGTTATAACTTCCTTAAAGTCTCTTCCTGATTTAGCTATTAGAGATGGATTTGTAGTTACTCCACATATTACTCCCATGTCATTAGCTTTTTTAATTTCCTCAACTATAGCTGTGTCAATAAATAGCTTCATTTTATCCCTTCCTTTATACAAAATTTCATTTTCATTATATCATTAATGAATTTGTTTTAACAGTTTAACTAATTGTATTTTTATATATATTTTCATAAGTTTTTATCCTAATAAATACTGGTTTATCCTTTGTACTTTACCAAGTTTATCTATAAGTCAGTCACTCTATCCTAAAATTAAAATGAATAGGGGGGAGTTTTAATCCTCGCCCCCTTAAATATTTCTTCATATCTACTATCTTACAAATTGTATTACTTTTCCTATAAGTATTCCCCATACTCCGAAGTCTGCATCACTGAAGGTTGATCCAGCGAATCCTAGTCCACCTAGAACTGGCATTAGTAAAGCTGGTAAGAAAGTTATCAATAGACCTTGTGCAAAGGCACCTATTATAGCTCCTCTTCTTCCTCCTGTAGCATTACCGAATACACCTGCTGTAGCTCCACAGAAGAAGTGTGGTACAACTCCTGGAAGTATTGCTGGAGCTCCTAAAGCTATTAGGATGAATAGTCCTACTACTCCACCAGCGAAGCTTGATAAGAATCCGATAAGCACTGCATTTGGTGCATATGGGAAAACTACTGGACAGTCTAGTGCTGGTTTAGCATTTGGAACTAGCTTCATAGCTATTCCTCTGAATGCTGGTACTATTTCAGCAAGGATTAATCTAACACCTGCAAGTATTACATAAACTCCACCTGCAAAAGTTATTGCTTGAATTAATGCGAATACTACAAAGTTCTGTCCACCGCTTAATTCAGCTTCTATGAAAGTTTGACCTGCTGCAAAAGCAACTATCATGTAAAGTATTGCCATAGTTAAACTGATTGCAACGGATGTATCTCTTAAGAATGTTAAGCTTTGAGGGAAGTCTATTTCCTCTGTAGACTTAGATCCTTTTCCAACTAACTTTCCAACCCAAGCAGATAGTATATATCCTACAGTTCCGAAGTGACCGAAGGCAACATCATCTACTCCAGTTATCTTTTTCATAGTTGGCTGTGCTAATGCAGGCATTACTGCCATTATTAAACCTAGTAATAAAGCTCCCATTATTACTAATGGTGTTCCAGTGATTCCACCTGCTACAAATATAGCAGCTATCATACAAGCCATGTATAAAGTGTGGTGTCCTGTTAAGAAGATGTACTTTAGCTTAGTAAATCTTGCAATTAATATGTTTACTAACATACCAAATGCCATTATAAGTGCAGTTTGTGTACCAAGATCCTTTAGTGCCACTCCAACGATTGCTTCGTTGTTTGGTACTATTCCTTGGATTCCAAAACCATGCTCGAACATAGTTCCAAATGGAGTAAGGGATCCTGTAACTATTGCAGCTCCTCCACTTAGTACCAAGAAGCCCATGATGGTCTTGATTGTTCCTGTTACTGTCTCTGACGCTGATTTCTTTTGAAGTAATAATCCTATAAGTGCTACTAAGCCAACCAATATAGCCGGTGTGCTTAAGACGTCAACTAAAAAGTCTAACATTGATCATCTTCCTTTCTTTAATTAATATTAGATAAGTCCTTTTTTCTCTAAAGCTTCCTTTAGCTTTGTCTTTAGTTCATTTATGTCTATCATGTTGTTTAGAGAAACAACTTCTCCACCTAAGTTAGTTAATTGTACCGCAATGTCTCTAGTTCCTACATATATGTCTGATGGCATTCCCTTAGCAGAAGATAAATCAGCATGGTTAACCTCTACTCCATTTACTCCCAGTTCAGTTAATACCTTCTTGATGTTCATTTCAATCATAAAGCTACTTCCAAGTCCACTTCCACAGCATACTAATATTTTCATAATTCTATTCCTCCTAGTTCTTATATTTCATATTTGTTTGTTATATTTAGAATTTGTTCTTTGTTACTTGCTTTAAATATTTCACCCATGGCTTCATTGTCCATAAATAGTTCCATAAGGTGAGACAAGGTACTCATATGACTAGTATTATCTGCTGCTGCTAATGTAACTACTAGAGTAACAGGATCATTTAAATCACTGCCGAACTCCACTGGAGTTTCTAGAGTCAACATACTCATTGATGTTTTATTCACACCATCTTCTGGTCTTGCATGGGACAATACTATACCAGGGGCTATTACCATGTAAGGTCCTAGTTCTGCAAAGTTTTTTAAGATAGCATCTTCGTAACTTTCATTTACTGCCTTCACATTTAAAAGAAGATTTACCCCTTCATGAATAGCTTCTTGCCAAGTTTTACAATCAGCTTTTACTTTTACAACTTCTTCAGTAATTAATGTATTTGACATATATATCCTCTTTCTTTATGTTTTTTTAATTGCTACCTTTAATTATATTATAGGGGATGGACTCCCCTATTTAAATAAGCCAAAGGTATGTTCCTTTTCGAATTGAAAATGAAAAATTAAACTATTTAATCTTGCAAGCTATTGCTTCTTTAGCCTTTTCTACTATGGTTTTGTAGGTCATATTGTACTTCTCCATAAGGAAGTTAAGCTTTCCTACTTCTCCAAAGTGATCCTGAACCCCTACAGCCTTTATTGGCACTGGATATTCTGAAGCTGCTGCCTCTGATATAGCACTGTATAATCCACCTATAACATTGTGGTTTTCTGCTGTAACTGCACATTTAGTTTCCTTTAATGCTTCAATTATGCTTCCTTTATTTAAAGGCTTTATTGTGTGAACATTGATAATTTTAGCCTTTATTCCCTCTTTTTCTAATTCCTCAGCAGCCTTTACAGCTTCACTTACCATAAGACCTGAAGCGAATATAGTTACATCTGAACCTTCCTTTACTGTATGATTTTCAAATAGATTGAATTCATAGTCCTCTCCGTATACTCTTGGACTATCCTTTCTAACCATTCTTAAATAAACCACTCCATGGTAATTGTCTATTGCTGGTATAGCCTTCTTAAGCTCTACATCATCAGCTACATCTACTATTACCACATTAGGAATGCTTCTTACTACTCCTATATCTTCCATACTCATATGAGTTCCACCATTTAATTGAGAAGTTACTCCTGAGTCTGTTCCTATTATCTTAACATTTTGCTTTGCATAAGACATGGATATAGCAATCTGATCACATATTCTTCTTGTTACAAAGGCTGTGAATGTACATATGTATGGCTTCATTCCGTAAGCACTCATTCCACTAGCCATTCCTGCCATGTTTTGCTCACTTATTCCTGCATCGAAAGCTCTTTCTGGGAACTTCCCTCTTAGTGGTAGGGTTCCATTAGCAGAAGCTAAATCCGCATCTATAACAACTACTTTGTCGTCCTTTTCCATTAGGTTCATTAATTCATCACATAAAACTTTTCTCATTTCCATATTTCCGCACCTCCTACTTTAATTCTTCTAGAGCTTTTTTAACTAATTCTTCAGTTAGGGCCATACTATGATTCTTAAAGCCTAGATCTTCTATAAATTTTACACCTTTACCTTTTATAGTGTTTAATACTATCATGGTTGGCTTATCTTTGTTTTCCTTTGCTGACATTATTGCATCATATATTTCACTTATATTGTGACCATCAACACTGTATACATTCCAGCCAAAAGCTTCCCATTTCTTTTCCATTGGAGCCATGGTTATTATTTCATTTAATGGTCCATCTAATTGAAGTTTATTGTAGTCCACAAAAGCAATTAGGTTGTTTAATTTAAAGTGACTAGCTGCTAAAGCTGCTTCCCATATTTGGCCTTCTTGGCACTCGCCATCCCCTACCATGGTGTAGATATAAGCGTCGTCCTTTAATATCTTAGATGCCTTAGCCATTCCTACTGCAGCTGAGAATCCTTGACCTAGGGAACCTGTAGTCATATCTATTCCATTAGTTCTGTTCATATCACAGTGGCTTGGTAAATTAGTATTACCTTGATTTAATGTGTAAAGCTGCTCTTCAGGGAAGTATCCTCTTTCACATAAAACTGCATATAACCCTGGACCACCATGTCCCTTAGATAGAACAAATCTATCTCTATCTTGCTTTTTAGGGTTTTCTAGATCTATATTCATAACCTTATTGTATAAAAGAACTAAAGTATCTACCTCGGATAAGCTTCCACCTACATGGCCTGTGCCAACTGTGGCTATTTCCTTTATTATTAGTGCTCTTACCTTCTTACATTTTTCTTCAAGCAGTAATATCTCTTCTTTATTCATATTTTCTCCTCCTTATATGGAATATTTATTTATAATGTCTAATACTCTTTCCTTAGAAGCAGTGTTCATTATCTCATTTAAATCTTCACTAGTTGTGAACAATGACATTAGCTGAGATAATGCATGAAGATGATCTTCATCATTCTCCGTGGAAAAAGTTATTATTAGCTTTACTGGATCATTATACTGGTGATTAAACTTTACAGGGTATTTTAAATTTACAAGGCTCATGGCAGTTCCTTTTACTTCACTGAATAATCTAGCATGAGCCAAGGCTATTCCAGGAGCTATGACTATATATGGACCATAGTCCTTCATGTTCTTTAAAATCTCCTCATAGTACCTTTCTGAGATGGCTCCCTTTTCTATTAAAGGCTTACAGCCCTCATATATGGCTTCCTTAGCATCTTTGCAATTAAGCTTTAGCTTTATAGTATCGCTTTTTATAAGATCTCTTAAAAGATAAGTTTTATTTTCTACTTCATTGCTATCATAATTTCTTTTCAGTTCATATAAAAGCTCATACTTTAGTGTATCTCTATCCCTTATGGTGCAATACTTTTCCACAATACCCAGTATACGTTTCACCATTTGAGTTTCTTGAAAGGAGTTCTCCCCTTTAGGCTTTAATCCTAGTTTTTTTTCTAGGATATTGCAGTCTTTCTCTGTAAGCAATGGACTTATCTTTATATACTGATCTTTATTAAGATCTGGTATGTCTACAGTACTTATAATATATTCATATTGTCCTTTGTTTAAGGCATCCATATTCCTGCTAGCTAAAGTATCAACTACCTCTACCTGAAATTTTTCCTTAATCTTACTAGATAACATTTTTGCCGTTCCTATGCCAGTACCACATACCAATACTACTCTAGGCTTTTGATTAAGCTTTTGGTCTAGGTTTCTCATAGCAGCAGCATAATGCATAACCACATAGGATATCTCTTGGTCATCTATGTTAGCTCCTATATATTTTTCTAAATGAATCATGGCATTCTTCACATTATAGAATAGATGGCTATAGCTCATTTTTATATCATCAAACAGTGGATTTACCAGCTTTGATCCATACTTTATTCTATAAATACTAGGCCTTAGATGAAGTACTAAATCATCTATGATCTTTTTTTCATCCTCTCCAAAGTCTATATTGTACATTGTCTCTATATCTTCTGTGATGGTCTTTATCACAGTGTATAAATCTTTAGTCCTTCCATCATCATCTTTATATAAGTTATCATCCTTTAAAACCTTGGCTCCTAGAAGATGTATAACTATGTAGCTTTTCTCTCCCTCTGGAACTTTTACCTTAAAGTGCTTTTCCAATCTTTCTATCATATGATTAGCAGCTCTAAATTCTTCTGTATAAGTTATTACATCCTCATTAATGTTGGGTATATAAATCTCTTTATGAAGTTGAACTCTTTTAATCATTATGGCTAAATGGGTTATTAATCCACCATAGGCCTCGTCGCTAAATTCCCTTTTTAATTGGTACTCCGCTTCTCTTATAACCACATCTAAAAAATCCACATCTATATCTGAAAATAGTATATCAAATTGAAGGTTGTTAATCTTAGATTGAACCATCTTTCTAGATACATAGTTTACTAAATCTTCTGAGGACATGGTTTCGGAAGTTATGTCTATGATTGCCTTTCTTTTGTCTATCTCTTTTCCATCAACTTTTATCCCAACTCTAGGTTTTCTTATAAGGTTTATGTTTCTCTTCTTTAGCCAATTTTCAATATCGTTTATTTCTTTTAATACAGTGTTTCTAGAGATACATAAAGTGTCTTCAAAATAAGACATGTTTATGGGTTTATTGCTTTGTAAGAGCTTTACCACCATAAACTCAAATCTTTCTTCCTTGGAGTATATATATTTATAAGGAGTATACTCTCCTGCAAATTCNNCCTTTAGAAAGGTTGAAAGTTCCTTAGACTTCACTATTTTTACTCCCTTGCTGTGCTGTCTATCCATATAGGGGAAGCCATTTTTCACAAGGAAATCTTCTATTTTATCAATCTTATACCTTATTGCTCTGTCCGTGACCTTATATATTTCAGCTAGCTCATGGACGTTGACATAATCATTTTTATTATACATATACTTTAGAATATCAATACAATCCTTATTAAGCCCCATAATATATCCCTTCCTTTGTTTAAATTATACCCTAGAACCTTTTATAAAATTAACCCCTAGGAACCACTTTACTTTTCTAATTCATTAGGAAAAAATGAACTATTTATTATTTAAACCTTTTCATTTATAAGATTTAAATAGGAAAAAACTTATTAAATATTAAAGAAAGCTGTTACACTTAGTTTGCGCAACAGCCTTCTTTTTAAACCCTATTCTTCTTTTTCTAACTCTTTATCTTCTACTAATTTAAAGTATATTTCATGGGTATCTACATTTACCCTTGTAACTTTTATTGTTACTTCATCGCCTAATTTATATACCTTTTTAGTGGCTTCTCCTATAAGAGATAGGTGCCTTTCATCATATACATAATAATCATCATCTAAATCCGTTAAAGATACCAATCCTTCTACAGTATTATGAAGTTCTACAAAGAAACCAAAACTTGTAACAGAAGAGATTATTCCTTGGAATTCCTCTCCTATTCTTTCGCTCATATATTCTGCCTTCTTTAGATCATCTACTTCTCTTTCTGCTTCTTGAGCTACTCTTTCCATATCAGAGGATTGTTTTGCAGCATACTCAACTATAGTATTCAGCCTT
Organism: Clostridium sp. UBA5530; assembly: GCA_002423705.1. Lineage (GTDB taxonomy): Bacteria > Bacillota > Clostridia > Clostridiales > Clostridiaceae > Clostridium_X. The sequence continues at coordinate 137,078 of DINW01000085.1, forward strand.
TCAATTCTCTTGCCATCTATTTTGCCATTTATAAACTCCTTAATTATTCTATGAATCATTAAATCTGGATATCTTCTTATAGGAGATGTAAAGTGACAATAATATCTAGCTGCTAAGCCAAAGTGCCCTACACATTGTGGAGAATATTTGGCTTGCATCATAGAGCGTAACAGCAAAGTTGAAACCACTGTTTCTTCCTTTTTGCCTTCTACCTTTTCTAATATAGCTTGCAATGCCCTTGGATGTACCTCTTTGGTAGATTTTAAGCTATATCCTAAATTGTATATAAATTCACTAAAATGCTGAAGCTTCTCTTCATCTGGGTCTTCATGGATTCTATATACAAAGGGCATATTAGCCCAATACATGTGTTCTGCTATGGTTTCATTGCATACAAGCATGAATTCCTCTATGATTCTATTGGCTATTTCTCTATCGTAAGGTCTTATATCTATTGGCTTTCCTGCCTGATTTAATATTATCTTACTCTCTTCAAAATTAAAGTCTATGGCACCTCTATTTAACCTCTTTTTTCTTAATATTTCACATAATTCTCCCATAGCTTTAAAATCATCATATAGGTATTCATATTCTTTAATAAGGTCTTCATCACCATCCCTAAGTATCTTTGTAACTTCAGTATAAGTCATTCTTTCATCAGTTTTTATTATACTTTCTACAATTTCATGCTCTAATACTTTTCCACCGCCATCTATATGCATTATACAGGAAAGGGCTAGTCTATCTACCTTAGGATTTAAGGAGCATATACCATTTGATAGCTTTTTAGGCAACATGGGAATTACCCTATCTATAAGATATACAGATGTTGCTCTTTTTAAAGCTTCCTTGTCTAAAGGATTTTTCTCCCTTACATAGTGAGATACGTCTGCAATGTGAACTCCTAGCTTAAAATGTCCCTTTGGAAGCCTTTCAATGGACACTGCATCGTCTAAATCCTTTGCATCCTCTCCATCTATGGTAACCATCCTTACATCTCTTAAATCTCTTCTTCTTTTATACTCACTTTCTGGTATTTCTTCTTCTATATTTTCTGCATAGTTTTGAGCCTTATCTGGAAATTCCTCAGGTAATGCATATTTCTTTATTATGGTTAATATGTCTATACCTTTATCGCCTTTTTGTCCTAATATATCTATGATCTGACCTTCAGGATTTCTTCTTTTTCCTGGCCATTCAGTAATCTCTACTATAACTACGTCTCCAGTTTTAGCCTCGCTTCTTTTAGTTTTTGGTATAAATATATCGTTTTGTATTCTCTTATTCTCTGGCACTACGAAACCAAAGTTTTTAGAGTCTTCGTATACTCCTATTATAGTTTTGTTGGCTCTCTCTATGATGGTCTCTACTTCCCCTTCACACTTTCTCTTACCTAGGTCTTCTTTGGTTATTCTTACCATAACTCTATCTCCGTGCAAAGCTCCATTTATAAGTGTGCTAGGAATAAATACATCGTCTCTTCCCTCTTCATCTGCAATAAGGAAACCATATCCCTTGGGATGTACCGATATCTTTCCAACTAGTAGCCCCATTCTTTCTGGCAATGCCACTTTGTTATTCTTATTTTTCAGAATAAGTCCTTCCTTTTCCATTGCTTTTAAAGTATCCTTAAATACCTTAAATTCATCTTTGGATATACTAAATATATTTGCTAACTCATTTATATCCATTGGCTTATAGCTTTGTTCTTTCATAAAATTCATTAATGCTTCTTTTATATTCATTATGCAACCCTCCTTGTTAGGTTTTATTGTTCTGATGTGTACCTGGTGTAACACTCCAGATAAATTCAATTAATATTGTGATAAAGTTCAAGTTCCACCTGAAACTAAATTTCACTTGATGTAAAAAATACCATATATATAAACTATATCACTAAAAGTCCTTAATAAGAACTGTGTTTCTTATATTTTTACCTATATTTAAACAAATAATCCTATTATATATTAAAAAGCTACCCTTAGGGGTAAAACATCACCCTTAGGATAGCTTTAAATCATCTATATTATTTTAATAGGTTTAATAATATTCCGCCGTATTCTAATATTACTGGAGCGAAAACTAATGAAACTATAGTCATAAGCTTTATTAATATATTCATAGATGGACCTGATGTATCCTTAAATGGATCTCCTACAGTATCTCCAACTACAGCAGCTTTATGAGAATCACTTCCCTTTCCGCCGTAAACTCCACCTTCAATATACTTCTTAGCATTGTCCCAAGCTCCACCAGAGTTAGCCATAAGTATAGCCACAAGTACTCCTGTAACAACAGCTCCTCCTATAAGTCCACCTAGAGCTTCTGCTCCTAAAAGCAATCCTACCCCTAGTGGTACTACTATTGCAAGGACTCCTGGAAGCATCATTTCCTTTAATGCAGAAGCTGTTGATATTTCAACACATCTTGCATAGTCTGGCTTTGCCTTTTCTTCCATAATTCCTGGTATTTCTCTGAACTGTCTTCTTACCTCTTCTACCATCTCATTAGCAGCCTTCCCTACTGACTCCATAGTTAAAGCTCCAAATAAGAATGGAAGCATTCCACCTATTAATATTCCTATAAGAGTTACAGGCGTTAATAGATCTATTGAGTTTAATCCTACTGCTTGTGCATAGGATGCGAATAAAGCTAGTGCTGTTAATGCAGCTGAACCTATTGCAAATCCCTTACCTATTGCTGCTGTAGTATTTCCAACTGAGTCAAGCTTATCAGTAACTTCTCTAACTTCATGTGGTAAATGAGACATTTCTGCTATTCCACCAGCATTGTCTGCTATTGGGCCATAAGCATCAACAGCAACAGTTAATCCTGTTATTGAAAGCATTCCTACTGCTGCAAGAGCTATACCATATAGACCCATAGCAGCATCACTTGCTCCACCCATTGCATAAAATGAAACTAGTATTCCTACTGCTATAAGGATTATTGGTGCAACTGTAGATTTCATTCCTACTGCTAATCCAGATATTATTGTAGTAGCTGGACCAGTTTGTGATTGTTCTGCAATTGTCTTAACTGATTTATAATCAGAGGAAGTATACATTTCTGTAATCTTTCCTATTAACATTCCTACCACAAGACCTACTGTTACTGCCATAAATGCCTTGAAGTTTCCAAAAATAGTATTGCTAAGTACAGCTGTAGCTATGATAACTAGAGCTCCACCTATATAAGTTCCAGTGTTTAGAGCTTTTTGTGGGTTATCTGCCTTGCTGCCTCTAGCTACTACAGAACCAATGATTGAAGCTATTATTCCTATAGCCATTAATAGCATTGGGAATATTATTGCCTTTGGCGCCATATCAGCTGTAAGAGCTGCACCTAAAGTTAAAGAAGATATTATAGCTCCTACGTAAGATTCGAAAAGGTCTGCTCCCATACCTGCAACGTCTCCAACATTATCTCCAACGTTATCAGCTATAACTGCAGGGTTTCTTGGGTCATCCTCAGGTATTCCAGCTTCTACTTTTCCTACAAGGTCTGCTCCAACGTCTGCAGCCTTAGTATATATACCACCACCAACTCTAGCAAATAATGCTATAGATGATGCTCCAAGTCCAAAACCTGTTAAGTATGTAGCATCTCCACCAAAGATGATGTAAAGAATACTAACTCCAAAAATTCCTAATCCTACAACACTCATTCCCATAACTGATCCGCCTGAAAAAGCGATCTTTAATGCTGGGCTTTGACCTTGTTTTGCTGCTTCCGCAGTCCTTACGTTAGCAGAAGTTGCAACCTTCATTCCAAAGGATCCTGAAAAAATTGAGAAAATAGCTCCTACTACGAAACATACTGCTGTTTGCCAGTTAAGGAATAAAGCTATTGCTACAGCAATGACTACCACAAATATAGAAAGATATTTATACTCCCTATTTAAGAATGCCATAGCACCATTTTGTATATATCCTGCTATCTCCTTCATTCTGTCGTTTCCAGCGCTTTCTTTGTTGATGCTTTTTGCTAAAAATAATGCAAATAAAAGTGCTACTAAACCACTTACCGCTGAATAAATGTAAATACTATTATTCATGTTGTACCTCCTATTGTGTTTATTGTTATATAGTTTGCATATTAATCATTGCATATACTATATACTTTTACATTAGTAAATTATACTATTAATGACTTTCTTGCCTTTAACCATATTGGAACCCTTTTTACCGCAAAAAAAAGCTGGCTTACTTTCTTAGGTTAACCTAAAAACACCATAAGTCAGCATTAAGCTTTACTTCTACTTAACAAAGTTTAAAGCTAAAGTATTTGCTGCAAGCAAAATTGCCGTTATCACCGTAAGTTTTGATAAAAGTGCTTCTTTTGTTCTTGATTTATTTCTGCTAAAGAAAGTTTCTGTGGTTCCTGTTACGAATCCTTTTAAACCATCTGCCTTACTAGGTTGAAGTAACACTACTACTATCATCCCTAAGGCTAAAATTATTTCTGAGGCTATTAGAAAATTGCGCAAATCTATTCCTCCATTCCTATGGAATTAGTACTAAAACATTTTATCACATCATGTCTTATTTTACAAGGCTTTTATATCTATAATTTTTCATTATGTCTATATTCATATTCCTTTAATGTAAAATAATTACTTACATTTTAAAAGGGAAATCCATTAAAATTTTAAATTTCAAATGAGACTTCCCTTTTAATTATTTACTTATTACTTTCTTATATTGTAAAAAGCTTTTTTGCCTCTATATTCAGCCATATCTGCTAGTTCATCTTCAATTCTTAAAAGCTGATTGTATTTAGCAACTCTTTCTGATCTTGCAGGTGCTCCTGTCTTTATTTGACCTGCATTTATAGCAACAACTAAATCAGCTATAGTGGTATCCTCAGTTTCTCCTGATCTATGGGAAACAACTGCAGTATAGCCTGCCCTTTGAGCTGTTTCTATGGCATTCAAAGTCTCTGTTAATGTTCCTATTTGATTTAATTTTATAAGAATAGAGTTGGCGACTTTTCTTTCAATACCCATATTTAATCTTTCAGTATTGGTGACAAATAAATCGTCTCCTACTAGTTGAATTCTATGTCCTAGCTTTTCAGTAATTAGTCTCCATCCTTCCCAATCTTCTTCTGCCATTCCATCTTCAATTGAGATTATTGGATATTTATCACATAAATCCACATAGTACTGAGCCATTTCTTCTGGAGTTAGGACTTTACCTTCTCCCTTTAAGTTGTACTGTCCATCCTCATAAATTTCAGAGGATGCTGGATCTAATGCTATGAATATATCTTTTCCTGGAGTATAACCTGCTTTTTCTATAGCTTCTATTATAACCTTAATAGCCTCTTCATTGGATTTTAAATCTGGTGCGAATCCACCTTCGTCTCCTACACCTGTGCTATAGCCCTTAGATTTCAATAAAGATTTTAAACTATGATATACTTCGCTAGACATTCTTAAGGCCTCGCTGAAGGAAGAAGCTCCCACTGGCATCACCATAAACTCTTGCAAGTCTACATTATTGTCAGCGTGCTTACCACCGTTAATTATATTCATCATTGGCACTGGAAGCACCTTAGCATTTACTCCCCCAATGTATTGATATAATGGAAGTCCCAAGTACTCTGCCGCAGCTCTAGCACAAGCTAAGGAAACCCCTAAAGTAGCATTGGCTCCTAGTTTCCCTTTATTGTCTGTGCCATCTAATTCAATCATAACATTATCTATAGATACTTGATCAAATATATTCATTCCAACCAGTTCAGTAGCTATTAGATCATTTACATTGTCAACAGCTTTTAACACACCTTTGCCATTGTATAAACTCTTATCTCCATCTCTAAGCTCCACCGCTTCAAAAATACCTGTAGAGGCTCCTGAAGGCACTGCTGCTCTTCCTACTGTGCCATCTTCTAATGTAACTTCAACTTCTACTGTTGGAAAAGATCTTGAATCAAGAATTTGTCTTGCATACACGTCTACAATCTCAATATAATTTTTCATTTTCCTACCTCCTAAAATTTAACTTTCATTTTTTTCATCATAGTAATATTTTCTACATCTAAACTAAGTTTTATTCAATTAATCCTATGGATAGCCATATTAAAGGAATCTATTGAACTTCATATTAAAATAAAGGACAAAGCTATTCTAATGAAAAGCTTCATCCTTAGTTAAAATCTATTTTATAAGTGATTCTCCAGTCATTTCTACTGGTTTTTCTAGTCCCATGACTTCTAACATAGTTGGGGCTATATCACATAACTTGCCACCATGTCTCATTTCTTTAGCACCCTTAGCCACATATAAAAATGGCACTGGATCTGAAGTATGAGCTGTCATTGGCTTTCCTGTGGAGTAATCTATCATTTGCTCTGCATTTCCATGGTCAGCAGTTATAAACACTGCACCATCCTTTTCAAGGACTTTTTCTACTACCTTGTGAAGACATTTATCTACAGTTTCTATGGCAGCCTTTGCAGCTTCAAATACTCCTGTATGTCCAACCATGTCTGGATTAGCATAGTTTAATATTATCATATCATATTTATCTGAATCTATTCTTTTTAGTACCTCTTCTGTAACCTCATTAGCACTCATTTCAGGCTTTAAGTCATAGGTTGCTACCTTAGGGGAAGGTATTAGTGCCCTATCTTCACCTTTATTAGGAGCTTCTACTCCTCCATTGAAAAAGAAGGTAACGTGAGCATACTTTTCTGTCTCTGCAATTCTAAGTTGGTTCAAGCCTTTACTAGCTACATATTCACCTAAAGTATTGCTATAGCTCTCTGGCTTATAGGACACATGAACATTTTCAATGGTCTTATCATATTGAGTCATTGTAACGTAAGTAAGGTTCAGGGTGTTTCTCTTAAAGCCATCAAATTCTCTGTCATTTATAGCTCTAGTTATTTCTCTAGCTCTATCTGGTCTAAAGTTAAAGAATATGATTGAGTCATTATTTTTAATGGTTCCAATGGCCTTTCCATCTTCTTTAATAACACAAGGAAGGACGAATTCGTCTGTTTTATTGTCATTGTAGGACTTATCCATACATTCCTCTGCTGAGTTTGCCTCTTCTCCTTGACCTAAAACCATAGCATTATATGCTAGGTTAACCCTTTCCCATCTTTTATCTCTGTCCATGGCATAGTATCTGCCGCTCACTGTAGCTATCTTTCCTACTTTAATTTCCTTCATGTAGTTTTCTAGTTCTATTATAAAGTCTTTTCCTGAGGATGGTGGTACATCTCTTCCATCCATGAAACAATGAACATAAACTTTGGTTAGGCCCTTTTCTTTAGCCATGGCTAAAAGAGCCTTTAAATGCTCAATATGTGAATGTACTCCCCCATCAGACAAAAGTCCTAATAGATGCAAAGAAGAATTATTTTTAAGAGCATTGTCCATAGCCAAGTTTAATGCTTCATTTTGGTAAAATTTCTTTTCTTCTACCTCTTTAGTTATTCTTGTTAACTCTTGATATATTATTCTTCCTGCTCCTATATTTAAGTGGCCAACTTCTGAATTACCCATTTGACCTTTTGGCAACCCTACGTCTAACCCACTAGCACTTAGAGCAGTGTGAGGATAGTTATTATAATAGTTATCAAAATTGGGTTTTTTAGCTGCTAATACCGCATTTCCATCTACCTTGTCGGTAAGACCAAATCCATCTAATATCATCAGCATTACTGGTTTCTTAGCCATAATACTCCTCCAAACTTTTATTTCTTCAAAGTTAGTTTTAAATTAAAAGTTTACTATTCCTGCGAAATCATTAGCAACTAAGCTTGCTCCTCCAACTAAGGCTCCATCTATCTCTGATTTTGCCATTTGTTCTTTTATTGTAGAAGGCTTTACAGATCCCCCATATTGGATTCTAACTTTATCTGCTACTTCTTTTCCATATAATCCTTCAACTACACTTCTTATAGCTCCTATAGTTTCATTAGCTTGATCTGCTGTAGCTGTTTTTCCAGTTCCTATAGCCCAAATTGGCTCATAAGCTATAACTAAAGTTT
>DINW01000085.1:145162-145582 GCA_002423705.1 Clostridium sp. UBA5530
GTCTTCTTTCACTATGTCCTATGATTACATAATCTACTTTCATTGCTTCTAACATTCCAGGAGCTATTTCCCCTGTGAAAGCACCCTTTTCTTCAAAGTGCATGTTTTGTGCTCCAACCTTTATATTACTTCCTTTTGCAGCTTTTAATACTGCATCTAACGCTATGAAAGGAACGCATACTACTACATCTACATCCTTGTTATCTTTTACTAAAGGCTTTAAATCTTCTACAACTTTTACAGCCTCATCTACTGTATAATGCATCTTCCAGTTACCAGCTATTATTGGTCTTCTCATTATCACACACATCTCCCTTTTCTTCATTTTGCCCTAATTTTAAATGATGTACAATTAGGTAGAAAGGACTTATTCCTTTCTACCTTTAACATATATTAAGATTATCTGATGTCTACCTGCTG
>DINW01000052.1:0-11120 GCA_002423705.1 Clostridium sp. UBA5530
TTATTAATTTATCTTTAATGCGCTCAATAAAATCCATAAAAATAACCCTACCTTCATATCAATATTATTTTAATTATTGACATGAAAGTAGGATTTAAATCACAACTTCCGAACTAATATTCTTATTTTAAATATAGACAAGCTTCCACTATACCCATCAACAATTTCTTAGAAAAGAGTAAGAAAGAAGAAAATTGTGATGATTTTTTTTCAGGAAATAACATCCACTGTATTCTTCTACCTTATCTTTTTTATGTTTACCCATGGACTTTATATTATAACTTCTATAATTTTTATATTTTTTTACTTAATAACAAGTTCTACGGGGCAATGATCTGAGCCCATGACTTCTGTATGTATATCGGCGCTGACTAATCTATTCTTCAAAGTTTCAGATACACAAAAATAATCTATACGCCAACCAGCATTATTTTTTCTAGCATTAAATCTATATGACCACCAGGAATAGGTTCCCTCTTTATCTGGATAAAAGTAACGATAGGTATCTATAAACCCAGAGTCTAACAATGTTGTGAACTTCTCTCTTTCTTCCGGAGTAAAGCCTGCATTTTTTACATTGGTCTTAGGATTTTTCAAATCTATGTCCTTATGAGCCACGTTTAGATCTCCACATACTATTACTGGCTTATTTTCTTCTAATTTTTTTAGATAAGCTCTAAAGTCATCTTCCCAGTGCATTCTGTAGTCTAGTCTTTCTAACTCTTGTTTAGAATTTGGAGTATATACAGTAACCATATAATAATCTTGAAATTCTAGTGTTATTACTCTTCCCTCCTTATCATGTTCCTCAATGTCTATTCCATAAAAAACACTTAAAGGTTTCTCCTTTGTAAATATAGCGGTTCCAGAATATCCTTTTTTCTCAGCGTAATTCCAATACTGATGATAGTTAGGTAAGTCTAAATCTATTTGCCCTTCTTGGAGTTTGCTCTCCTGAATGCAGAATATATCTGCATCTACCTCATTAAAATAGTCTAAAAAGCCTTTTGAAACGCAGGCTCTAAGTCCGTTTACATTCCATGATATTAGCTTCATTGTTTTCCCTCCTCAAATAATCTAATCTAACGTAAATAAATTTTTCAAGTCTTCTAAGTCTAGTGAAGATAAGGTGGACCCAATCTCTTCCTCTCCTATTACATCCTTTATCATTGCCCTTTTCCTGTCCTGAAGCTTTAAAACCTTCTCTTCTATGGTGCCTTTAGTTATAAGTTTTATAACTTCTACCGTATTTTTTTGCCCTATTCTATGGGCCCTATCCGTTGCTTGATCTTCAACTGAAGGATTCCACCATGGGTCAAAGTGTATGACTATATCTGCAGAAGTTAGGTTTAGCCCGGCACCTCCTGCCTTTAAAGATATAAGAAATACCTTATTGTTACCTGAATTAAAATCCTTTACCAGAGTCATTCTCTCCTTAGAGGGTATATTACCATCTAGGTAGCTGAAATCTATATTCTTTTTATTCAGGTCCTTTGATATTATAGAAAGCACTGATGTAAACTGTGAAAACACCAAAATTTTATGTCCTTCTTCTATGGATGCATCTAATATATCATAAAAAGCCTCAAATTTTCCACTTTCTCCTTCATAGTCCATTAAAAAGCTTGCGGGATGACAGCATATTTGTCTTAACCTAGTTAAAGCTGATAAGATCTCTATTTTCCTAACTTCATCACTTTTATTAGAAATTTTAACAAACTGTTCTGTTACTATTTTTACATATGCTACATAAACATCCTTCTGCTCTGGGGTCATATCTATTTTTATAGTTCTTTCAATCTTAGGTGGCAATTCTTCTATTACATCCTTTTTAAGTCTTCTTAATATAAATGGATTAATTCTATCCTTTAATTCCTTTAAAGCTATTCCATTTCCATCCATAACTATTGGCACCTCATATTTTCTTTGAAATTTAGTATTATTAAGAAGGTACCCAGGCATTATAAAATCAAAAATAGACCATAATTCCGTTAACGCATTTTCTATGGGAGTTCCCGTAAGAACCAGTCTGAACTTTCCTTTAAGTCTCTTTATTGCCTTACTTCTTTGGGATAAGGGGTTTTTCATGTTTTGTCCCTCGTCAACAATTATTGAAGCGAATGTATACTTTTCATAATCCTCTATATCTCTAGTTACCACAGTGTAGGACACTATAAATACATGATAATTATTAAATTTTTCTAGGAGCTCTTGTCTTTCTTCCTTGCCTCCACTCATAACCCCTACCTTTAAACTAGGGGCAAAATTCTCAAATTCCTCTTTCCAGTTGTACAATAAAGACGTTGGACATATTATTAATGATGTGCCCTTATCTAAAGAACTTATATAGGCTATGGATTGGATTGTTTTACCAAGTCCCATCTCATCTGCTAATATTCCACCGAAACCACACTTACTTAAGGTGGATATCCATTGAAATCCATTTATCTGATAATCTCTTAGGTCAGCCTTTAAAATGGTTGGCACCTGAATATCCATATCCTTTGTCTCTTCTATATTATTTATAATTTGTCTGAAAGCCTTATCTCTTACAAATCCTTTTTCATCTTTAAACTTTTCATTTATATATGGAGCCATATATTTAGGTAAAGTTATTTCTTCCTTCTGAAAATAGTCTTCCTTCAGGTCTTGGAATTCTGCTATTTGGCTTATATTAGATAATATATTACCTTGAAGAAGCACTATTCCATTATCCTTTAATTTATAATATTTTTTCCCATCATTAAAAGCACTTATTATAGCTGCTAGCTCTTCCCTAGGAATATCTCCAAAATCAAAAGATATCTCTAAAAAATCCTCATCATTTAGTCTCACTTTAATTTTTGATTTAGTTGTATTCATAACCTTTATAAGCTTAAAGCTTTCTGAGTAATAAACCTCACCCTTTTCCTTTAGTACATTTATTCCTTCTATTATAAATTCCACTCTTTTTTCCTCATTGCTAAGGATAAATTTCTCATTTTCTATGTCAAAATCATAGTTTCTAAAGAACTCTAATACTTCCTTTTCCTTCTCTATATCTCTTATTAAAATGCCCCGGCCCTCAACTTTAGCATGCTTTTTTAAAGGATTTAATTTAATATCACCATACAAGAAATAAACCTTTACTATCAAATGATTTCTAGTGGTGTCTATATAAAATTCTGGATTAAAATCTTCCTTTATAAACTCATTTTTAACATTATCATCTATATAAATATTTCCCATTTTTTCTATATGAGGCATTAGAAAAGAAGCAAACCTTTCTTTTTCATCCTTGCCTATATTAAGGCTACCAGCTGGGTTTTTCAGCATTGTATCAAATAATGCCATAAAATAACCTTGATTCTTATCCTTCATTTCCCAAATACTATCTTTGTAAAAGTAATAATCACCCTTTGAAGTAAGTGGAAATGGTATATGAGGTCCTTGAAAAGTTAGTTTAAGACCATCTCCGTCTTCTTTCAATAAAAAGTCTATATCTATATTTTCTTTCTTTATAACAACCTGGGTGAATTCCCCTATAGGTAATACTAAGGATATGGATTTGCCTTTTAATATCTCCATTACTCTAGGGAAATGGGGTTCCATAATATATATTCTTTTATCATCCATAAGCTTTATAGAAGAGCCATGAGATGATAAAAATATATTGTCCATTTCCATAAGTTCTATAAAGTATTCTAAGAGTTCTTCATCACTTTTATTTAAAGACACTTTAGCGAAGTCTATTACTTCCCGTCCAAGCTGAGTAGGTTCTTTCCTCATATAAGAATTTAAAAAATATTTTATATTCTTTACCCAATATGTTTTTGTTGTTCCAGCCTTAAGTTCTATGAAATTATTTATAGCCTTAGATGGATAGTGATTTAGGATTGCTTCCAAAGTTAGAGGTTCTCCTTGAATTTCATTACTATTATCCTTATTGTACATGGTTAAAAGATCTTCTAAATCTGATGGCACTCTTTCCATCTCATTAATATATTTAAGATAACATGCTCCTATATGAATGCAAGGCTTTCCTTTATGATCAAAGTCATCACAAGTGCAGCTATATGAATTCATGTTATTGTCTTTATCTATATTTAACTTTACTAAATACTCACCATATTCCTCAGAAGCTACTATTGCCTCAATACCATACTCTCTTTCTATCTCTTCCACTGTTAAATCTAAAATATAATCCTCCATGTATAACTGCATAGCTTTAGAATATTTAAATTGGCTGAAATAGTTTTCTATCTTTCCCTTTTTAATTATGGTTCTCATCTTTATCACTACCTTACTTAATTAATACCTACAAATAATTATAACCATATTTCTAAATAACTTTCTACCAAATTTACATATGTATTTCTAAAGGCAAAAATATAAGGCCCAGATTATTTTTATCTCATGTCTACCTAAAAGAATCATATAACCTCCATGGCCTTATACTAAATATTAATTTGCTATAGTTTCATTAGCTATATATTTTGTTTTTATATATGGACTTTTCAGTATGGTTCCATCTATATATCTCCTATCGTCCTTAAATCTTTTTATTTTCACAACAACCTTATCCCCTACCTTAGGAGTTTCCTCCATCCAATAAGAAAAATTACACATAACAGTAACCCCTTTAACCAGTTCCACAAATATTCCCTTGTTAATAACCTCCCTTATTATCCCTTCATATTGTCCATCCCTTATAAAGGTTTCAGTGTCTATGATATATTGTTCATAAGGTTCTTTGGAAGCTTGTCTAATAGAAAAGGCCATAGTATGCTTATCCTTATCAATGTTAATTATCTTTGCATCCATTTCTTGACCCATTTTTACATAGTCCTCTATTGCATATATTCTTCCCCAAGCTATTTCCTTTAAATATATGACATTTTGAAACCCCAATCCCTCTACTATGGCACAGGTTTCAAATACATTTATAACCCTTACCTTAACTACATCACCTACATTATATATATTTATATTGTTATTTCTTAGCTTCTTTAAAGCCTGCTGTCTACTTCCAAATATTTGTCCACTTTTTTCATCGTATTCTATAATCGTAAATTCTACAATGTTGTTTATAAATTCTCTCATTTTCCAATGTCTAGGATCTACCCCCGGCCTTTTCTGTATCCTGTCATTATAGCTAAAAAACTCCATTTCCTTAGAAGAAATAAATGCTTCTCCATGGCAAAATTCTACCACTGCAAAATCTATGATATCATTGCCTATGGCTTTACTTTCCACCCCTCTAATTTTTCCTTTAAATATAGTATTTTCTCTTATGTTTTTTTCTACACTCTCTACCCTCATAGTCTCTTCCAAGTTTTGCTCCCCCTTTGCAAAGTTGTTTACTAATATTATATATAATGTAAATAAATGTTTCAATATTCAATTTATTGTTATATTTGTTATTGAAAAGGTTTTTTGCCTTTATAAATAGCTATTTCAACAGAATATTGTCATTAAAAATTTTTATTAAAAATACTACGGGGATAGTAACTATGATAAATTCAAAAAAAGATTCCTTTTTTACTTTTCTATATACATAAGAGCCCATTAGAATTCCTAGAATAATACCAGCATGATCTATTCCACCATGATTTATATTAAATACATCTATAATATTGTTTTTATATAAATCTATATTTGTAACCACATGATATACCCTTCCACCTATAAAGGCTGATGGAATTGATACTAAAATAGTGTCAAAAATTTTGTTGTAATTTATTTTTCTTATTTTACAATTAACCTTTATTATAGTTAATCCAACTATACATTCTACTATCATGAAAAAATTATATTGGCTAAAAACTTCTTTAACAAAGTTAAAAATCAAGCCTTTTATGATATTCTCCTCCTAGCACATCTATTTAATAAATTATATAAGAAAAAAAATAAACTATACCAGTAAAATTAAAGTAATCTTACCCTATAGTTTATTTTTTATTTTATCTTATCTTCTAGTCTCAATAAGCTTTTTTATATTTTCAGTTGCATCAGTAAGAGGAGCTATAGATTCATCCAAATTTAAACGACTGATGATCTCAGCTATAAAATAAGACATATCTACCTCTTTAAACCAAGGTCTAGACTTAACTTCTTCTGGTATATATGTTAAATTAGTAGAATACACTCTTTCAATTAGTCCTTCTTCATAATACTTATCAAACTTTTCCACACCCTCTGTAAATAAAGCAAAGGTAGCTGAAACATATATTTTATCTGCGTCTCTTTTCTTTAATTCTCTTACAATATCAAAAACTGATTCTCCTGAAGCTATCATATCATCTACAATTAATATATTTTGTCCTTTAACTTCTCTTCCTATATACTCATGTTGGATTATAGGATTTTTCCCATTGATTACTGTTGAATAATCACGTCTCTTATAAAACAGTCCTATATCTAATCCTAATACACTTGAATAATAAATAGCTCTATCCATTGCCCCTGTATCTGGACTTATAACCAACATCTTATCCTTATCAATTGGTAATTCTTCCTCTTGAGATAAGAATGTCTTTACAATTTCATAGGTTGGATATATATTGTCAAAGGATATAAGTGGTATAGCATTTTGAACATTTGGATCATGAACATCAAAGGTTACTATATCATCTACTCCTAACCTTTCAAGTTCTTGAAGTGCTATGGCGCAATCTAATGACTCTCTTCCTTTTCTTCTATGTTGTCTGCTAGCATATAGTAATGGCATTACTACTGTTATTCTCTTAGCTTTTCCACCCATAGCTGACAAAACTCTTTTTATGTCTTGGAAATGATCATCTGGACTTTTATGATTCTCAAAACCGAACATATTATAAGTACAGCTATAGTTTCCTACATCACATAATATGTACACATCTTTTCCTCTTACAGTGTCTTCTAAAACTACTTTTCCTTCTCCATTAGAAAATCTAATGCAATCAGCACCTATAAGATATGAATCTCTAGTTTTTAAAAGTATATCTTCATCTTTATGTACCATGCCTTCTCTACACTCTACAAGATGCTTATCTATACTTTTACTTAATTCGCCTATGCTATCCAATGCAATTATAGCAGGCTGACCGTATGGAATTGATAAAGGTGATTTTATTTCCAAAGTACTCCCCCCGATAACTTATTATTGATTATATGAATGTTTTTCCTTTATTTAGGAATTTAAAAATGTTTTCTTTGATTTTGGTACACATTTCATAATATTACATTTTTACCATTCGTCTTATACGCGAAGATTTTATAATATTAGTACAACATTATTCTGTCATAATTCTTCATAAATTACAACACTAAAAGCATAAATGTTAAATATTTTTGTATTTCAATTAATTTTTGTATATAATTTGATATGTATTTTATATAATGTATATCTTATTATTAATTTGTGAATTATATTGAATTTTTTTATTCATTACCTTATCTTATATATTATGTACTCTATTTGTGAAAGGAGGTTATTCTATGAAAAAGGTTTTATTGGCCATCATAATACTATTAACGCTTTCCCTTTTCCTAGCTGTTCCACTAATATATCACTTTAAAAACAATGGAAATTCTCTAGAAAATAGTCTAGATGAGTCCTTAAAAGAATTTTTACCTCCAGCCAGCATAGAAGTTCCTAGCCTTTATTCTACAGCTGACAAAAATAACAATGGCATTGCTGATCCTATAGATATTTGTAACAGCGCAAAGGACCAGCTAAAAAGGAACATCAAATATAAAGATGCCTATTATATTGGAGGCTATCCCCCTGAAGATGAGGGAGTTTGTACTGACGTTATTTGGCGAAGCTTTAAGGCCTTAAATATAGATTTTAAGACCCTTATGGACAATGATATAGCTAAAAGCATTAAGAATTATAGCAGAGTTAATGGTAAACCTGACACCAATATAGATTTTAGAAGAGTAGTAAATCAGAAGATTTTTTTTGATAAGTTTCTATCCTCCCAGGTGAATTTTTTAGACCCTACTGATATAGATAATTTAAGTCAGTGGCAACCAGGGGATATATTATTATTTTTAAAACATTACGAGCATGTTGGCATTATCTCTGACGAAAGAGATGATGATGGTATTCCCTTTGTAATTCATAATTCTCACCCTGAAATGAAATATTCCAAGCTGTCTTGGTTTTCTTCTAAGGAAATTTTCCATTACCGCTGGAAATATTAATACTCTACTTTATTTCTATTTCTGCCGTCAAAGGATAATGATCTGAGGGATATTTCCCTTCTTCATTATATTTAATTATTTCTGTACCTTTTATATTAAACTCTTCTGATAAAAATATATAATCTATATGCATTCCCTTTGAATTACCCTTGAATTTACTCATGGTAGATTCATTATACATATTCCTATCAAATTCCTGTACTGCTATAAAATTTTTCTTGCTGTAAATTCCACCAGTAAAATTCCTTATGACTTTACTGGTTGGATTGGCATTAAAGTCTCCCATTAAAATTACGGGAGTATTCTCCTTATCATAGTTTTTTTCTATAACCTGACTTATCTTTTTTAATCCGAATTCTCTAGCCCAAGGAGATAAGCAGTCTAAATGAGTATTATATACTCTAACCTCCCTCCCTTCCTTTAACTTTACCAAAGCTGTAGTACAAATTCTAGGAAATAATGAATGCCATTGAGAACTTCCTTCTTGATCTGGATTTTTAGAAAGCCAAAAAGTATTATATTCTTTTATAACATGCTCTTTCTTTATAAGTATATCGTTTCGTTCAGAAAAGAATTTCTTTGTTCTTGCCTCTCCTACAATAGCATAATTCTCTAAATTTTCTTCCATAACCTTAAGCATATTATTCTTTAGTTCCTGAACTCCTATGATATCACAATCATATTTATTTATTATTCTATAAATCATAGAAGTCCTCTTATTCCAAGGGTTTCTTATGTCTAATAAACTGTCTGTTCTTAAATTGAATGTCATTACTTTCATTTTTTCACCTTTTACTTCATGTTTCCATTGATTTAATTTTCCATAATACAAATTCAATGAAAACTAAGACTCAGATGAATTTGAAACTACATCTGAACCTTAGTTTCTTTTGATTCTCATATGGATCTAGGTTTTATATTTTTTTACTAATTATTCTATATTAAATTTTCCTGATATTTCTTTTAACGTCACAGCTTGACTAGATAATTCTTCACTGGCCGCTGAACTTTCTTCTGCCGTTGCAGAATTTGTTTGTACAACTGAATTAATTTGGTCTATTTCCTTTAATGTATAGCTTAAGGATTTTGCCTGCTCCTCAGAGGAATCTGAAATTCTATTGATTAAATCAACAGTTTGATTTACTCCATTGATTACATCTTCTAAAGACTTATCTGTTAGCATAGCTATAGAACTTCCCTTCTTAATTGAATTTATGGATTGTTCAATTAATTGTGCAGTAACTTTAGCTGCCTCTGAAGATTTACCTGCTAGCTTTCTTACTTCTTCTGCTACTACTGCAAATCCCTTTCCTGATTCTCCAGCTCTGGCCGCTTCTATTGCAGCATTTAAGGCCAACATATTGGTTTGAGTTGAAATGTCTTCAATAGTCTTAATTATATTAATAATTTCCCTTGATCTTTCATTTATTTCTTTCATTGCCATTAACATTTCTTGCATTTGCTCTTTACTTTTATCTGCCGTTTTTCCAACCTTCTGCACTTGTCCTTTAGCATTATTTGCAGTATTAGCATTTTTATTCACTGTCTTTGATATGCTTTCAATCTTAGAATATAATTCTTCTATTCCTCGTGCCTGCTCCACAGTGCATTCAGCTAAAAGTTGGGATCCATTAGATACTTGTTCTGAGCCACTAGCTACTTGGGAAGATGCTTCTATCATCTCTCCTATAATTTCTTTAAAAGTAGTAGCTGTTCCAATTAAAGATTTTTCAATAACCTCAAACTCCCCAGTATATTCTTGCTTTAAGTGCAAAGTTAAATTGCCTTTTCCCAGTTCATCCAATGCTGTAGATATTTCTTCTATATATACTATATAAGTTTTCAGCCTACTTGTTAGCTTCTTCATAGAACTGGTCAGTTGCCCTACTTCATCATTACTTTCAATATCAATATTGGCATCTAAGTTTCCATTAGCTAATTCATCTGTAACTGCAGTTAATTTGTTTAAGGGTGCCACAATATTCTTAGCTATTATTGACATAATAAATAATAGCAACCCTATGGTTATAAGATAAAATATTGAAATGATAATTATGGATGACCTAACTACCTGTAGAAATTCTTTGCTTGGTACAACAGATATTATTTTCCATCCACTATAACTAGATACACCTACCACTCCATAAGAGGACACCTTCCCATCCTTAAATTTCACCACATTTTCTTCAGGGGATTCTATGGCTTTTAGCATGTTATCCCCATAGCCTATATTATCAACTTTAGCTAAGACCTTACTTTCATCTTTATTAGCTAAAACAACATTTTCTGTTGAAATCATTGTTTGATATCCAGTGTCATATTTTGTATCCCCATTTATAACTATATTATTTACAACATCAACCTTAATATCTACTGCAGCAACCCCTACAATTTTATTTCCACTAAAATCATAAACTGGCGCAGAAATTGTTAAAACCATAAACCCTGTATCTGCCACATCTTTATATGGTTCAGATATAATATATCCCCTTTGAATATCCTTTTTATCAGTATACCAATAGTTTCTTGTTGTTAAGTCAAAATCTGTATCTCCTACCCATCCTGAGCCATCAAAGGCTAGATTTGTACTTCCACTGGCTACGTATAAAGNNACAATATATTATCTGTGTCTGTCTTCGTAGTATTTATAAGCATCTTATTTGTTTCTTCAAAATATTGAGAACTGGTTCTGTTTTCTCTTGTTGCTTCTGTTGATAAAATTCCAACTACATTTTCATCCCTAGCCATTTGTTGTACCATATGAATGTATTTTGCAAAATAATTATCTACCTGTGAGGTTATTCTCTTATTTGACTCTAGGGCTATAGCTTTTTCATTTTTTGTTGTTACGTTATTCATTGTTATGATTATAAAGATACTAGTAATAATCATAATGCCAACTACGCTTCCCCCAATAATAGTCATTATCTTTGATTTTATACTTTTCATAA
>DINW01000052.1:11125-11391 GCA_002423705.1 Clostridium sp. UBA5530
CCCTATTTTTTTATTTTATCTAATGTACCCCTGGCTTCTTTGTCCAACCTTCCTAGGTTGAATATAATAGGATTTAGGACCTAGATCAGTTAAACTAAGCCTATGGCGGAGTTCAAGTTCTAGCAAAAGTAGTTGCTGTTTACTCAATATTCTGAATATTAATCTTATGAATTAAACTTTCCTTTTGTTCTTAAATGAGATGTATTGACAAAAAAGTATAAAAACATTTATAATTAGCTATTTTCTTATATTTATATAATATCATA
>DINW01000013.1 GCA_002423705.1 Clostridium sp. UBA5530
ATAAAGGAAGCAGGATGTACAAGACTGGAGATTTAGTAAAGTGGCTACCTGATGGCAACATTGAATATATAGGAAGAATAGACCATCAAGTTAAAATAAGGGGCTTTAGGATAGAGCTTGGAGAAATCGAAAGTCAGCTATTAAAGATTGAAGCTATTAAAGAAGCTGTAGTCCAAGATAAAATGGACAAAGAAGGCAATAAGTTCTTATGTGCTTATATAGTATGTCATGAAGGGATATCAGTACAAGAAATAAGAAATGCTCTTTCACAAAAATTACCTGACTATATGATACCGGGATTTTTCATTGAGTTAGAGAAGATGCCTTTAACTTCAAATGGAAAGATAAATAGAAAGGCACTTCCTAAACCAGAAGGTGAGATAAATACAGGTATTGAGTATGTAGCTCCAAGGAATGTAATTGAAGAAAAACTTGTAAAGATATGGAGTGAAGTTTTAGGGGTAGATAAAATAGGTATTGATGATGACTTTTTTGCATTAGGAGGACATTCATTAAAAGCTATAAAAATGGCTTCTATTATGCAAAGAGAGCTAGAAGTTACCATTGGAGTAAGCAACATATTTAGTAATGGCACAATAAGGTCTTTAGGAGAATATTTAGAAAAAACTATGAGTAGTATATATTTACCTATCTCACCTGTAGAGAAAAAAGAATTTCATCAAGTATCTTCTGCTCAAAAAAGAATGTATGCATTAAGCCAATTTACAGAGGAAGACACCAATTACAATATACCTGATGTTAAGATTTTAGAGGGATTATTGGATAGAAATAAGGTTGAAAAAAGTTTTAAATCCATTGTAGAAAGACATGAGGCTTTAAGAACATCTTTTGAAATAATGGAAGACAAAATAGTCCAAAAAATTAATGATGATGTGGACTTTAAGGTTGAATATGAGGAGGTAGATAAAACCTATGAAGAGTCAAAGGAACTAATGAAGGAAATAGTGGATAGCTTTATTAGGCCATTTGATTTGTCAAAGGCTCCATTACTTAGGTGCAAGGTTGTAAAGTTTAATAATGAAAAGTACGGCTTAATGGTGGATATGCATCACATAATATCTGATGGTGCATCTATAAATATTATAATGGAGGAATTTGCAAAATTATATAAAGGTGAAATCTTACAGCCACTAAAGATACAGTATAAAGATTACTCAGCTTGGGAAAACAGCATGGTAAGTTCAGCTTCTATGAAAAAACAAGAGGAGTACTGGTTAAAGATTTTTAGCAATGATTTGCCAGTATTAGATTTGCCAATAGATTATCCTAGGCCAACAATTCAAAGTTTTGAAGGAGCTAATATAGATTTTAATGTGGATCAAGAATTAACACTAAAACTTAAAAAAATATGTAAAAATAGTGGAACTACCCTTTATATGGTCTTATTATCAGCATACAATGTATTGCTGTCTAAATATAGTAGGCAGGATGATATAGTGGTGGGTTCACCCATAGCAGGAAGATCTCATGCTGATCTTTATAATGTGGTTGGAATGTTTGTAAATACCTTTGCAATCCGAAACTACCCTGAAGAAAATAAGACCTTTAGTGAATTCCTTCAAGAAGTTAAAAATAATGCATTAGGTGCTTATGAAAATCAGGATTATCAATTTGACATATTGGTTGAAAAACTTAATATGAGAAAAGATTTAAGCAGAAATCCTCTATTTGACACAATGTTTGTTCTTCAAAATACAGATAAAAAAGATCTTAAATTGGATAATATAAAAATTCAAGAGTATGAATTTGATAACAAGGTTTCAAAGTTTGATTTATCTTTAGTTGCTGAAGAAAAAGCTAGAGGTATACATTTTATATTAGAATATTGCACTAAGCTATTTAAAAAGGAAACTATAAAAGGACTAGGTGAGCATTTTCTAAATATATTAAAGGTAGTTGCAGAAAACCCTGAAATAAATATTAAGGACATAGATATGCTTTCCAATGAGGAGAGAAACAAAATGATATTTGATTATAATAAAAATTATATTGAGTACCCAAAAGAAAAAACAATAAATGAACTTTTTGAGATGCAAGTAAAAAAATCCCCAGATAGCATAGCAGTAGATTTTCAGGATGAAAAATTAACCTACAAAGAGCTAAATCATAAGGCAAATCAGCTTGCAGCTCTTTTAAGAGCAAAGGGAGTTAAAGAAGATGAAATTGTAGGGTTAATGGTTAATAGGTCTTTGGAAATGGTTGTAGGAATAATGGCCATACTTAAGGCAGGGGGGGCATATTTGCCAATAAACCCAAGTTACCCTGAAGACAGAATTAAATATATGTTGGAGGATAGTGGTACTAAAATTTTATTGACTCATGAATACTTAAAAGATAATGTAGCATTTAGTGGAGAGATTATTTCATTAGAAGATGAAAGTATGTATACTGGTTCAGCAGAAAATATACAGACTATAAATAATAGCAGTGCATTGGCCTATGTGATATATACCTCAGGTTCTACTGGTAATCCTAAAGGTGTTATGATACCACATCAAGGACTGAACAATTTCTTATTTAATATATACAATAGTTTTAATAAAAAAATTGCACAGGAAGATAATTGCTTAAGTCTAACTAACATTTCCTTTGATGTTAGTGTATGCGAAATATTTATGCCATTAATCTTTGGCGCTACATTAGTTCTCTTTAATAATGATATGATTCTAGACATTAAAAAGTTAGCAGAAACTATTAGGGATAAAGAAATATCCTTTGCATATATACCACCCACAATTTTAAAAGAGGTTCATGAACTATTAAAGAAGGAACAGATTAAACTGAACAAACTTCTTGTTGGGGTTGAAGCGATTAGAGATAATGTATTGCATGATTATATGAATTTAAAGGAAGATATGCAGATCATAAACGGATATGGACCAACAGAGGCTACTATATGTGCAACTTTTTATAAATATGACAATGCTATAATTCCTAGTGGAAAAATTGTTCCCATTGGCAAGCCTTTAGCTAATACCCAAGTTTATATAGTTGATAACAAATGGAGGGTTGTACCAGAAGGAGTTATAGGGGAATTATGTATATCAGGACATGGATTAGCAAGGGGATATCTAAAAAATCCTAAACTTACAGAGGAAAAATTTATAAATAACCCTTTTGAAGCTGGAAAGAAAATGTATAAAACAGGAGACCTTGCAAGATGGTTACCTGATGGAAATATTGAATTTATGGGGAGAGTTGACCATCAAGTTAAAATAAGAGGTTTCAGAATTGAGCTTGGAGAAATTGAAAATCAGCTTCTAAAAGATAAAAAAATAAAAGAAGCAGTGGTAATTGATAGGCAAGATAATAAAGGTAATAAATTTTTGTGTGCCTATGTTGTATCAGACAAGGAGATTCCAGTATCTGAGTTAAGGAGAAATTTATCTAAGACTCTGCCTGAGTTTATGATACCAGCTTACTTTATCCAAATTGAAAGAATACCTTTAACTTCAAACGGAAAGGTAAACAGAAAAGCACTTCCTGAGCCAACTGGTGATATAAATACCGGAGTTGAGTATGTACCTCCAAGAAATGAAATTGAAGAAAAAATTACAAATATATGGAGTGAAGTACTAGGAGTAGAAAAAATAGGAATAGATGACGACTTTTTTGCTCTAGGTGGACATTCATTGAAAGCAATGCAAATGGTATCGATAATGGCAAGGGATTTAGAAACATCAATGTCTGTAGGTGATATATTCAATAATTCCACAATAAGGGCTATTGGTGAATATATAGCAAATACCTCAAGAAGGAAATTTTCTTCCATATTGCCAGTGGAAGAAAGAGCTGTTTATACTGTATCTTCTGCTCAAAAAAGAATGTATGCTGTAAATCAAATTTCTAAAAGTGAAACAAATTATAATATACCTATAGCTATGATTCTTCAAGGAGATATAGATAAAAACAAATTTGAAGAATCTTTCAAAAACCTTCTTACTAGACATGAAGCCTTTAGGACTTCTTTTGAGGTATTAAATGATGAGATAGTACAGAGAATTCATAAGGATGTTGAATTTAATATTGAGTATGAAGATATTTGCACTTGGTGGAAAGAACCAACAATGAAGCCACTTATAGAAGAGTTTGTTAAACCTTTTGATTTATCAAAAGCGCCCCTAATAAGAATAAAACTTATAAAATTTGAATCCGATAAGCATTTGTTGATTCTTGATATGCATCATATAATATCTGNNATATCTGATGGCACATCTGTAGGAATAATTATGGAAGAATTTACAAAGCTATATAGAGGTGAAAGTTTAGAACCTTTAAGAATACAGTATAAAGATTATTCTGTTTGGGAAAATGACATGTTAAATTTAGATATTATGACAAAACAAGAAGATTATTGGTTA
The DNA here is from genome assembly GCA_002423705.1 of Clostridium sp. UBA5530. GTDB lineage: Bacteria > Bacillota > Clostridia > Clostridiales > Clostridiaceae > Clostridium_X. Next base: position 4,383 of record DINW01000013.1, read on the forward strand.
AAAGTATTCAACAATGATATACCAGTCTTAGATTTGCCAACTGACTATGAAAGGCCCAAAATTCAAAGCTTCCAAGGAGATAATATTGAATTTAAGTTGAACAAGGAAGTAACTGAAAAATTAAACAAAGTTGTAAAGGCTAAAGGTGTAACTTTGTACATGGCATTGCTATCTGCTTATAATGTACTT
>DINW01000092.1 GCA_002423705.1 Clostridium sp. UBA5530
CGATTCCCCGGTGAGCCACCAAGAGATATCTCTTAGTGAGATATCTCTTTTATTTTCGCCATTTTTCTCTAGAATGTATTTTAAATATTAAGATTTGTTGGAATTTTAAAATAATATTAAAAGATAAATTACTATATTACCTTTAAAATGAAATAAATGTATATAAATCCAATAAAAATGCAAGAAAAGTTGCGATATGAATAAATTATTAAATTTTTTGTAACATAATCTCTACTTTGAATATAAGAAAAATTACTTATATAAAAAATGAGAATCTCACTTTTTTTTAGGACAAATGATAATATTTTAATGAAATCGATTTATTGACACAAATTACAAAATAATTTATTCTAATAAAGTACCTATAATAAATTATTATATATAACTAATTAGGAGGGAAACTAATGAGCGAAGAAAAAAGCACAAAAAAGATTTTATGGTATAATCTAGCTTTCATGGCATTTTCAACAGTGTGGGGATTTGGAAATGTTGTAAATGGATTCTCAGAATACCAAGGTTTAAAAGCTATTGTAGCATGGGTAATAATATTTGCTATTTATTTTGTACCATATGCCCTAATGGTTGGGGAACTTGGTTCTGCATTCAAAAATTCAGGTGGTGGAGTAAGCTCATGGATTAATGAAACTATAGGACCTAGGATGGCGTATTATGCTGGATGGACTTATTGGATTGTTCATATGCCTTATATATCACAAAAGCCTCAAGGTGCAATTATTGCAGGATCTTGGGCTATATTCCAGTCTAATACAGTAAGTGGTATGAATCCTAAAATATTACAATTAGCATGTTTAGCAGTATTCTTTATAGGTTTATGGATTGCATCTAGAGGAATTAAACCATTAAAGAAGATAACAACAATAGCAGGTACATCAATGTTTATAATGTCTATGCTATTTATTTTGCTTATGATTGCAGCGCCAGCTATTACAGATGCACAATTAGTATCAATAGATTGGTCAGCAAAAACTTTCTTACCAACCTTTGATGTTAACTTTTTTACTAGTATATCTATATTAGTATTTGCTGTTGGTGGATGTGAAAAGATTTCACCATACGTTAATCAAGTTAAGGATCCAGAAAAGGGATTCCCTAAGGGAATGATCGCTCTTGCTATTATGGTTGCAGTGTGTGCTATACTAGGAACAATTTCATTAGGAATGATGTTTGATTCTAACAACGTTCCAAAAGATTTGTTAACAAATGGAGCATACTATGCATTCCAAAAGCTAGGTGGATATTACAATCTAGGAAATACTTTTGTGGTAATCTATGCATTAACTAACTTTATTGGACAAGTTTCTACTTTAATTCTATCTATAGATGCACCTTTACGTATGTTACTTGGTAGTGCAGATAGGAAATTTATACCTGAAAAACTATTTGTTAAGAACAAGTATGGTGCTTATATAAATGGAAACAAGTTAATAGCAGTAATTGTATCTATATTGATTATTATACCTGCTTTCGGAATCGGTAGTGTTGATGCTATGGTTAAGTGGTTAGTTAAGTTAAATGCAGTATGTATGCCATTGCGTTATTTATGGGTATTTGTTGCCTATATTGCATTAAAGAAAGCTGGAAGCAAATTTAATTCTGAGTACAAGCTTACTAAGAGCAGAACCTGGGGTATGATCCTTGGTGGATGGTGCTTTGCATTTACAGCTTTTGCTTGTATCGGAGGTATGTACTCAAAGGATACTTTCCAATTGGTATTAAACATAGTAACACCATTTGTTCTAGTTGGTTTAGGATTAATAATGCCTAAGTTAGCTCAAAAAAATAAAACAGAGGATGTTGTTAAATAGGAGGAATATAAATGAGTTCAGCATGTGTAAAGGAACTATTAAAGTTTATAGAAAAATCTCCAAGTTGCTTCCATGCCATTGAAACAATTAAAGAAGAATTAAAAGATAATGGGTTTACAGAACTTATTGAGGGACAACAATGGAAGTTGCAAAAAGGAAAGAAATATTATGTTACAAGAAATCTGTCTTCTATAATCGCATTTAAGGTGCCTGAGAAAGGATATAAGAGCTTTCATATAGTGGCAAGCCATAGTGATGCTCCAACCTTTAAGATTAAAGAGAATGCAGAAATTGAAGTGAATAATAAGTATGTACAACTAAACACTGAGAAATATGGTGGAATGTTATGTGCAACATGGTTTGATCGTCCATTATCTATAGCTGGAAGAATATTAGTAAAAGAAAACAATACTGTTAAGACTCACTTGGTGAATATTGACAAAGACTTGCTAATAATTCCCAATGTAGCTATTCATATGAATAGAGAAGTTAATGATGGATATAAGTATAATGCTCAAGTTGATATGCTACCACTTTATGGCGATAAGTCAGCTAAGGGATCATTCTTAGGTACAGTAGCAGAGGCTGCTAAGGTTAAAGAAGAGAATATTTTAGGAACTGATTTATTCCTATATAGCAGAATCCCTGGTACAGTATTAGGAGCTAATGAAGAGTTTGTTTCTAGTGCTAGATTAGATGATTTAGAATGTGCATTTACTTCATTGAAAGCATTCCTAGTTGGAGATCCTAAGGAAAGTGCATCAATGTATTGTGTATTTGACAATGAAGAGGTTGGAAGTGGAACAAAGCAAGGTGCAGGTTCAACTTTCCTATATGATACATTAAAGAGAATTAATATGGCTATGGGAAAAACAGAGGAAGAGTACTATACAACAATAGCTTCAAGCTTTATGCTATCTGCTGACAATGCTCATGCTGTTCATCCAAATCATCCTTCAAAATCTGATCCAACAAATCAGGTTTACATGAATGAAGGAATTGTAATTAAATACAATGCAAATCAAAAATATACAACAGACGGAGTTTCATCTGCTATATTTAAGAATATTTGTGATTCTGTTGATGTTCCATATCAAGGATTTACAAATCGTTCTGATATGTTAGGAGGATCAACCTTAGGCAACATTTCTAATGGTCATGTATCCTTAAACACAATAGATATAGGACTCGCTCAACTAGCTATGCATTCAACTTACGAAACTGCTGGAGTTAAAGATGTTGAATATATGGTGAGGGGAATAGAAGCTTTCTATAACTCTTCTTTAGAAGCAGTAAAGGATGGACAATATTCTGTTAGATAATTAAAAATTATAATGTAGTAAAAGGGATTGATAATTATGTTGAAATAATTATCAATCCCTTTTTAAAATAGGTTTTATTTTAAATCAGTGTTGATAATAGACTCTGTATGTTCTTCTAACAATTTATGGGAATATTCTCTAACTTGTTTTCCCTTGCCTTTCCACCTTGACCATGAACTTACATACTCCTCATTAAATATCTTTTTAGATAAATTACTTGCTATTAAATAAGATGCATAAGAATGACTATTATTTTTATCTTTATTAGCTTGCGATATAAATGAATGAAATAGTTTAAGATTAGGATAATATATTAATTCGGTTAACTTAGCACGATACTCTAAGTATATGCCAACCATGTCATCGTTAATTTCATGCTCAGTAAAAAGTTTATAGTCAGAAAGATGTTGGGCTTCATGCTTTAAATATGAAACCCTAAATGACAATTTATTAAACTCATTTTTATAACACTTTCTAACACAAAATAATTCACCACTTTCAGATGCCCAGCCACCTGTCCCAATGAGTCCCAAAGATATAAAGTCAAGCCAGCTCCTAGATACAAAGCCATCCATCATATTTATAGTAACTTGTTGTATTCCTGAAGGAATCTCAACGTCATAAACGACTTTTTCAGTATCCTTCCAGATATATGGTCCATATAACATTCCTGTGGNNTGTGGTATCTCCAAGGAATGAATATCCTTGCTGTTCTACTAATTCACCAAGTAGTTTTTCGCATTCTGAAAAATCTAATACAGTGCTAAGATTTAATATTTTCATCAATCTGTGCTGTAATGACTTTCTAGCTTCTAACTCAGTTTTTTCATCCCAAAAATAATCCACATAATAGTTGGCGTATGCATCAAGTACATTATTTATCACTAGGTTGTTAGTTTCATTATTAAATTTCCTACAATTAAATCTTTCATGATACTTCTTTACATCTACTACTTTGTCTTCAAAGTTTTCAAGGTATTTAATAGCCTCATGTAACTTTCCCTGAATTAGTAACCCCCTAAATATAACTTTATCATAGTTGTTTTTCATTAAAAAACATCCCCCTTAATCTTTTTTACCTAATTGGTAAATTCCTATTTTTATTTTAGTTTACATAAATTTCTTTATAATTATTTTACCATATGAGTAACTTAATACAATTAAATTACTGTAAATATACTATTAAAGGAGCTTCAATAATTGAAGCTCCTTTAGACCTTTAGACTTATCTTTTTTGAATTTAATATACCATCAAATTTTTAGCTAGTATGTATTTTCTTCATAGGTTAACCAGGTAAGAAGGCAAAACCTGATTTTTATAATACAAAATCAATGGTATTTCAGATTCTTATAACTCTATACTTGATATAGCACTTCGAAGTCTTCAAACACTACTGGCATATTATAAGTAAACTCATACCCTATCTGTTTTCCATTGCTACTACCTCCNNACCGCCACTCCTGACAGCCTCCATTATTGGAAACATAAGCATCATGGATTTGGAACAAATGCCTTGCCCATTAGCATTTACAGGACAGCCATAGGTACAGGTGTACTTATCTCCAACTTTCTCTCCATTTCGGCAATATCTCTCAGTGTGGTCTCTACGAAGAAATCCTATAACCTTGATTTCCCATTCATACTCCATATCATACCATTTTCTCATGATAAACCGCCATCATTCTTTACTCTTACTTCTTCACCCCTTTCTTTACAATCTTCTATATTTCTTTAATGCTAATATGTTTAACACTACAAAAACAATTGCGAATAAACATAAAACTGCTATGTTTGTAGTTATATCAACGAGGTTATAACCCTTGTACATTATTCCTGTTAGTGCATCTCCAACATAATACATTGGCATAAATTTAGCTATGGATTGAAGCCAACTTGCCATTGATTCTACTGGAATTATGCCTGCAAAAAATATTTGTGGAACTATTATAAGTGGTATAAATTGAATCATCTGGAACTCAGATGAAGCAAATGTTGATAGTAAAATTCCTAGAGATAAGGCTACAAATGCTGTTATTAGATTTATAAATATAACATTCCATATTGAGCCTACTAAAATTATATCCAATACATTTATTGAAAACAAAACTACTACAAAGGTTTGAAGTACTGCAAATATTCCAAAGCCTATAAGGTACCCAGTTACTATTTCCCATCTTTTTATTGGTGTTGATATTAACTTTTCTAAGGTTCCTGTTGTTCTTTCTCTTAATAATCCTATTCCTGAAATTATGAATACAAAGAAGAATACAAAGAAGCCTATTAATATTGGACTTAATGTATCAAAATAGTTAGTATCACTATTTCCATATAAATAATTCACCTCTAAGCTAGCTACTGTTGCACTAGGTTTGCCCCCTGCCATAGTAACTACCTTCTCAATTCTTTCTGCTGTTAAAACTCCATTGATCTTCATTTCAAGAGCCTTTGAAACATTTGTATCACTATTTTGTAATGTTAAGGTTAGCCTGTTGTCCTTTACCTCTAATAAACCACTTAAATTATTATCTGTTATAGTTTTATCATCAGCCGTTTTATATTTAATTACATCTACACCCTTATCTTTTAAATCACTTGCTATAACAGCATCTACATTTACAACTCCAAGTGTTGGGGTTATTGAATCTCCATTAAATAAGTAATACATTAAACTTAAAAGAAACATTGGCACAAGAAACATTAAAGCTAAGGTTCTTTTATCTCTTACCATCTGAATTAGAATTCTTTGAATCATTGCCTTTACTCTCATTATTTATCAGCACCTGCCTTTATAAATACATCTTCTAAAGTATTTACTTCATATGCATCCTTTAGCTCTTTTGGAGATCCTGTTGCAATAATACATCCATTTCTAATCATAGCCAAGCAGTCACATCTTTCTGCCTCATCCATAACATGAGTTGTGATTATAATGGTTTTGTTTTCTTTCTTTTTCAACCTAAATAATTCATTCCATATAATTACCCTAAGTTCAGGGTCTATGCCAACTGTAGGTTCATCTAAAATTAGTAATTGTGGATTTTGAATTAATGTAACTGCTAATGATAACCTTCTTTTCATTCCACCAGAATAAGCCCTTACCCTCTTTTTCATGTCCCCAGTTAAATTAACCAGCTCAGCAGAATAAGCTATTCTTTCCTTTTGCTTTACTTTATCTAATTTAAAAAGTGAAGCAAAGAACTTAAGATTCTCTTCTCCCGTTAGCTCTTCATATAAAGAATCAGACTGTGCCATATATCCAATATCTTGTAAAACTTCTAAATTAGGCATCTTCTTATTTAGAACTGTAGCCTGTCCCTCATTTGCACTCTCCATCCCAACTATTACCTTTACCATAGTAGTTTTTCCAGAACCCGATGGACCAATTAATCCGTAAAGCTCACCTTTTTTAACATTTAATGTAGCAGAATGAAGAACTTTCTTTTTGCCATATGCTTTAGTTACTTCATTTAGTTTAACAACTTCATCCATATAATCTACTCCTCAAGCTATGTATTTTGAACACACTGTTGATAAATTTATCCTAAATAAATTATAATATAATCATATTTTTATACAATAACCATTAGTATTAAAATGTTTATTAATGAACACTTTTTGAAATTTGTCTATTAATTGGAGGTATTTCATGACTAAAGGTAAAGTGGATAGAAGAAATATAAAAACTAGGCAAAGTATTAAGAATGCTTTACTTGAGTTAATTAAGGAAAAAATATTAATGAAATCTCTGTAACTGATTTAACTACAAAGGCTGATATAAATCGAGGCACTTTTTATCTACACTACACCGATAAATATGACTTAATTAATCAGATGGAAAATGAAATAATACAGTCTATTGAAATGAAATTTGATACAATTATCAAAAATGAACTTTTTGATTTTGCTGTTAGTAGTACTATCCCTACTTTCTCAATAGAAATATTTAAATATTTTAAGGAGCATGCTCCATTTATGAAATGTATTTTAAGTCCAAACGGTGATCCTCTGTTTCACTATAAGTTTAAAAAAGTTCTTGAAAATAAATTTCTACATGAATTTTGGAGTGATCTTATTGACGAAGATACTATGTTAGTTCCAAAAGAATATTTCTTTTCTTATATAGTATCTGCTCATATAGGATTAGTTCGCCATTGGTTAGAAACTGGAACCAAGGAAAGTCCAGAAGAAATGGGGACTATACTGTTAAACCTATTTTTAATAGGTCCATTTAATACACTGAACATAAAAGAAAAGCAAAATTAAGAGCATCCATAGAGTTGTGTAAATCAATTCTATTTTGCAAGAGAATTCTTCCGTTATTATCTTCTACAATTACACATTTCATACTTTAATTTAAATAATAATACTCCTAGTTAAGAATTTGAACTTACCAAACAAATTTACTATTTATAAATGTATATTAGCATCACGCTACTTGTTGTATATGATAACATTTTTTATAAATATTTCATATTAAAATCATTTTACTCATTTACTTGTGATACGGTGGACAACTTATAAAAATAGCCTTAGGCAAGTTATATCAATGTCTAAGACTATAAACCTCATTTACTGATGGTACGGTTCCCCGTAACTACTTCAAATGAGATTTTCCCATTTTATTCTTCTGTATATATTCTACATAATTATGGTATAATTCTAAAGTAATAAAATTTGAAATTTCGTAGTAGGATGGCTACGGTGGTTGTACGTATTCCTACCTTGGGTTATTGGTGATTATCATCATAACTTAAGGGGGTGGTATTGGATATGCTTGAATTGATTATAAAGAGCTTTGTTGTTATTTGTATTATATCAAATTTTCATAAAAATAAACATAAATAATTTTTAATATTTAACTACCATATAAATTGGAACCTATCGAGGAGTACAAGCTAAAATTCTGTATAAGTATTTGTGGAGTAGTTCAAAAACAATAGCTATTATCAATAAATTCACCAACACTGTTTGTCATATTAAATGGTTCGTATTCTTTCCACATCTCTAAGTTAGATAATAATACAACCTGTTTCTCTTTTCCATCTAATTTATAATTCAATAAATCATCTATCATATCAACTTCTTTAGAATCATTTGATCCATATACCACTGATCCTACAGAATTAAAATTCTTAACTAATATATAATACATTTTTTCAATTCCTCCTTAAAATCATCTTCATTTTTCTTGCCATTTGACATATCTACATGTCTTATATTTTCATCACTTAAATCAATATCGTAATTGGGACCTATAATTCTAATGCCTAATATATCATTAAAGCATGTTCCAATTTCCTTAGTGGGATAATACCTATCATACTTCAAATTTATAGATTGTAATGATTTTATTCGGTAAGTATATTGGTCTAGTAACCTTCTTATTTTCTTTAAAAACAATCNNATTAAGTTCTTCCATTAAAATATCTTTTTCTACTTTTCTAAGAATATTATTTAAGTTTTTTCCCAGTTTAGTTTCATAACTTATTGCATCTAAAGTCCTAATTAAATTTTTACTGTTAATAAATATCTAATCGAAAACTTACTATTTCTCTGTTAGTTAAAAAAGTATTAGCAATTTGTAGTATATAATAATTGTTGAAAAATTTATATAATTATTATACATAATTTATTCATTGCAATTCCAGTAATTATGCAAATAAAATTAAATTTAAACAAATATTAGCTTTCTCAAAATCCTTAATCATAGTATAACAAGTCCTATGTTGCTATGACCCTAGATAAGCTTCACTTTATAATTCGATTTTTGTCCATTTTCCACTTTTGAATCTAATAAAGGTGATAAAGAATCGCATAGTTTGATCTATAAATACAGCAATCCAAGCACCTACTAATCCCCAACCTACAGGAAAGCAAAGTGTCCAGGTCAGTATAGGCCTTACTATAGCAATGCTTAGGAAAGAAGTAAGGGCTACGTATTTTGTATCACCAGCTCCACGAAGACACCCGGATATTATGAGCTGGGAAGTTTGAGCATGGGTAGTGAAAGCAATTATAATCAATAAAGTAGCTCCTTGAGCTATAATTTCAGCATCGGTAGAAAAAAGACTTACTAAAAAGTTTCTGCCAAATATAAATACAAAAAATAGTATGGTTGATGCTACTAATGCAAGTCTTTGGGTTATGCTGGCATACAAAGTAGCTTTATCAGGTCGTTTAGCACCAAGACTTTGTCCAACAAGAGAGGAGGCTGCTATGCTGAATCCATCACCAACTCCGAAGGAAAGATTTAATATATTCATGCATATTTGATGGGTGGCAAAAGCAACTGTACCAAGACTAGCTACCATTTTTGCATATATAAAGAACCCTAGCCTTAAACAAACTTGTTCTACCATAGCACTGCTACTTACATTAAAAACACTAGAAATGGTTTTCTTATCGAATCGCCATGGAACTTTTGAGGTAATGTCAAGAAAATGTGAGTTTTTATATATTGATTTTATAGCCATGAAAAAGGCTACTATATTACCTAAAGTAGTAGCTATACCAGCACCTGCCACGCCCAATTCAGGGAAAAACCCAATTCCGTTTATTAGAAAATAATTGAATACTAAATTTACCAAATTAGCTGCAATATTTGTTCTCATAGAAACTTTTGTATTACCTACTCCTCTTTGAGCGGCGTTTATAGTTAAGCATATGGAGTTAAAGAACATACCTACCATAATTATTCTGAAATATGTAACAGAAGTGTCTATAATATCACCTTGAGCGCCAGCAAAATTCATAAGAGGACGAGCAGAAACAATGCCTGCTAAGGATAAAATCAGCCCTAGTAGTGTGCTTATCATTATACATTGTTTAAGGCAGCTATTGGCTCCCTTTAAGTCTTTAGCACCCTTACGACGAGCTACTACTGCTGTTACTCCTACATTCAAAGATAANNTGATTAGTTATGCCCACTGACGCAATAGCATGAGGGCCTATGGAGCCAACCATCATAGTATCTACAGAAGCCACAAGAGAAACTAACACAGCTTCAACAATTGATGGCCAAGCTATTTTTAAGGTAGTTGAATAACCCTCTTTAGTAGAAGGCATAGTTCCTTTAAAATCACAAGGCTTGACCATATATTCACAAGAAAATAGTCTGTAAAAAAAGCTTTTAATCATAGGTAAAAAACCATCCTTAAATAAATTAGTAATACAATATATATTATAACATTTTTCAATATATTTTGATAATTTTATACATAATTCATTTAAACAATATGGGATTTTATAAAAACATATAAGATATATTAAAATACAGCCGAATTAAAGCTTCAAATTTTATCCCATGTCTACCTGCTGTAACATTCCATTTTTTACAGGCTATAGGTAATAGCAACTATGCCAATAGATAAGTTCAACTAATATTCAGTTGGAGTTCAAACTCCACCAGAAACTAAGCCACACTTGATCCTTGTTATCTTCAAACTTAGCAGAAAATTGGGTAATATAAATTTTACTTCATAGCATAGTAAGCAAATTTGCGGTAATGAATAGAATGATAGTATCAATCAGTTACAAAGGAGGAAGAAATATATGTTAGATTATATTTATGAAAAGATGACTTTTAGAGAAATGATACGATTATTTAATGAGTCAAAATATTGTCGACTTGCTACTGCGGATAATAATCAACCCTATGCTATACCCATGTATTTTAAGTATATTATTGATGGAGGGAAGATTAAGTTTGTATTAAGGAGTGGAGATAACGGATTAAAGATGAGATTTATGGATAACAATAACAAGGTGGCTCTATTAGATATTAGTTGAATGGGATGAGGATCTATGAGGTATATGGAGAAGTATAGGCATGATAAAAGGAGAAAGGAGGGGTAGTCCTTTCTCCAGTAGGTATTAAACTATTTAGAGATATAGCAAAAAGCAAGAAGAATAAAAGCAACTAGTATTACAAAATATCCTTCCTCGGAAAGATGTATGTTAATAGAAGGAATTGTAATAACTAATTTCAAAGTTAAAAAAGAGGTTAATATTTTAAGGAGTTTTTTTGTACGCTTTTTATTCTTCGATCTTATAGTGCAAGATTTACTCATGGCATTACCTCCTTCCATGTAGGTATACTACTTAAGGAAATAAGACGCATAAGGTGCCCATGTTAAATCATCTCCTAACATTGAAATTTAATACCTAATATTATTATAATACGTATGTAAAAATAAGGAAATAAAAATCTTTATAAATTTAAATATTAAATTTTACTATAATGTGACATGATAGTTATTTTACATAGTTAAATCTTAATATATTGTGTAGCTTTAAAAAGATTTTATTACTTATGAATATATATTAACCTTAGATTATATAAAGCTTTATGTGAACATAAAAGCAGATATTAGTTAACATATTCATATAGTAAACATTTATCTATATTGAGTAACATACTAAATTATATTCAGAAAAAGATTAAATAATTCCATTTAAAAAGGTTATGGTAAACACTGAACCTTTGTTTTTTTTGCTTTCTACCTTTATATAACCATCTTGATTTTCAATTATTGATTTAGACATGGCTAAACCTATTCCTATACTGTCCGATTTAGAGGAAGACCTACATTTGTAGAACCTTTCAAAAACATGAGGTAAATCCTCTTTATCAATACCTTCACCATGGTCTTTTATTATTATTTCGCTATATATAGATGTAGCTGAAATAGATATATCTATGGAAGAAGCCATTGGAGAATGTTCTATGGAATTTTTAATTATATTTATTAGAGCTTCCACAGTCCAGTGAGAGTCTACAAAAATAGAGGCACTACCTTTAAGGGTTACAAGATGATTTTTTCCATCTAAATTTGGCTTGAGGAAATCTAAAGCTTCTTTTATTAAATCTTCTGCAGGTGCATAATTTTTATTGAATTTTATAGCTCCAGCTTCAATTCTAGCTAGTTTCAACATGCTTTTGATAAGCCAATCCATTCTAGTAAGCTGGGTGCTAGATTTTGATAAAAATTCATGTCTAGTATTGATGTCTAGGTTTCTATCTTGAAGCATTATATCATTCAGCATTATCAAAGAAGTCATAGGAGTCTTTAATTGATGGGATATATCGGACATGGTGTTTTTTAGAAAGATTTTTTCAGCCTGTAGAGTTTCTAAATTTTCTTTTAATATGTATATCATCTTATTAAACTCTAGTCCAAGCTTACCTAAATCTCCTTCAATATTTTCATTTGCTTTCAATGAAAAATCTCCTTCCACAATTTTTTCAGCAACCTTTGATAGAGTTCTTATGGATTTATACAATTTATTAATGCTAATAAATTGAAGCGCGTATAGTGCCAGAAAAAAAATAAAAACACTTAAGGAGCCCAATAAGAAAATCTTAGGATATATGGCATCAAAGGTACTATTATAAGTTATATTCATGTCTTTCACGTAGCCATAGTCCCTTAGAATTTCTTCTCCAGAAGCTATATCTTCATCACTAGGAGAGGATAATATGGCAGAAATAAAAGAAGAACTCAAAGAAGGATTAGCAGAGTATACTTTTCCTACAAAGGCTGTCTGATTTTTTATTACATTTTTATTTAGTTGCTCCATGGTTATATATAACAAAATATTAGTTAAAGCAATAAATACAAGAGATAATAGTATAAAATATACATTAAACTTTTTAAAGTCATGATTTTTAAAGGCTTCCATCTATATTACCACCTTCCCCAATATTCCACTTATATCCCATGCCTCGTACCGTTGTTATAAACTTAGGACAGGTGGGATCATCCTCAATTTTTTCCCTTAATCTTTTTATATATACAGTTAAGGTATTATCATTAACAAAATCTCCTTGAAAATCCCAAAGGCTATCTAAAATTTGATTTCTGGATAATATGGTATTAGGATGCTGACAAAGGGTTAACAGAAGTTTGTATTCTAATGTAGTCAGCATTAAATCTTCTTTTCCTTTCATAACTTTTCCTTGCATGGTAAAGATTTTTAAGGAGTCAAAGGTAAGATTTTTTTTGTCTTCAGTAAAAATTCCATGTCTTCGCAGAACTGCTTTTATTCTAGATATAAGTTCTTTGAGCCTAAAGGGTTTAGCTATATAATCATCTCCACCTAAATCTAACCCCATAACAACATTGATCTCATCATCTAATGCTGTTAAGAACATTATAGGTATGTTTGAACTTTCACGTATTTCCTTGCAAAAGTCATAGCCATTGCCATCAGGTAGCATCACATCCAAAAGAATAAGATCTAAAGATTCATCTTTTAAAATCATTCTAGCCTCTGATAAATTCTTAGCTGTTCTTATATAAAAGCCCTCTTGCTGAAGGCTATATTGAATTCCTAAAATTATGGTACTGTCATCTTCTACAACTAAAATTTTATTCATAAATCAATCTCCTTTAATTATTTTTACCTTAATATAATTCTATAGTAAAATCTAAGGGTAGACTAGTTATTTAATCTATTATGACTAAAGAGTCACTTTAAAATCACTTTATATTAATATTGAATATATATACTTAAATCATAGAAGATTAAAGCAAGGTGGAGATATGAATGGAAATTGTAAGAACAGAAAATTTGAGCAAAGTATATTACGAAGGAAGCAATAAGGTAGAAGCACTTAAAAATATTAATCTATCCATAAATAAAGGAGAGTTTGTCGCCATAGTAGGGCCATCAGGATCAGGAAAAAGCACCCTTCTTCATTTATTAGGAGGAGTAGATAAACCAACAGGGGGTAAGGTATATATAAACAATGTAGATATATACTCTTTAAGTGAGAAGGATTTAGCTATATTTAGAAGAAGACAAGTAGGTCTTATATTTCAGTTTTATAACCTTTTGCCAGTATTAACAGCAGAGGAGAATATAACATTGCCATTGATATTAGATGATAAGAAACCCGATGAAAATTTTAAATCAGACCTTATAAAAACATTAGGCTTAGAAGAGAGAAAAAACCATTTACCATCTCAGCTTTCTGGTGGTCAGCAACAAAGGGTGTCCATAGGCAGAGCCATGATGTATAAGCCAGCTGTGGTTTTAGCTGATGAACCAACAGGAAATCTAGATAGCAAAAATTCAAAAGAGATTATGGAACTGTTAAGATTGTCAGTGAAAAAATATAATGAAACTTTGATAGTGATAACTCATGATATAAATATAGCTGCAAGTGCAGATAGGATAATATCTATAGAAGATGGTGAGATAAGGGAATTAAGGGGTGAGGATCATGAAGAACTATAAGGACCTTACCACTAGATACTTAAAAGCAAACAAGAAAAGAACTGTATTAACTATAGTTGGGATAACCCTCTCTGTAGCATTGATATGCGCCATAGGAGCCCTTCTAGAGAGCCTTAATGATAGAAAATTAAATGATGTTATTAAAGATAATGGAAACTATCATGCTGTATTTAATAAAATTGAAGGAAAAAACATAGATAAGATAAAAAATTCTGTAGAAATAGAAGCTTCAGGGGTTAGTGCTAGAGTAGGAGCATCACCAATAGATATATCAAATAGCACATATTTAAATATAAAGGCTTACGATGAAAACACCTTTGATATATATAACATCGATTTAGTTAAGGGAACCTTTCCAAATAAATCTGATGAAATAATAGTAAGCGAAAATGCTCTTAACATAATGAAAAAATCAGTGGGAGATACTGTGGAACTAACTATAGGAGAAAAATACCGTGGAGAAAATGGTGAATTATTGGGGGATAACGTTTATAGTGATGATTTAGTCTTTAAGGAAAGGATGAAGAAGACTTACACCATAGTAGGATCAATAAAAAAGGCTCTTAGGGATGGACCATACAATTATAGAGCTATAACAGGTATGGATAGTGTTCAGAGTATAAGTAGTGACCTATACAATATTACTGTAAGGGTAAAGAAACCAAAGGAAACATATAAAATAGTGAAAAATATTGCGGAAAATTTAAACCTGCCTAAGACAAAGAAGGATAATATAAATATGCCATATGATATTGATATAAATGAAGCTTTAATGAAGCTTATAGGTGGTAGCAAAGAGGAAGGTTTTAATGATGCTAGATTAGGTATTCTGTTTATAATAATAGGCCTTGTTGTAATCAGTACTATTGCCACCATATACAATGCATTTAATATATCTGTTATGGAAAGAAAGAAGGAGTTTGGAATTCTTCGTTCCATAGGAACAACACCTAGTCAGATAAGGTCTATGGTATTAAGGGAAGGTACCATAATGACTGCTATAGCTATGCCAATAGGAATATTTTTAGGTATATTCGGACTAAAGCTTGTTATGTGGCTCATAGGACTTATTGTCACATCAGAAGCTAGCAGCAGTATTTTTAGTTTAAAAATCATAGTTACCCCAAGGCTTATAATAATAACTATAATTTTATCAATAATAACCATAATATTATCTACCTATCTACCAGCTAAAGGAGCAAGCAAAGTATCGCCTATGGAGGCAATAAGAAGTTCTAAGGATATAAAGGTAGGAAAGATAAAAAAGAGTTCTTTGTCAATGAAACTTTTTAAAGCTGAGGGTATGTTAGCCTCAAAAAATATAAGAAGAAATAAGAAGAAGTTTAGGGTTACGGTATTTTCCATAACTATAAGTGTAGTACTATTTATTGTGTTTAATGGCTTTGTATCCTTAAATCAAGTTACAAGTGAGTTTTATACTGAATATAAACCAAATTATGGACTCAGTTCAAGCACATCAAGGGTTTTAAGCTATAGTCATAATGAAGTCAATGCTATAAAAGCCTTCAAAGGAGTGAAAAAGGTTATATATAGAAAGGGACAGCATGTTCTTTTAATGCCAGAAGAAAGCAAGTTAAATAAAGATGTGGACTATAGAGGAGTTACCCATGAAGGAAAGGTTAAATTAACAAATAGTGGAATATTTTCTCCTGGAGAAGATGGCTTAAAAGAAATAAAAGATAATTTAGCAAAGGGAAAATTTGATGAAGATGAAATCCTTAGGAACAACGGAGTTATAATACTTCAGACTAACTTTGAAGGTGACAATAGTGGAAAGAGAAAATATATTGATTATACAAAATATGAAGTTGGAGACTATATAACTTTTAGTGATATAAGTCACAATGAGGCAAATAACAGCAAAGAAAAAATGCCAGAGCATAAGGTGAAAGTGGTAGGTATACTTAATAAACCTATAAGTGGCTATGAATATCCCAGAAATGGAGTTTTGATGCTTACTACAGATCAGGTTATAGATAAATTACACCTTGAGGATGGGAAAAACATAACATCAATATGTATTGAAACTTCTGATGAAGAAGACCCTGCTTTAAAAGCTTATCTAAAGGATTTGGCTGGACGTAAGAATGGTTATTTGATGGATGCCAAGGAAGATGCAAAATCAGATAGAGAGTTTGCCATGGTTATGAAAATCTTTTTGTATGGTTTTGTGGTAGTAATATCTCTAATAGCAGCAATAAATATAATAAATACTATAACAACCAACGTACTTTTAAGGAAAAGAGAATTATCAATGCTTCAGGCGGTAGGAATGACTACAAAAAGTATGCATAAGAGCATATATTTAGAGGCTATATTTAGTAGCTTTATAGCATGGATATATGGGAGTGTAATAGGCACAGTTATATCCTATGCACTATATGGAAGAGCTCGACAGGCTGTAGAGTTTCAATGGACCATGCCATTAAAGGCAGTTATCATAGCATTGATAGGAACTATTGTTGTAAGCTTAATAGCAGGGACAATACCTATAAATAAGCTTAAAAAAGAAAATATAATTGAAAATATAAGAAAAGAAAGTGTGTAAATAATAAAGTGAAGTTCCTATGATCCTAGTATCATAGGAACTTCACTTTTGTACTTTATTGATTAATAGATAATCCTTTACATAGTTGGCCTTTTATAGCACCGCTTCCATAAAATCTAGCAGCATACATTAAGGCATGAAGGTTTTCAGCAGTAGTACCAACAGGGATTTGACATCCAGCTCCTAGAGTAAAGCCATTGGGGCTATCACTAGCTTTTAACAGGCATTCTTTAGCAGATTTTATAACTTGATTAGGAGATCCATTTCTAAGGACTTCTACAGGAGGAACATTACCAGAGATAGACATTGTAGTACCAACAGCGTTTTTCAACTGGTGTAAGTCTTCACAATTATCTACGCTAAAGCTAGTTATTCCTACGTCACATAAGTCTTCCCATCTGTCCTTGGTTTTACCACACATGTGGAGAGATGGAGCTGAGCCAGTTATAGCTTTGATTCCTTCTACTACCTTTATTAGATAGGGTTTACCAAATTCTCTGAATTGTTTTATACTTAAGAGGTTTCCAGAAGCCACGGGGTCAGACAGTGAGATACCTACACCACATTCCTTAAAGGCAACTTCTACATATCTTAGAATACACTCTACAGAAAACTCTAAAAGCCTATGAAGATTATCTTTATTTTTTATTATATCTTTTAATAGGTCTTCAGACCCCCTTATAGCAACAGCAGTGCTTAGAGGTCCTCCTATACTTGTACCTATAAACCTGTCTCTAGAGAACTCATCAGTCAACAATTTTAATGCTTCTATTATGATAGGTAGTCTACCGTCTTTATATGGGTTTATTACATCTAAGGATTTTAAGGTAGAATAATCTTTCAATATAGGCTTATCTACAAAACATACACTATCTTTAGGGTATTTTAGAACTGAACCTAAAGCTTCTCCAATGCCTCTTAGGCCGGGACCTATTCCCATATTGTCAGCACCAAAAATTTTTGCGTTATTTGACTCTACTTCTCTTATTAGACTAGGAGAAAAATAATAATCATTTATATTTATTCCATATAATAAGGGAGAGGTTTCCCCTATGCTCAAAGAACAGGGGATTCTATCTACCTCTTTACCTTTCTTATATAAGATCTTTCTTTCTTTTGGGGTTAATTGATCTTTTAAAATTTTCATAATAACAACCCTCCATTATTCTAGTTAAAGTTTAATATAGTTAGTTTGTTTAGCGGAGCATCTATGTAATTTATACAGTTTAAACCTAGAAATGGGCTATGTCCAGGAATTTTAGTATATTCTAGAAGGCTTTCACCATAGGTAGTACTGTTTAAAGACACATATTCCTTTATATTGCAGCAATTAGAATCCAATAGATTTTGAGTTAACTTGCCACATATATGGATTGTTGCATCAGGACATTGTTCATGTAATCTAGAGAGCACATTTAGGCAGTAATGATTATACACATCTTTAAAGACTTTGGGACCAATTATATCTATAGTACCTAAAGGATCTCCAAAGGATAATATCTTTACTCCCTTTTCATATACAAGCTTTCCATATAGTACTATAAAGTCTGTTATAAAATTCATAATAAAATCAAAGGTACTTTTCTGATTTCTCATGGATTTGAATATAGTTTTTAAATCAACTAAAGCTGAAAGGATTGTAAAGGGGCCTTCTATATTATAAATTATGTTTTCATTTCTTAAATCATTAAGGGCTAAAACCATGGCATGAAATCTCTTAGATTCAAAATTCAGAGCTAGTGGTATGTGATTTAAATCCGAATATGTTGAGTCTGTTATCATAGCTCCTGGATAGTTCAAGGAAACTGATGCTCCTAAAAGTTCTGCCTCCAAGGTGCTACAGAAGGGAAGATTAACCCAAGAGCCTTTCTTCATAGTTAAAGCTAGATCTGAAATATTTTCATGATTAAAGTGAAATTCTTTTGGAGTATCTATATAATTTTTATTTGGTTTATATAATTCATTAAAGCTATTATGAGAGTTGCTGGCGCATACAAATCTTTTCAAATTATTACCTCCTAAAAACACTTTAATTAAACATAAGACATTTATAAAATAAGTTCTCATAGCCATCAAGATTTGAAAGCTCTATATATTTAGCACAGTTAGAAATAACTTGGCACTGATCCCTTTCTTCTTTGGATAATAAGCATAGCAGGGCACCTGACTTAGAGGAATTTCCACTATAATAAATCTTGTCTATAAGTTCTGAAGGAAACATTCCAATGGCTTTAAGACTATCCTTGGATAAATGTGCTCCGAATTGTCCCGCCACTATAACCCTACCAATAGAAGAAACAGATATATTGCTATATTGTAGCAAAGCTAATATACCAGATAATATGGCTCCTTTGGCTAATTGAACTTGTCTTATGTCACTTTGGCATATGTATATAGGATTGTCACCCTTAATTAGATATACAACTCTTTTCCCTTGTAATTCCTCTACTAAAGGTGAGTTGATTTTTAGTCTTCCGTTGCTTCCTAATGCATCAGCTTTTATAAGGGCTGCTATGATATCTAACAACCCACTGCCACATATACCCTTTGGCATGGCGGAACCTATGGTGGTGAAGTGAAGGGTTTCATCAATCAATGAAGCACTATCAATGGCTCCTAACAAAGCGGGCATTCCACAGGATATATTCATACCTTCTAATGCAGGACCTGAGGCACAGGAACAACATATGATTTTACCATTATGACATAGAGCAATTTCCCCGTTAGTTCCTATATCAATAAACAATGTAGTACCAGTGGAAGTGTGTGCTCTAGTGGATAGAAGTCCTGCTACAATATCTCCTCCTATATAAGATGATATGGAGGGCAGAGTATACACCTTCCCTAGCTCATTGATTTTTAGACCTATAGAGGAACCATGTAAATAAAGACTACTATTAGTTACATTAAGATAAGGGGAAGTTCCCAAAGTTTTTATTGGCAATTTTAAAAGGCTATGAATCATAGTTGGATTTCCAGCTACAACTATTTCATATATAGAATTTATATTAATGTGATTTCTACAACATAGCCATTTTATAGAGGAATTCAACTTTTCAATTATGGAATCATGAAGATTTTCTAGGCCATCTTTTACTTCCATAGTATATTGAATTCTAGTTAATACATCCAAGCCCCAAGAAGTTTGTGGGTTCATAAAAGAAACTTCATCTATTTCTTCAAAGGTAACAAGGTTGGTTAAGGTAAAACATACAGTAGTAGTACCTAAGTCCAAGGCTATACCATATATTAAAGCATCACCTTCAATAATGTCTAGGAGCTCCCNNCTTTATAGAACACAGCTTTTTTGTGATGGAGTTCCAATAGACTAGAGGCTTTCCTTAGTATAGCTAAAGGAAGGGGGACATCCAACCTAATCCAATTTTTAACAATATCTTCTAAACTGTGTTTACAGTGTGGAGAACACTGATTTATACTAAGGTTCTTAGTTTTAACATATGGGTTATAAGTGAAATTTGGCTTAAATCCGTCACTTAAAATACAGTTATTATAATCATTGTATTTAAACAAAATATTCAGCTTAATGGTGGATAAAGCTATAGTAAAACAAGCTAACCTAATGCCGTTACATATATCTTCAGAAGATAAAATATTCTTTTCATCTTCTGTTAAGTCATTAGTTTTTCCTTGGATAATTTGAATTTTACATTTACCACATAAACCTTTGCCACTACAAGGAGTAGCTATAGAAATATTTTCATTTTTTAATTGTTCTAAAACAGTGCTAGCATAAGGATGAAGAACTATTGTATCTACCATGATGAAAATCCTTTCTAAAACTTAAAAAAATTTAGTTGTAACAAGTTCCTTAGCCAATTTTGCGGCTTTAGAGGCTTCAAAGTCGAAACCATCAGCACCAATTCTTTCAGCAAAGGATTTAGAAATGGGTCCGCCACCAACCATTACTACCACGGAATCTCTTAGGTTGTGGGAGATAAGTTCTTTAATGACTACCTCCATGTTATACATAGTAGTAGTCATTAAAGTAGACATAGCAACTAAATTGGCATTGACTTCTTTAACTTTATTAATAAATTCATCAGGAGCAACATCCTTGCCTAAATCGTAGACCTGAAAACCATAGGTTTCCAACATAATTTTAAAAAGATTTTTTCCGATGTCGTGGGTATCTCCCTTTACAACCCCTAACACCGCTTTAAGCTTATTATTCTCATTGCTAGCTTTTAAATGGGGAAGAATTTTATTCATGCCTGAATACATAGCATCCGAGCACATTAGGAGTTCAGGAATATAGTATTCCTCTTCCTCATATAACTTTCCCACCTTATCCATACCAGCGGCTAAACCTAGAGATATGGCATCATAGGGGTCTAATCCAGAATTTATATAAATTTCTGCAGTTTCTGCAGCTAAATCTTCATCCATGTTAACTACACTATCACATAAAATTTTTAATAGATTTTCTTTAGTTTCTTTCAAGGTAATCCTCTCCTTTAAAGTTGTTTCCATAGTTAATATTAAGGGTATAAAAACTATTTATCTAATAGCAAATAACTATAGAAAACCTTTGATCTATTGAATAATCAAATATGAACCTTTAAAAATATAAATTTATGCTATAGTCTAATGGGAAGTTACATGGTGGAGGTATATAAATATGAATTATGTAGGAATAGATATAGGGTCAACTTCAGCGAAGACCATAGTTATGAATGAGAATAAGGATATAATATTTAAACTTGTGACCCCTACAGGGTGGAGCAGTGTAGAAACTGCAAAAGCCATAAGAGGCAAGTTAGAACAAATAAGTATAAATGAAGAAAACTCCAAAGTTATAGCAACGGGATATGGTAGAGTATCTGTGCCTTATGCCAATAAGACTTATACGGAAATAACCTGCCACGGCAAAGGGGCAGCTTATATATATGAAGATAATTGTACGGTGATAGACATAGGGGGACAGGATACAAAGATAATAGAGCTAGAAGGTGGAATGGTTACAGATTTCATAATGAATGATAAATGCTCAGCAGGAACAGGAAGATTTTTAGAAGTAATGGCAAACACTTTAGGAGTTAGTTTAGAGGAACTTAGTGATATGGCTAGAAAGGGAAAAGGTGTATCTATAAGCTCTATGTGCACTGTGTTTGCAGAATCAGAGGTTATCAGCTTGATAGGTGCAGGCACTAAAAGAGAAGATATCTGCTATGGAATAGTAGATTCAATTGTGAGTAAAGTTAAATCATTATGTAGCAAGCATGGGAGTTCTGGAAATTATTATCTTACAGGTGGGCTATGTGAAAATCAATATATATTAGAAGTATTGTCAAAGAAATTAGATTCCAAGGTGAAAGCCAATTCTCTTGGAAGGTATGCAGGAGCTATTGGAGCAGCTCTATTATGTGAAAAACTTAAATAAGTGAGGGAGTATTCAATGACAAATTTACCAGAAAAGTTTAATGAGTTCAGTGAAGCTAGAAGAAATGGGTTTATAAAAGCCAAAGAATTGAAGGATAAAGGAGAGCATATTATAGGAACTTTCTGTACCTATACGCCAAATGAGGTCATGTATGCAGCTGGACTACATCCAGTATCTTTGTGTGGAACTAGTGAAGAACCTATTGCAGATGCAGAAAAGCATCTTCCTAAAAATTTATGTCCATTGATAAAGTCTAGTTATGGATTCGCCATAACAGACAAGTGTCCTTATACTTACTTTTCAGACTTAATCGTCGGGGAAACAACTTGTGATGGAAAGAAAAAGATGTATGAACTATTAGGAGAGATAAAAAATGTTCATATTATGCAATTACCACAAATTCAAAACAGTATAGCCTCTTTAAATATGTGGAAAAGCGAAATAGTGAGACTTAAGGAAGCTTTAGAAGAACAATTTCATGTAAAGATAACAGAAGAGGATCTGAAAAGAGGTATAAAGCTTAAAAATGAAGAACGAAGAGTATTAAGAAGTTTGTATGAATTGGGCAAGTTACAACCACCTGCTATATCAGGATATAATATGTACAAAATATTAGAAAGTACTCAATTTACCTTTGATAAAGAGGAACAAAATAACAATATAAGAACCACTGTTGAAAAAATAAAAGAAGAATATAACCAAGGGGCTAGACCAGTGAAGGCTGATGCCAAAAGAATACTTATAACTGGATGTCCTATGGGTGGAGTAGTTGATAAAATAATAAAAACTATAGAAGATAACGGCGGAGTTGCAGTATGCTTTGAAAATTGTGGTGGAATCAAAGAGAAGATGAGATTGGTGGATGAAGATAAAAATCCTATTGACGCTATTGCTGAAAAGTACTTAAGTATAGGATGCTCTGTTATGACTCCCAATAAAGAAAGGCTAAAGCTTTTAGAAGAGTTAATGGATGAGTATAAAACTGATGGAGTAATAGATATAGTGTTACAGGCCTGCCATACTTATTCCGTAGAAACAAAGACTATAAAGGATCTAGTATCAGGGAAAAAGGGAATACCATACATGGCTATAGAAACAGACTATTCTCAATCAGATATAGGACAAGTGAAGACAAGGATAGCGGCTTTTATAGAGATGTTATAAAAGAAATTCCTCCAACCATAGAAAAGTTGGAGGAATTTCTTTTAGGTTTAAAATTTATTTGAATTCATAAAATATAATAATATATATATATTATTAATTGTTAAAGGTGGGTGGAATATGGATAGATATGTAATTGTAGCTACAATAAGAGGAAAAGGAGGTCAATTTAATGATGACCTTAGAAAAGAGGTATTTGAAAAGTTTAATGCTAAATCTTCTAGTCTTCCAGCTCATTTTACTATTAAGGGACCCTTTGAAACAGATAATATAAAAGAGGTAGAAGAAATTATAAGCTCCTTTGCAAAGAAAAACACAGCATATCCCATAATGTTAAGGGGCTATGGACACTTTGATGAAAGGGTAATATACATGGCGGTTGATATGTCCACAGAGGCAAAGGAGGTCCATGATAAATTTATAGAAGAGCTAGGTAGAGTTTCTTATATAAAATTTAAGGATAATGAGGGAAAAGATAAAACCTTTCATGTTACAATAACCTCTAAAAAAATAAAAGATAAATTTCAACCTATCTGGGATCATGTAAACCAATATTCATGTTACTATGAGGATTATTTTGACAATATAACCATTTATAAATGGGTGCCCTATAGATGGGAATTATACAGACAATATATTTTAAAATATTAAATAAGAGAATCTGTAGATTTGTGTAAACAAGTCTTCAGACTCTCTTGGAATTAACTACACCAAGTACCGTACGGTTTTTCCTGTATTGTGGGCATATTCAATTTCACTTCTGGTACTTTCACCTATGTAACCATCTACATTTATGACAAAGATTTCATCTGCCATATCTATTTTACGTTTGTGCATATCGTCTAGCATAACCTTAATATCTTCTGTGACTATGGTTTCATAATGTCCATCAGCATGTCCAAAGAGACCTACTGAAATAACTATATTACCTTGTAAAGTAAGGTCTTTTTGAATTTCAAGAAATTCTTCTTTAAATTTTGTACTGCCACACAGAGTTATGACCTTATATTTGCCAACCATATATTCACCTACTTTTAGAGTATAATAATTATTATAACATTAATTACTAAAATAGCATCATCTGTGATATAATTTTAAAGCTGATATATAATTTTTAATTGCAGTGAGGTGGCAAAAACAATAATGTTGAAGAACACTATAAACAAAGAACTTATATTGAGAATTTTATTTTTTTTACTTGGGATGGTATGCATATCCTTTGGAGTATCTTTAACCATAATTTCTAATTTTGGTGCAGGTGCTTGGGATGCATTGAGCGTAGGACTTAGCAATATGTTTGGATTGTCTGTAGGAAAATGGGTAATAATTGTAGCTTTTATTCTTAATATAGCAGCAGGAATTTTAATAAAAAGAATTCCTAGGTTTTCTACATTAATAACATCTATCATAACGGGAGCTTTCATAGATATTTGGTTGTTATTATTTAATGGCATAAATATTACAACCATCCTAAAAAGTTTTCTATTTTTTATAATAGGTATAATAATAATCAGCTTTGGAGTGGCTGTTTATGTAATTACTGATCTGCCCCCAGGGCCAATTGATTATTTTATGCTAATTGTAAAGGAAAGATTTAATCTGTCTATTGGAGTGGCAAAGACCATATGTGAATCCATAGGATTAATCTTAGGCATCATTTTTAAAGGGCCTATTGGAGTAGGAAGCATTGTGATAATGTTTACCATAGGACCATTAATTCAAATGTTTTCTAAATTTACAGACCCTATTTTACAACAAATAATCTACAAAGAAAAAAGAATTTAAAAAAATTTTCATGGTATTTTCCATAAAAATAAAAATATGAATCAAAAAATAACAAAAAAATAAACAAATATTACAAAACCACATATAAAATGTATATGTTTACATGAAGAATTAAAGAAAATGGAATTATGAAAAAATGTTTCATAAAATAATAGGATAATTTGTAATATGGTTTTAGTTTTCAAATAATTAATAATGTATTATAATTTAGTTAACAAAATAAATGAGAGCGTTGTTACTGGTAATGCAGGCAAGAGCTGAAAACACTTAGGTTTAAGTGATTTTGGCTCTTTTTTGCTATTTTGCAATAATTCATAATTAATAAAGGTAACAGTGCTTTTATAAAATAGGGGAGGAATAAAGATGTCAAAAGCAGTACCTCAAACTATAGCCGAAGAGGTTGTAAAAAATGTAGGTGGCAAAGAGAATATCAAGACAGTTGCATGCTGTGTTACTCGTCTAAGACTTACATTACATGATAGCAGTAAGGCAGATAAAGGAGCTATCAAAGCAATAAATGGAGTAATGGGAATAGTTGAACAGAATGACCAAACTCAAATTATATTAGGACCAGGTATGGTTACTAAAGTAACTAATATAGTTGGTGAAATGGTAGGAATGAAAATAGGCCATGTTGACGAAGCAACTGAAAGAAAAGCTGAGTTAAAGAAAAAGAACTCAACACCCTTCAAATTATTCTTAAAGAAATTATCAAACATATTTATACCATTGATTCCAGGATTCGTAGGATGCGGAATCATATATGGAGTTGCAAAACTTTTACAAGAGCAAGGCATTATTGGCGGAAATACTTATCAAATGCTATATGTTTTAGGAAAAGGTGTATTCCTATACATGAACATAATGGTAGGTATGTTTACAGCTAGAGAATTTGGTGGTAGNNAACTTTAGCAGGTATACTAAGTGCTCCTCAACTAGCTAAGGTTACAGTGTTTGGAACTGCATTAGTTCCAGAACAAGGTGGAGTAATAGCTGTATTAATAGCTTGCGCATTAGGTGCTACTTTAGAGAAAAAGCTAAGAAAGATCATGCCTTCAGTGCTTGATTTAATGCTTACTCCAACTTTAGTAATATTAATTATAGGACTTGGTAGTTTCTATATCATTCAACCATTTTGTGGTTGGTTAACTAATAACATAACATGGTTAGTAACAGCTTCTATAGAAAAAGGTAAGATGCTAACTGGTGCAGTATTCTCAGTAGGATTCCTACCATTAGTTATGACAGGACTTCATAGAGCATTGACTCCAGTAGAAACTAGTTTACTACAAGCAACAGGAGTTGACTTATTAAGACCAATCTTAGCTATGGGTGGTGCAGGACAAGTTGGTGCAGCGATAGCTATATTCATGAAGACTAAGAGCAAGAGAATGAAAACTGTTATAGGAAGTTCATTGCCAGTTGCTATGCTAGGTGTTGGTGAACCTCTAATGTTTGGTGTTACTTTACCATTAGGTAAACCATTCCTTACTGCTTGTTTAGGAGCTGGTTTTGGAGGAATGTACATTGCAGCTATGGGAGTTGCATCTACAGGTATAGGTCTATCAGGAATTCCACTTGCATTATTAGTTCCAGGATCTGGTGCAATACATTATCTAATAGGTACATTACTTGCATACGCAGGTGGATTCGTATTAACATACTTCACTAAGTGGGAAGATGTAGGAGACGATGAAGATTTTGAAATGGACAATCCATTAAAGAGTATAATGAAATAATTTTATTATCAATAAGGGGCAGCTTACGGGCCGCCCCCTTAATTTTATTATATATGGAGGCGATAAATATGTATGATTTCCATATGCATACTACTTTTTCAGATGGCAGCAGGAAACCAAGAGAAATGTTTGAAAAATTTAGGGAAGTAGGAATAAAAGCAGCAAGTATAACAGACCATGATACCTCCTTAGGACTAAATGAAATCCATGACCTTAGCAGGGAATTTAATATCCCATATATACCCGCTTTAGAACTTACGGTAAAAGAAGAAGGTATAAAGCTACATGTGTTGGCTTATGGAATAAATAGAAATTCTCATGAGTTAAAAGTTTACTCTAATAAATTGAAAGAATATATGGATGGTAAATCTATGACCCAGATAAAGAAATTAAGAGAACTAGGGCTAATAGATATACTAGCAGAAGAATTTTTTAAAGAGGCTAAGGGCGGACCACTATATAGAGCAAAGCTTCTAAAGACATTAAGCAATCATGGATATTTTAAACAGGAAGAAATAATGGCTAATCTAGGGAAGTATTTTGGAAAAGATGGTTACTGTTATATGGAAGATGAGTTTCCATATATGAACTTTAAGGAAGGGTGTAAATTTATAAAGGATAACGGAGGGCAAGCAGTCCTAGCTCATCCAAATAAAATAAGAAAAAAGAGTGAGGATTTATATAAGAATTTAATAAATAGTCCTCTTCTTGATGGTTTGGAGGTTTTTCATCCATCTATTACTGAGGAAACTAAAATAGAATTATTAGATATAATAGAAAAGAAAAACCTTATGTGCACAGGAGGAACGGACTGCCATGGCATTTTCATGAAAAATCTCAGAGAGGTAGGGTCTTTAGAAATACCTGAAATAGTTATAAAATCTTTAGAAAAATATATAATATAGAAAAATAAAAAAGGATTTTCATTGAAAAAGTAGAATTTTAAACAAAGAAGTCTAAACTTAAAATCAAATTAAAACTTAATGAAATTTTCAAATGTATTTTAAGTTTAGAGAACCAAAGTTAAAATGAGTTCTATTTGAAACTTAAATATTCTTTGAGGGTATTACAGAATCAGTGGCTATTTAGCTGCTGATTTTATGTAATTTTAAATAGGAGATATGGAATATGAAAAAATTCTACAAAATAATACGTCTTATAAACAATAACGTGGTTATGTGCAAAGATATAGAAGAAAAAAGATGTATGGTCATAGGAAAAGGTATAGGATTTAAGAAAAAGCCTCAAGATATCATAAATGATGCTACAAATATAGAAAAGGTATACTATCTTATAGAGGAGAACAATATAAAAACCTATAATGCTATAATGGACTGTAGTAAAGATGAAGTGGTAGGAGCGGTGGAGGAGGCTATAACTATAATAGAGGAATATGTAGGTAAGCCTATAAGTGAAAATATACATATAACTTTACTAGATCATATAAATTTTGCCATAAGCAGAATTGAAAATAAAATAAATATAAGAAATCCTCTATTGCATGAAATAAAATTTTTATATACAGAGGAATTTCTAATAGCAGAAAAGGTAGTTGATTTTATAAATGAGACCCTTAAATCCAATTTACCTTATGATGAAGTAGGATTTATAGCTATGCATATACATGCATCTGTGAGCCAAAAAGATATAGGGGAAACTTCTACAAGCAACAATATATTGGGAGACACCATCAGCTTTATAGAGAAAAAGTTAGGTCAACATTTAGATAAAAATAGTTTATCTTATTTTAGGTTTTTAACACACTTAAGATTTTCTATAGATAGAGCATTAAATGGTAAAAATGTAGAAAACCTATTAATAGACACTATAAAAGATAAGTTTGGTAGAAGTTATCAGTTGGCTGAGGAATTATCTCTTTATATATATGACAAGTATAGAGTATATTTTAACGATGGAGAAGTGGGATATATAGCACTTCACCTTCAAAATATTATTAATGAAAGAGAAAATAATAACTATAATTCTACGTGGTGATAAAATAAGAGGAATCTTTAGGCAATTATGTCCTAAGATTCCTTTTATTTTTAACAAGCTATGAAGTGAAACTTAATTTGAATCTTAGCAAGATAGTTAGTTGAACTCATCTAGAGTCGTAGCTGGTGTTAACTCCACACGAAAAAGATGAAGTGTACAGCAGGTAGACATCAGATTAAAATCACATTACATACTTTCCCTGGCTTTAGTAATTTTTTCACCATCATTAACCTTTAAGAATAAAGCTAGACCTATGGCAAATAGTATTATTAAACTTAAAACTCCAGTTCTGGAATTACCAGTAATTTGAGTGGTTATCCCCATAAGTAGAGGTCCAAAGATAGCAGAAAACTTTCCAACTATATTGTATATGCCAAAGAATTCTGAGGAGTTTTCCTTTGGTATGAGTTTTCCAAAGTAAGAACGGCTTAGGGCCTGAATCCCTCCTTGAGCACTACCTACCAAGAAAGCAAGAATCCAGTAATGAAGTTCCGTTTGAACAAAGTAACCAAATACAGATATAAAGGTATAAGTTATAATTCCTACAAGAATCATTTTTCTAGGTGAATACTTATTAGCTAGTTTTCCATAAATTATTGCACTTGGGAAAGCCACAATTTGAAGTACTAACAATATTATCATGAGTTTGGAGGCATCAAGACCTATATCTGTACCATAGGAAGTAGCCATCTTTATTATTGTATTTACTCCATCTATATAAAAGAAATAGGATAGAAGGAATATAAATGTGTTTTTATAACCAGTGATATTTTTTAAGGTTTTAATTAGTCTTTTAAAGCTATTTTTTATAGCATGAGGTTCAGGTTCTATATAGTATTCTTGATTTACATTTTTCAACATAGGAAGAGAAAAGAAGAACCACCAAAGGGCAGTAATTATAAAGGCAACCCTTGTAGCACCTATTACATCTAGTCCTATTAAATCAGGTTTTTTAATGAGTATCATACTTATTATGAAAGGAATGCAGCTTCCAATATAACCATATCCGAAGCCTTTAGAAGATATGTCATCCATCTTATCTTCTGTAGTCACATCCGTCAGAAAAGAGTCATAAAAGATATTAGATCCAGAGAAACCTATAGCACTTAGAGTATATATTATGCTGCAATATACCCAGCTGCCTTCTCCTACAAAGGACAAAAGAGCTGTTGATATAACTCCTATTAGTAAAAATGAAGTAAAAAATTTTTTTTTCTTTCCTTTATAGTCTGCTATAGCACCTAATATAGGTGCCAATATGGAAACGAATAAAGTGGCAATAGAATTAGTATAACCCCAGTATGCAGTAGATAAAGACGGCGCTAAGCCTTTAGCAGCAACGGACTTGAAGAACACAGGCAATATAGCCGTAGTGATGGCTATGGAATATGCCGAGTTAGCCCAGTCATACATTATCCAGCTTTTTTCTTGTTTTGTCATTATAATGATCCCCCCTAAAAATATTTCCCCATTAACCTACAAAGAGGTATATATAAATTATATACCCCTTAGGTTAAAAAAACATTAAGTTTTCTTTAGATGAAGTTAAAAATATTATACTATTCAGAAAGCNNTTCGTAATGGTGTGAAGCATCTACCCCAGGGCCAACACAAGCAAATTGCATATCTGTGCCAGTAGTAACAGCTTGAGAGGCATCAGAACTATAGTGTGGGAATATATCTACTGTGTAATCTAAACCATTATCTTCAGCTATATTCACCAACTTGTTTCTTAATGGAAAATCATAAACGGTTTTTCCGTCTTTAGCAATTATGGTAACGCTATATTCACTAGATGCTTGGCCATCACCTACTGGAGCGATATCTATTGATACTAGCTCCTTGGTTTTACAAGGAACAGCATTGGATAAACCATGTCCCATTTCTTCATAGTTGCTTATAAAGAAATTTGTTGTATATTTAGGCATTATATTATTTTCTCTAAAGTATCTGCATATTTCAAGGGCCATAGCAACGGCGGCCTTATCATCAATATATCTAGACTTTATAAAGCCTGTGTTAGTAGTCTCAAAACGAGTGTCCATGGCTATGAAATCTCCAACATTTATTCCTAACTTCAAAACATCATCTTTGCAGGCTATTTTTTCATCTAGACGGACTAACATATTATCTTCATTTCTTTCACTATTAGCCTTACCTTGACCATATATATGGGTAGATGAATATTTAAACATGATAGAACCACGGATTTTTTCACCTTTTCTTGTAATAACATAGCAATTTTCGCCTTCATTAGCACTCCAGCATCCACCACCAATTCTAGTATACTTAAGATGGCCATCTGCAGTGATGTCCTTTACCATGGCACCTAAAGTGTCCATATGGGTTGAAATTGTTATTTGCTCATCTTCATGTTCTCCACGAAGGGTAGCAATTAAAGCACCTTTTTTTGTAAAGCTAGTACTTAGACCTAAAGCTTCAAAGTCTTTTTTTACTTCTAGAATGGCATCTAGAGTATATCCCCCAGGACTTGGCATGTAAAGATATTTTCTCATTACTTCCACCGTATTTACTAAGTCTAAATTCATTATGCTTACCTCCTAAAAATGTGATATATTTAAATTATAACATGAAAAAGTTAATATATATGTATACAGCTGGGATAAACTGTTGTGATTATTCTAAGAAAGGGGAAAATTCGGTGAATATATATTTAATAAGACATGGAGAAACAGACTGGAACAATGAAGGTAGATATCAAGGAAGAAGAAATATAAATTTAAATGAAAAAGGTGTAAATCAGGCTCATAAAATTGGAAAGAAACTTAAGGATTATAACATAGATCATATATATTCCAGTACATTAAAAAGGGCATATACTACATCAGAAATAATAAACACCTATGTGAATAAGGATATAACTACAAGTGAGGATTTAGTAGAGATTAATGTAGGAAAATGGGAAGGTATGACTTGGGGTAAAATAGAATTAGAGTATGAAGAATTTTTAGAACGATGGATGAAAGACAGAGTAAATGTGCCTATGCCAAAGGGGGAATCCTATGGAGAGGTGCAGATGAGAGCTGTGAAATTCTTGAAAGCTATGGTAGAGAATTGTGTATACAACAATGTAGTAGTAGTAACTCATGGAGCTCTCCTTAGGGCACTTATATGTGAAGTTTTATCTATAGATTTAAATACAGGAGGAAATTTCGAAGTAGACAATTGCAGCTTAAGTCATATAGTTTACAATAGGGAAAAGGACAAGTTTAAGGTTATAACCTTAAATGACATAAGTCATATGGGCAATGACCATGATCTAGAAAGAATAAGTATTGGATAAGAAGGAGGGAATTGGACAATGAAAAAAAAGATTTTCATAAGGACCGTTGCTATAACCTTATTATCTACAGCAACATTGGCTATTTTATCCTCAACTGTGGATAACACAAAGAAAAAATCTGAGCTCAAGTAAAACTTAATTTGGACTCAGCCCCAATTGTTAGTTTAACTTATCTGGGGTGGTAGCTGCTGTTATCTCTAGCCTAAAAAGGGGGGGGAGTATTACGGCAGGTACAAATCAGATTAAATAAAAGATTACTCTAAAAATAGCAACTACATGAAGGAAAGTGAATATTATATACTATAACACTTAAATTGCTATTTTAGGGAATGAGGGATACTAATGATAAAGGACAATATAAAAAGCTTCAAAAGACGAGCCATGCTGAGAAAGTTTGCTTTTGTATGTCTATATACTTCTATAATTACAATAATATTGACCTATAATTGCAAAAGTTGTTTCATGGCTATAGCTTTATTTGCCTTATTTATAGGCATATGTAGCCATTGTTGGAAGTGCCCCAATTGCAAAAAAAGATTCAATTGGTATAAAAGTGCTATAGACCATGAATTTAATTGCCCTTTTTGCAACACTCGATTGAAGAATGATGATGATTTGGGGCAATAATCAAGTGGAACTTAGGTTTAGGTGGAGTTTGGACTCCACCTGANNGGGCATCTGTAAAATGACTGGGCTTAAAATCAGGCCAAAAATCATCAATTATATAAAAATCTGAATATACTGATTGAATGGGTAAAAAACCACTCAATCTTCGTCTACCACCCCACCGTATTATAAGGTCTATTCTAGAAATATCTTGAGACTGGAAAGGGCTTTTACTGCAACTGTTCATATTATAATTCAAATCCCATTCCCAACCATAATTTACAAGAAAATTAACTCTAATGCCACCTTTACCAAAGGTTTGCCTTTTCGTAAAGGGAATAAGTTCCTTTGGGAACAGTGGAGAACTACTATTGCCTATTACAAGAAGTTCCGCATCCTCTTTAGAAAGCATATTTACTGCATCAATACATGCTTTTATGAAAGCCTCTTTTTGATAGGCTGGACGCTTGGTGTTGTCAGCGGTAAATCCATAGAAAGTAAGTTCCTTAATACCATATTGTTGACATAATTTAAAGACTAAAAGACCTGGATCTATGCCATAGGTATAGCCTTTTTCTTTAGTAAGGCCCTTGGCAGAAGCCCAACGTCTATTACCATCAGGAATGATTCCTATATGATTTGGTAGTCTCATACACATCACCTCAAAAGTATTATTATCTTAAAGAAGTGATATTATTCTTGAATTTACATGTATTTCATCAGGTGAAACTTAATTTGAATTTTATCAATATATTAGTGAAAATTATCTAAAGTCATAGCTAGTGTTATCTCCACAATGAAGAGCATGGAGAGTTACAGAAACACAAAGGCAGCATCTGAGATGCAGCTTTTAAACTAATGTATATATTTAAAATAGTCACTAGGAATAATCTTATTTAGGAAATCCCAAAGCTCTGAGGAATTAACCCGTACAGTGTTATTTTCTAAGGCATCTTTTACATATATAGTAGTTTGGTCAATTACATATAGAGAAACCTTAGCGCCTGATTTATCATAGACGTCTATTGTATATTTAGGTAAATTCTCAGCAGGGATGGCAGTAGAGCTACTCGCAGCTGACAATGATAAGGAACCTACAATTTCTCTTAATTCGTTAATGTGATAGGGATTAAGGGTAAGGCTTCTTTGTGCCAAGTCATTAGCAGAAACCTTTATAATTTCACCTTTATTTATGGCTTCTTTAATGAAAAACTCCCCATTAAGATATTTAGATATAATAGAGTAACATTCTTTAGGTACATCATAAAATTTATTTTCATAGGAAATGATATCCTTAAAGTACAAGGTATCTTTATAGTTATGTTTTTTTACAAATTGAATGCCAGTAATTAAAGAATTATCATAAGGATTAAAAAAATCATTATGAACAGAACCATTGTCTAATAAGCTGGTTAACTTAGTGGCATCATCATCTGTAAGGGATGTGGATATGAAACTATTATATATCAAATTCACACCTACTTTATTGCGATCTGGATCACTAAACTGCCACAATATTATAGATATTATGGTTAATAATATTAAGGAAAGGATAGTACAAATATATATAAATTTTTTCTTCATAATGTCATCACTCACTCCTTTTCATAAAGTAGAGAAAGGAATTGGCAGCATTATTAACTTTAAATACCTTGCCATCAAACTCTATATGATCTTCATATACTAGCACTGTAATTTCATCTCCGTGAAGAGTTATATCCACAGATAAAGGCAAAGAATATTTTTTTAAATAATCCTCATCAGTTAAATATAGTCCACAGAGTCCACGAATAGCTCCGTCCCTTTCAGGTATCTCCTTACCCTTAAATACTACCTTGGATGCATTAAATAAATCATATATAGATGAGGAGGTAGGCTGGTCAAGGGAAATAGAATTTTTGATTATATCATATAAATCATCCTGAACTCTTATAAATCGTCCTTTGCCGTATAGATCATCTGCATAAACTAAATTTTTATTTATTATATATAAGGATATAGAATCATCCTCTTTACCTTTACCCTTTAAAATATAGGCGGGAAAATCCTGCATGGTATATATAGTAGATATAATATCAGTTTTTTTTGTATATTTTTTATCTAACTCTGGATCCAATGAACCCTTTGAAATAGCAGTTAAAAGATCCCTAGGGGCATCCATTGATTTGTATNNAAATTTAAATGTAGAGAAATAGCTACCTGGAGAGAGATTATTATCAGTATAATTTTCAATAAAGTTATATAAGGCTTTACATTTACGACCGCTAAATAAAATATCGTCTTTTATAAGGTACTTATCAGATACAAAAATAGGTTTAGTAGTACCATCTTCTTTATAAGTTAAAATGTAGAAACCGCCTATATTATAAGACTCAAGTTTTCTAACTTGTCTCAAGGAGGAGGCCATGGAAATAAACTTAGAAACATCCTCTTTGCTAGTAATTTCTAAGTTGGAGTTTTCTTGAAGGATGGTTAAGGAGTCTATATTACCTAAATTAGGAGATTTTTTCAAACCGTCTAACAATAAACATAAAATTACTGATATAATTATTATTCCACAAAGGACTAAAACAGAAGATTTCTTTTTCAAGGTTTCACCACCTAATAATCATTAATTACAAACACTATTTTAACATTAAATATGCATATATACTACCACAAAACCTTTAAATAGCTGTAAACAAAATCAGTGAGAAATATACATTTAACATTATTGACAAAAAATAAAAAAAGAATCCAGATAAACTGGATTTAAAAGAAGACTGTATTTTAGTCTATTATTTCACGTTCAAGGACGATTTCACATAGATTCGACTCAACATCTTTTTGACAGTCTTCTATAGGATGCCAACCGTCTTTAGAATAACGCTCTATTATATGTAAATAGTAGGCTTCATTGTCACAATCATCTAATATAGCAGTAACATAAGCATATTCATACATATGGCTTTCCTCCCAATTTGCTACTAACAGAATTTATGGTATCATGTAATTTTAAAATAGTACAGAAAAAAAATATAATAAAATTCGATAAAAAACTAAAGAATTTTCGATAGTTTATAGTATATAAACCTATATGAATTCAATTGATAAAATAATTGTAAAGAATAATGCAAATAAGTATAAAATTTTTTTCTACTTGTTTAAGTAGAATTAATTTTTGCAATATATTATAAAAAATAGGTAAAAATTAAGTGAAATAAAATTGGATGAAATACACTAAAAGCACCCTAAAGTGACAGAATCAGAGGGTAAGAGAGTTATGTGTCAAGAATGTATCTTATATTTTGAAATCACCTAAACCATAGTGTAGTATAATGAGATTAAAGACTCGCAGGTTATATCATTGTAGGGGGAGAAACTATGAAAATTAAAGTTATTATAGAAAACTTAACTAAGAATCCTAATATGAAATCTGAGCATGGACTCAGTATTTATATAGAAGTTTATGATAGAAAATATATATTTGATTTCGGAAAAAGTAGCAAGTTCATAGAAAATGCCAAAAGTTTAGGAATAAACATGGAAGATATAGATTGTGGAGTGTTGTCCCACGGCCACTATGACCATAGTGGAGGATTGCAGAATTTTATGGATTCCAATAAAAAGGCAAAGGTATATATGAAACCGGAGTATATGAATAACCACTATTGCGTAACAGAGGACAAGCAGTCTTATATAGGAATAAATAAAGAAATCCTTCCATTATATATACATAGGATTGTGGAGGTAGAAGGAAAGACCCAAATAGAAGAAAACATATATGTAATAGAGGCGAAAGGTAATAAAATTTGTAGTTTGGGAAAAGATTTTAGACTAAAAAAGCTTATAGGACAAGAGTTCCTAGAGGATGATTTTCAAGATGAGATTATGCTTATTATAGAAGAAAATCAAGAATTAACGGTTTTTACAGGGTGTAGTCACAATGGTATAGTAAATATGGTTAATAAGGTAACTGAAGAGTTCCCTAACAAAGGTATAAAAAGGGCTATAGGAGGATTTCACTTAATAGGAAATAAGGATATGGAAAATGTGGATAACCTTGCAAAGGAACTTCTGAACTGCCCAGTGGAGAAATTTTATACCTGCCATTGTACTGATTACAAGAATTATGAAATATTGAAAAATATAATGGGCAGTAGGATAGAGTATATTTCCACAGGAGATATTATAGAGTAGCAAAGGGCACATTAAGGTAAGATAATTAGTGACACCGTTATTATTAATAAGGAGGGGTGGAGATTATGGGGAAAGGCATATCTGTATTTATGGGAATGAATTATTCTCTTGAGGAAAATCTAAACTTAATAAGAACAGCAGGAAAACTGGGAATAGATAGAGTTTTTACTTCTATGCACATACCAGAAGCAGACTATGATGAAATCTTAAGAGGATTAGGAAAGGTTATAGAGGAAGCCAAGAAATTCAACATGGAAATAATAGGAGATATATCTCCTAAAGGATTGAAACTACTAGGATTAGAGTGTATGGATTTCGCCAAATTTAAAGCTGTAGGTATAGATGTTATAAGGCTAGACTTTGGATTTCCATCACAGGAAATAGCGGCATATACCAATAATAAGGAAGGGGTAAAGATAGAGATAAATGCTTCTACTTTAAGAACAGATACCTTTAGAGAATTAGAAAGATATGAGGCGAATTTTGATAATTTACAAGGGTGTCATAATTATTATCCACAAAAACATACAGCCTTAGATGAAAATCCTCTATTAGAAAAAAATAGGCTACTAAAGGAGAGAAAGGTAAAAATATCTGCGTTTATACCATCTCTTGTGGGGAAAAGGGGGCCTTTATATGATGGTTTACCCACATTAGAAGATCATAGATACAAAGACCCCTATGTTTCAGCAAAGCATTTATTCGCTTTAGGAGTAGATAATGTATTCTTTGGAGATTCTATGCCAAGTGGTATAGAACTTGAGAATTTTGCAGCTGTATCAGAGGACACCATAGAGTTGAGGATTAATAAAATTATAGATTCTAATTTAGTAGATAGGTACTTAAATGATAATATCTTCAATAACAGGATTGATTATCCTAGGGATATAATAAGAGGAGAGAACTCTGGAACTATATTAAAGGGTCAGGTTGTAAAACCAGAAAATACAATAGGTAGAGAAAAGGGATGTGTTACCTTAAATAATAAGGATTATTTGCGGTATATGGGAGAATTACAAATAGTGAAAAATCCATTGGAGGCAGATTCAAGGGTAAATGTTATAGGAAAGATAAAGGAAGAAGATTTATTCTTATTGAAATATATAAAAGGACAAACAAAATTTAAGTTTAAGGTTATAGATTAATTTATTAAGGAAGAGGGTAAATATTAGTATGGTAGTACTTGAAAATCAAAAGTTAAAAGTTGTTATAAGCGAGGCAGGTGCAGAGGTAAGAGAAATCTTTCATAAAGAGCACCAATTACAATTTATGTGGAGCGGAGATAAGAATCACTGGGGGAGAGTAGCCCCTGTATTATTCCCAATAGTAGGCAAACTCAAAGATAATAGTTATGAAGTTGATGACCATGTTTATTCTATGAGCCAGCATGGATTTTTAAGAGACCAGAATTTTTCTGTTGATGAAGTTACAGATAAAAAAGCAGTATTTAAATGTGCTTCTCAGGGGAGATTTAAGGAAAAGTATCCTTACGAATTTGAAGTGTATATAACTTATGAATTAAAAGGCATTTCCTTAAATGTGAATTGGAGGGTAATAAATAAAAATCAAGGGAATATGTACTTCTCCATAGGAGGACATCCTGCTTTTAACGTACCTCTATTGTTAGGAGAAATTTTAGAGGATTATTTTTTGGAGTTTACTCCTTCTAAAAGGACTGTAGAAAGATATCATTTAGATGGTACAAAAAACAAAGAGGAAAACTTAAGCAGGTTAAATTTGCAACCACATATGTTTGCTAAGGATGCTTTAATATTTACTAATATAGATGAAATATCAATTAAGTCTAATAAAAATCCTTACTCAATAAAACTTAACTTTAAGGACTTCCCATTTGTGGGTGTATGGACAAGATATTATGATGACAATGACTCAGTAGCGCCATTTTTATGTATCGAGCCTTGGTATGGCATAGCCGATATAGGAGATAACTATGGAGATTTTACCAAAAAGGTGGGCATAAATAAATTAGACCAGGGAGAAAGCTTTGATAAAACTTATTGCATAAGTATAAAGTAAGCTACCATGGAAACTTTAACCTCAGGTGTAACCTGAACTTCATCACAACTTTAGTTTAATTTATTTAGAGATGTATCTGATGCTATATTAGGTCTAAAGGAGCTGAAGTATTAAAATAATTAGACATGAGATCAAGTGAAACTCAATTTAGACTCCACCTAAATTGTTAGTTGAACTTATCTAGGGTCGTAGCTGCTGTTATCTGCAACCTAAAGAGGGTGGAGTGTTACAGTAGATAGACATCAGATTAATCACGCAATATATTGAGGAGGAGAGCCATGGAGAAATATGTAGTTGGCATAGATTTAGGTGGCACAAAGATATCAGGGGCCTTAGCTACTTTAGAAGGGAAAATAATTTTAAAGGATATTATGGCTACCAATGCTCATGAGGGAGAAGAGGCAGTACTTAAAAGGATAATTGCCCTTATTGACAAAATAATGGACTCTGGTAAAGTTCATATTGAAGAAATTAGGGCCATAGGCATAGGTTCACCAGGGCCTTTAAATGCTAAGACAGGAACAATAATAGAAACTCCTAATCTGCCATTTAAAAACTTTAATTTAACTGAACCTATAGCTAAAAAATTTCAGATACCTGTATATCTTGACAATGATGCTAATGTAGCGGCTTTAGGGGAATACGCCTTAGGAGCAGGTAAAGGCACTGAAAATATGATTTACATAACAGTAAGTACTGGAGTAGGTGGCGGAGCTATATTAAATGGAAAGATATATAGAGGAAGCAACTCCAATGCTTTAGAAGTAGGTCATACCACCGTTGAACCTAAAGGGTATAGGTGCAATTGTGGCAATTATGGCTGTGTGGAGGCTATGGCATCAGGTACGGCTATAGCTAAAAGGGCTGAAGAAGCTATAGAAAGAGGTTTAGATACGACTTTGACTAGGTATGATAAAGTCACCTCTTATGAAGTGTTTCAGGAAGCAGAAACAGGGGACAAGGTGGCCCAAGATATTTTAAATTCTTGTCTAAGTTATTTAGGAATATGTGTAGCCAATGTAATAAACTCCTTTGATCCAGATATGGTAGTCATAGGAGGAGGGGTAAGCAAAGGGGGAAAAGTTGTATTTCATAAGGTTAAAGAAGTTGTAAATGAAAGATGCATGAAAGCCATGGCAGAAAACTGCT
The DNA here is from genome assembly GCA_002423705.1 of Clostridium sp. UBA5530. Taxonomy (GTDB): domain Bacteria; phylum Bacillota; class Clostridia; order Clostridiales; family Clostridiaceae; genus Clostridium_X. The sequence continues at coordinate 40,316 of DINW01000092.1, forward strand.
CCATAGTACCTGCTAAGTTAGGAGTGGACGCTGGAGTAATTGGAGCTGTGGTCTTAGCAATAGGAAATTAAAGGTAGCACCCCAGGGGTGCTGCCTTTTTAGGCATCACCCCTGGGGTACATCCAATAAATGTTTTTTATATTTAGATGAAACTTTTTAGTATGGTATTAGGTCTAAAGAATGTAGTTAGTAAAATCAGCTGATTTAAAAAGTAAGTTACTAGTAACAAGCTAAGGATGTGAATGACAGTGGACAATGTTGTGGAGGTTAAAAAGGCTATAAAAGGTGACAAAGCAGCTTTCTCTAAAATAATAGACCATAACAAAGAATATCTATATAGAATAGCATTTTTGCATATGAGAAATGAAAATGATGCATTGGATGTAGTACATGATACAGTATACAAAGCTTTTATATCTATAAATAAACTTAGAAAACCAGAATATTTCAGAACATGGATTTCTAAAATTTTAATAAATACCGCTTTAGATGCTATAAAGTTAAAACAAAGGCAAGTATCTTTGGAAGACATAGAACTTTGTGAAGAGTATATGATGGAATATGATAAATCCATGGCTATGGATATAGCAAAAGAATTAGAAGAGCTTAGTGAACAATATAAAAGTGTAATAAAGATGCGATATATAGATGATATGAAAATAAAGGATATTGCTCAAAAGAGCAACATGGCTGAAGGAACTGTTAAGACTAACATACGTAGAGGCCTGAAGATATTAAAGAGTAGACTTGGGGAGGAATATTAATGAGTTTTGAACTGGATAATATAAAAATTCCTAAAGACTTAGATCAGATTATAGAAAAAGCCATTGAAGAGGGAACAGAATGCAAGGACCAACAAAAGAAAAGCAAGTCAAAGAAATGGATCATAGCAGCTGCTACTTTAGCAATTATAATAACAGTTAATTTTAACAATAGTGCTTTTGCAGAAGGGCTGCCATTCATAGGAAGGGTATTTAAGGAAGTGAATTTTTTAGTAAATGAAGCTGAGTATACTAAATATGCACAGAGCATAGATGCCCAATCCACATATAAAGATATAACAGTCAAGGTAGATGAAGCAGTATGTACTGATGATAGTTTATTCATAAGTGTTGTTATAAATAATAAGAATGGATTTTCCAGGCATAGAGAACTTAATAAGGAAAGAAGTCATTCTCAATTCCACCTAAAAGGGTTAACTAGAGTAAACTTCGAAGAATATTATAATGATGATTATCATGATATTTATAAAAAAATATCTTTAGGAAAAAAATATAAGGAAGGATTTAAGGAACTTTTTACGTCCAGAGGTGCAATAGGAAACTTTGTAGATGATAACACATTCATAGGTGTAATAAAATATGACCTTTCTTCCTTGAATACAGAAATTCCTGAGAATTTCAAAGTAAAATTAGACATAAATAATTTGGATTATGGATACCATACAGAGGAATTTAATGAAGATCAGTTAGATTTTAAAGGAATATGGAATTTGGAATTTGATGTAAGAAAAGCTAAAAATGGAGAATTTAAAACCATAACTCCAAACAACATTTCAGATGGTGATTCTAAGGACATCTCTTCAAATAAATTTAAAGTAGAGAAATTAACAGTAAACCCCTTTGAAACTAATTTAGTAATTACAGTGCCCAAAGAACTAGAAAGGGCTATAGACAAACCAACAATTATTGATGATGAAGGGAAAGCTATATTTATGGAAAGCGGACAACTATTGAAGAAAGATGATGAAAAAATAACTTACTTATTTAACTATGGAGCCATAGACAAAAATGCTAAATATATAAATGTGATACTAGGGGAAGGAACTGAACAGGAAAAAATAAAAATAAAATTAGAAAATTAAGGATGCGCCCCAGGGGTACTTCCAATAAATAGAAATAAGTTTGTAACCAAATAAATCATACTTATACTTACAATTATATAAAAGGGTTAAGCAAGGGAGGAGTTTAAGTATGAAAAAATTTAAGAGTAAGATTTCCTATACATGTATAGTGATAATTATCTTAGGAATGGCTTACTTATATCAGCATAAAGAAATCAATCACATTTCATTAACAGATCCTATAGTTAATGAGGTAGACAACAAACTTGTAGAGCAGAACAGTGGAGAAACCAACGGTAATTCCAAGAATGCAGAAAGTGCGGCTACAAAAGAAAAGCTTATAGATTCAAAGATTCCAAAACCATATACACTAGAACAATCTCGAGATAATGGAGATATAATATATATGACTACAGACTATAAATATTTAAATAATGAAAGATTAAAAGAATTTTTAAACAATGTTGAAAATAATAAAGAAGACAGGATTAGATATAGTCAATATTGTGGAGAGTTATTAGATAAAATGAGAGATGTTGAATTTAAGGGAAATAAGTTTACGGTAAAAGAATATGATACTAAGTCACCAGAGATACCTACTTACTTTTATCTAACCTTTGAAGGAGACTCATTAATTAAAGAAAGTGGATACTATAGATTAAAAAGCAATGATATGAAACTCTTTCCATTAGATTAAGATAGCAGCCAAAAGATGGTGACTATTAATAATAGTTAATTGAGAAAAGGCTTATATATTTGTACAGAAAGCAGGGTTAAATAATAGAAGTTTATTTAATTCTGCTTTTTTCTTGCCAATGTATATGGTATGTAACCCTTTACCTATTTAAACTTGGACAATTGGATAACGGTACATAAAGCCTGGAATAATTTATCTGATATCTACATGCTGTAATCCGCCACCCTCCTTAGGCCGGAGATAACAGCAGCTACGACCCTAGATAAGTTCATTACATGAAATAAATTAGAATATGTGTAAATAATATAAAGGTGGATGGAATACTTAAGTTTTAATTAGGCAATGGAAATGTAGTTATTTCTATGCTGAAAATTTATTACGAATTCTTAATATAATTTTAAAAAATCTTAAGATTTATATAATTATAATCTTAAGAAATTTCTTCCATAATAGAATAAAAGATAAAAAGGAGAAAATAATTATGTTTTTAATAGAATATATAAAACACCCAAGAATGGTAGGGGCTATAGCACCAAGTGGCAAACACCTAGCTGATAAGATGATAAAATCCATAAATTTTGCTAAGGCTAAGTGTATAGTTGAATATGGGCCAGGAACAGGAGTATTTACAGAAAAGTTATTGGCAAGAGCGCAAGATAATACCTTAATAATTCTAATTGAAAAAAACATAGAGTTTTATAATAAATTAATAGAGTTATATGGACATAAAAGCAATGTAATAATCATAAATGACACTGTAGATAAAATAGATAGTATAATAGAACAATATCATATAAAGAAAATAGACTATATAGTTTCAGGAATTCCCTTCACTGTGCTACCCAAAGAAGAAACTGATAGCATACTAAACAAAACTAAAAATATAATAAGCCATGGAGGGGAATTTATAACTTTCCAGTATTCCTTAATGAAAAAAGGTGTATTTAGTAGTATTTTTCCTCATATAGATATTGATAAAACCCTTGTAAATTTACCACCAGCTTATGTGTTAAGATGTAGGGCGGAGCTTAAAAATAGGTAAATAGTAAAAACACATGATACCCAAGAAAAAAGTCCATAGCCACAAAATTCCCAATAATTTGACTTTTAAAAAAATAATGAGTAATATATTGGTAAATGCATTAAAGGGGGTTAAGTGATGATTAATATGGACTTGAGAAAATATAAAGAGCTGTTTAAGGGATACACAGAATTGAGAGTTCAGAATAATAGTATTATAAAAATAGGCTTCATAAATGGAGACTTGGTTACCAATGTGAAGTCAAGTACAAGTGGGGTTAGTTCTAGAGCTAATATTGAAGGTTCTTGGGGATTTGCATCAAACTCTAACATAAGTGATGATTCTATAAGAGAAGTTATAACTATGGCTAGAGAAAATGGAGAACTCTTAGATAGAAAAGAAAGAAAAATAGGAACCAATCTGCAAGTGTCAAGTTATGCTGTAGAAAAATTTTTTGGAACAAAGAAAAGAAAGTGCACCCAAAGAGAAATAATAGAGTATCTAAAAGAATTAGACAATTATATAATAACTAAATATAAAAATTTAGAGGGACGCCAGGTTTATTTTAATAACTTAACCATGGAAAAGAATTTACTTACATCCTCAGATGCCCAATTATATTCTTTTGTTCCAAGGTCTATGATTTATATAACCTTAATCGCAAAGGATAAGGACGGGAATCCTATAGAAAATATGGAATTGTTCGGAGGGTTAGGAGATTTTGAAGACTTGTTCACTAATCCAGAACAGCTATATGAATCTATAGATAATATGTACAAGCAGCTTATGGATCAAAAAACTGCGGTTTATGCTGATGCTGGTTTAAAGGAATGTATAATAGCACCTGAGATGACAGGAATATTAGCTCATGAGGCTATAGGACATACTACTGAAGCAGACTTTGTGTTATCCGGTTCTATAGCAGGTACTTGTCTAAATGAAACAGTATCTAGTCCCATAGTAACCCTTAAGGATTTTGCACATAGCTATGACCACAAAATTTGTCCTATTCCTATGTATATTGATGATGAAGGAACCACCTGCGAAGATGTAACTATAATTGAAAATGGAGTATTAAAGGGGTATATGCATAATAAATCTAGCGCTAATATGTTTAATGTGGAACCCACAGGTAATGCAAGAGCGTATATGTTTAGCGACGAACCCTTAATAAGAATGAGAAATACAGCTATACTCCCTGGAAAAGACAAATTAAAAGATATAATTGCATCCATAGAAGATGGATATTATCTTTTAAAAGTGGGTAATGGACAAGCTGATGCCACCAGCGAATTTATGTTTGGAGTGCCTATGGGATATGAAATTAAAAACGGAAAATTAGGAAGAGCTATAAAAAATACCACTGTGTCTGGGGTAGCCTTTAATGTATTAAAAACTGTAACCATGATATCCGACGAATTTACATGGGTTTGTGGTGGAATGTGTGGTAAAAAGCAACCTATACCTGTAGGCATGGGTGGCCCATCAATAAAATGCAAAATAAATATAGGGGGAAAGTAGGATATGGATAACAGAGAATTAGCCTTATATTGTATTGATAACATAAAAGGTAGAGGAGCACATAAGGCTTCCTGCAGCATAAATTATTCTAAAAATTATGAGTTTAATTATTCTGAGTCAGGAATGGATCTTTTAAGGACAACCATAGATACAAATGTAGGATTTTTAGCAATAAAAGATAATAAATTAGGCTCACTAGGATTAAATAAGTTAGATAAAATCACAATAGATGAAAAGATAGATGAACTTATGGATATCTGCAATTCAGCAGAAGCAGATCCATGTAATGATATAAGTGATTATCAGCTTAAAGAGACCTTCAACTGTGGTCCTAAGGAACCAAATTTAGATAAACTTTATGATTTAATAAAGAATTTCATGGTAAAAATGAAGAAAGAATTTCCTAAAGTGAGAATCATGGATGGCACTGCTTGTGGAAATTTTGTAACTAATGAAGTTGATTATGTGAATACCAATGGGGTAGAATTTAAAATTCATAACAGTATATATACCATGTCCATAGGATACCTAGCAAAAGAGGGAGAAAAGTCATCTTCCTTTGATATAGTAGGGTATAACTTTTGTGAAATACCTGAAGATTTTATGGAATTCCAAGATGTAAGACAAAGATTAGAAGATATAACAAAGCAGATAGAGTGCAATAATATAGGGGAAAAGTTTGTTGGAGATGTAATATTAACGCCGGCAGTGGTAGCAGATATGGTTATGATGTATGATATGACATTTCTAGGAGATGAACCACTTATAATGGGTACTAGTATACTAAAAGATAAATTAAATGAAAAAGTAGCTAGTGATAAATTCACCTTGATGTTTAAGCCTGTGGGAGAGGAAATAGTAAATAAAAATTTTGTTACAGGTGACGGATTCAAATCAGAAAATGTTACAATCATAGAAAATGGGATGTTAAAGAGCTTTGATTTAAGTTTATATGGAGCTAAGAAGACAGGAAAAATACCTTCAAAAACCTTAGCAAACATAGTAATAAAACCAGGCAGTATATCAAAGGCGGATATAATTAAATCTGTAGAGAGAGGAATAGTTCTAGGAAGATTTTCGGGAGGAAGTCCATCTAATAATGGAGATTTCTCCGGAGTTGCGAAAAATAGTTTTTATATAGAAAATGGAGAGATAAAATATCCTTTGGTTGAAACCATGATAACATCAAATCTTTATGAAATGTTCAATAATATAGAGGCTATTTCTTGTGAAGTTATTGAATCTGGGGATAGTGTTATTCCATGGATTAAGGTAAAGGCAGTGAATATTTCAGGATAATTCTCAAAAAAACTCCATTGACTTTGAAAGAATTTTGGATTAGGGTATAATATATATGTCAAATTTGGAGGTAGCATATGTTTTTAGATGAATTAAATAAGGATCAAGGAATAGCATTTATAAACCTAGTCACAGAATTCGCTTTATCCGATGATAGAATAGGAAAAGAAGAAGAAAGAATAATGGAAGAGTTTTGTTTAGAATTAAAGCTCTCAGAAGAAGAAATTGTAGATATGGACATAGATAAAGTATTTGAAACTATAAAGGCTTCCTCAGAGAGAACAATAAATATAGTATACTTTGAACTTATGAGGGTAGGTCTAGCTGATGATGCCTATGAGTTTAGCGAAGTTGATTTCCTCCAAAAGGTAGGGGATGAACTTAAAATACCTAGAGCCAAGAGGATAGCATTTGTAAATTACTTCTATAAATTTTCAGATGCTGAGCCTAAAAATATAGAAGAAGCCAAAAGAGAAGCAGAAAAATTGATGTAAAAATTAAAGGTTATGCAGATTTTAGTTAAAATCTGCATAACCTTTTTTTATCTCATATCTACCCGCTATAAGACTCTACCTCAGTGTTAATCGGACTTAAACTTAAAAAATCTTAGAAACGAGGAGAATTTTAACACAATATACTAAAGTAACTTAAATATAGAAGGGTATATAATAATGAGAATTAAAATGAAATATTAACTAATATTAATTGGGAAATATAAACTATTAGTCCAGAATATCATTATCAATTGATAATTAATAATACTGAGAAAAAGTATTGATTTTATTAAAATTTAATGATAAAATCATATCTATCAATTGAAAATGAGGTGTAAAAAATGGAAACTAAATTCCACGGATTAACTAGCACCCAGGTTAATGAATTGAAGAGAAAATACGGGGAAAATGAATTAGTTAAAGAAGAGAAAAGTAATCCATTTAAAAAGTTTATAGGAGTATTTAAAGAACCTATGTTTTTGTTGCTAGTGGTTACAGCCACTCTCTATTTTCTTCTAGGAGAGCCACAAGAGGGCATGGTTATGCTTGTATTTGTAATATTTGTAGCCACTATAACTTTTGTTCAGGAATGGAAAACAGAAAAAACCATGAATGCCCTTAAGGCATTGACATCTCCTAAAGTTCAGGCTTTAAGGGATGGAAAAATATCATTTATTAATAGTAGGGACCTTGTACCAGGAGATATAGTATATCTGTCAGAGGGGGAGCGTATACCAGCAGATTGTGAAATATTAGAGGAATCAAACTTCTCAGTGGATGAATCTGTTCTTACTGGAGAAAGTGAGGGAGTAACTAAAGTTACCATAGAGGAAAAACAGGAAACTAATGATTATTGGAAAAATTATATGCTTTATGCAGGTACTTTAATATCCTTTGGAAAGTGTACCGCTAGGGTAGTTAGTATAGGTGTTACCACAGAGTATGGCAAGATAGGAAAAGCCATAAGAGAGGCAAAGGAAGAATTTACTCCATTACAAAGAAAAATAAATAAACTAGTTAAAAATTTAGCTATAGCAGGAGTAATCCTATGTGCAGTGGTTATATTAGCATCTTATTTTTACAATGGAGACATTATAAATAGCTTATTAGCAGGAATTAGTTTGGCTATGGCTATGATACCAGAGGAGTTTCCAGTAGTTCTTACTGTATTTTTATCCATGGGAGCATATAGGCTAGCAAAGAAAAACACCCTAATGAGAAAGATATCTGCTGTGGAAACCCTAGGATCCACAACAATCCTATGTGTAGATAAGACGGGAACCATAACCGAAAACAGAATGAGTGTAAGATCAATATGTTCTAATGGAACTTTCCAAGATAGTAAAACTTTTAACAGTAGGGATTTAAGTTTATTAATGATTTCAGCTTGTGAGAAAGAACCCTATGACCCTATGGAAAAAGCCATAATAGAAATAGGAAAGAAGAATATTGATATAGACAGCATATATAAAAATAAACTGGTGAAAAAATATGCCTTTGATTCTAAAACTAAGAGGATGGCCAATGTTTATGATTATAATGGAAAATATTATGTGGCAGCAAAGGGGTCACCAGAGACTATTTTACCATTATGCAGCCTTGAGAATCATGAGAAGGTAAAAATAATAGACAATATGAACCAAATGGCATCAAAGGGATTAAGGGTATTGGCCTTGGCAGAGGCCATAGTTTCAGAAATCCAGGAAGACTTGGAAGGATACCATCTAACCTTTAAGGCACTTATAGGCTTACAGGATCCACCTAAGGAAGGGGTAAAAGAGGCCATAGAAGAATGTAGAAAAGCTGGTATAAAGGTAGTTATGATCACTGGGGATTATAGCAAAACTGCTATGGCAATAGGAGAAGATATTGGATTAGGTTCTTCTCATAAGGTATTAACTGGAGAGGATATAGATAATATCAGTGACGAGGAACTACAGGAAGCTGTGAAAGAGTGTAGCATATTTTCAAGGGTTATTCCAGAGCACAAGATGAGAATAGTGAAGGCCTTTAAGGCTAATGGAGAAATCGTTGCTATGACTGGAGATGGTGTAAATGATGCTCCTGCATTGAAGAGCGCAGATATTGGTATAGCTATGGGTAAAAGAGGAACAGAGGTAGCTAAAGAAGCAGCTCATATGATTTTAATGGATGATAATTTTACAACTATAGTAGACTCCGTAGAAGATGGAAGAAGAGTTTATGATAATATAAGAAAAGCTATGGTATATATCATGATAATTCATATACCTATAGCAGCATTAGCTTTATTTGCACCTATATGTAATATACCGCAACTTTTATTGCCTATGCATATAATGTTGCTTGAACTTATAATAGACCCAACCTGTTCCATAGTTTTTGAAGGGGAGGAGGCCGAGCCTAACATTATGGATATGCCTCCTAGATCTCCAAAGGAGCCACTGCTTACAAAGAACCTTTTAGTAAAGGTTATATTGCAAGGGGCTACAATGTTCTTAGCTGCATTTTTGCCATTTCACTTTATGGTTGATGGTGGAGCCACAGTAGAATATGCTAGAAGTTTTTCCTTAGTAACATTAATAGTATCAAATGTAGTTTTAGTTTTGGTAAATAGATCTAAAGTTTATTATTTGGTTCATATATTTAAGGAAAAAGGAAATAAGAGCAGACTTCTTGTGAACACCTTGGCATTAGTAGTACTGTTTCTTATAATCTATGTACCATTTTTGCAAAACTTTTTTAAGACTGAGGCTTTAGATGGTAAAATGTTATCAATAGCTATGGTACTGGGTTTTGTGGCTGCAGCCTGGTGGGAAATTGTAAAAGTTATTCAAAATAACAAGAAAAAAAGAACTGAAAAATCTCAAAGTAAGAGCTTCTAAATTTAAAAAAAGTGTTGTAGAACTACTTAAAAAGTAACTCTACAACACTTTTAATTTTCATAAAGAGTATTGCTAGCCTTTATAATAAAGCCATCGGAATTTTTTTCAGGATATATAATAATATTTATAGTGCCTTTAGTTGATGGATAGAACTTATCTAAAAGAACTATATCTTTAGTATTTCCTAAAGAATCTTTATAATAAAGTTTCATCATGCTTTCAGTAAATTTTTCTTTTGGAGATAATGACATTTTCAAAGTGGATTTTTTATTAACTTTTGGCACATCTATTTTGTCTTGAGAAAGAATATAATTTATATATAAGTCATCAAAATCTTTAGATGTTTGATTCTCTATGATTATTTTGAAATTATCATCATAATGGATAGTAGAGGATATTATAGCAACCAATGACCCTATAAGAACAAGTAGAGCTATAGTCAATTTAAACTTTTTAGAAGAACACTTCATCACAAGACCTCCCGAAACCATACATTATTTTCCAAATAACGTATATCATAAAACCTAATTAAATGTAAATATTTTGCATAATATTAATAAAAGAGTACAATAGAAATATCAAGTATATTAAAATATGGGGTGAATTATAGTGAAAGCTGACGAGAAACAGTGGTTAGTTATAAAATCATTCAATAACAATATATTATTAGTAAGAGACGGAGAAAATGAAAAGATTCTTTTTGGCAAAGGTATTGGCTTTGGGAAAAAATTCGGCAATATGGTAGATAAGAATATAGAAGTAGAAAAGACTTTTGTAATAGAAAGCAAAGAAAATCAAAGGAACTTTGATGAATTGCTTAATCATGCCGATTCTAACATAGTAGGCATGTGTGAGGAGCTTATCTGTGTTATAGAAGAAGACCTTCACGAGGAACTAGATGAAAAAATCCATATATCTTTGACGGATCATATAGCATTTTCACTTAGACGACTTCAAAACAGCGAAGAGATACAAAATCCTTTTATAGTAGAAACGGAGACCTTGTACAAAACGGAGTTTAAGATTGCCACTAAGTTAGCCACGATTATAGAAGAGAAAGTAGATGTGAAAATACCTCATGGAGAGATTGGGTTTATTGCACTGCACATACATTCTGCAAGAAACAAGGGTAAACTATCTAATACAATAAAGTTTGCTTACACTATTAATTATATAATAAAGTTTATTGAAGAGGACCTTGATATTTACGTAGACAGAGAAAGTCTAGACTTTGCTAGGTTTGCTACCCATATAAGGTTTGCTATTGAGAGAATATTAAATGGAAATGAAGTAAAAAATGATTTGCTGAAGACAATAAAAAGAACCTACAAAAATTCATATAAATTAGCTGAAAAAGTAGCAGGAATAATCGAGAATCAGCTTGATGTAGAAGTGTCTAAGGATGAGGTGGGATATTTGGCAATACACATAGAAAGATTTAAAAATATGGCTAATATAGAGCAATAGAAATATTTAAATATAGGCAGGCATCCATATTAGAATAGATGCCTGCCTTAAATTTTTGCATTGGTTATTTTGTATAAGCTATAACAACATCTTTTCCGGCTGTTACAGTTTTACCAATCATGCAGTTCATTTCTTTTAGAGTATCTGAGTTAGTCACAAGAACAGGAGTTATAGTAGAATACCCTTTTTCTTCAAAGAATTTTCTATTAATCTTAACTATAGGAGTTCCAGCCTTAACCTTAACTCCTTCTTCCCCTAATCTTTCAAAGCCTTCACCGTCAAGCTCAACAGTATCTATTCCTATATGGATTAAAAGCTCTAAACCATTGTCTAAAGTCATGGCAAAGGCATGGTTAGTTTTAAATATTAGACTTATTGTACCATCAGCAGGAGCTACCACTAAATCATCAGATGGTTCTATAGCTACACCATCTCCAGCCATTTTTTGTGAAAAAACTTCATCTGGAACTTGAGATAGATCTACAACTTTACCTGAAATAGGAGCTACTAGCTCTGTGCTTTTCTTTTTAAATAATCCAAACATATATTTACTTCCTTTCATTCTAGTATAAGTAATATGGAAAAAAAGGCATAAGTCTTTTAAACTTATGCCTGTTAAACAGTTACACGTTTAGTATGATTATATTACTACCGTATATTAATGTCAATAATATAATTTTATGAAAACAATGTAAACGTATTGACAAGGCCTATAGAGATGTTATATTTGGTAATTTAGCTCTTATATTCGCTATAGGAGTTGCCGTAGGCCTTGCAGAAGAAAATAATGGAGTATCAGCTATAGCGGCTATCGTAGGATATTTGACATTAACTAAGGTTGCAGTTTCTGTTGACAAAACTATAAACATGGGAGTTTTGGGGGGAATATTAATTGGTATTTTAGCAGCGAAATTATATAATAAATTTAAAGATATTCAGCTACCACAATTTTTAGGTTTCTTTGGAGGAAAAAGGTTTGTTCCTATAATTACAGCTTTTTCATCCTCGGTGTTAGGAATAGTAGCAGGCTATGTATGGCCACCAATTCAATCAGCATTAAATACCTTTGGTATTACTATGGCTAATGCAGGACCAATAGGAGCCTTTGGTTTTGGATTTTTTAATAGACTATTGATACCCTTTGGATTACATCACGTATTGAATTCTATATTCTGGTTTGATTTCGGAACCTTTACCAATGCAGCAGGACAGCTAGTAAAGGGAGATATAGCAAGATTCTTTGCTCAAGATCCAACAGCAGGAACTTATATGACAGGTTTCTTCCCAATAATGATGTTTGCATTACCAGCAGCCTGTTTAGCAATGATAACCACCGCTAAGAAAGAAAATAGAAAAGCTATAACAGGTATGTTATTAGGGGTAGCCTTTACATCTTTCTTAACTGGTATTACAGAGCCAATAGAATTTTCATTTATGTTTTTAGCTCCAGTTCTATATCTAGTTCATGCAATATTTACAGGAGCATCCTTGGCTATTACTTCAGCTCTTGGAGTTAAGTCGGGATTCACCTTCTCCGCTGGAGCCATAGACTATGGGTTAAGCTATGGAATAGCAAGTAAACCTTTGTTGCTATTAATTATAGGTTTGATTTTTGGAGTAGTTTATTACTTAACTTTTGTATTCTTTATAAAGAAATTTAACCTTTCTACTCCTGGAAGAATTGATGATGAAATATTAGATAACAATGAAGCCATGAATATTTCCAATTCAAATCTAGATAATAAGGCAGTAGATATCTTAGAAGCATTAGGAGGAAAGGAAAATATAGAATCTATAGATGCCTGTATAACTAGAATAAGATTAACTGTTAATGACGACTCTAAAGTAGACGAAGTGGCTTTGAAAAAATTAGGAGCTACAGCAATAATGAAAATGGGAAAAAATAATATTCAAATTGTTGTAGGGACCATGGCAGATCCCCTAGTTACTCAGATAAAAAAGGTTATGAAGAAGGTAATGAGCTAATATAGTTAGATAATAAAAAGAGACTGATATCCTAAGATAAAGGGTATCAGTCTCTTTAGAGTGAAAATGATTAAATTGGGATTTATTTATCACAATAATATCCAAAAAATTTAGGACATATTCTATTGTACATAGGTAGCAAAGAGGGGTGCATCAATTTAGTTAAAAGATTTCGCATGTTTTTTTCATTAGGAAATGGCTTTTTATTATTTATACAGCATATAAGCTCGTCATAGTAGGAATAAAGAATATCTATATTGCTTAAATACTCACTTTTAGTCATGGTCTTAATGCTTTTATGCTTAGCAGATCCTAAAGGCTTNNGGCAGTTATGCTATAAGAAATAGGATATACAACATAATCTTTATTGCTACCAAGGGTTTCCTTAAAATAAGGGATAGTGATGCAAAGCTTACTATTCTTTATAGTTACACCAGGCCAGCCTGCTGACATTTCTGTAGGAATTAAACCTCGTTTCACTTCACTGCTGTTTAACTTAGTGATAAATTGACTAATGTTTAAGTTTTCCATGATAATAACCACCTTTCATTACATTAAGCATATGCTTCTACCATAAAGCATCCACTATCTTCCCAAGCATCCATAAAGTCATCTAAAGGAACCATGGCACCAGCACCGTCGGAGATACCTGAGCCATTTAGTATGACCATAGGATTTGAAGGGTCTGACTTATCTATACCTATCACTTGAACCGCATGGTCTGATTGCATGCCTATATTGAATGGACCATCATCATTACCAAAGTATAGTTCGCTGCTATCTACTCCTATGACAACTTGTCCTCCACTTGAAAGGCAACTTTCAATATCTTCTATAGTACCACCGCATCTAGGCTCTGTTACATTAAGTCCATACTCACTAAGAATATTACCTACATTGCATGGGAGGGTACCACCGTCAGGGTCTGGATCAAACCAACCTTTCTCTGCAGCTAAATCACATAAATCATGTTCATCAAATTCTCGGCCAGTTAATTGCTCTAGGACAAATTCCTGAGATACCACAGCACAGGAACTTTGGCCATCCTGAACATGAAAGTGCTCCATACATCCAGAAGGATCACCAATTATATCATCAGAGTCATAATTGGAAGGGTCAAAGTTTTGTACATCGGGTCCAAACCATTGGGTAGAGGTATCTTGTAGTGAGGAATCATCAACATCATCAATTATATCAATGGAAGGATCTAATATATTTACATTTCCATTGGAATCTATAGTGCCGTGGATATCCATTACATCATCCATATCAGTATCTATAGAAATATTACCTTTATCATCTAAAGTGCCATGAACATCCATTATATTATCCATATTTTCATCGGTGTAAAAGTCTATGGAATCAATTTCACCATTACCATCGGAATCTATAAGATGAGCTTCAGAATAAGAATCTGCCACTTGATCACCATCAGTATCAGTGAAAGTTTGGATAATATCTATATCTCCATCCATATCCGAGTCTGTGCCTGTAACCATGGTGTCAATTATGCCATCACCATCGGCATCAATACCCCCAAGATCAAATATACCTTCAGGAGTATTAGAATCTTCACTGCTAGAAGAGAAGGAAGAGTCCCAACTATTTAAGTTTGAAAAGTTATCTTTGTAAAACATTAATTTCTTTAATGAGAGCTTTAGCTCATGTGTACCTGCTGTAATACTCCACCTTTTCAGGCTGGACATAATATGGGTACGACTCTAGATGAGACTATCTCTCATTAAAGTTCACCTCCTTTTATTTGAAAATTTAATAAAGAAATTCCCAATGATTTTTAGTTAAGTTAATTTTAAAAATCACTTCTACCAAGTCCACATTAATACTATTTAAAGGCACATAATTATCATCAAAGTTTATTTACTTATTATATTAGCTAGATATGTCCTCCAAAGAGGAACCATCTACTTTTACTCTTTGAATTTTATTTAAGCCTTCTCTTGAATCCATTAAGAAAATCCAATCATTAAACATATTTATACTACAATTATTAGAGGTTAAGAGTTTTTTATGAGTACCTGTATGGCTATTGTATATATATAGGTTCAAGTGGGAGAAGTATATAATTTGCCCATTATAAACAGTGAAAGCGGTCATATCTACAGTATTTGTTGCATAAATTATGTTTTTGATATTGTTTTCCAAAGAGATTCTATATAGTCGATTGTTCCACCCACCCTGGCAGAAATATAGGTAATCTTCATCGCATCTAACATATAAGCACTGTTCAGCAAGAAGACACTTGGTATCGGTACCATTCATAGAAGCTTTATATAGGTTCATAGAACCTTTGATAAAGGAAGAATCCCTAGTGTAGTAAATATTTCCTTTATGAATAAAAAAATGAAAGAGATCCTTACTAGATGCAAGAATTTTACTATTGCTACCATCTAAAGTATAACGGACAATGGTATTAGGGGCATCAGTATTTGTTGATTTCCAATGGTAGATGAATAATGGAGACACTATAAACCTATTAGAGTGACCACTAGCCATAATCAATTTTTTCTTTACACCAGTTAATAGATTTAATGAAGAAAAGTAGCCATCATCTATGAAGTAAAGGGTGTCGTTAATTATATTCATTTGTAATGAATTATCTTTAGGCGGATTTTTAATAGAATATGCAGTGTTAGTTTTTTTGTTAGTTAGTAAATCTAGGATGCAAAGTTTATGAGATTTATTAAAGAAGTATACTTTAGTACTTTTACCTGTTATGAACCCCTTGTTAGCTAAATTGTTAGCAATATTTCCTATAGTAACAATGTTATCTTTTAATACATTGTTACTAATTATAGGGGAAGATCTAGATAATTGTTCCTCTATAACTTTCTTATCAACAACTTTTTCTAGTAGGGCAGTGAGGTTATCTATAGGTTTAGGGTCTAATGTTTTCTTAGGAATAGTGCTAGAATTTAAATTAGAATTAAGTTTAGTTTTTTCTTCGTTGCCTAAGGAAGAAGTAGGATTTTTCATATTAATATCATCATTTTCTTTAGAGGTGCAGGGTGAAAAAATAGAACTTAAAGCAGCACCACAACAAATAGCTAGTTCGGGATCTGCGTTTCTATAAACCTTTTTACCAAGAATTTTTTCTAGGTTATCGATGATAAAAGGCACTCTAGTTGTGCCGCCTACACACAGAGTTTTATCTATACTTTGCAGATTTATGCCTGCATTTTCAGCAAGGATTTTTACTAAATTATAAGTAGCATTAACCTTTTCTTTAATCAAATCGTTAAATTTATCTCTTGTAATTGTATATTTCAAAAATTCGCCAAATCCAAAAGGAATATGGGCAGAAACTTCATCTTTAGATGAAAGATTATGCTTAATTTTTATGCTTTCTTCTGCTAATAAAGCTCTAAATTTTTTACTTTGAAGAGCACTGGACAAATCATTTTCCTTAGAAAGGGTTTCAACAATATGATTATATATAATAAGATCTAGGTCAGATCCACCACAGTGTTCTAATCCCATGGATTCAGTTAAGAGAGCAAAGGAATTATCACTAGCTTCAATGAGTACCGTATCAAAGGTGCCACCACCGAAATCATAAATAAGAACTTTTTCACCTGGGTTTATATCACAATCAGAGAAATAGTTTATGGCAGCGGCAGTAGGCTCATCTAAAAGAATTACATCAAACAGTCCTGCATAATTAGCAGCCTTTTCAAGAAGTTGTTTTTTAGTTTTATTGTAATTAGCAGGGTGAGTTATATAGGCTTTAGTTACTTTTTCTTCTGTTAAAGCTTCTGAGACATTTTTAAAATGCTTAAAAAATTCTACATAAATCTCATCAGGGGTAAGCTCTAACTCTCCTAGGACATATGGTTTAGTAGTTCCAAAATCTTTTTTAAAGTTATCTTTAAATTTTGATGGATTCTCCATACGTGAAGCTACAGCACTTTGACCTATTAAAATTTTATCACCAGATTCTACGAAGATTGAACTAGGAATAGAGTAAAAATCTCCATAGGCGCAATCTCCTGTCTTAGCTTTCAAAGGAACTGCTTTGTTATCCTTTAACATGGCAACACTAGAATAGCTGGTACCAATATCAATACCTATTATCATGAGAATTCTCCTTATCTTCTTCATATACGTAAATTATTACTTCTTGAGGTCGATATAAGTCTCCATTGATTTTATATCCATCCCTAAAGGTGCTTTCTATAGTGTTGTGAAGCTCTTTATTGGAGGTTTTTATGCTACCAACTACCATATGAATTTCACGGAAAAACATGCCCTTTTCATTTAATATGTCCACATTGTTCTCTGTCATTAAGTGACCTAGATGAACATATAGATTGTCAATGAGTTTAGCAGAATTAGTATCTTCACTTTTTTCAAAATTATCTTTGAAAATTGAAAGTTGATCTCTAAAGTTTATTAAAGATTTGCACAGACTAGTATAGTTTTCCATAGCACTGATATAACATTGATTAGAATTATTTAAATTTGTTTTACAGGAAGATAACTGATTTTCATATTCTTTAATGGTATTTTTTAAATTAGTCTCTAGTTCATGAGCAGCTTCTTTATTTGCTATGGATTCAAGGCGTAGCCTGTCTGAACTTTTGGCTATGAACTTTATAGATCTATTGCATTGTTGTAATGCATCAGGAAGTGAATCTGACGATTCATGGTCAGCTATTTGCTTATCTAAATTATCAGTAGCTTCACAAAGTTTATTAATAGAATCTTCTAATATAGAAATTTGTGCAGAAACTTCACTGCATTCACATTTAAGGACCTTTTTTAGTACACAACTCATAATTAAACTCCTTATTGAAAAAATTACTCTTCTAAATGACTAAAATCAGATGAGGAAGAATGAACAGAAGATTCTTCTTGAAGGCCTTCAGTTTTGCAAGTGTTTGGCTTGGCTATATCATCCTCGGCTTTTATAGTTCTAAGAGAAGATAAAGTTATAACTAACTTTGAAAATTCATCATTGACTTTTTGAAGCTTTCTCTGCTCTTTAAGTTGCTGTTCAGCATTTAATTGGGAAGCATTTTGCAAGGATTCTATATCCTTTTCAATAGTGTTTTTACTAGATTCAATGCTTTCTTTTAGACTTTTAATAAATTTATAGGATATATCAGTCATGTATTTAGGTAAATTTAGTTTCCAATCATTAACGGTTTGACTTATATATTTTGCAATAATAGCTCTAATTTTAGGCACGTCCTCTAAATTAGGATCTTTAATAGCTTGAACGGTACCTCTAACCCCTCCAACGGCACTGCCTAGCATGGCACCCAAACCAGCCCCAGCTTTGCCTAGTTCTAGGGCTGCTACAGGTCCCCCAAGAAAAAAGCCACCTATACCACCTAAGATAGCGCCTGTCATGGTACCAAAGGCACCTAAACCCATAACATTCATGGAAACCTTACGACCTTTTACCATGGCCTTATCTAATACTTTAGGCTTTTGGAAAACGATATTGGGATCATCATCTATGTCTAACTCTGCTTTAACAATGTTTTCATAAAGATTCAACTTAGTTTTATCTTCAAAATTATGCTTTATATTTATGAGCTTATTATATATATCCTCGCTTATGGTAGCACCATAGTTAGAGGCCATAAGTACAACTTCATTGAGCAGTAAAGAAGGATTCTTTATATATTGGGGATTTTTTAGTCCTGCATCTAAGCAGTCATTAGCGTCAGTTTGAAACTTGGATATCATATAGTTTGTGTGGGAACTGATAGTGCTAATTTCATATTGTATATCTTGTTGCCAGGTACCACTGCTACTTAATAGTTTTTGTCTGTTTTCTTGTAGCTCTTTAAGGCGATTTTGTAAACTTTGTTGCTCTTCTTTACTTCCATTTAACGCTATAGCTTTTATATGAAGGTCCTTTTCTATGGACTTTAATTGAAGGGCTAACTCTGCTAATGGAGGATTTATAATAATATTAGCTCGATTCTTATTTATTATATCCCACATGGAAGTTTCAAAAGCTTCAAAGTTACTGCTTTTTAACATACGAGGATTTTTATTTTGAAGATAAGCTAATTTCATTGTGCTAGACACAGGGATATAGCATATTTTTTCCTTAGGAATTTCGCAAAACTGCTGTATTTTATCTTTATTAGTTTCTATAATATCTTGGAAGTTACTTTGAAGATCCTTTTTTGTTAGAACAAAGATAAAATTATTGCAGTATTTTTTTACATGAGTTAAGAAAGCAAGTTCTGGTTCCGTTAGAGGAGAGGTGGCATCACTGATGAAAAAGACTATATCTGCTCTTGATAGAAATCCATAGGTCACTTGGCTATGTTCAGGATTGAGACTACCTACACCAGGAGTGTCAACAAATACTAATCCGTTTTTTAAGCGGGGATTAGGAGTTTCAATTAAAAGAAGCTTTGCCTTTTTGTGATTATTAGAGTTTCTACCTTCAGTAACATACTCTTGAATTTCCTGTCTAGAGATTTCTTTTTTCTTGCCCTCCTCAGTACCATCATCTAATACAATAGTTATCCTTTCTTTTGAGCCATAATAAGCCATAGTTACAACACAAGTAGCTACAGCCACATCTACTGGGAAAAGGCCTTCATCTTCTATAAGTGCGGACAAAAGGCTAGATTTTCCTCTTTTCATTTCTCCACAGGTAAGAATAACTAATTTATTTTCTTCTACAGTTTTTTTACCTTTCATTATCTCTTTAGCACTGTTTTCAAATCCATTGTTTGAAGCAAAGAAGATGCAACTATCAAAATAGTTTAAAACTTGCTCTTTGTATTCAACAAATTTTGACATACTATTCACTTCCTTATTTTAATCTTTATCATATCCTGATAACATATCCAAATAATAGTACATATTGTCACAAGACCTAACTATGACTTCTGCAGCTTTATCTATTCCTTTTGCCACTCCAAAGTCATTGGTTAAAGCATTCCAATGATTAGATTTTTCTAAAGCTTTTCTTTTTAGGTCCCTTATGGATTCTACGGAATGAAAACCAAGTCTAGCTTCGCAATCACTGCCATATTCACCTAAAATCTCAAGAAATTCTTTTTCATCTTTTTTATCATTAAAAATAATCTCTTCATTATAATAGTCCTGCAATATTTTTAACTCCTTAAAGGCCTGTTCTTCATCTCTTAGTTGGTCTATATCCTCCACAATTCTATTGCATATCCTTACTATATGATTATTGTAAGGATTATTATGTTTGATTTTCATAGTGGTGGATCTAAGTCGTCTAAGAACATAGTCAACTTTAATTAGATAGGCTCTATTACCAAAATGTTGACATATAAGATTAGTAGCTTTCTCTATGCCACTGACATTATAAAGGTATTGATACAAATCCTCTTTAGTCACATTATTTTTTATAGCCTCAGTGATTAGATAAATTCCGTATTGGCCAAAAAGTTCAAGAACATGCTTTCTGTCCTTAGAAGGAACGGGCATATCTTCATCTATAGGCTCAGTTACAAATAAATTTGCATCAGCTAAAAACTCTAATAAAATTTTAGTGTCCAAGGAGGATAAATTTTGCAATATACTGAAAGTGGAGTCATCTATATCAGCAATAGCTTCAACGGGTTTAGCTATTACTGGTAAAATACTATACAGTTTATCCTTTAAATTTGTTTTATATCCCTCTAGGGCAGGACCTATGACTTGGAAGGGGTCTTTCTCTGGATATCTTGCACAATCCCAATAAACATCAGCTTTTGTAAAAACACCCAAGGCATTGATAGGGGAGGAGTTGGAGGTATGATCTCCCTTTAGAGCATCCATAATCTCTGCATCATTTCCTTGGACACCTCTAGAAAAAGCATAAATTATAGCATCAGCTTCCGCTGCCTCTTCAGCAGTTATTTTATGGGATTCACTTGATTGGGACAAACCTAAAAAGTCTAGTGAATTTTTGCTGTCTGTCCCATAGGTAGCAAAAAGCCCAGGAGTATCTATGAGCTCCATGGTTTTTAAGATTTCACTAGGGTAATATATGATTACGTATTTTACATTATTAATCTCGGGGTTAGTTTTTAAATAATCACGGACAGTCCATTTCCCTAAATCACAGAAAGGGGCCTCAATACTTTTATCATTTTTAAGAACTATTTTTAATTTAGGTTTTTCACCATATTTAAACCAAGTTACTGTATAAGTAGTTTCTACAAAACCTGTATAGAGAATCTTTTTTCCCATGATGGCATTCATCAATGTAGATTTTCCTGCCTTCATAAAACCTACCACTGCAACTCGTAAGGGTTCAGTAAGGCGTTTCTTCGTCACATCTATGTCTTTGGTTAAAATAGAAAATTCAGCACAATTAGAAGACAAGGACATGGTATAAACATTTCTTAGGAGAGTATTAACTTTTCTAGTTAGTTGCATTTTTACACCCCTCTAATACAACTTTAAATTTATTTTTAACCATTAAATTATTATTGAAATATACTATAGATAATGAGAAAATTGCAACAAAAGAAATAAAGGATATGAATATTAATGAATAGGTATATTGCAATTAATGTTAGAAAATTAAATATATAATAATATAATAGTATGATAAAATATAACAATCAGTACTAAAAAAACAATTTTATGGATAAATAGTAATAAAACTTAGTCTATGCTATAATATTTTTTATAGTAAATGGTACAACCTATTATACAAATGGAGAAGGATTTATGAAAAAAAGAAGTTTAATTATTTTTATATTAGCTATAATGCTTTTACTTTTAGGTCTTTCCATATATATGGGCAAAAACAAAGAACATAACAAGGAAGACAATGATAATGTTATTATGAGTTCCAATAAAGAGGACACTATAGAAGAAGCGCCAGAAAA
Organism: Clostridium sp. UBA5530; assembly: GCA_002423705.1. Classification (GTDB taxonomy): domain Bacteria; phylum Bacillota; class Clostridia; order Clostridiales; family Clostridiaceae; genus Clostridium_X. The sequence goes on from DINW01000092.1 coordinate 62,354, forward strand.
ATTTCTACCACCTAAGGAGGAAGTAAAAGAACAGCCTAAAGAAAACCATGAATTGCCTAAAGAGGACAAGAACTATGTTATAGTTATAGATCCAGGGCATGGAGGAGGATCTAATTTAGAAAAAGAGCCCATTGCCCCTGGTTCTTCAGAAATGAAAATTAAGGATGGGGGAGGAGCAGAAGGAATTTCTACAAAGACCCCAGAGTACAAGATAAATATGAGAGTGGCTTTAGCATTGAAGGATAGGCTACAACAGTTAGGGTATAAGGTAATAATGACTAAGGAAGAAGAAAATTTAAGTTTAGGAAATGTAGATAGAGCCAACATAGCCAATGATACAAAGGCAGATTTAGCTATAAGATTGCATTGCGATTCTTCTGATTCAGGTAGTGCTAAGGGAGCATCCATGCTAGTGCCTAAGGGTACTAATGAAAATACCAAAGCTATAGCTAAGCAAAGCGAGAACTATGGTAAAACAATACTAAATAATTATTGCAATTATGTTGGAGTAAACAATAGAGGACTTATATACTCAGGAGACATGACAGGATTTAATTGGTCTAAAGTTCCAGTAGTACTTATAGAAATGGGGTTCTTATCCAATAAAGATGAGGACAACTTTCTTTCCTCAAAAGAATTTCCACAAAAAGCCGCAGAAGGAATAGCTTTAGGTATAAGAGAGATATTTTCTAGGAGATAGCAGCTTTTCATAAGCTGCTATCTATTTAAAAAAAATATATCAGAATTTTCTGAAAAGTTTGGGGGCAAAATGGAAAAATTAAAAAATATGTTACCTGGCATAGTAGTGGCTCTTGCACTTTATTTAACATTATATTTAAATAGTTATTTTATGAAATTTGTTTTTTTATTAATAATATTTTTAGTTACTCGTATAGATAACATTAATAAAAGACTTAGAGTGCTATGCCAAGGTGTTATAGGAATGATTATCATAGCTATTTTTATTGGAGTACCATTAAGTTCTTCGGAAATCAATAACATAAAAATTTCACTTCGTGGTATAGATGATATTACCACAAAGATATGTGGGGATGGCAAAAAAATTTTAGACAAAGGATATATAACTAAAGATGAAAAACTTATATCCTAGCCTATACTTAGTTTTAGCAAACAAATAGAAGAAGTATATAAAAAAATAAATAGTTTCCGTGTTTCTTGAGAAAACTATCTCAAAGGAGGGAATGCTATGGATACTGAACAATTAAATAAATATCTTGAAGGTATATATATGGGAATAGAAACCTTTAAGGACTTTGAAAAAAAGTGTAACAATGAAAGTAGTTTGAAGGCTTTAGTAGGAGAAACTAAAAATATTTACCATAACCATGCAGCTGTCATAGGAAATAGAATAAGGGATTTAGGTGGAGATCCTCCTAAGAGCTTAGGAATAGGTGGAAAAATCACAGAAACCTTTGGTGAGATGAAGAACCTTTTTGTTACAGGGGAAGATGAAATTAGGGAAGCAGCCTATAAAGCAGCCAAAACAGGGGTAGAAATGGAAGAAAAATTTTTAAGAGACAATCCTAATTTAGATAGGGAAACTAAGACTTTGATAGAAGGCACAATAAAAGAAGATAAAGACCAGCTTACAAAATTTGATTAGACATATACAAGGCTGTAGCTAGTTAAAATAGCTACAGCCTTATTTTGCATGAAGCTAAGTTTATTTATGGGAGTAGTTGATTTTATGGACAGTAGACTAGAGGGATGAATGTTACAGCAGGAGGACATGGTACAAATTAATAATATATACAAAGTAAAAAATTGATAAATAATTAAAAGTATGGTAATGTTAAATAGAAATATATAGAATAATTACATTAAATTTCAAGGAGGCTAAAAATGAATGGAAGTAATATTTCCTTAGGTCCCGTAGAAGAAAGTCATAGGGATTTTTTGATTAAACTATTCAAAGATTGCCATCCAGAGCTTGAATCAATACCTAATATAAGTAGTGAAAAAATGAAAAGCCTTATAGAGATGCAATTTATGGCTGGGGAACAGCAATTGCTACAGATATATAAAGATGCAGAATTAGATATAATTATGAAAGATAATGAGCCTATAGGAAGGCTTTCTGTAAATTATGGTATCAAAACAGATCATATTATAGAAATTGGATTGCTTAGAAGTTATACAAAAATGGGCATTGGTAAAACAGTTATAAATGAAGTAATTGAAAAGTCATCAATAAATAGGAAGAGGGTAAGCCTTCAAGTTCCTTGGTTTAATGTAAATGCCTTTGCTTTTTATGAGAAACTTGGTTTTAAGCTTATTGATAATAAAGGTGCCTTTTATGAAATGATGTATATACCATGAGGTGAAATTTAGTTTGGATTTCACCAAAATNNAACAGCAGATAGGCATTAAGTAAGTTTGTTTTACCTATGTATTATTTAGGGATAATAAATAAGTATGACAATAAAGTTTTGGTTTATTTTTACCTAACTTTATTTCAATAATAAAAAAAGAAAGAAGGTTTTAAAATGGATGCATTTATTGCAACTATTCTACCTTGGGCAGGACAATACCCGCCAAGAGGATGGATGTTTTGCATGGGACAGGAGTTAGCTATTAATCAGTATCAAGCTGTATATGCAGTTATTGGTACACAGTATGGGGGAAACGGGACTACAACTTTTAAGCTACCTGACTTAAGAGGAAGATTTCCAATTGGTGCAGGGACAAATCCAACAACAAATATAAATTGGATTACTGGTACAAAACATGATACTAATATGAAAGCATATATTGGAGTTAATAACATTCCACCTCATGCTCATACAATCAGTAATAAGGTGACAGGTCCAGACAATGGAACTCCAATGGCATTGAGTTTAGATATTGGCATACCCGTTAATACAGACACTCCAAATTCAACAGTTACAAATACACCTACAAGCAACAATTGTACACTTGGGGTAGCTAAGACGGCACCACCTCAAAACATGACAGTTAATATGTATACTACTAATTTACCATCACCAAATGCAACACTTAAGCCGTTCACTGTAAGCAAGAATGTAAATATACCTACACCAGCTATAACAGTGGACTCCACTTGCGGGACAACTGGTAATGGACAAGCTGTTGATATTCAGCCTCCAACACTTTGTATTAATTTCATAATATGCCTGGAAGGATTATTTCCGTCAAGGGATTAAAGTTCAACTTTGATGGAGGAAAGTTTTATGAAAAAATTAGTAAAAAAGATACTCCCCAAAATTCTAATTTTAACTTTAATTATTAATGGATTTTTTTTGCTTAAAATTCCTAAGTCAGCATGTGCAGTAACAACCAATACTATTAGTATTAATTCAGATCCTTTTGGAGGAAGCTACCGTACTTCACCTTATGATGTTGACACATCAGATTTTGGGAAAATAACCTTTAAAGGAACTGATGATGGGTTAACTACAAGATTTGAATATCTTTCATGGATGAAGGGCCAAGGTATGGCTTATGGAGAATATTATACTGGAAATCAGGATTATAAAGGATTAACATTGAGTGCTGATAGTTCAGATGCTTCAACTGGAATTTGGATGGTTTTTGGAACAAAGGATAGAAGTAAAAAGTTTTCATTTAAATCCTTTGATATTGGTGAGTTTTATTGTATGTTTAACAAAATGGAGGTTATTGGATTTAATGATGGAGTTCAAGTTGCTTCTCAATCTGTAACATTTAATTCAGGAACACCAACAAATCAAAGAATAAGTATGTCTAGTGAATTTGGTAATGTAGATGAAATAAGAATGCGTCAAAGGACAGAGGGTCAATTTGATTCGGGTTTTCCAGGATTCGAAGGTATTGTAGTTAATAATTTTGAATTAAGTGATGCTGTTGTACCAAAAGTAGAATTTAGTAACGCAAGCTGCAATGTGTCAGAGGGTGTTGGAAATGCAGTATTGAGTATAAGTAGAACTGGTGACATTACAAAGGCAGTTACAGTAGATTATTCCACCATTGATGGAACAGCTAAGAAAAGTATAGATTATACTGAAACTTCAGGTACCTTGACATTTGGAGTTAACGAAACTAGCAAAACTATTACCATACCAATAATAGATAATACAACTTACAATGGAGACAGAACATTTCAAGTAGTGTTAAGCAATCCATTTGGAGGAGCAGTTATTGGAGTTAATGGAACTAATACAGTCACTATTAAGGATAATGAATATTTACTAAGTTATACAGCAGGTTCCAATGGAAGCATCACTGGGACAACTATCTCAAACAGTGTCATATGGTTCAAATGGAACAGAAGTAACAGCAGTGCCTGACAAAGGATATCATTTTGTAAGTTGGAGCGATGGAGTGATCACCGCCACTAGAAAAGATGTTAATGTAACAGGGAATATAAATGTAACAGCAAATTTTGCAATAAATGAATATACCCTAAGTTATATAGCAGGAGCCAATGGAAGTGTCACTGGGACAACTTCCCAAACAGTATCATATGGATCAAATGGAACAGAAGTAACAGCAGTGCCTGACAAAGGCTATCATTTCGTAAGCTGGAGTGATGGAGTGACCACTCCTGCGAGGACAGATGCTAATATAACAGGAAATATAAGTGTAACAGCAAATTTTGCAATAAATGAATATACCCTAAGTTATATAGCAGGGGCCAATGGAAGTGTCACTGGGACAACTTCCCAAACAGTATCATATGGATCAAATGGAACGGAAGTAACAGCAGTACCTGACAAAGGCTATCATTTCGTAGGCTGGAGTGATGGAGTGACCACCGCCACTAGGAAAGATATTAATATAACAGGGAATATAAATGTAACAGCAAATTTTAAAATTAATAGTTATATAGTAACTTTTAAAGATTTTAATGGTGAAATAATTGGGGTATCGCAGGTAGTCAACTATGGGGGTAAAGCAATTGCACCATCAAGTCCAATAAGAATAGGATATATTTTTAAAGGTTGGGATAAATCCTTTGATTATGTAACAGAAGATTTGATTGTTACAGCAATATATGAAAGTGGGAACACATATACATTTTCATTTGATACAGGTAGTCCAAATGAGGTCAAGATAGAAATTGATTATTTAAAGAGTGGTGACAACACCATGATAATTAGTAATGATGTTGTTGTACTATCAATACCAGCAAGTGCAATTGATATAAGTGGATTGACGGAAAGAGGATATATAAAGATATTAAAAACAATTACCAATAATGGGTTCAAGAATTTTCCTGGTGGAATGAGGGCAGTTAGCAAAGGCATAAATTTAAGTATCCAGCTGTTTGATAATAATAATTTAATTAAAGGTATCCATCAATTTGCAAACAATCAAAAGGTTAAATTAACAATAAAGCTTAACCCTAATGATATGAAAGGAATAGACACTAGTAAGCTAGTAATACTTTATTACAATGAAGACAATGAACAATGGGAAGAAATGGATGGCAGATTCGACGATGCTACAATGAGCTATATTTTATACACATCTCATTTTTCAACTTTCGTTGTTGCACAAAGAATTTCAACGGAAAATGTATTGCCTCAAACTGGGACAATGTATAATTTTAGTTGGGCAGTTTATTTTGGGGGTACATTACTTGTATTAGGGTCAATTCTACTACTAAGTAATAATAAAAGAAAAGTACATGGCAAGAATACTATTTGATTTAATAATAGAAAAATGTGGTAATGTCATATCCTATTCTAATGACTAATAAAAGAAAATGTCCACCTAGATTTTAGTTCTAGGTGGATTTTTAAATTAACAGATAGAGCCACCTGTTATGTTTAGGTCAGTATCATTTTCAACAACTGCTTTAATGCAACATTCTAAACCTTTAGTTATATCATCAAGGTTCATAGCAGGGGTATTTTTTTTGTCTAGAACTTGAGATGGTATAAAAGGCACATGTATGAATCCACCTTTCATAGTTGGGTACTTTTTATCTATAAGGTAAAGAACTCCATACATTAGATGATTACATACATAGGTTCCAGCTGTAGTAGAAAGACTTGCAGGGATACCATTGTCCTTCATTTCTTTAACCATGGCCTTAACTGGAAGATTAGTAAAGTATGCAGTATCTCCATCCTCAAAGATTTTTTCATCTACAGGGGAATTACCATCATTATCTTTTATTCTAGCGTCGCTTAAATTTATAGCAACTCTTTCAGGAGTGATGTCGAATCTTCCACCAGCCTGACCTACGCAGATTACTACGTCAGGTTTATTAGCCTCTATAGCCTCTTCAAGTTTCTTAATTGACTTGCCGAAAACTGTTGGAATTTCTACTTTAATAACTTCAGCTCCAGCAACATTATCACTAATTTTTTTTACTGCTTCTAAGGCTGGATTTACTTTTTCACCGCCAAAAGGATCGAATCCTGTTATTAATACTTTTTTCATAATACCACCTCTTTATTTTTTGTTTAATTATATCATAGTTTTATGAAAAATTCATTAACAGAGATAACACAGACTCTAAAAGAAAAAAACAGTATTGGAACACTTTAAATTTAAGAAGGAATTTTCTTAACAATGTTGAAGAATATCAAGTGAAACTTAGTTTCAGGTAGAGTTTGGACTCCACCTGAATGCTAGTTGAACTTATCTAGGGGCGTAGCTGCTGTTATCTCCAAACTAAAGAGGGCGGAGTGTTACAGCAGGTAGACATCAGATTAATTAAAGGAAAAGTTTTAAGTTTAATATATGTAGAAAGGGAGGAACGTAAATGGATGAGAAAATAGCATTAAAAGAACTCTGTGAGGCACATGGGCCTAGTGGCAGAGAAAACATGATACATCCTTTATTGAAAAAATATTTTGAATGTTATGGAGAAACTTGGAGTGATAATATAAATAATCTGTATACATTAAAAAAGGGTAAAGGAAATAATACTTTAATGATAATGGCCCATAGTGATGAGGTATTTTTAATGGTTACAGAGATATCAGATAAAGGCTTTTTAAAGATAAAAGCAAAGGGCATAGATCCTAAAACCCTAGTATCTCAAGAGGTAATAGTTCATGGTAAAAAAGCAATTAAAGGAGTTATAGGTATAAAGCCACCTCACCTTATGACAGATGAGGAAAGAGCAAAAGCGGTAGCTATAGAAGATCTATTGGTAGATACAGGATATTCAAGGGAAACTTTAGAAACCCTAGTGGAAGTTGGAGATTTTATAACTTTAAGCAGAACCTCAAAAGAGCTTTTAAACAACAATATAGCTTGCAAATGTGCTGATGACAGAGCTGGAATAGTGGCAATGTTATCCTGTGCCAAAGCTCTAGATAAGGTGGAACATGATATGGATGTTTATTTTGTATGTGATGTACAAGAGGAAATGGGCCTAAGAGGTTCAAGGGCAGGGGCCCATAATGTGAATCCTACAATAGCTATAGCCATAGATACCACTTTTGATAATGGACCTTTAGGAGATGAACATAGAGAGACTTATATAGGAAAGGGACCATCTATATGTATAGGGCCTAATGTACATCCTAAGGTTAGAAAGAAAATAATAGAAATAGGAAAGAAATATGACATACCCTTCCAGCTTGAAGTAGAGCCGGGAAATACAGGAACAGATGCTTGGGCCATACAAACCACAAAGGAAGGAATTCCAACACTACTTATATCCATACCAATTAGATATATGCATACATCTGTAGAAGTGGTTAATGTTGATGATATAAAGAACACAGGAAAGCTCATGGCTAAATTCATAGAAGAAATAAAGGATGAGGAATTGGAGGGACTTTTATGCTTTTAGAAAAACTATGTAACAGTTCTGGTCCTTCAGGGTTTGAGGGAGATGTAAGAAAGATTATAATAGAGGAAGTAAAACCCTTTGTAGATGAAATAAAGGTTGATAAAATGGGCAATGTAATTGTCCATAAAAAGGGCAATGGTAAAAAAGTAGTAGTAGATGCACATATGGATGAGGTTGGGTTTATAATCACTGGGTTCAATAAAGACGGCACCTTAAGATTTGCACCTATAGGAGGAATCAATGGAAAAGTAATACCTGCTAAGGTGGTACTAATAGGAGATAAAAAATTACCAGGTGTTATAGGACTAAAACCAATACATCTTCAATCTAAAAGTGAAAGAACCAAGGCAATTTCATATAATGATTGTTCAATAGACATTGGAGCTAAGGATGAAGCAGAGGCAAGAGCTAATGTGGACCTTGGAGAATATGTGGTCTTTGATATAACTATGGAGGATTTTGGAGAGGGGCTTATAAAAGGAAAAGCCTTTGATGATAGAATGGGTTGCTATATGCTAATAGAATTACTAAAGGAACAATATGATTGCGATTTGTATGGAACTTTTACAGTACAAGAGGAAATAGGGGATAGAGGAGCTTATGTATCGGCTTATAATGTAATGGCAGATATAGGTATAGCCCTAGAGGGAACTATATGTGCAGACATGCCATCAGTACCAATTCACCTAAGTGCTACTCAGGTAGGAAAGGGAGCAGCTATATCAATAATGGACAAGACTAGTATTTTTAATGATGATATTGCTAGGGCTATAATAGCTGTGGCAGAGGAAGAAAACATACCATGTCAAAGAAGAAGAGCTATAGCAGGTAGCAATGATGCAGGGGCTATAATAATGGCTGGACAAGGAGCTAAGGTGGCTACACTATCTATTCCATGTAGGTATATTCATTCATCAATATCTGTAGCATCAAAGAGTGATATAGAGAACTCAATAAAATTATTGAAAGCTTATTTAAAAGGAATTTAATAGGATTAGAAGTAAGGAGGAATTCATAATGAACTCATTATTAAATAAAATTACACAAACCTTTGGGGTAAGTGGACGTGAGGACAAAGTTAGAGAAGTTATAGAAGAAAAGATTAAAGGACTAGGGTTGAATCCAGTTACTGATAATATGGGAAATGTGGTAGTAAATATTTCACAAGGCAAAACCAAGGAGAAATATTTGGTTTCTGCTAACATGGATACTATAGGAGTCATAGTAACTTTTATAGAGGATAATGGATTTTTGAGGGTAGGATCTCTTGGAGACTTGGAGGCTTATAAGGTAGCTAATAGACTAGTAGTGTTTCAAAATGGAGTAGTCGGAAGATGTTGTCTAGCTAAGAGAGAAGGAACTGTGGATGACATGTATATAGATATTGGAGCTACTTCAAGGGAAAGCGCTTTAACTTTAGTTAGAGAAGGTGATACTGCAGCATTTAAGGGAGAGAGCAGCTTCCAAGGGAAGATGATCATAGGGCCTAATTTGAGCAACAGAATAGGAGCCTGCATCATATTAAAAGCCTTAGAAAATTTAGTTAAAAAGAAGACCTTAGACAAGGTAAATAAAGATATGACCATAGCATTTACAACCCAAAAAAATCTAAGTCACAGAGGAGCAAGGGTGTTAACTCATACAGTTGCTCCAGACAAGGTGCTTGTTCTAGATGTGGAGGAAGCAGGAGATACAATAGAGGGAAAAGGACCATTGAAATTAGGCAAAGGCTTAGGATTAAAAGTTATGGATGGCAATCTAATCTTACATCATGAGATGAAGGAGGAACTGAAGGCTATATCCAACAATGAACTTATAAACATTGTAAGCGACAAACCAACAGATGGGGGAATCCTTCAAAAGGAAGGAAAGGGAGCTAAGGTTGGAGTTGTAGCTGTTCCATGTAGATATACCCATACTAGTGAAGAGGTTATGTCTATGGAGGATATAGAACAAGGTGTTCAATTACTTGAAAAATATTTACTTGCTTAATTAAGAATTAAAAATTTAATGGGCTACTCTAAGATTGTTGAGTAGCTCATTTTTTAATCTGATGCCTACCTGCTGTAACCCACCATGCTGTTTGGTGTGGAGGTAACGGCAGCTACGGTCCTACATAAGGAGGAAAAAATATGGGTGTTACAGTAAGAGAGATGTTATCTCTTAACAACTTAGAGGGCTTTGAAGTTATAGCTGGTCATGAGGGACTTTCAAGAAAGGTTACATCTGTAAGTGTTATGGACGCTCCAGATATATATGAATGGTTAAAAGGAGGAGAAATTCTCATAACAACAGGCTACATAATGAAGGAGAACATAGATTATTTAACCTTTTTAATAAAAAAGATAAATGAGGCTGGAGCCTCAGCATTATTTATGAAGGTGGGAAGGTTCATAGATAATATACCAAGAGAAGCCATAGAAACAGCTAACAAGCTTAAAATTCCACTAGTATATATGCCTATAGAGTATGCTTTTACTGACGTTATAAATCCGGTGTTATCTAGAATAGTAAATTATCAGACGGAGATGTTAAGACATTCCGAAAATATACATAATTCCTTTACAGAAATAGTTATAAGAGGGGGAGCTATTAGAGACATAGTATATACCCTTCAAGATATATTAAAACTAAAGGTGGTATATTATGATCCTATAGGGGAAAAGACTTATGGCGAAAGTATAGAAAGCTTACAGGAGGAGCTACTATATAAATATATATGCTATCCTATAACCTTAGATAAGAAAAACTATGGATATATAGTGGTGGATAAGGAGGACTACTTAGAGGATTATGAAAGAATAGCCGTAGAACATGCAGCAACTGTCTTGAAGCTTACTATACAAAAGCAAATATCCAATGAACAAATTGAAAAGCGGTATAGGGATCAACTTGTACAGGATATAGTATTTAACAATATTAAATATAAGGAAGAGGTTGAAAGACGAGGGAAAATATATGGATGGAGGCTAGAAGGTAACTTTATGGCCGTCATAGTTGATATAGATGATTTTAAGATTCAATATACTAACATAAATGATAAAGAGGAAAATGACTCTATTGAGAAAATAAGCAGCGACATATTTGGGGTGGCTAGTTCATATATAAAGTCTAGTTTTCCTAATATTATATATACAACCTTTACAGACTCTATGGTGGTTTTAGTAAATGTTAATGATGATACTATGAAAGCTATAGATAAAGTCTGCAATTTATTAAGAGAAAAGATAAAGAAAACCTTTGGATTCACTATTACTATAGGTGTTGGAAGTGTGAAACCATCTATTATGAATATTAATGAAAGCTATGCAGAAGCTCAAAAAACTATAAGATTATCTAGGATAATTTATAAAAAAAATGTGGTATCTTACTATGAAAACCTTGGAGTGTACAAGATTTTAAGCGGAATATATAATACTGAAGAAGCAAAGGAATTCTATTTGGAATACATAGAAAAGATAATAGACTACGATAGTAAATTTAATACAGAAATGTTGATAACCATAATAAATATTATGGAAAATAATTGGAATTTAAAAAGGTCATCTGAGGCAATGTATATCCACTATAATACAATAAAGTATAGATATAAGAAATTGGGCACTATTATAGGAAAAGACTTAGATGACTTTCAAACTAAACTTTCCTTGGAAATAGCTTTGAAGTTATATCTAATGAATAAAGAGTAAATGTATTAAAGGTACATAAATATGATGATTTTTTTGTACTTAGTAGATGAAGATTTTCCCTCCGGATAACGTTATCATAAATATAACAAAGAGATGAACCTTTATTAAAACTATTAAGGAGGAATAAAGAAATGTATAGAACTAAGGTTGGGACTTTACCAGATACTTTAGCTAGTGTAAGAAATAACAATTTATACGACCCAATAGGGAAGGTTGGAAACCAAGGAAGACTTATATTAAAATCCGGGAAGGTTATAGATCCTAAAAATAATATAGAAGATGTTTTAGATATTGCCATAGTTAATGATAAAATCCAAGAAGTATCAAAGGACATAAAGGCGGAGAAGGGTGACAGGGTTATAAACTGTGAAGGACTTTTGGTAGTACCAGGACTTATAGACATGCATCTTCATTTAGGCGACTTATTTGAGGTCACAACAAGGCCTATACACTCAGCAGCGGAAGATGGAGTAACACTAGGGTTATCTCCAGGAGCAGGTAACACCTTTATGGCACCAGCTCTTTTAGGGGCGGAGATAGACAAAGGTCTTCCTATGAATTTAGGAGTTTATCTAGGAGCTGTCAATGTTTTAGGGACAATGCTCACCGTTGAGGAGCTAATAAAACTTTTTAAAGGTAATCTAGAGGAGAATATAGCTTTCGAAAAGATGACTAGAAATAGGATAACCTATACAACGGCACCATTAACTATAGGAATCAAGGACCATATGGGACATTTTATAATGTCTGATGAGAATATAGATAAAATTTATGAAATAACATCTAAAGCAAAGCTTCTTTATATGTCTCATACCCAAGATCCTGCTCATGCAGAAAGATTAGTTTCTTTGTCTAAGGGAAGACCAATACATTTAGCCCATGCAACAGCAGCAGGATGTGGAAGTCATGATGGTCCAGTAGAAGGTATGAAAGCGGTAATTGACTTATGTAAAAAAGAAAATGTTACAGGTGAATTTGTTACAACAATGTTGAGAAAGGGACTAGGTAGCAGAGAAGGATTACAGATGACAAGGGCTTCCCAACAATGTGCCTATGATGCACTAGAAAAGGGAATCGTTAATATTCTAATTTCTGATGGTCAAAATCAAGCTACTATGAAAGGTTTTGGAGATACTAGGGACAATATACCAGCAATAGTAGAATTGGCAGAAATGGGAGTATTGTCACTATCTGAAGCGGTGGCAACTATGACAGCTAATCCAGCTAAGCTTATAGCAGAAAGGACAGGCAATGATTGGTGGATAAATGAAGTAGGTAACTTAGGACAAGGAGCCTTAGCTAATATAACTATAATAGATGCAGCGGACAAGCTAGCTACTTATACCATAGTTAATGGAGAAATCGTATCCTTTGAAAACAGGACTGTTAGACGTGGAGAAGGTGCAGGAGGATGGGTAAGTAAATATGGAATGGTAAGGAATACAGGAGTTGGAGATTTAGCTTCCCTAAGCCATATAGGATAGGAGTTTTTGAGATGACAGAAGTTAAAAGCTTTATTGAGAAAAAAAGCAGTGAGAAACTATTGAAAACCTTGGTTGAGATAAACACAGTAAACCCTTCTGGTAACGAGAAAAATTTAGTTGATTTGATTTTAAATTTATTGAAGAGTGATTTTGTTGATATGAAGGTCATAGACCATGGACATAACAGGGCATCCCTAGTTGCGAAAATACAAGGAAAAAGCCCTAAAGGAATAGCTTTTATTGGACATATAGACACGGTGCCAGAAGGGGATGGAGATAAATGGACATTTCCGCCTTTTCAGGGGGTAGTAAAGGATGGATTCATGTATGGGAGAGGAGCCTGCGACATGAAGGGCGGAGTCACAGCTATGATAATAGCAGCTCAATACTTCATAGACAACAGGATTAATCCTCCTAGAGATGTTTACTTCTGTTTTACGGCGGATGAGGAATCAGGTGGAATGGGAATAAAGGCTATAAGAAAATCAAACATCCTTAAAGATGTTACAGAGGTATTTATATGTGAGCCTACAGGAGAGAAGTTAGGTATTGCTGAAAAGGGAGCTATATGGGTGAATTTAAAGGCTAAAGGAAAGCAGTGCCATGGTGCTATGCCAAACAAGGGGATAAATGCCATAGAAAATCTAATGGAATTCATAGACCTAGTTAAATCAAAAGTTCATAAGGAAGACCATCATGAACTTTTAGGACCAGCAACCTTTGCCTTAACAACTATTGATGGCGGTGTAAAGACAAATATAATACCAGATTCTGCAGAGGCTACCTTAGATATTAGAACCTTACCAGGAGTTAAAAATGAAGACATAATAAAAATGTTTAATGATTTAGTTGAAGAATTTAACCATGAAGGTAATAGAAAAATAGAAATAGAATTTACTAATGATAGAGAACCCTTGGAGATTTCAAGGAATCATGGATTTGTGAAGAAAATATTAGATGTATATAAAGATTTGAACCATGAGAGAGAATTTACAGGAATACTTTATTATACAGATGCCTCTCAGCTAATACCATATATGGATGTTCCTTTTATAATATTAGGACCAGGAGATGAAACCATGCCTCATCAAATGGATGAGCGAATTTTTATAAAATCCATAGATAAGATGGCTGAAGTATATATAAATTATATAAGATTGGGGGAGAAATCATGATAAAGGAGAACACCCAGGTTAAAGAAAAAAAGTTTTTAAATAGGCCTGTGGGATCTTTTATAGGATTGGTAGGAGCCTTGGTTATAGGGCTTGCACTGTATTACTGCCTTGATAGTATTAGAATTATAGGTTCTTTCAAGGATTATAATGCTATAGTGGAAGGAATAAATAGTAATGCTTTAAATAAATTTTTGTGGACAATAATGAATTTTACAGAACCACAGTTTTATGCTGGTGTCTTTGCATCTATAGGAATAATATTAGGGGGCTTTCTGGCATGGAGGTTAGATGTTAAGGACTCAGACCATGCAGGTTTTAATGTTTGCTATGGATCAAACATGTGGCCTTGGGTATTTGCTTCTCAAGTATTATCATTGACCTTAACAATGTTTGTCTTTAATTTTACTGATTTATTTAATACAGGAAACTATACTTGGCTTCCTACTTTTATAACAGTGGTAGGATTGCCACCAGCTCTTATGCTGATATATGGACCAAGCTTAAAAACCCTGTTTACAGGCTCAATATTGGCATCCCTTTTATCATTTCCAGTAGCTCTTTGGATTATGGACTATCTAATTCCAGTTACAGGAGTTCCAGGGGTAGTTTCCAATGTATTTACTATGGCAATAACAGAAATAATAATATTTCAGATATGCAAGGTTTTGCCTTGGATGGAGAAGGTACCAACTAAAGGAATTAAGAGAAAACCAAGAGATAAAAACAGTGAGGCCATGGAGAAGCCAGTCTGGTTTTTAAGAAGGGTAGCAGCAGATTTTTCAGAAGCTCAATTCTATGGCAATGAAATAGCAGGTGTATTTCTAATAATAGGAGTAATAGTAGACTGGATATTGAATTGTAATCATGGAGCCTATGGGGGAGGAGCAATTCCCGGAATAATATTGTCTCAAATAGTGGGCTCAGCAGTAGGAATTTTCCTATACTTTGATAAATATAAGAAAGATGGATGGTATGCTACCTCTGTACCAGTAGTAAGTGTAGGTCCAGCTTGTGTTCTTATGTTTGGTGGTGGCATAGAGGTAGCTATATTTGCAGGTGTCTTAGGTGGAATTTTAGGGGCGCCAGTGGCGGAGTATTTTGCAAAGAAACTACCAGAAGATTTTCATATTACCATAGCTAATGTAACATCTATGGGAGTTTGTACTATAGTTATATCTATGATAATGAAAGCTTTACCTTGGTTTTAATACTTTAGGCTCCAAAGAGAAGGAATGTCTTCTCTTTGGAGCCTAAATTTCATTAAATGTTAGTTAAATCTTATTTTACATAGTTTACATTAGACTTAGGTGCTTTTTCTGTGGCAAATTCATCTCCAGCACAATAACCAATGATAACACTGCATCTTATATCATAACCATCAGGAATTCCAGCTTCAGAGTACAGGATATTATTTAGATTAAAGGCAAGACCAGGAGTTACAACGTAGCAAGATCCAAGGCCTAAAGCAGTAGCTGCAATAGTCATATTGGTAGCCGCACAGGAAGTATTTATATCTCCTGCTCCATCTCCCTTAGGAGAAGAAAGAATTAATAGAGTTGGAGCGCCATATATAGGAGCATATCCTGGTAAAGCAGCTCTTGACATTAAAAACTCGCTCCCTGATTTTTTCATACCCTCTAGGGCTAAATCAGATATCTTTTGTAGAAGAGCCTTATTTTGAATCACTGAAATATGAAATGGACCTGCGTTAGGAGCATTATTACCTGAGGCTATGATCTTTTCTAAGTCCTCATTACATATTTGTTCATCTTTATAGCATCTTACACTTTTTCTTTTTAAAATTATATCGATAGTATCCATTTTTTGTCCCCCTTCTTTACTTTAAATTTCCTTTACACTAAGATAGTAATATAAAAATATTTAGTCAACAAGTATGCAGTATTTATTGATAAAGGAAGAAAAAACTGACTAAGGGGAGAGTTGTTATGGGAAAAAATCAACAGTCTAGCAAAGGAGATTTTTTTACAGAGTGTCCCATTGCTTACACAGCCAGAGCCATAGGTGGAAAATGGAAAATGAGCATAATATGGCAGCTACATACCAATGGGGTTTTAAGATATGGTGAATTGAAAAGAAATGTAGATGGTATAACTAATATGATGCTTACACAGTCCCTACAAGAACTTCAGCAATATGATATAGTAAAAAGAGTTCAATATATGGAGGTGCCACCTAAAGTGGAATATTCATTAACAGAAGGGGGACAAGGTCTTATACCAGCCTTAGAGGCCATGGCTACTTGGGGAAAAAAACATATGAACAATGGAAAAAACATCAGCACTATTGCTAAGGACAATAACTCGTAATATAATCAATAGAAATTACTGATAAGGGGGATGAATATGAAAATTTTAGAAACACATAGATTATTACTGAAAAACTGGAGCGAAGATAAATTGGAAGATATGTATGAGTATGCTAAAGATCCACAGGTAGGTCCCATGGCAGGATGGAAACCTCATGAAAGTAGAGAAGAGACCTTGGAGATATTAAAACATTTCAGTGAAGGAGATGAGGTATGGGCTGTTATATATAAGGAAAATGGAAAGGCTATAGGATCTATAGGATTACATGGAGATGACAAAAGAGGAGACACCAATTGTAAAATGCTAGGATATGTTCTTGCTAGGGAATATTGGGGGAAGGGCCTTATGACAGAGGCAGCGAGAAGGGTTATAGCTTATGGCTTTGAAGAGGAGAAATTAGAATTAATATCTTGTTATCATTATCCTCATAATGATAAATCTAAAAGAGTTATAGAAAAGTGTGGCTTTACTTATGAAGGAAATTTGAGGAAAGCTACAAAAATTTATGATGGAAGTATATATGATGATTGCTTATATTCTATAACAAAAGAGGAATATCATAAAGTGAAACATAGTTGAGCTTTATTAAGAACTAAAATGAGGAGGAGGTTTGTTGAAATGTGCTTCTCATTCTAGGTTGTGGAAAAATAGGCAAAAAAAGTCCCCTACCTTCATAGGGGATTAGGAAGAGTGATTAATATTATCACATAGTACATTTATTTAAGTACTTTTTATGTAAGGAACAAGTTTAATTAACTTGACAACTATAATATATTATACACCAATCATATGGAATTTCAATATAATAGCTGTTAAGTCTATCAAACTAGTTTTTAGAGATTGTCATATTTTTATGATAATCTCTAATATTTATTATACTACTTATAAAAAAAATGTAAACGGCAACATACATAGTGTTACTAATTATTATGGTGAGAAGTAGCAAAATAGACATTAAAATACTTTATATCTTAATTATTGCAATCTAGGATCTTTAAAGATATCTAATTTAGGAGGAGAAATAGTAAATATAAAAAATAAAATTGTTATAATTAATAATATAAATAGAGAAATTGTATTTATTCTTTCATAGTTAATACTTAAGTTCATGATTTTATAAGATACTAATTGACATAATGCCGCACCTATAAAAAATAGACTAATATCTACAGGAAGAGCAGGATGTCCTACAATTGATGAATATAAGTAGAAGATTACAACAATAAATATTTCCATGGTTAAAATCCCTAAGAGTTTTCCTAAAAAATAATTATTGTAAATATTGCTGAGAAACCAATAATCTATTATAGAAAAAAATAAAAGAGAAAAAAATCCTAATTTTAAGTGTTCCCAAACACTTTCATTTATAGGACTAAAAAGAGATACTAAAAAATTGCTATTGCTCCATTCATAAGTAAAGTGAAGAATAGTCCCAACAGATATTATGAAAATAAAACCTAAAAAACACCAGAGCAATAAAGGATTGTTTCTTATATACATGATTACCCTCACTTTAATAAATGATATATATTCTAAATTAGTATATACATACTATAAATATATGAAAATACGTCTAAAGAAAGGATAAAAATCCTTCGTCTAATTTCAACATTTCTAGCCAGGAGTTATCCACATTATTAACCATTGAGGAACCCTTATAAATAGTATGATGAAAAAATTTAAAATAAGAATTATGGATAGATATTAACATATGAAATCACAACTTATCCACATTTTTTGTGGATAAGTTGTACAAAAATGTGGAAAACTTTTATAAAATCGTAATTTTCAAATAGTTATCAACAAAAAAATCTTAAAGTAGTAATATAAAAAGTATATAATTGAATATTATGGTAATAAAATTTTAAAAATTATAATCTTTTTATGAAAAACTAATCTAAAAAGTTATAAACAGCTTATCCACATAGTCCACAAATTGCACACAGAAGGGAGAGAATTAAAATGTTAAGTGCTGTTGTAGCTATGGCTAATAGCAATGTAATAGGAGGGAACAATAATCTTTTGTGGAATATTCCTAGGGATCTTAAAAGGTTTAAAAATTTAACAGAAGGACACATTGTAATCATGGGAAGAAAGACCTTTGAGGCCTTACCTAAAATTTTACCTAATAGATTTCATATAGTTCTTACTGAAAATCATCAGTATGAAATATATAACCCTAGAGTAAAGGTGATAAATTCTATAGAAAAGATTAAAACCTTAATAGAAGGTGAAGATGAGGTTTTTGTAATCGGAGGGGGAGAAATATTTAGGTTATTCATGCCATGGATAGATAAAATATATTTAACACGGATATATGAAGATTTTAAAGGGGATACTTTTTTCCCAATAATAGATTATAGTCAGTGGAAGGTGATTTATGAAGAAAGGATAGATGATTTTAAGTATAAATATGATTTTATAGATATGATAAGAATTAAGGAAAATTAAGTATTTAGACAGTAAAAGGCAACTTAACTACTAATACGTTTGAAAAATATTAAAAAACAAATATTTTGACAACCATTTTCCTACACAGTATATTATTATTAAGGAGAGTGGTAACTATGAATAGATGGCTTAAGGTAATAATAATAGGAAACATATATAGTATAGTATTTTTATTGTTGGGGTGGATTTTTAAATTTAATTTAGCAAGTAGCGCTAACGGATTATTTTATTCTATGGGAATATTTATAATAGTAGGCCTTATAGCATTGCTAAATCCAAGAAGGGCCATGATGAAACATGGAGATGAGATAAAACATATTCCTTTAAAGGAGAGATTAACTAAGAACAATGACAATATATCTAAAGGATATAGAATATTTTTATACTGCTTTTTAATATGCACTATCATAATGATTTATTCGTATTTTGCTTATGAGATTGGAGCTAAAGCTTTGGGAATAGAGTAGGAGGGTTTATGGAAGCAGAATCAAATGTATCAAGGCATCTTATAGTTGTATCTCTGGATGCATTAAATGCCAAGGACTTTGACTATATTAGGGATTTACCTAATTTTAAAAAAATATTAGAAAAAGGATCTTATATCAAAAAGGTAACAGGGGTATTCCCATCACTAACATATTGTGCTCACACCTCTATGATTACAGGATTTTATCCTAGTGTTCATGGTATATATAATAATGAAATCTTTGACCCCTTTGCAGAGGAGCAAAGGTGGCATTGGGAATCTAAGTATATAAAAGCAAAGACTATCGTAGATGCAGCTAAAGAAAAAGGACTGAAGACCGCTTCCATTTTTTGGCCTGTTATGGCAGGGAAAAAGGCTGACTACGTATTTCCTGAAATGTGGGCTATAAATGGAGAAAACCAAAGTAAAGTGTCTTTAAGCAACGGCACTACTCTTTATGTACTAGACAACTTTTTAAGGTTTCGTAAGGAGCTGAACGGAAAGAGGGAGCCTAATTTAGATGAATTTATAATAAGAACTATTGAAAGAACTATTTTAAAGAAAAAGCCTAATTTAATGCTATGTCATCTTATTCACTTGGATGAGTTTAGGCATATTTATGGAGTTTTTTCAGATAAGGCAAAAGAGGCTTTAAGGGAATCCGATAGAAGACTTGGAATAATAATAGAGGCAACGAAAAAAGCTGGGATTTATGATGAAACTACTTTTGTAGTGTTGGGTGATCACGGATTCTTAGATGTAGAATATATGGTAAATTTGAATGTAGCTTTTGTTGAAGAGGGACTAATAACTTTAGGAGAAGATGGAAAGGTGACATCATGGCAAGCCTTTTGTAATACCAGTGATGGCACGGCACAAATCCATGTTAATAATGAACACATTAAAGATGAAATTTATGAATTATTGAAGTCTTGGCAGAAAAAGTATGGCATTAAGACCATATATACTAAAGAGCAATGTAGAGAAAAGGGAGTAGACGGATCCTTTGAGTTTATGGTGGAAGCAAGAGATGGTTACTATTTTAGAAATTTTTATAAGACCCATGCTGTAGTAGAGAAGATAGAGGCTGATAACTATGAAAAACCTTTAGGAGAAAGACATGTGGCAACCCATGGGTATGATAGCCATAGAGAGGATTATAAGTCCTTATTTTTAGCCTTTGGAAAATCCATAAAAGAAGGCATAGCATTGGAAGAAGGACGTTTAGTAGATATGGCATCGACTTTTGCAGAAATTTTAGGATTAGATTTTGAAGAAACTCATGGAAAACCTTTAAAAGCACTGCTTAAAATTTAAGGCTTTTGTAGAAAGGATGATTACCATAGACAATGGAAAAAAAGTCTTCATAAAATATTATAGAAATTTAGTAGAATATATAAAAGCTCATGATAACAGACGAAATAGAATTATAGCTATAATTGTTCTAGCAGTGATTATAGGTGGAATTAGCTTTTTAATAGCCTCTGGAGGGAATAAAAGGACATCAGTAGTAAATAAATTTGAAAGAACATTGAAAAGCTCTAATCCATGGAAGGTTTATAAAAACATAGTTTTCGAAAATAAAGATATAAAGCTTACTAAAGAAAATATAAAGCCTTTTGTGGATTATATAAATAATGATGAAACTAGAAGAGATGAAATCATAAGAGATTTGAGGTTTGGTAATGAGGGTTCCAACGGAATAATATCCTTAAAAGAGAAAGATGGTAAGTATTATATTGAGCTAAAGGAAGTATCTATGATTTTATCCACAAACTTAAAAAATACAGAGATATTTTTAAACGGGGACTCTTATTATAGGGTTCAGGAAAATGATTTTCCCCAAAGCTTTGAATCACTAATACCGGGTATTTATAATATAAAGGCCAAGGTTCAGGGCCCCTATGGAGAAATAGAGGAGTCAAAAGATATTAATATTATTGGGAAAAACACATCTGTGAATATACCTGTAAAGGCGGTAAACCTTACTTTGGAAAGCAATTATACCGATAGTAAGGTTTACATCAATAGCGAAGATAGTGGTAAAACCATTGACCAATTTAAGAATATAGGACCTTTCCCAGGAGATGATTCCATAAAAATTTATGTTGAGAGAGAGTTCCCTTGGGGAAAAATCAAAAGCGAGGAAAAAACTGTAGGAGAATTATCCACCGTAAGGTTAGATATTAATCCTATGACAGAGGAGCTTAAAGATACCTTAGAAACCCAGTATAAGGAATTTTATAATAGCTTTTTTATGGCCCTAAACAAAGGTGACAAAAATTTAATAGTCAATGCTAAAAAGGAAATAAAGGATTATCTTTATGATAAGTATAAAAAGAAGTCTCTTATAATAAGCAACAGCTATAATCTTCAAGATTTAAAATGGCAAAAAGATGCAATATCTATAGAATATAAGGATGGGGTCTATAGTACCTATGCTATAGCAGATGTGAATTATAAGCAGAAAAAGAGCCTGGTTATTATACCCATAGATGAGGAAGATAAAGTTGTATCTTTTAAAACAATAATGAACTATGATAATAGTGAAAAAAAATGGATAGTCACAGAGGTTACAGAAATATCTAGTTAACAAAAATCCTAGGATAAGAAAGTCCTAGGATTTTTGCTATAAATCTATAGTGTATATCTGCCCTATTAAGTTGTAACAATAATGCATTTTTCACATAGAATGTATTAGTAAACAATACATCTTAGATAAAAAGGAGAGATATTATATGGGAAAAGACTGTTTTGATAGATCCAGAGGATGTAGAGAAGATGAAAGATATGATGAATATGAATACTATGAAGAAGATATAGTATATGATGAATTTTTAGATGAAAGAAATCATAGTTGCCGTGATGGGTATACAGATGAAGAATTCAGAGAAGAGGCTGAAGAACTTAGAGAGGATATTGAAGAACTTAGAGAAGACGAAGATTTGGCACGTTGCAAAGGCGTCAAAATACGTGCAAATCTAGGAGACAATGAGGCTGTAAGAATAGGTAATAGCTTTGAAGATGATGAATATGAGGAAGACCTACAAGAAGATACATTAAGAGAAGCTGGTACCTGTGGTAGATGCTCAGAAAGCAGAGCTTATAATGATTACATTGGAGAGGTTGAAGTAAAAAAAGGACCTTGCCATTGCTGGGAAGAGGATGAGTGTGATTGTCATACTGAGAGCCCATGGAAGGGAGAAGCCTGCTTTAAACAGGAATGTGATTGTCATGATTCATGCTTTGAGCCATGTAAGCCAAAGGAAAAGTGTGCAAAATTACAAGTGGTAAAAAGTGTAGATAGAAAAGAAGCTTTGGATGGAGAAACCTTAAGATATTGTATAAAGATTAAGAATGTAGGTAATACTACAGCTTTTAATATAAGATTAAAAGATATTCTACCAAGTGGGTTGACACTAGT
The DNA here is from genome assembly GCA_002423705.1 of Clostridium sp. UBA5530. Classification (GTDB taxonomy): domain Bacteria; phylum Bacillota; class Clostridia; order Clostridiales; family Clostridiaceae; genus Clostridium_X. The sequence continues at coordinate 85,147 of DINW01000092.1, forward strand.
TCCAGGTTCTTTAAGAGTTAAGGGATGTACCACTTGTCATAGTGGAAATTTAAGCAATTTAGCATTAGGATCTCTTGACACCTGCGGATGTATAACTGTTTCTTTTGATGCTAGGATAGCTTGCGGCACTAGAGGCGTTGTAAGGAATTCTGCAGAAGTATCTTATTGTTATATGCCATTTGAATGTGGAGATATCAGATGCACAAAGACTAATAGCAACGTGGTAGAAACAAGAATTATGAATTCAGCAATAACTTTAGAAGAAACTGCTAATAGAAGTGTGGTCTCTGTAGGAGATGAGCTTGTATATAGAATAAAAGCTTCTAATTGTTCAGAAATAGGAGTAGAGAATTTCACATTAAGAGATGTTCTTCCTTCTGAAGTAGCATGTTTAGAAGTAAAAGCTAATGGCAGAACTTATCCATGTTCAGCTTTAGGTGGAGGTTTGAACTTAGGAGATTTATGTTGTGGAGAGACAAAGGATATTTATATAAGAACTAGAGTGCAGGATTTCCCAACAGATGGCACTATAGAAAATAGATGCACTGCTACCTTTAGTAGGAATGGTCAAGTTTTATGTCCAATAAGCAGTAATACAGTAGCAACTACAGTTATATTATATATGTGCAGAGAAGCTAAGGTAAGAGATACAGTTAAAGTTCCATGTTCTAAAGGGCCTGTTCACAATATTGCCGATGCTAAAGCATGGGTTAAGATTGTTAAGGTTGAAGAATTATCACAAGAACAATGTGATGAACATGGAAATAAGAGAGTATTAATTGATGGACTTTTAAAATTGCGTATAAAATATGTGACTTGCTCAGGTTGCGAGCAAACAATAACAAGAGATATAAAATTCTGTATAACAATGAAGGTTCCAAAGAGTTTTGTATACAATAAAAATTACTGCATAAATATAGAGCCAAAGGAAGTATGCACAAAGATCTATTGCGGATTTGATATAATCACTGTAACTAAGCTAAAGGTTTGCATAAATAGCATTTAATGTCAAAATAATTATGTAAAAATATTTATTCTTAATACTCAGAGGAAACTTTCCTCTGAGTAATTTTTAATTTTACAGGATAAACTATATTAAAAATGAGGGATAGAAATGAGAATAAGGTTAGGATATGTATCTATTGCATTAAATTTACCTAAGGTCACAGCATCTAGCACTGTTACTTACACTAATTATTGCAAAATAACCAGTGAAGAAGAAAAGATAAATAAACTAAAAAAGGTTACCTTATCAAATCTAGAGGACTTATATACTATATTAAAATATAATAATGAGAAAAACATACATTTTTATAGAATAACCTCTAATTTGGTGCCATTAGCCACTCATCCTTTAGTAGAAGGATGGAATTATAGAGACATATTTAAAAAGGACTTTGAAAGAATAGGAAAGTTTATAAGGGATAATAACATGAGAGTGGATACTCATCCAGATCAATTTAATGTTATAAACAGCGTAAGAGATGAGGTTGTAGAAAGCACTATAAAAAACTTAACTTTTCATGATAACCTTTTTCGTGACATAAGTTATCCTGAGGGAAAGATGGTACTCCATGTAGGCGGAGCTCAAGGAGGAAAGAAAGCAGCTATGGATAGATTTATAGCAAATTTCGCAAATCTTCCCCAGGAAATAAAAGAAAGGATGATACTAGAAAATGATGATAAAACTTTTACAGCTAAGGAAGTCCTACATATCTGTAAAAAAATTCACATTCCTATGGTCTTGGATGTTCATCATCACCTATGTAACAATGAAGGCGAAAAAATTGAAGATTATATAGGAGAAATTTTTCATACATGGGATCATGAGAAGTTTCCACCTAAAGTACATATTTCTTCTCCAAAAGACGGCCCCCTAGACAGAAGACATGCGGACTTTATAAACATTGAGGAATTTTTAAATTTCATGAATATATGTAAAACTATAAATAGAGATTTAGATATAATGATAGAGGCTAAAGAAAAGGATAGAGCTTTATTTAATTTAGCAGAAGAAATTAGACTTAAGACTAATTATAAATGGGAAGATGAAACAACCTTTTATGTTTAGAAAAAATTCTTGCTTTATGTTTATCTAATAATGATGTTGATCTCATGTTAGTATAATATTCTAGACAAAAAAGCCGTAGGATACACACTATGTATACTACGGCAAATCTTAAAAATCTGCATCTATCAATCTTTGAAGTTTCTTTTGATTTTTATAAAAGGCATCTATGGGTCCCCCACCTAGACATTCTTCATTGATATAAAAAACAACTTCTTGACCAGGAGTGATAGCTTTTTGTGGATGCACAAATTCTACAATGGCACAATTGTTATTCTTTATGTGGACTATAACCTCTTGGTCAGGTTGGCGATATCTAAACTTAGCTGTACATTTAAAAGTCTTAGGCATTTCTTTTTTGCTAATCCAATTTATATCTGTAGCCTTTAGGCCAAAGGAAAATAAATCAGGATTTTCCTCTCCTTGAACTACGTAAAGGGTATTGGATCTTAAGTCCTTGTCTACTACAAACCAGGGTTCTCCAGCACCGCCTATACCAAGACCTTTTCTTTGACCTAGGGTATAATGCATTAATCCAATATGTTCTCCTAAAACTTGCCCATCTAAAGTCTTAATAGGACCGGACTTTGCAGGAAGATAGTTATTTAAAAATTGTCTGAAATTACGTTCGCCTATGAAACATACACCAGTGCTATCTTTTTTTGTAGCAGTAGCCAAATTAAGAGCCTTAGCTATTCTTCTGACCTCAGACTTTGGTAAGTGCCCAATTGGAAACATACTCTTTTCTAATTGTTTTTGTGTTAATTGACAGAGAAAATAAGTTTGATCTTTATTGGAATCTTCCCCTCTTAAAAGCCTATATTCACCGTCTTTAAAGTCAACCTGAGCGTAATGGCCCATGGCGATATAATCCGCACCTATCTGCATAGCAAAATCTAAAAAAGCTTTAAACTTAATTTCTTTATTGCACATAACATCTGGATTTGGAGTTCGTCCTTTCTTATACTCAGATAAAAAATATTCAAATACTCTATCCCAATATTCTTTTACAAAGTTTACAGTATAATAGGGAATATCTAGGGCATGACATACAAGTCTTACGTCCTCATAGTCATCCACTGCAGTGCAAGCACCACTATCATCTTTTTCATCCCAATTTTTCATAAACACACCAACTACATTGTAGCCTTGTTCCTTTAGGATATATGCAGCAACAGATGAATCTACTCCTCCTGACATTCCTAAAACTACTTTAGTATCCTTTGGTTCTTTTTTCATCTATATTAACAACCTTTCAAATATAATTTAAACAATAAATATCTCTTTTAATAATACCCTTAATTTATAAAAAATCAAGTTAAAAATAAAAGAGAGTTGCTACAAAGTGGCTTTACAGCACCTTTGCAGCAACTCAGCATTACTTAAGGGGGGCTTGAAATATTATAGGTTTCTTTCGTAAGCTTCTACCATTTTCTTAACCATTTCTCCGCCTACAGAACCGTTTTGTTTAGCAGTTAAATCTCCATTGTACTCTTGTAGAGGTACATTTAATTCTCTAGCTACCTCCATTTTAAATGAACTCATTTTTTCCTTAGATTCAGGAACTAATTTCTTATATGACATATTCATAACCTCCTTTTGTTATTGTTTATGTTTGTAACTATATTTTTAGCAAAAAAGGTCGAATTATGTTATTGATTTAGTGGTAATTAAGTAGAAATTTTCATGTTAAAAATTACATGAAAATATTATGATAAAAGTACAAACAATAAGTATATTATATTCAGCTTTACACAAAGTTTTTGTATGAAAGTTAGACTGTTGGAGGCATCTATGGAAAAAGTAAAGATCAATCATGGATATCATAAAAATTCAATACAAAAAGGTTCAACTTGTGAGTTATGTGGAAGACATCCTATAGAAACTACGGAGCATCATCTTATTCCTAAGGAACTAGGCGGAAGGTACAAAGAAACAGCAAAGCTATGTATACCATGCCATAAGCAGATTCATGCCTTATATAGCAACAGGGAACTTTCAAATAGACTTTATAATATAGATAAACTTCAAAAAGATGAAAGAATAAAAAAATTTTTAACATGGATTAGAAAGCAGTCACCTAGTCGTTTGGTAACAATAAAAAAGTCTAGAGAAAGAAGAAGAAACAGGGGATAAAGTTAGGATTAGAACTAGGTGGAGTTTGAATGTAGCCTTCAAATTAATAAGGTAAATAGTTTAAATTTTCATATTATATTAGAAGAAGAAAGGTTTTGGAAAAGGTTTCAATATAGGTGTATCTTTAATATAATTGAATTATATTAAAGACATAGGAGGATGGATATGGAAATATTTTTAGACACAGCTAATATAGAGGAGATTAAGAAGGCATATGAATTAGAAATAGTGGCTGGAGTTACTACTAACCCTACTATATTATTAAGGGAAAAAAGGGAAAGAACGGACATTGTGAAGGAAATTATAGCAAACAGCACAGGAATAGTCTTTGTCCAGGTAACAGGAGAAACCTTTGAAGAAATGTATGAAGAAGGAATTAGAATTTATAATTTAAACAAAGAAAGAATAGGAGTAAAGGTTCCTGTAAATACTGCAGGAATAAAGACAATAAAGGCATTAAAAACCTACAATAAGGATATACCAATATTAGCTACAGCTATATTTACATGCGAGCAAGGTTTAATAGCAGCTTTAGCAGGAGCAGATTATATAGCCCCCTACATAAACAGGATGGAAAATAATGGGTTGACCCCAGGGGTGATAATCCAAAAAATAAGGAATATATATGATCAAGGAAATTTACAAACAAAGATACTAGCAGCTAGCTTTAAAAATACTGGTCAAGTAGTAAATATATTGGCCCAAGGTGCCCATGCAGCCACAGTATCTTATGAGGTGCTTCACAATATGGTTAATAGTAAATTAGCTGATGATAGTATAAGTGCATTTCAAAAAGATTGGCTTCAACTACAGAATATAATAGAGAAATAAAATGAAGAAATGAAAATAATCCTCTCAAGAACTTATAACCAAATTATGGAATTCACATACCATAATATTAAGAAGTTTTTTGGGGGGATTTTTGTGAAAAGAAAGGCCTTTTTGAGCAATATCATATTACTCATATCATTAGTTATGGTTATATTTTTACCTTCAAAACCATTTAAGGCCATGGATTCTTTTAGCAATGGTAATATGACTCAGTTTATGTATATTTTTTTACCAGCCATGGCATATGCAGCAATAAGTAAAGACAATCACTACAATATTTTCAAAATAAGATTTATGGAACTAAAGGATTTAATAAGAGTAGTGATAATAGCTATACTCATGACACCCATAACAATGTTTATAGCTAATGGAGTGTCTTATTTATTTAATATGAATTATAGTTATGGATTTTATTATGGAGAAATGCCCCTTTGGTTTATAGTATTTTCAGTGGTTATAATACCATCAATATGTGAAGAAATATTTTTTAGGGGAGCTATACTTCATGGTTATAGAGATGTGGGAGTGGCAAAAGGAATAGTTTTCAGTGCACTAGTTTTTGCATTATTTCACTTAAATATATATCAATTTAGTTATACATTGATTTTAGGAATAGTTATGGCTATAACGCTTTATTATACCCAATCTATTTTTAGTGGGATGATAATTCATGGAGTAAATAATTTAATGGCGGTAATATTATCTTTTCCTATAAGTACCCAATATAAACTTCTAGAAGCATTTAGGGGATACGATAGACAGTCACTGTGGTTCTTATTTCCCATAGCATTAGGTGCTATGGTGGTTATTTTTATAATACTAAAATTTATGAATAGAGACTCTAAAGCTTTTATGCCCCTTTATACCACCAATGAAAAGATAATAGATTTGCCATTGATGATAGTTATAACATTTTCTACTATCTTAATTATAACCAAGGCCGTAGCATATTTTATCTGATGTCTACCTACTGTAATACTCCACCCTCTTTANNTACTGTAATCCTCCACTCTGTCTAGGTTGGAGGGTTACAGCAGCTACGTCCCTAGATAGGTTCAGTATATTGTAGGGCTAAAAATAAATCTATAATTATAATGATAAATTCACTATTTCATTAGTTATATGTAGGTGAAAGGAGTGATAAAAATGGCTGTAAAATCAATATTAACCAACAGTACTGCAGTTATTAAGGTGAAGACTGGGGTAGATAAAAATGGAAAGGATGTATTTAAGAAAGACAGATTTTCTAATGTTTATCCTAATGCTAATGATGAAGACGTATTAGAAGTGTTAGAGGCCTTCAAAGGAATTGTAAAATATACTGTGGTAGATATGACTAGAGAAAATGTTTATGACATGGTAAGAGAATAAAATAGCGTAAACTAATTATGGTAAATAATAAGGGGGAATGGATATGGGAGAAAAAACATTAATAATGAAGTTTATAACTGATAAAGGAACTAAGGCATCTTTAAGACTTAGCGGAATTAAGGAAGAAATAAAGGATAGCGAGATTTCAACTTTAATGGACTTGATTATAAGCAAAAATATATTTAACATTAATGGTGCTTTCTTAAAGCTTAAAGATGGAGCTCAGATAGAAGAAAGAAATGTAGAGAATATAGTTTTAGCATAATATAAGATATAGGTGGGATGTCCTTAAGGGAGATTTCACCTATATTTTTATTATTGCAAAAAAAATAAACTTTTTTTTACAAAAGTAGTTACTTAATAGTATTTAATTCGTATATAATTTAATAGGGGGATTTTATAATAAAGGGGGATATGAAAAATGGAAAAAAGTCAAATCAAAAAGAAAAAAGTTCATCACAGGGTATGGTTTACCATGGCCTTAGCCACAGTATTAGTGGTTGCGGGGGTGATATATACGTATTATTACTACAAACCACCCACATATAAGTATCCTAAAATAGCAACAACATATACCTTGGATAGGAAGTTTGATATGACTGTAGACGGAGTTGTAGTAGCTTTTCTTAAATCAGTATATGAAAATGACCCAGATCTTTGCAGAAATGTAGTGCCATCAAGAATTTTTGAACTTTATGGCGTATATTATTATCATGGTGTATTTAACGATGAAAAGGTTAAGTATCTTTTAACTAATGTTAATAATAGTTTTAAGGAGCAGTACGGAGATGATTGGTTTGATAATCTAAAGATAACTGGTATAGATAAGAAGGAATTTGAAAATAGTTTAGCCACAGGTAAAATAATAGGCAAAGTTGGGGATAAGGATTTTAAATTTGAGGTTGAAGCTTCAGGATTTGATGATAGATACTCAATAGACATGGGAAGCCTAAAACCTGTATTTGACCCTCTATTAAAGGATGAAAGCAAAAGACCACCAGAATAAAATCTATCTGATGTCTACCTGCTGTAACACTCCACCCTCTTTAGGTTGAAGGTAACGGCAGCTACGACCCTAGATAAGTTCAACTTAGTTTCNNCCATTTCCATTTTCAAAAGAAATAAGATAGTAAAAGTTAAAGGATATTAAATACTATTTTAAAAAGATGTTGACAACAGTTTAAATACATATTATAATGATATTAACAATAAAAGATAATTACTTTAAGAGATAAAAGTAAACTCTTTTTAAACAAATTGTAACATGTTTTAACAAAATTAGTACTATGTTAAATAAATGTTAACTAAATTATTAATGTGAAATTATTCTTAAAATTGAAATAGATGATTATATAACCTTAAACCCCAAAAAAATCTTAGCTCTGTCTCCCCATGAGCTAAGATTTTTAATTTTGCAAAAAAAAATTAGCTTTCAATGGGAGGTTTCACCACCATTGAAAGCTAGGAAACTTTATTACAACACTTTATTTAAAAATTCTATGGTTCTGGGATTTTTAGGACATGAAAAAAATTCACTAGGAGGCGCATCTTCTAAGATATCACCTTGATCCATAAATAAAATTCTATCACCAACTTCTTTAGCAAAACCCATTTCATGAGTTACAACTATCATAGTCATACCATCTTTGGCTAAATCCTTCATTACATTTAATACTTCACCAACCATCTCGGGGTCCAATGCAGAGGTTGGTTCATCGAATAGCATAACATCAGGTTCCATGGCTAATGCTCTGGCAATAGCTATTCTTTGCTTTTGACCTCCTGATAATTGAGATGGGTAAGAAGAAGCTTTTTCCTCTAAACCTATTTTTTTAAGCAGTGAAAATGCTAAATTCTCAGCATCTTCCTTAGTCTTATGTTTTACTTTCATAGGAGCTAAGGTTATATTCTCTAAGACAGTTTTATGAGGAAATAGATTAAAACCTTGAAAAACCATGCCCATTTTTTCTCTTAATTTATTTATATCAACAGTTTTATCAGTTAAGTTGGTGCCTTCGAATTCAACAGTACCACTAGATGGTATCTCTAATAAGTTTAGGCACCTTAAAAAAGTGCTTTTACCTGAACCGGAGGGTCCTATTACAACTACTACTTCTCCTTTAACTATATCTAAATTCATTCCTTTTAGCACTTTGGTACTGCCAAAGCTTTTGGTTAAACTACATACCTTTATCATAAGCCTTCATCTTCCTTTCTAATATACCTAACACTTTAGACAAAGTAAAAGTCATAATAAAATAAATTAAAGCAGCTATAATGAGAGGTTCAAAAGGTCTAAAAGTATTTCCTCTTATTATGTTTGCGTTATACATAAGGTCGTGAAGACCGATGACAGATACTATAGAGGATTCTTTGACTACTACTATAAACTCATTACCTAAAGCTGGAAGTATATTTTTAAATCCTTGAGGGATTATTATATGTTTCATAGCTTGTCCATAGCTCATACCTAAAGATCTAGCAGCTTCCATTTGCCCATTATCCACCGCTTCTAATCCAGCTCTAATTATTTCTGAAACGTAGGCAGAGCTGTTTATAGAAAGAGCTATTACTCCTGCTACTATATCTGAAAATTCAATTCCTAAGGAAGGCAGACCATAATATATTATATATATTTGAACCAATAGCGGAGTACCACGAAGGAATTCAACATACATAGAAGATAAAAGTTTTAAAAATTTATTGTTGCTTAAACGCATTAGGGATAGCAGTAATCCTAAAAGAGTTCCAAGAAGTACAGTGAAAAATGCTAAATATAAAGTCAGCTTGGCTCCTTCTATAAAAAAATTATAGTATTCAGGTAAAAATGAAAAGTCCATAACTATCCTCCTAGTCCATTAGTTCATTAGCTTCTATAATAAATTTTTCTACTAAATTTTCTTTGCTTAATCTTTCTAGAGTTTTATTTACAGCATCAGCAAGTTCAGTGTTTCCCTTCTTTATACCTATAGCACTTCCGCCTTCACTGTCATCCTTTACTTCAGCTGCTGAGATTACTATTCCAGGATTTTTTTCAACATAGGCTTTAGCCACAGGAGTTTCAACTAGTATTGCGTCTGCTTTTCCTGTCTTAAGCTCTAGTATTAAGTCTGTAACTTTTCCTAAAGATTTAATTTCCCCATTTTTAATCTGTTCTTTAGCTATATCCTCTTGAATAGTACCTTTCTGAACTGAAATTTTCTTTTTGGTTAAGGAGTCTATGGTTGAATACTTGTCCTTATCTTCCTCTCTAACAATTATGGATTGGGCAGCTTTATAATATATATCTGAAAAATCCATGCTTTTTCTTCTTTCGGGATCTGGGTTTATACCAGCTACTCCTAAATCAATTTTCCCTGTAGGTACTGAAGCTAGAACACCATCAAAGTCCATATCTTTGATTTCTAATTCTACTCCTAAATCTTTAGCTATTTCCTTAGCTATAGCAATTTCAAAACCAACAATGGTATCTTTTCCATCTATAGATTTGTGAAATTCATAGGGAGGATAATCAGCAGAGGTTCCAACTATTAATTTCCCTTCTTTTTTAATCTTATCTAAAGATGAGACTTCCTTTTGTTTTCCACAGGCTCCCAAAGTTAAAGTTAATACTCCAACCAAGGATAAAGTTAATATAGATTTTAATAAATTTTTATTCATAATAAATCCTCCTAACAACGATAATGTATGTATAATTATACAACTAATACTTATAAATATGCAATACTTAATTTAAAAATATTTTATAAAACCGTTTATAAATAAGGGGTATATAATAAACATAATAAACATAAATGAATAATAAATGCATATTTGAAGTAATGACCACAGTAATATAAAATAGTAAGTGGACATTAAAATAACATAGGTAGTGTAGAAGGAGAAACATGATGAAAGAGTTTTTGAAAAGAAATNNATAAGTGGTTAATTTTATTGATATCATGGATGGTGGTTATATTCATATTTTCTAATACCCCAGGAGATGAATCCTCTAAGCAGAGTGGGCTAGTGTTAAATATTTTAATGGCTTTAGGAATAGATATGGAAAGCATCTTTGGAGATATTGCTACCTTTATAATCAGGAAGGGAGCCCATATGACAGAATATTTTATACTGGCATTCTTCAGTTATAAATTTTTAAAAGAAAATCTTAACAGTAAAAAATGTGCACTTAAGGCATTAATGCTAACTTTTTTATATGCATGTACTGATGAATTTCACCAATATTTTATACCGGGAAGAGCAGCGGCTTTTAAAGATGTATTAATAGATACCTCTGGGGCTATAATTTTTATAATTATTAACAAAGGTGTGGAGACTTTAAGAAAAGTAAAACATATTGAGAATAAAAATTAATCACATTAAATAATATGATTATAAAAAAATACTTTTTGGGATAAAACATGAATTTTAGGATGAAATTTGTATGCAGGTTGTACATAGCTAATTTAATATAAAAGATATAAAATAATATATATATATAGTTAAATAACCGATTAATTAGCAATTATTTTGCATACTACGCAGTAAGGTAAGGCTTTTAGGGGGAATTTCATGAAAAAATCAGTTTTTATGAGTATAAAGAAGAAGATATTTTTGACGGTTTTTGCCATATGTATAGTGCTTACCACTATATTTCTTATAGCGGCGGGAACTATTTCTTCAAAGACATTAAAGGAAACTATAGATACTAGTATACAAAGGGATTGTGAATCCTCTATCCATATATTATCCAATTGGATATTGGAAAGAAAAAATGAATCCAGTATATATGCAAACACGTCTATTATAAAGTCAATGGATGAAAATAGAATAAAACCATATTTAAGCGAAGAGATGAAAAAGAAACCTAAAGAAGTCTATGGAATATTTGTTGCAGATGAATATGGTAAATGTACTAGTTCAGATGAAGTTTTAAATTATAATATTGAAGGTAGGGAATATTTTAAAAGAGCTTTGGAAGGGCACACCTCCATATCAGAGGCATTAACAGTAAAAGATTGCAATAAAAGCATTGTTATTATATCAGCACCCATAACTAATGATGAAAAAATAGTAGGGGTATTGGGAATAGCAGTGGATTGTTCTAAATTTTACGAACTGATATATGATAAAAAGATATATGATAGAGATAATTATGGGTATATAATAGATGATAAAAAAAATGTGGTTACCAAATGTGGAGATTCCAATGTAGATAGTGAATTGAGGTTATTAAATGAAAAAGTAACAAAAAATTTAACAGATACATCAAAGGAAAGCAATGAGAGAATACCTTACTCTACGGACTCCCAAGGTAAGATAGCTTATTATAATAGCATAGATGGTGCAGATGGATGGACATTTATTAGCGTAATTCCTTCTAATCTATTGAACCAACCTGTAAAGAATCTTGTCCTAAGCATTGGAGGAATAGCTATAGGGCTTATATTTCTGTCCATGGCAATAGCTAAGAGAGTTGGAGAAGGCATATCTAAGCCTATAATAAAACTTAGTAAGATATTTCAAAGAGCGGCAGATGGAGATCTAAGGGTAGTAGCTGATGAAAAAGGCAATGATGAAGTAACAAATGCTGCTAAGAACTTTAATGTAATGATGAAATCTATAAACAATATGGTATATTTAGATTCTCTTACTAACCTTCAAAATAGAAAATCCTTTGTTAACATATTAAATTTAAACATAGAGCAATGCAAAGATACAAAGGAAAAGCTAGGGGTAATGAGCCTTGGTATAGATAAATTTAAGAATGTAAATGATGTTTATGGTCATAGTTGTGGTGATATATTATTAAAGGATATAGCTGAAAAATTGAAGGAAATTTTCGGAGGGGAATGTGTTGTTGGAAGAATGACAGGAGATGAATTCCTGATTTTGATAAAAAATCATGTTTCTGTAGAATCGGTTTCTAAAAGGGCAGAAACTATACTAAAGACTTTTAGAGAGCCATGGCAATTAAGATATGGAGAAATTTATATAACTGCAAGTATAGGAATAGCTATTTACCCTAATGATGGAATTAATAGTGAACTTCTCATAAAGAATGCTACTGTTGCCAAATCTAAGGCCAAGGGCAATGGTGGAGATGAATTTTGCATCTATAGTCCAGAGATGAATAAAGTTATAGAAGAACAGGTCATATTAGATTCCATGTTACACAATGCTATAGAAAAAAATGAGTTCATAATATACTACCAACCTTTTATATCTGCTAATACTGGTAAGGTAGAAGCTGTTGAGGCTCTTCTTAGATGGAATAGCAAGGAACTAGGTCTTGTAGCTCCAGGAAAGTTTATAAATAGAGTTGAAGAAAATGGATTGATAGTACCTATAGGTAATTGGGTACTAAGAGAAGCCTGTAGACAAAATGCACAGTGGATAGCTATGGGATATAGACCTATATGTGTTTCTGTCAATGTGTCACCAAAACAATTTGAAAAAGAAGATTTTATAGAAGAAGTTAGAAAGGTACTAAAGGAAACTAACCTTGAAGCAAAATATTTGGAACTAGAAATAACTGAAGGTGTAGCGATGGGAAATGTAGAAGATAAGATAAATAAACTTCTAGAGTTAAAAACCATGGGAATAAAAATATCTATTGATGACTTTGGAACAGGTTATTCCTCACTAAACTATCTAAATAGATTTCCCATAGATAACCTGAAAATAGACAGGTCCTTTGTTAGCGATATAACCAATGATAATTCTAAATCTATTATAACCACAATAGTTTCTATAGCAAATAACTTAAAACTGGGTCTTATTGCAGAGGGAGTAGAAACTAGGGAACAACTGAATTTTATTAAAAGTCAGAGATGCGATAAGATTCAAGGGTTTTTATTTAGTAAGCCCTTAGAACCAATAAAGTTTGAAGAAATATTGAAAGAGGATAGAGTTTTTGCTTAAATTATAATGACTCTTAACAATCATAGCCTTTGTAGAATAATGAACTCTAGTTTTCAGGAAAAGTTTTAACTGCAACTGAAAACTAGAGTTTTATTTATCTGATGCCTACCTGCTGTAGCACTCCACCCTCTTTAGGTTGGAGTGCTACAGCAGCTACGACCCTAGATAAGTTCAACTAATAGCAACTTATAAAAGAGAAGAAAAAATTCTAGCGACACCCTGAGCAAGCTTTTCTATTCTATTGGCACTAGAATAGTGGAAAGGATCAATTTTAGTGCTATTTTTTAAATCCTGAAGGAAGTCGTCTTCTAACTTTAATGACACATTAGGGTCATAAATTATAGAGTTTATCTCATAATTTAGCTCAAAGCTACGTATATCCATATTAGCAGTACCCAAAGAGGAAATAGTGCCATCGGCAGTTATAACCTTACAGTGTAAAAAACCAGTAGAAGTATAAGTGTAGATTTCAGCACCACAGTCCAAAAGTTCAGCTAAGTAAGTTTTAGAGGCTAAAAATACTGTTATATGATCTGGTACTGAAGGAACCAGAATTTTAACCTTTACTCCGCTCAAAATTGCAATTTTAAGAGCCTCCATTATACTCTCTGTAGGTACGAAGTAAGGTGTTGCTATAAATATATGGTCTTTTGCTAGATATATAAGTTTTAAAATGCCCTGCATAATAGAGGAGTAGGGAGAATCGGGACCACTCTTAACTATTTGCATTATGGAAGTTCCTTGAGTTTCTGATGGTGGGAAGTAACTATTAAAATCTTTGTCATAAAAGCTATAATGATTGTTAGCTTTTTCAATGGTTAGAAAATCATCTAGAAAAGTAGACTGAAGACCTAAAACAAAATCCCCTTTTACCATCATATGAGTATCACGCCAATAACCTAAAGTACCTTTATTTAGATATTCATCACCTATATTTATTCCCCCTAAAAAACCTATCTTTCCATCAATAACAACAATCTTTCTATGATTTCTATAGTTTATCTGCGTATTTATTAATTTCAAGATAGGAGCTAAAAAGTAGGAATACTGTACTACGTTAACTCCACCGTTCTTTAAATCTTTAATATAGGACTTTGGTAATTTTATTGACCCTACCTTGTCAATTATAAATCTAACCTTTACACCTTCCTTTGCTTTTAGGATAAGAAGATCCTTTATTTCACCACCAATTCCATCATCTTTCACTATGTAATATTCTAAATGAATATGATCTTTAGCTTTGGCTATTTCTCTTTTTAAGGCTTGAAATTTTTCAACACCATTTTCAAAAATAGTTACTTCATTATTGGTGAATATGGGGGAATCACTATTATTAGCAATAAGAGTAATTAAATTTTCAAGGCCCTTTACTTCTCTTTCTTTTAATATAGGATAAATTAATTCTTTCATTTCTGTAGAAATTCCTTTGCTAAGCTTATGAATTTTCCAATTGCGACCTAAAAAAATATATAAAATTAAACCTATAGGTGGCAACAAGATGAATACTAATAACCAAGCTAGAGTTTTTTCAGGACGTCTTCTTTCAAGACTTATAATAGTTAAAGATATAAAGATGTTTATAATCCAAATTGTATATAAAATATATTGAAAGGATATCATCATAAGGTACTGATATAAAAATCAGATTTCACCTACTTTCATTTAAGGATAAATTCTAGGAATTAAAACAATAATATTGTTACAGACATTTCTAGTTTTTAAATTACATTATCTTATTAAACTATGATTTACTATTTTACATAAAAAAATTAGTGGTAGCAGGTGAAATTTAGTTTTATGTGACGTTTAACTTATATGAATATTAGTTGAACTTATAGACGTTTAACTTATATGAATATTAGTTGAACTTATATAGGATTGTAGTCGCTGTTATGTCCATCCTAAAGAGGGTAGAGTGTTATAGCTACCATACATATGGTAAAATAAAAATTAATATAAGATTATTAAAAAAATCCTAAAAGAATATATAGAAAGGAGAGGTTATGTTTTATTGAGATTTTCATAACCGTATATTTAATATGAAAAATAGAAAAAAAGGATTTATAGCATTGGGAACAATCATAGGTATTAGTGCTGTGGCTACAGCTATAGTTGCAAAAGATAAAATTGGAGAATTAGTAAAAGAGAAGATTGTAGAGAAATTTGATAGCAACGAGGGAGAAAACATATATGTATATGAGGGTCCCAAAGAGAATAGATATCAGCAAACTTTGATGTATAGAAGAAACAGAGTAAACAGAAAGCCTATTAAAGGTATAGATGGACAAAAGTTTTATTAGAAAATAAGATGAATCAATAGGTTTACTTTCAATATTTTGGAAAGTATAATATATTATATAACAATGTTAAGGAGAATACTTGTTGAATATAGATCTATTTAAGCTTAATCCAGATGAACTTACAATTTTAGCAGCATTAATTTCCCAAAAATTAATTAAGGGATTGGATTTAGATGAACAATTATTGTTGGGAAGATTTTTAATAGCGGTATCCCAGGATATATTTATTATAAATTCTAAACTTATATATGAAAAAAATAAGAAATCTCCTAAAAGTAGAGTATATGAAACTAATCAATATTTTAATGGGGAATACGATATAAAAGAAAAAATAAAAACAGAAAGTGGAGAAGAAATAGATATAGATATAGAAATAAAAGACATTAAAGGACGAATAAAAGAGCTAGAGGCATATATTAGAGCGGTGAAGAAGTGAACATATATATAAAGAAGGCATTTTCCATGTGGATAATTATTCTATGGGGTGAATAAGTTGAGTATCTATGATTTGTCTGGAGAAGAACTTACTATATTGGCAGCTTTAGTAGCTAAAAACTTAGCGGAAGGGCTTACTATAGATCAACAGATTTTATTAGGTAGGTTCATACAAGCTATAACAGAAGATGTATTTTTATTAAATGCAAAGTTATTATTAGAACAAAAGAGAAGTAATGCCACTACAAACCAAGAGGAAGATATCACAGAAGAGGAAACCTCAGAATAGATTAAGCAAGATATAATAAGAGAATAACTGTACCTAGTGTATCATTAATAGAATATTAGTGTAAAAAGAAGTATTTATAAGAAAATCAATTATAATTTCACATAGCCATATAGGAGTCCTACATTAGTTAGAGGGAAAGGTGATAAGATAAATATCGTTGTCGAA